>NZ_LHVM01000019.1:0-260194 GCF_001269805.1 Pseudomonas sp. P1.8
ACTCGGCCATGGAACTCTTCCTCAGCACTCGAATAGACGCGCCTTGGCTCCAATCCTGCCGACCATGCTTGCGTAACCACACCAACACCGTTGACCGACCCTGGATGCCATAGCGCCGTTGAGCCTCTTTATAACTCAACTCGCCCTTTTCGACCTGATCGACCACCGACAATTTAAAAGCCAGCGTGTAATCGCGCTGACTGCGCCTTTTCCCCGAATCCATTGCTCCCTCCTGAAAATAGGTCAGAAGGTGTAAACCTTATTCAGGACGGGACACCAGGTACAAAAAAGCCCGACTCAATGGTCGGGCTTTTTCATTCCTCAAGCGGTGCTTATTTGGCACGGCCTTTGTAGGAACCGCCTTCGCGGGTATCGATCTCGATCATGTCGCCGATTTCGATGAAGTCAGCAACCGACAGCTCGGTACCGTTCTTCAGTTTGGCAGGCTTCATCACCTTGCCGGAAGTGTCACCGCGAGCGGAACCTTCGGTGTAGTCAACCTGACGCACGATGGTGGTCGGCAGCTCTACGGATACCAGACGGTCTTCGAAGAACACGGCTTCGCAAACGTCGGTCATGCCTTCTTCGATGAACGGCAGAACGCTTTCGATGTCTTCAGCGTTCAGCTCGTACATGGTGTAGTCAGTGGTGTCCATGAACGTGTAGGCGTCGCCGCTGATGAAGGACAGGGTCGCTTCTTTGCGGTCGAGGATCACGTCGTCCAGTTTGTCGTCGGCGCTGTAAACGATCTCGGTCTTGTAGCCGGTCAGCAGGTTTTTCAGCTTGGTCTTCATGATCGCGCTGTTACGACCCGACTTGGTGAATTCAGCTTTCTGAACCAGCCAAGGATCGTTTTCGAGACGGATCACCATCCCGGGTTTCAGTTCTTTACCAGTTTTCATTACGAATATCCGAATTTGGATGGGATTTACAAAAATCTAGGCCGCGTATCATATCCAATTTCCATAAAACTGTACCAGCGCCGTGGCAAGATCGGCCTGCAAGGCCTGTTCCAGACACCACGTCTCGGCGTGTTTTTCCAGCTCTGGCCAGTGTTTACGTGTGGATTGCCAGTGGTCGGTCATTTTTTCACCCGCGTTCCACGCCCGCCACAGACCGCTGATCGCCTCCCGTGCCGGGGTCGACAAGCCCTTCGTATACAGCTCGAGAAAGGCTTCAAGCTTATCCAGGTGGACATCTTCCTCTTGCTGATAGATGTGCCACAGCAGCGGTCGACCCGCCCATTGCGCACGGACGAAAGAGTCTTCGCCGCGCACGGCATTGAAATCGCAACTCCAGAGCAACAGGTCATATTGGTCCTGCCGAACGAATGGCAGCACCTGCACCGTCAAGGCCTCGCGCCTATGCAGATCACCGGCCGACAGCCCGTCGACCCCGAGCCAGCGTTCGACATCACCGAGAATTCGTCCCTCGGGCACCAACAGATGAGTGGCAGTCGAATCAGCGGCCATTGAATCGAGCCAACTGGCCAGCCCGGTGTTTTCGTAGGCAAACAATGAGATCAATTGTGCGTCAGGTGCGCGATCAATCCCTAAACCCTGCAGGAATTCTCGCTGGGCTTCAGGGCGTTGCTGAAACTGCCGACGTTGCTCAAGCAGATTGCGTTCACGCAACAGGCCACCTGTTCCTTTCTGGAAGCCCGGGAAGAAAAAGAACTTCTGCACGTGCCTGAACTTCACCGAAGGCAAGCCATGGCAGCCGATTACCCAATCCTCGGCGCTCAGGTAGTCAAGGTTCATCCACAACGGCGGCTGTTCCCGTTCGGCCATGGCCTCCATGTAGGCAGCGGGCAATTGACAGGCGAATGCGGCGATCACCACGTCTGCCGCAGCTGTCGGCTGCCACTCGCCCGACCACTGACGGACTTCGACATTCTCCTGCCGTTGCTGCGCCGCATGGATATCGATTGCGGGACACAGGCGCTCGAAGGCGCGCAAATCATCGACCCATAACCGTACAGCCAGGCCATGCTCGGCCACCAGTTGACGGGCCAGTCGCCACGTCACGCCAATGTCGCCGAAGTTGTCGACCACGGTACAAAAAATATCCCAGCGGGGATTCATTTCAGGCATTGCAGGTTCCCGTTGGCAAATGCGCCGATTGTCCGCATAAATTACCCCGCGCAGAAGAGCCGACGGCGATTAATCTTCATGCGACAATCGTCTCTCGCCCGCGACTATTCGCCAGGAGGCCGCCATGCCCTACCGTTCCACTCCGCGCCGATCCTTCCCGATTCGACTCAATGCCCTGCAACTGACCGCCAGCATTGCCCTCGGCATGTGGCTGGGCTTCATTGCCATTGCGCTGACGAGCTGGCTCGCTTCGCGCCTGTTGTTCAGCGAGCAATTGGCACCGGTCGCGGCCGCAGTGGAGCTGTTGGCCAAACCGCCAGTGGTCGCGCAACCCGTGCCGGACATCGCGCCGCAAAGTCCGCTGTTCGAGCAATATGAGCAGAATCTGCGCAAGAATGAGCAGGCGCAACGGCTCGATCAAGCCCGCAGCAGCAGCCGCAATCTGGCCAATCCGACCTGTCAGTTCTGGTTGCAGCAGGATCGAACCATTCCAAGCGAGAAAAGCCGCGCCAATGTCCTGCAATTCTGCGATTGATCATGAATAAACACACGGTTCACCAACTGATCCTCGACAAGCTGCGCATCGATCTCGACATTGCTGAGCGTGCCGCGCAAACCGCTTACGAAACCGCGACGCACGAAGAAAACATCGCCGAGAACAAGTACGACACACTGGGGCTGGAGGCGTCCTATCTGGCGGCCGGGCAGGCCAGGCGTGTGGAGGAAATTCGCCACTCACTGACGCTTTGCCAAAACCTGACACTGCGTGCGTATGACGACCAACGCGGTATCGAGGTCGGCGCCCTGCTCGGACTGGAAGACGAGAAAGGTCGCGAACAATGGCTGTTTCTGGCGCCGGATGCCGCGGGTCTGAAAGTTGATCTGGTGGGACAGTTGATTACCGTCATCACCCCACGCTCGCCACTGGGCAAAAGCCTGCTGGGCAAGTTCGAGGGCGATGAGGTGGAAATTCTGGTGGAGGGTACTCGGCAACAGTTTGCTGTTACCGAGGTCGTTTGACCGGCATCAGTGCACGGGCAATTCAACACCGTCGAACAGTTCTTCCAGCTCCTGCTTGTTGTGGCAGGCGATGGCTTTGGCCATGACTTCGCGGGTCAGGTGCGGCGCAAACTTCTCGATGAAGTCGCACATGAAACCACGCAGGAAGGTTCCGCGACGGAAACCGATCTTGGTCACACTGGACTCGAACAATTCGCTGGCATCGAGCACCACCAGGTCGCTATCGAGCTTGGTATCGACGGCCATTTTCGCCACGATGCCGACGCCTAGCCCCAGGCGAACGTACGTCTTGATCACGTCGGCATCGGCGGCGGTGAACACCACTTTCGGCGTCAGACCGCGATGACTGAAGGCTTCGTCGAGCTTTGAGCGACCGGTAAAACCGAACACGTAAGTCACGATCGGGTATTCAGCCAGCGCTTCGAGGGTCAGCTTCGACAGCTTGGTCAGCGGATGCCCTTGTGGCACCACCACGCAACGGTTCCAGCGATAGCACGGCATCATCACCAGATCACCGAACAGCTCCAGCGCTTCGGTGGCGATGGCGAAATCCACGGTTCCGTCAGCAGCCATTTCGGCGATTTGCATCGGCGAACCCTGGTGCATGTGCAGGGCAACGTCGGGGTATTGCTTGATGAAATTGCTGATCACTGGCGGCAACGCATATCGCGCCTGGGTGTGAGTGGTGGCAATCGACAGGGTGCCTTTCTTCTCGTTGGAGAACTCCTGGGCGATCTGCTTGATGCTTTCAACCTTGCGCAGAATTTCGCCGGCAGTGGTGATGATGCGCTCACCGGCCGGGGTGACGCGGGTCAGGTGCTTGCCGCTGCGAGCGAATACTTCAACGCCCAGTTCGTCTTCCAGCAAGCGGATCTGTTTACTGATGCCCGGTTGAGAGGTGTAAAGGCTTTGGGCCGTAGCGGAGACGTTGAGGTCGTGGTGCGCCACTTCCCAGATGTAGCGCAGTTGTTGAAGCTTCATATGAATCCCTCAAAGCAGGTAGACGCCACGGGCATCAGCGACGATATATAACTATATTAATGGCTCGAAGAATAAATCTAGAACTTTTTTATCAAATTGCCATTATTCGTGTTCTAGCTATCCCCTTGGCGGCGACGCTGCACCAGCGGCACCAGATAAACAGGGACGGTGGCCAGTTGCAGAACTCGCGCAGCGGTTCGGCCCAAGGGGGTTTCCGCTCCAGCGCCATGGCTGTGACTACCTACGATCAACAAATCCACAGAGAGTTTCTGCGCCTGGTCCAGAATCACCTGCGACGGATCGCCCTGCAGCACCCGCACCGCCTGGATCCGTTCAAGGTCATGTTGGTTCTCTTCCCCGAGTTCTTCGCGGAAACTGTCCAGCACCCGCTGTTCAATGCTCGCGATGACCGTACTCAATCCCTGGCTGTGAAATTCGTTCAACGACTGCTCGTCGAGGTAACTTTGCAGCACCGACTCGGCAAATAATCCCATGGGCTCAACCGCGTGCACCACGTACAAGTTGGCATTGAAGGTTCGAGCCAACTCCAGGGCATGCTGCATCACCACGGGGGCGTACAGACCGAGGTCAGTGGCATACAGCATCGAACGAATCATATGACCTCCTCGAATGCCAACATGGCGGAGATTTGATTCAGCTTAGCAGTGCCTTGGAGAGTGCGACGCCCGGCGTAACGCATTGAACGGTGGGCTTAAACCTTTTGCTCGTTGCTTATGCCGTGGGGCACATGACCGGTGGCGACGACTTCACGTGCCAACTCGCAATGCCCGGCCTGATCGTCGAAAAACACATCGGCAGCGAAGGCTTCGAGAAACGCCGATTTGGTCAGGCCACCGAGAAAAAGCGATTCGTCCAGGCGGATGTCCCATTCGCGCAAGGTGCGAATCACCCGCTCATGGGCCGGGGCCGAGCGCGCCGTCACCAGAGCGGTGCGAATCGGGCAGGCGTCGTCCGGGAACTCGCGCTGCAACAGATTGAGCGCCCCGAGGAAGCCTTTGAACGGCCCACCACGCAACGGCTGACGGGCAGATTCACGCTCGCTGGCCTGGAACGCTTCCAGGCCAGCGGACTGATAGATCCGCTCCGAATCATCGGAAAACAGCACCGCGTCACCGTCGAAAGCAATGCGCAATTCGTCGCTGGCCGCGCGACTGGCGCCGCCCGAGAGAATGGTCGCCGCAGCGAAACCGGCGTCCAGCGCACTGCGCACGTCTTCGGCATGGGTCGAGAGAAACAGATCGCAGCCAAATGCCTTGAGGTACGGATACGGACTGCGGCCGCCGACAAATGCCGCCCGGGAGATCGCCAGGCCATAGTGGTGGATCGAATTGAACACCCGCAGCCCGGTGTCGGCGCTGTTGCGCGATACCAGTATCACTTCGACCCGGGCGCGCCCCAGTTGAGTGTTGAGATTCAGGAGTTTCTGCACCAACGGGAAAGCATCGCCAGGTTCGAGGATTTCGTCTTCGTGTTCAATCTGATATTGCCGGTAGGCCTCGACCCCACTGGACAGGTATACCTTGTGGCTTTCGCTGAGGTCGAACAACGCCCGCGAGGAAATCGCCAGCACCAGTTGGTCGTCGTTAGTCTTTGCCATGCCTTTACCCCCTCGGGTCGACCGATTCAACTATTGCGTCGATCAATAAAACTCAAGCTGCGATACAGGGCTTCGATGCGCGGCATCTCACACCCGGCGGCCTTCGCCGCGGCCAGAGGCCGAGCGTAAATGGCGGCCAGTTCCAGCGGCCGCTTGTGCAGGAAATCGTGGTACATGCTCGGCCAGTAGTCGGGCATTTTTTCGGTCACCATGAACAAATGGTCGGCGTACCCGGCTGGTAAGGCGTGACCACAGGCGGTCGCGCCCTGGACCACTTCGGCCATCAGCGCCTTGATCAATTCGCGGCTGTCGCTGTCAGCCATCAGCGGTGTAGTGCTTGCCCCGAGCAGCACCGACAGACCGTTGTACGGAATATTCCAGACAAGTTTTTGCCAGCGCGCCTGATGCAGGTTCGACATGACCTGGGAATCGATCCCGGCGGCGAGGAACAAACCGCTCCCCTCCCCGACTATCGCAGTGCGTGCCGACGCATCGGCAGGCCCGCTGTGGTAACCGATATGCACCGCACCCAGCGCCTGATGGGTGATGACGCCCGGGCTCTCGCGATGGACACAGATATAGCAAAGCCCCCCGAGCACATGCAGAGATTCAGGGAGCAGTTCGCGCAAGCCGTCTTCCACGTCCAGGCCATTTTGCAGCAGCAGCACTTTGGCGCCTGGCGCTGCGATGTGAAGGATGGCCGGTGCCAGATCGGCATTGCTGGTGGTTTTCGCCCCGACCAACAACCAGTCGCAGGGCGGCATGACTTCGGCACTTGAATACGCCTGCACCGGGTTCAGCGTCAGTGCGCCATGCGGTGCACTATTGACGCACAACCCGTGCTCGGCGACCGCACAAAATTCGCTGCGCAGCAGAAAATGCACATCGAAGCCGGCACGCGCCAGCATCACCCCGTAGAAACCGCCGATTGCACCGGTCCCGATAATGCCGATTCTCGGCCTGGCAACTGTCCCCATCAAGGCAATTCCTCTGCTGGGCGACTTAACGCCTGCGCCACGCCAGCATTGAGTTCAGAGCGGGTCAGGCGCGTTTTCAATGCGCCAAAGAATTCACCATCGCGCACGACAAACAGCGCGGGCAAATGAAAAACAGAATAACGTTCGACCGCCCCGCCATTGTCCCCAGCATCGATCCAGCACAGCCGATCCACCGCCAGATCAAGGCCAGGCAGCTGTTCACGGGCAAACCGGCAACTGGCGCAACCGACGCTGGTAAAAATCACCAACGACACGCCGCTCATCGCCAGCAGCCGTTGGTCGGCGTCGAAATCGGTGAGATCCAATTCGACCACTATACTGGGGGAAACAATGTCAGATGGCCGACACATGGAGTCTGTGTTCATGGGACGTTTTATTCCTCACCCTGACGATGTGCCCGTCGAATTAACATTGCTTAAACCCGAGTGTATTTCGCGGCAACAGCTACACACTATCAGCCTGGGGGGCATGGCTTGCAATTACCACCGTGCCTGGCGCCATGGCACAGCGCTTGAAGTACGCATGCCGACGCTGAATCCCGATATGCGTTTTCTGGGCTACGTCGCCTGGTGCCTGCGACGTAAACACGGGTATCTGGTGGGCATTGCCTTTGTCGACGAGCAGATGCTGTTCAGCGCCCGGATGGGCGAGCAGGTCTGCCGGATCGATAGTTTCTGCCGCCTGCATGACGCCCACGACGATTTGCAGGATATTCAGGCGCTGGCGCTGGAATGGGTCCAGGCACATGCCGACGAGTTCTCTCATGAATCGGTGCGCAAGGCGTTTACGCAGCCAGTGCTGGACTAAAACGGTGTCTGCCCATTGTCGAGTCACGGTGTAACGCGCTAAGGTTCGGCTCCCCGACGCGCTTAATTTGCTGTGCTCCGCCGCGCGGGTTCGCTGGCGGCCGGCACCCGTGACCTGACGAGTAAACGATGGCTGATTTACCGATCAACGACCTAAACGTCGCCTCCAACGATACGCTGATCACCCCCGATCAGCTCAAGCGCGATATTCCCCTGAGCGATGCTGCATTGCGCACCGTCACCAAGGGTCGCGAAGTCATTCGCAACATTCTGGATGGCACCGACCATCGCCTGTTCGTCGTCATCGGGCCTTGCTCGATCCACGACATCAAGGCTGCCCACGAATACGCCGAGCGTCTGAAGGCACTCGCTGCCGAAGTGTCCGATACCCTGTATCTGGTCATGCGTGTGTATTTCGAGAAGCCGCGCACCACCGTCGGCTGGAAAGGCTTGATCAATGACCCGTATCTGGACGACTCGTTCAAGATCCAGGACGGTCTGCACATCGGTCGCCAGTTGCTGCTGGATCTGGCTGAAAAAGGCCTGCCGACCGCCACGGAAGCACTCGATCCGATCTCCCCGCAATACTTGCAGGACCTGATCAGCTGGTCGGCCATCGGCGCGCGCACCACCGAATCCCAGACTCACCGTGAAATGGCATCAGGCCTGTCCTCGGCAGTCGGCTTCAAGAACGGTACCGACGGCGGTCTGACCGTGGCGATCAACGCCCTGCAATCGGTTTCCAGCCCGCATCGCTTCCTGGGCATCAACCAGGAAGGTGGCGTGTCCATCGTCACCACCAAGGGCAACGCCTACGGTCACGTGGTCCTGCGCGGCGGCAACGGCAAGCCGAACTACGATTCGGTCAGCGTTGCGCTCTGCGAGCAGGCGCTGAACAAGGCGAAGATCAAGCCGAACATCATGGTCGACTGCAGCCACGCCAACTCCAACAAGGACCCGGCCCTGCAACCGCTGGTGATGGAGAACGTCGCCAACCAGATCCTGGAAGGCAACAAGTCGATCATCGGCCTGATGGTCGAGAGTCACCTGAACTGGGGCGCCCAGGCGATCCCGAAAGACCTCGCCGACCTGCAATACGGCGTGTCGATCACTGACGCCTGCATTGACTGGACCGCGACTGAAACCACGTTGCGCAGCATGCACGCCAAGCTCAAGGATGTGTTGCCAAAACGCGATCGCAGCTGATCGCCGTTTGCCGCAGACAAAAAAACGCCGGGCTGAACCCGGCGTTTTTTTATGCGTTCGTTTTACTCCGGGTCACTGGCTCAGCTTGGCCGCGTGCCGCTGGTGACGCTCCATATAGCGCTCGACGTAGGAGCACGAAGGAATGACGGTGTAGCCCATTTCCTCGGCGTACTCCAGCGCCTTCTCGGTCAAGGCTGCTGCTATGCCACGACCACGCAATGCGTTGGGCACGAAGGTGCGATAGATATCCAGGGTCTGTTTCCCCAGATCCATATAGGTCAGATAGGCACGATGACCGTCCACATTGGTCTCGAACTGATGACCAGCCTGGTCATGGTGGATGGACAACGCCTCGCTCATCACTACTCCTCGCGGGTCTGAAATTTTGACCCCTACCTTACCGATGTTTTTCCGGCGAAGGAACATCTACGCCACCCCGTGCCTGAATGGACACCGAGAAGAACCGCACCGATCTCGCGCTGCCGAGCACGTACAAATAGTAGGCACCATTGCCCGAAATGCTCAAGGTACGCTCGTCATTACGCAGGTTGACGGGTGCTGCTCAGGGTCACGCAGGAAAGGCTCGACCCAAGATTGCCAAGGTCGAAAGCCTGAACATTGCCGGATGTTGAGACTTAAGACGAGCGCCCGTTGTTAAAGTCACCTGAATATGGAGAAAGATATGAGAGCTGCTGCGCAAAACCCGAACAAAAGTGTAGACGAATCCATATAGGCAGACTTTAGCCAAGACTGAAAAAAAGAGCACTGGGAATGAGGAACTTTTCCGCAGCGGCTCGCTCAGGATCGGGCCTTGCGGCTGGATATTTTTTAAACATTGCAGTTAAAAGTTGCTCGAAAAAGCATCAACGCCTACAATTTTTTTTGCTTCTTGCTTCATGTCAGTTTTACTTACTACAAGTAATGGGTAGTATGTACGCCGGCTATTTCCTCATGCTGAGGAGATAGCTACTTAATAGAAAGTCCTTGAAGGGGAACACGATGAACAACGTTCTGAAATTCTCTGCTCTGGCTCTGGCCGCAGTTCTGGCTACCGGTTGCAGCAGCGCATCGAAAGAAACCGAAGCACGTCTGACCGCTACTGAAGACGCAGCAGCTCGCTCCCAGGCTCGTGCAGACGAAGCTTACCGTAAAGCTGATGAAGCTCTGGCTGCTGCTCAAAAAGCACAACAGACTGCTGACGAAGCTAACGAGCGTGCTCTGCGCATGCTGGAAAAAGCTAGCCGCAAGTAATAATCCCTCGGGATTGTTATTAAGCCGACCCATTTTTTGGGTCGGCTTTTTTATTGCCTGGTGTTTCTGCGGGCAATAAAAAACCCGCCGACGCGGCCTGCGTCGACGGGTTCCCTTCAAGCCTTACTGCAGTGGATCGAGAGGTGCGCTCGACACCATCGGAGCGGTACCACTCGGCACGCCGATTTCCACCGGCAGGCCGTCTTCGGCAGCGACAACATCGCGCACCACATCCCAGTTCATGCGCAGGTTGTTGGTAATGTCTTCACGCTTGAGCATCGCGTTGATCACGGCAGTATGCTTGTCGACCACCGACGGGTTGCCCTTGTCGTCCAGCGGTGTGTGCGCTTCCAGGTAAACCTTGCCGCCACTGACGCCGAACTTGTAGGAGTCGTTGATGATCCTTACCGACGTGCCGACCGGCACCATGCCCGCCATTTCCAGCACGTTGTTGTTGAACATGCGGAAGCAGCCGTGGCTGGTGCGCATGCCGATGCCGAACTTTTTGTTCGAACCGTGAATCAGGTAGCCCGGCGTGCCCAACGTGAATTTGAACGGCCCCAGCGGGTTGTCTGGACCCGCCGGCACGACATTGGGCAGCGGATCACCATCGGCGGCGTGCTCGGCCTTGATCGACGCTGGAGGCGTCCAGGTCGGGTTCGGTGTCTTGGCGGTGATGCTGGTATGGGCAATCGGCGAACCCCAGCCTTCACGACCGATACCCAGCGGGAAGGTGTAGACGACGTTCCGGCCTTTAGGGAAGTAGTAGAGGCGGTATTCGGCGAGGTTGATCACGATGCCTTCACGCGGGCCCGGCGGCAGGATGAAGCGCGTTGGCAGAATGATTTCGGTACCGGCACCCGGCAACCATGGGTCGACACCCGGGTTGGCCGCGACCATTTCCGTGTAACCCAGATCGTAAGTGGTGCCAAGGTCAGCGAAGGTATCTTCGTACTTGGCCTTGATCACTTGCACTTGACCGACGATGTCTTCACCGGGCGGTGGTAGAGGCAGCTCCAAGGCTGCAGCAGGACCGGCCACACACAGGGCGGCAAGGGTCAGGCAGCGGGTGACGGCGGGAAAGCGCGGCAACATCCGGAAAATCCTTCGCATGATCAACAGAGGGTATAAGAACGCGATTGTACACCGCTGTCTGTTATTTCGGGGAGATCGCCCGATTGCAGGCGATGCAAGGCGGTTTTGTGCTGTGGGTTCCTACACACTTCCCGTAGCAGCTGTCGGCGAAGCGAGGCTGCGAGCCGTTGATCTGGTACCTCTGCAAAATCGGCTCGGCTGGCAGGCTGACATCGCTGGCAAGCCAGCTCCTACAGGGATTGGGTATATCCGTAAGGTTCAGGTCGGCTGGCAGGCCGTCTTCGCTGGCAGGCCAGCTCCTACAGGGATTGGGTAAATCCGTAAGGTTCAGGTCGGCTGGCAGGCCGTCTTCGCTGGCAAGCCAGCTCCTACAGGGATTGGGTAATTCCGTAAGGTTCAGGTCGGCGGGCTGGCCGTCTTCGCTGGCAAGCCAGCTCCTACAGGGATTGGGTATATCCGTAAGATTCAGGTCGGTCGGCTGGCCGTCTTCGCTGGCAGGCCAGCTCCTACAGGGATTGGGGGCATCGGCAAGATTCAGGTCGGCCGGAAGGCCGCCATCGCTGGCAAGCCAGCTCCTACAGGGATTGGGGGCATCGGCAAGGTTCAGGTCGGCTGGCAGGCCGCCATCGCGAGCAGGCTCGCTCCTACAGGGATTGGGGGCATCGGCAAGATTCAGGTCGGCCGGCAGGCCGCCTTCGCTGGCAAGCCAGCTCCTACACGGATTGGGGCATCACCCCCTGCTTTCCACCACTCAACAGGCCGAGCGTTAGCTCGCCTGCAGCTCTTGATCTTGATCCACCCGCCCCTTCGGGAGGCTGAGTGGAGGTGTTCATCCGGGGGTAGGCGCGCAGCGCCGTTCGACGCAGTCGAACACATCGAGAGGAGGTCGAAGCGAAGCCGACCGGAGGCGATGACCCCGGATGAATACCGGAGCGAAGGAACGCCGAGCCTAAGCGAGGGGCCGGACGCTCGGGGCGAGCGTTTTTTTGGTTACTTTTTTTAGGCGCTTCCCTCCGTGTCAGGCTACCTGGACTACTGGACTCCTGACGGATTAAAGCTCAAACCGCAATTCAGGCCAGATCGGTGACGTGCCCCGCTTCTGCGACTCAAGAATCGCCCGACACAACGAACACAACCGCTGATCCTGAAACACCCGCCGATCAACACTCGACCAACGCGGTTGCGCAGGCAACAGACTGCCGCACAGCGTCCGGTCCGCCGACCCGCCCAGTTCCAGCTGACGGGTCACCAGATGCACCCGCACTTCCTGACAGGCGAACAGATCCAGCTGTTCGTCAGGCTCGATCAGTTGATAGGAAAATAGTGACCAGGCGGGACGCGGCATCGGGGGCTCCAAATCGGGGGCGCCACCTTAGCCGAAAGCCTGCTACTAGAAAAGCGTCATAACAGCGGTTTTAGAGTAGGCCAGACATTTTCCAGCAACTTGTCCTGGGCCCCGGCTGCCGGGTGGATGCCGTCGGCCTGCATCAGATCCGGGTGACCACCCACACCGTCGAGAAAAAAGGGCACCAGGGGGATTTTCTTTTCATCGGCCAGATTGCTGTAAACCTCGGCGAAGGCCTGGGTGTAACGCGCACCATAATTGGGTGGCAATTGCATGCCCAGCAGCAACACCTTGGCACCGCTGGCCCGGGAGCTGTCGATCATCGACGCAAGATTTTGTTGCAATTGTGTTGGCAGCAATCCACGCAGGCCGTCATTGCCGCCCAACTCCAGGACAACCAGCTCCGGCTTATGCTCTGCAAGCAGCGCCGGCAGCCGCGCCTGGCCTCCGGCACTGGTGTCGCCACTGATGGACGCGTTGACGACTTTATCGTCGAAACCTTCACGCTTGAGCCGTTGCTCGAGCAACGACACCCACCCCAGCCGGGTATCCAGTCCGAAACCGGCGCTGATACTATCGCCAACGATCAGGACAGTACCCGCCGCTGCGTTCTGGGCCATGCACATCAAGGCCAGGCCAGCACTCAAAAACCACACACGCATCGGATTCTCCATGGGCGCAAGCATTCTCACCGCGAAGAACCTTAGCAAAGTGGTTCCCAGCGCGGAAGGTGAACTGACCATCCTGCACGAACTCAGCCTGGAACTGAACAAGGGCGACAGCCTGGCCATCGTCGGCGCATCCGGTTCCGGCAAATCCACCCTCCTCGGCCTGCTCGCTGGTCTCGACCTGCCCAGCAGTGGTGAAGTGACACTTGCCGGTCAAGGCCTGAGCAAGCTCGACGAGGACCAGCGCGCACGCATTCGCGCCGAGCATGTGGGATTTGTCTTTCAGTCGTTTCAACTGCTCGACAGCCTCAACGCCCTGGAAAACGTCATGCTGCCGCTGGAGCTCGATGGCCGCAAAGACGCCCGCAGCCGCGCCACGGAGTTGCTGCAACGGGTTGGACTCGGTCAACGCCTGACCCACTCGCCACGCCAGCTCTCCGGGGGTGAACAGCAGCGCGTGGCAATCGCCCGGGCGTTTGCCGCCGAGCCCGATGTGCTTTTTGCCGACGAACCCACCGGCAACCTCGACAGCCACACCGGCGAGCGCATCAGCGACCTGCTGTTCGAACTTAACCAGGAACGCGGCACGACTCTGGTGCTGGTGACCCACGACGAACGCCTGGCCCATCGCTGCCGGCGCCTGATCCGACTTGAAGCCGGCCTGCTGGTCGCCCCTCTGGAGCCTTGATGGCACGCCTGCCGCTGTTGCGCCTGTTCAGTCTCGCCATCCGACAATTGCTGCGCGACGCCCGCGCCGGTGAATTGCGCGTATTGTTTTTTGCCCTGCTGGTGGCCGTGGCCGCGAGTACCGCCATCGGTTACTTCGGCGCCCGCCTGAACGGCGCCATGATGTTGCGGGCCACGGAGTTCCTCGGCGCCGACCTGCTGCTCGAGGGCAGCTCACCGGCCCGCCCCGAACAGATAAAAAGCGGCATCGATCTGGGGCTGAAACACGCACAAGTAGTGGAGTTCTCCAGCGTCATCGCCACCGATACCGGCATCCAGTTGTCCAGTATCAAAGCGGCGGACAGCGTCTATCCGCTACGTGGTGAGCTGAAAAGCGCGCCCGCACCGTTCGCCCAGGAAGAGCCCGGCGGCGGGCCGAAACAAGGGGAAGCCTGGGTCGAAGCGCGGCTGCTGACCGCGCTCGACTTGAAGATCGGCGACAGCGTCGATGTCGGGATGAAAACCCTGAAGCTGGCGCGCGTGCTGACTTACGAACCCGACCGCGCCGGCAATTTCTACAGCCTGACACCACGGGTGCTGATCAACCTCGACGACCTTGCCGCCACCGGTGTGGTGCAGCCCGGCAGTCGGGTCAGTTACCGCGAACTCTGGCGCGGCAATGCCGAAGCGCTGGAAACCTATCGGCAATTGATCAAACCCGGACTGGCGGCCAATCAGCGCATCCAGGATGCCCGCGATGGCAACCGGCAGATCGGCGGCGCCTTGGGCAAAGCAGAGCGTTACCTGAACATGGCCAGTCTGGTGGCGGTGTTGCTGGCCGGTGTGGCAGTGGCGCTGTCGGCGACGCGTTTTGCGACCCGCCGTTTCGATGCCAGCGCACTGCTGCGTTGTCTGGGTCTGTCACGCCGGGAAACCCTGGTGTTGTTCAGCCTTCAACTGACCGTGCTCGGACTACTCGCCAGCCTCACCGGCGCCGCAATTGGTTGGCTGGCACAGCTGGGGCTGTTTGCCTTGTTGCATGATTTGCTACCGACCGACGTGCCACCGGGCGGCCTGTTTCCGGCCATCGCCGGGATCGGCACCGGACTCGTGGCGCTGGCCGGTTTCGCCCTGCCGCCGCTGGCTGCCTTGGGTCGGGTGCCGCCATTGCGGGTGTTGCGTCGGGACATGCGGCCGATTCCCTCCAGTACGTGGATGGTCTACGGCGCGGCGCTGGGTGCCCTTGGCCTGATCATGTGGCGCCTGAGCCTGGATCTGCTGCTGACCTTCGCATTGCTTGGCGGGGGCGTGGTTGCTGCACTGGTGCTGGGAGGATTGCTGTTGCTGCTGTTGCAAAGTCTGCGACGGATGCTGGCCCGCGCCTCCCTGCCGTGGCGTCTGGGCCTCGGTCAACTGTTGCGTCATCCGCTGGCCGCTGCCGGTCAGTCCCTGGCGTTCGGCCTGATCCTGCTGTCGATGGCGTTGATCGCCCTGCTGCGTGGCGAGCTGCTCGATACCTGGCAAAACCAATTGCCAAAAAACGCTCCAAACTACTTCGCCCTGAACATCCTGCCGGCAGACAAACAAGCCTTCACCGATCGCCTGATTGCCGTGTCAGCACAATCGGCGCCGCTGTACCCGGTGGTGCCGGGGCGCCTGATCAGCATCAACGGCGAGCCCGTGCAGCAAATCGTCACCAAAGAATCAGCGGGTGACCGGGCCATCCAGCGTGACCTGAGCCTGACCTGGGCCGCGGACCTGCCGGCAGGCAACAAACTCACCGCCGGCAACTGGTGGCCGGAGCAACCGCCCGATGAAATCCCCGGCGTATCGGTAGAGGGCAAAGTCGCCGAAAGCCTGAAGCTCAAGCTGGGGGATCATCTGGTCTTTACGGTCGGAGGGGTCAATCGCGAGGCGAAAGTCACCAGCCTGCGAGAAATCAACTGGGACAATTTCCAGCCGAACTTTTTCATGATCTTCCAGCCGGGGACCTTGAAGGATCTGCCAGCGACTTACCTGACCAGTTTTTATCTGTCGGCAGGACATGACCAGCAGATCGTCGACCTGTCTCGGTCGTTCCCTGCAGTGACCATTTTGCAAGTCGAGGCATTGCTGGCGCAGCTGCGCAGCATCCTCGCGCAAGTCACGTTGGCGGTGGAATACGTATTGCTGTTTGTGCTGGCGGCGGGTATGGCGGTGTTGTTTTCCGGTCTGCAAGCGACACTCGATGAACGCATTCGCCAAGGCGCATTACTGCGGGCTCTGGGCGCGGAACGGCAATTGCTGGTCAAGGCGCGACGAATCGAATTCGGTTTGCTGGGGGCGGTCAGCGGGTTGCTGGCAGCGCTGGGTTCGGAACTCGTGAGCCTGGTGCTTTACCGATTTGCATTCGACCTGCCCTGGCATCCGCATCCGTGGCTGCTGGTGTTGCCGCTGATTGGCGCGATACTGATTGGTGGCGCCGGCGTGTTCGGCACCCGCCGGGCGCTGAACGCAAGCCCCCTGACAGTGCTGCGCGAGGGTTGATAAACTCAAGCACTCCTAATCACAAGAAGTCACCATGAGCCGTTATCGCCCTCCCCGCACCGCCGGTACCGCGCTGATCACCCCTGAAGGTGAAGCGCGGATGCGCGCCGAGTTTCATGAGCTCTGGCACGTTCGACGACCGCAAGTAACGCAGTCGGTCAGCGAGGCTGCGGCACAGGGCGATCGCTCGGAGAACGCCGAATACACCTACGGCAAAAAAATGCTGCGCGAGATCGACAGCCGCGTACGCTTTCTCACCAAACGCCTGGAAGCGCTCAAGGTCGTCAGTGAAAAACCCAGCGATCCGAACAAGGTCTATTTCGGTGCCTGGGTCACGATTGAAGACGAGGACGGCAAAGAGTCGCGCTACCGCATTGTCGGGCCGGATGAACTGGACCTCAAACTGGGCCTGATCAGCATCGACTCACCACTGGCTCGCGCCTTGATCGGCAAAGCCCTGGACGCCGAAGTACGGGTCCAGACGCCGACCGGCGAGCAATGCGTATACATCGTGGCTATTGAGTACCCATAACCTCAGCGTCGGGTAATCAACCCTTGCCGGGCAACGCGAGTCAGCTGCCTGATCATTTCAGGCGCATCTTCGAGGCTGGGAGATTGAATCACTGCCAGGTCGAAACTGTCGTTAGCGAACCGCGCCAGGGATTCGCCATCTTCGACAAACTGGATCAGGAACGCAGCAGGACCGCCGGTGCGACGAGGCCAGCCATCGAGATAACGCAACAGCGTCGGCTGATGTTTACCGCCAAGCAGGATTTTTGGATTGCGTTGGGTCAGATGTGCCGTGATCGGCGCGGGACGTATAACGGGGCTTAGTGCATTCATTGTGTCGTGTCTCTGCCTCAAAAGTCTGCATGGCAGGTGAGAGGCAACACCGAACCAGCGCTTTAGCGGTATTTCGAAGCCTGTTTCCAGCTTCTATCGGTAACTGATCGAGTTACCTGGCGCCCCGCAAGTAGCTGTTTAAATCGGCGCATGAGCAGCATCCTAGAGAAGCTGACCGGACGGTGTCAAGAATCACGAACAACAAAAAAAGCCCGCGTAATGCGGGCCTTTTCGTTGCGCCAGAGCGTTCAGCCCGCGATGACGCGATCAGCTGAAAGCTTCCCGGCCCCTTCAATCAATACCGCGATACTGCCACCCAGCAGAGCCAGGGCGAATTCGTAACCGTTGTTGGCCATGAACAGACCATTACTGATGTGTACCGAAAAAATAGCGACCAATGAGAGGAACGTCAGCCCCAATGCCGCCGGGCGCGCCAGCAGGCCGATGATCAAGGCCAGGCCGGCAAAGAACTCGGTACCACCAGCCAGCGTCGCCATCAGGTAACCCGGTGCCAGACCAATGCTCTCCATGTACTGTGCGGTCCCGGCCAGGCCATAACCACCGAATGCCCCGAAAAGCTTCTGCGCCCCGTGGGCTGCGAAGATGATGCCGACGAAAATTCGCAAAACGGTCAGACCGTAGCCAGCGCGGGTGAACAGTACCTTGTTGATCAGTGTGCTCATGCTGTTTCTTCCATAATGAATGTGTGTTGGTTGGCCGCCATATTAATCAGTAAACATCATGTTAAAAGCGCAAAAACCCCGCCATAACAATCAGTTTATTCGATTACTTGCGTAGGGCTACCTTTTGCCCCTGAGGCTCCAACGACTCCCGCTCTCGATCGAACGCCAAGTAATACTTGTTCACGCTATTAACATAGCTGACAGGTCCCATTCCGACCTGCTCCATGGCGATTCGCTCAACCTGGAAGAACCACTGATTCGGATTCAAGCCGCGCCGCCGCGCCTCGGCACGCATACCTTGCACCCGCTCTGGTCCGATGTTGTACGCCGCCAGCACGAAGGCCATGCGTTCACGTTCATTGAGCCTGGAACTGGCAAAGAACTTGCGCCGGATCATCGCAAGGTACTTGGCGCCAGCCTGCACATTGCCGTCGATATCCTGAATATTGTTGACACCTACTCGCTGAGCCGCAGATGGCGTGATCTGCATCAGACCGGTCGGCGCACCACCACTGCGAACGGTGGGCTGCAAGCCGGACTCCTTGAATGCCAGCGCAGCCAGGTTCAGCCAGTCCATGCCTTGAGCGTCAGCGTGTTTTTGCAGTACGGGCCGCAGTTTCTCCAGGCGCTGCCGGTCAGCCTTCGCCAATGGATAGTGAACCTGGTACAGGCGCCGATAGATCCGCAGGAACGCCGCGTCCTGATCCGATGGTTTTTTGTATCCGCTCAGGAAGCGATCGATGCTGGCGCGCAGCATTGATGCATCACGGCGCACGAACCAGAATTCCTCGCCCGGATCCCTGATAAGCACCTGTTTGTCTAATCGCAGTTTCGGCAGGATCTTGCCCCAGCGCTCGGCAATCGGCTGCTCGACGATGGTCAGGTGAAAAATGCCGCCCTGAACCATCTCCAGCACATCCTCGACCGCGAGACTTGGATCGACCCACTCGATCGTCACCGGAGGCAGCTTGTGCAGTGCGAGTTTTTGATTGATTTGACTGACGGCGTCTCCCGCGGCGCTTCCGGTGGGCAAGGCCAGGGTCTTGCCCGAGAGTTGTTCGAGACGGGTATAGCGCCGCTCGCCTTTGATCCCCACCAAGACCAACGGAATATTGCTGGCAAGCGGCTCACTGGTGCTGACGGCATAGCCCGGCTGCAAATCCAGCAGTTCGCCCGGCGCCACCAGGTCACCTTCTCCGCGCTGTAATGCGCCGAGCAGTTGGTCCTTGCCCTTGGGGATAATCTTGAGGGTGATGTCCTGACCGTCGCGAGCATGCCCGTTGAGGTATTGTTCGAACGCGCGCAGGCGATGATATTCGACGCCAATCGCCTGGCCCTGAACTTCGCCGGAACTGTTGCGGCTCTGGTTGACCAGCACCCGCAGTATGCGGCTGTTGCGAATTTCCGGAAGATCTCGAACTTTTGCCGCCGGTACGGCTTGCTGTGGTCCAGGCAGCCGCGCAACCGCCGCCATCGGCAGCAGCAGCGAACAGCACAGCAGAAGCAAAACCGAGGGACGAATCATCCACTCTCCGCAAAGAAAACCAGGCCATGTTCATGTCAAATGGCATCAAGCACGGCGACAAAAACAGAACACAGAAGCACCGGAAAAGCGCAGAATAATGGCACATTGACAGTAGTCGCACCAACGCGTGTGTCCTGCCGCTCAAGATCGGATCAAGATCGCGGATCAAGATCGCGAATCAAGATCGCGAATCAAGAGACAGCGTTAACCCATTGTAGTTCTTGGCTTTTCTTATAAATCCAAGGCTCTGATATGCTTTTCGGCCTTTGGTCCGAGGTAGCACCATGCAACTCATCGATATCGGCGTCAACCTGACCAACCCCAGCTTTGCCGACAAACACCAGGCTGTTCTCGACCGCGCCTACGCCGCAGGGGTATGCCAACTGGTGCTCACCGGCACGAGTGTCGAGGGCAGTGAGCAGGCTTTGGAGCTTTGCCAACAACTGGATGAAAGCGCCCTGCGCCTGTTCGCCACGGCGGGTATCCACCCCCACTCGGCCAGCGACTGGACTGCCGACAGCGCCCGGCGCCTGCGCAGTCTGTTAAAGGAGCCCACTGTGGTCGCCGTGGGCGAATGCGGTCTGGATTTCAATCGAGACTTCTCACCACGCCCCCAGCAGGAAAAAGTCCTCGAAGAACATCTGGCGATGGCCGTCGAATTGCAGTTGCCCGTATTCCTGCACGAGCGTGATGCCAGTCAGCGCCTGCTGGAAATCCTGCGCGACTACCGCGATCAATTGCCCGCCGCCGTGGTGCACTGTTTCACCGGTGAACAGAAAGCATTGTTCAGCTACCTCGATCTGGACTTGCACATCGGCATCACCGGTTGGATCTGCGACGAGCGCCGGGGCACGCACCTGCATCCCTTGGTCAAGGAAATCAAGCGCGGACGTCTGATGCTGGAGAGCGACGCCCCCTATCTGCTTCCGCGCAGCCTGCGCCCCAAACCGAAAAACGGGCGCAATGAGCCGGCATATCTGACCGAGGTGTTGCGAGAGGTCGCACTGCATCGCGGGGAAACCAATGAGGATCTCGCGGCGCATACCACCCTCTGTGCACGCGAATTCTTCGGTTTGCCATCAATCTCCCAGTAATCACCTCCCCCCAGTAGGAGCGAACTTGCCCGCGATAGCGTCCTCACACTCAATACGGATGTGACTGACAGACTGCCATCGTGAGCAAGCGCACTGACCTGCATCAAATTTCGTATCGCTGAGTAGCGGCACAATAATGGCACCTTGCCAATACTGTTTCCGCTATCAGAGAAAACCTCCATGGGTGCCTGGCTTAGCAACATCTCGTTGAAGTACAAATTCTGGGCAGTCAACGCCGTCGCCTTCGTCACCACACTGCTGCTGGTGCTGTTTGCCGTGCATCTCGAACAGCAGGCCCGCAGTCAGGCAGCAAAGGCTTCGGCACAGGAGCAGGCCCGATTGCTCAGCGCCTGGCCTGCCGGGCAGCCGCTGCCCCGGCAAGATAATCTGCTGACATTCAGTCGCGGCCAGATGCCAGCGTTGAATAAACAACCGGTACCGGGACTGAGTGATGCGAAGGGTTGGGTCGACCTCAATTCCATGCCGCTGGTCGGTGACAACCCGTTGATGGGTGCCGAAGTATTCACCCGCTTGGACGGCCAGCAAATAGCGGTTGTCGCCTACGGGCCAAGTCTTCAACAGGTTTTCGCCGAACGCTTCAGCCATTACGCCACGGCGGTGTTAATCCTGATGCTGGCGATGCTCGGCGCATCGCAGCTGTTGATCCGCTTTCTGCTCAGCCAACTCAACACGTTGAAAGATGTGATGCTGCACGTTGAGAAAACCGGGGATTTGTCGGCCCGCGTTCCATTGGCCTGCAACGATGAAGTCGGGCAAATGGCCAATGCCTTCAATGCCATGCAGGCCGGGTATCAGCGGGTGGTCAACACGGTCGCCACTACCGCCCGACAGCTTGACGAAGGTGCCGCCCGATTGGCATCGAGCATGAACGACGTGCGCCAAGGCATGCTCGGCCAGCAAAGCGAAACCGATCAGGCCGCCACCGCGATCAACGAAATGACCGCCACGGTCTATCACATCGCCCAACACGCCGGCGCCACCCGTGACCTGTCGCAATCGGCCGACAGCCTGGCCGGTAGCGGGCAGAAAGTGGTGACTCGGGTTCAAAAGTCGATTGCCGGGTTGTCCACCGGGGTGCAGCAAACTGCCGAGATGATCCAGCGCCTGGCCGAGGACAGCCAGAAGATCAACAGCGTGGTGAACGTGATCCATAGCATCGCCGAGCAAACCAACTTGCTGGCGCTGAACGCTGCCATCGAAGCGGCCCGGGCCGGTGAGATGGGGCGCGGCTTTGCCGTGGTGGCCGATGAAGTGCGCAACCTCGCCAAACGGGTTCAGGCGTCTACTGACGAGATCACCCTCATGGTGTCGGCACTACAGGCGGGAACCCGCGACGCGGTTGACTTCATGCAGGAGAGCTCGTTCAAGGCGGACGAATGCGTGCAACAGGCCCAGGAGGCCGGTGCTGCGCTGGCAGACATCACCGGCGCGGTGGCGCAGATGCGCGAAAGCAATACGCAAATCGCGGTAGCGGCCGAGCAGCAGAGCCAGGTCGCCGAAGAAATGAACCGTTCGGTGGTCAGTATTCGGGATGTGACCGAGCACACCGTGCAACAGACTGTGTGCTCGGCAACTACCAGTAATGAACTGGCCGCCTTGGCTGGGGAACTGAGCAAGGCCATTGGTCAGCTCAAGCTTTGACGGCGCTTCGCGAGCAGGCTCGCGATGGCAATCAGCCCGCCAACATCAATATTGACCATGGCCCCTATCACATCGATAGCCAGGCTTGATTCGCCGCCAGCAATGTCCGGGCCTATTCTTCAATCATGTGTTCAGCATGGATAGAGGATCAGCATCATGGGCAAACGACACCCCAACCTTCCCGCGTGGCAATGGCGCGCGTATCCGAACAATCATCAGCACCCGACAAATCTGGTGTTGCACCTGATTGCGGTGCCGCTGTTCATCGTGGCGTTTGTGCTGATTGTGTCCGGGGTGTTCGGCCTGAACCTGGCGAACGTTGCCATCGGCGTGATCGGTGTGATCGCCGCACTGGGCTTGCAACGTCACGGCCACAGCCTTGAGACGCAAGCCTCCGAGCCGTTCAGTGATCGCAAAGACGCGATGTCGCGCCTGATGGTCGAGCAATTTCTGACCTTCCCACGATTTTTCCTGAGCGGTGGCTGGTGGCGCGCCTGGCGTGAGCGCCACCGTCGTCCTTGATCAGGCAAAAACCGTCACGGTCTGCCGACTCATGGCAATCAACCGACCGTCCGCGCTCCACAACTTCGCGGCGGCATGGCCGTAACCGTCGGCTGCATACTCGGTTTCTACCAGATATTTGCACCACGCCAGCGCGCTCAGTTCCAGCAAGGGCTGCACGAACTCGATAGTCCACGTCAACGTGCTACCCATCGCCGGCTTTTTCAAAAAGGGCAATACAGCAGGTGGCCAAGCGTCCACCAGCGCCAGAATGTGCGCTTCACTGACCGCCTCTTCCGCCTCATCGCCGCGCAAGCGAACCCATCCGCCCATTTGCCGAGAGGTGCTACCGCTGAACGGCAGTCCGCCGATACTCCAGCGCATCGCCAAATGCCGCATGAATTCCGGGATAACGCCTTCGACAAACGGCAACTCCTGGCATTCGTCCCAATGCTTCATCTCTGGCGCACGCTCAGCGTTAACCGCCACTTCCGATGGGCGCGAGGCGCCGAAGCTGCCCTGGATCAACGTCACCACCTGGCCCCTTTGCATCACTCGGCCCAGTACCTGGCTGACGGCTTTGCCTTCGCGTAACACATCGACTTCAAAGCTGACGGGGACTTCAGGCTCGACCGGGCCCACGAAGGTGATCGCCAGCGAGCGAACCGCACGATCCGTCGGAACCTTTGCGCGCATGGCTTCGAATTGAAGCGCCGCCACCAAGCCACCGAAACTGGCCCGCCCCTGTGCCCAGGAGGCCGGAATAGACAGTTCCTGTGGCTGGCGGCGGACGGCGTCGAGCAATTCGGAAAAACGCATGAAAACCTCAGGAGCGGGAATTGGATGAAGGAATATTAACGATCGGTCAGAGGCCATACAGCACTCATTCCGGCCAAATTGACTGACAGATGAGCCGCACAGTGGTGGACACCACTCTCTGCAGGAGCGAGCTTGCTCGCGATAACAGTGTGTCAGTCACATCGATGTTGGATGTGCCGCCGCCATCGCGAGCAAGCTCGCTTCTACAGGGGGATGCATCGGGTTCAGGATTTGAAGCAGTCAGCGCTGAGTTTATCCAGCACTTTATCGGCGCGGCTTTCGGCCTTGGCCATCGTGGCTTTCCACACGGCGACACAAGGTTGCAAGTCAGCTTCGTGCTCGGCCAGGGCCAGCCACTGAACGCAGTCGTGCCAGTCACCCAAAGCGCCTTGAGCCTCTTTCAACCGAGGCATGGCTTTTTTCGGTAACCGGTTCAGCTCCGGGTAGGCATCGATGCCATAGCGCGAGCGCTTGATCAGCAACCGCAGTCGATGCCGGTCATGGGCCGGATCGTGCAATGCCTTGTCGAGCTTTTTCCATTGTTTGGCCAGCCGCTTTTCGATGTGCTGGCGCAGCCCCTTGAGTAAACCCTGACGTTGGGATGCGCGCAAAAAACGCGGAAAAGCGTCGAGCACGATCAATAGCTGCGACAACTCGATACTGCTCGCCACGGCCGGGTACGCCTCAGCCATCTGAGCCATGCGTCTGCGTCCAGCTTCGGGTTGGCCGTGCTCAAGCAGGTACGCCGCCATGACTTCGCGATCCCGCAACGGCGTGGTCAGGTCACCCACCCGCGATGCCGCCTCCTCCAGCTGCTCGACGCCCGGCAAACCGCGCAACGGCCGCAGCAGGCTGCGCAATCGACGCATCGTTGTTCGCAGGTCATGCAACGCCTCGGGGTCGGTACGGGCATCCAAGCGTGCCTGACAGGCCAGCAGACGAACTTCCAGGCCTAGAACTTGAGCCACCAAGCGATCGATCATGGGTTACTCCGTAAACAGTGCCTTAACCAACTGCAGGAGCTGGCTTGCCGGCGATGGCGAGCTTGAGCTCACTGTGATTGAACATTCTATCGCCGACAAACCAGTGCACAGCTCGTCCTAGCGTCCGGCGCGCGACTCACGAATATAGAAACGGGCCTTCTCGGCTTTCTTGCTGCAACCTTCGAACCCTTCGAATTGCTGTTGGGTCTTGGCCGCGGTCAACAGCGACAAGGCCTTGGAATAGCTGACAGTCCCGGCAAAACCCTCGGCCTTGGCCAGGTCCAACTCATGCCAAGCGGCATCGAGTTGGCTACCGCAACTGTCGCGGTAGGCGGTTTTACCGGCACAACCGGCAAGCGCCAGGGCAATCAGCGGTATACAGATCCAGGCTTTCATCACTCACACCTCAAAGATAGGTCAACAATCGTGCAGTTAAGACGGTCTGGCGCCTAAAAAGTGCCGTTGGTCCGCTTCGCCCACTATAGCGCCGGCGAGAATAACCATGTGCCGCCATGGAGTGTCGAAAAAACGACGCCTTCACCGCTTCGAACGACTTTGCCGATTGAAGCGCGCCCCTCGATGGGTGCATTGTTGAATCTGGTCAGACGAGGGCGATTCATGAAAAAGCGTGTCGCACTGGTGCTGGGCTCGGGTGGAGCCCGAGGGTATGCGCATATTGGTGTCATCGAAGAAATTGAACGGCGCGGTTACGACATCGCCTGCATCGCCGGTTGCTCCATGGGCGCCGTGGTGGGCGGGATCTACGCCGCAGGCAAACTCAATGATTATCGCGACTGGATCGAGAGCCTGGACTATCTCGACGTGTTGCGCCTGGTGGACGTCAGCTTTCGATTGGGGGCGATTCGCGGCGAAAAAGTCTTCGGCCAGATTCGCAAGATCGTCGGTGATATCAACATCGAAGACCTGCGCATTCCCTACACGGCGGTCGCCGCCGACCTTACCAACCAGCAGGAAATCTGGTTCCAGGAAGGCTGCCTGCACCAGGCCATGCGCGCCTCAGCGGCAATTCCGAGCCTGTTCACGCCGGTCATGCAAGGCAATCGCATGCTGGTCGACGGCGGCATTCTCAATCCGCTGCCGATCGTTCCGGTGGTATCGAGTCACTGTGATTTGATCATCGCGGTCAACCTCAACTCCACCAACCAGCGTCACTACCAACTGCCGGTGATCCAGCGTCCCGCCGCGTTCAAAACGCGTTTCGACAGTTTGATCAACTCACTGGGTTCGAAGTTGCCGTTCCGGCGCAAACAGGCCGAACAACTGTTGATTCTGGAACAGGAAGCCTTGAGAGCCGAAGGCGCGAAGCTCAACCCGTGGATCGAGTCCGCCGAACCGGAGGCCCAACAACCCGCTGCAGCTCCAGAATCCTCTGGTGCGCCACGATCCGCGACCGGTTCATTCATCATCGACAACGTTGGCCCGGCGTCGTTGCTGGATCTGATCAACCAGAGTTTCGAGGTGATGCAGACGTCGCTGGCGCAGTACAAGATTGCCGGGTATCCACCGGATATCCTGATCAACGTGCCGAAGCGGGTGTGCCGGTTTTTTGAGTTCTACAAGGCACCGGAATTGATCGCGTTGGGGCGCGAGATTGCGCGCGATACACTGGATCGGTATGAGAATGAGCAGAAGCGCGATGGTTGAAATGCCCGATAGGGCCAGCTCAAACAGTAAAAAAACTAAAGACTGACCTCACTCAACAATCGATACCCCACACCCGCCTCGGTCACGATAAACCGAGGCCGGGTCGGGTCGTCCGCCAGTTTCTGGCGCAAATGGCCCACCACAATCCGCAGGTAATGGGTGTCCTCGGTGTGGGTCGGTCCCCAGATGTCCTTGAGCAGTTGCTGCTGGGTGATCACCCGCCCGGGATGCCGCGCCAGTTGCGCCAGTACGGCGTATTCCTTTCGGGTCAACGCCACCTCGACACCGTCGAGCAATACGCGCCGATAAGCGAGGTCGACGGTCAGCGGGCCGAAGGTCAGCGCAGCTTGCTGAGCCTCGCCCACCGTTGCCTGACGCAATAACGCACGAATCCGCGCCAAAAACTCCTGGATGCCGAACGGTTTGGTCACGTAATCATTGGCGCCGCCATCCAGAGCCTCGACTTTCTGCCCTTCGCTTGCGCGCACTGACAGCACCAGTACCGGTACCTTCGACCACTCGCGAAACTCGCTAAGCACTTGTTGGCCGTCCATGTCCGGCAAACCAAGGTCCAGCACCAGCAGGTCCGGTTTGTTCAAGGCGGCCTGCGCCAGGCCTTCGCTGCCGGTGCCGGCTTCCAGCACTTTGTAACCTTGGGAAGCGAGGCTGATGCGCAGGAATTTGCGGATTTGCGGTTCGTCATCGATGACCAAAATGGTCGCGGTCTGGCTCATGAATTCACATCAACACATAGAAGTGACAAGAGAGTAGCGCAAGCACGATCAGGCTTCACTTTCGTATCCCGGCTGCGCCTGCAGCGGCAGGTGCAAGGTGATGCAGGTGCCACGCCCCTCGATGCCGTCCGCAACACTGATACGACCGCCATGGGCACCGACCATGCCCTGACAAATGGCCAACCCAAGCCCGGTGCCATGCCCGCCACGATCGCCGCGAGCAGCGGTATAGAACATATCGAAAATCTTTGCCCGCTCCGCCTCCGGAATGCCTGGCCCCTCGTCACTGACCGAAAAAAACAGCTCCTTGTCATCAGCCCCGGCATGCAACTGCAGACGTCCGCGAGAGGGCGAGAAACGTGCGGCATTTTCCAGCACGTTGACCAGGGCCTGTTCGATCAGCGCCGCATGCACATACAACAGGGGTAACTCGGCGGGCACCTGCGTGCTGACGTGCAAGGACGACAAGACCGCCCGCAGGCGATTGAGTGAACTGCCGACAATATCGGCCGGCGACACCCAGTCTCGTGACAGTTTCAGTGCACCGTGACCGAGGCGGGTCATGTCCAGCAGATTTTGAATGTAGCGATCCAGGCGCTCGGCTTCATCCCGAGTCCCTTCGAGCAATTCGCGGCGGTCCTCCAGCCCAATCGCCTCGCCAAGGGCCAACAGGCTGTCGATGCTGCCGCGCATTGAGGTCAGTGGTGTGCGCAAATCGTGGGACACCGAGGCCAGCAAGGCACTGCGCAATTGTTCGGTTTCGCCGTGCAGTCGAGCGGCTTCGAGGTCGTCGACCAGTTGCGCACGAGCCAGCGCCTGCGCCAGTGGCTGACTGAGCGCCGTCAACAAACGCCGACGCTGCCCACTCAAGGTCTGGCCCTCTTTGGCGCATACGCCGAGCAGCGCCAACGGGCCATCCTCGACCGACAATGGCCACCACCACCAACGTCCGAACGGCAAAGTGCCAGTGCCTGCGCCAGCCGGCTGATCGTGTTGCCAGGCCCAATCGGCAGCGGCGCGCTCGGCTTCGGTCAGTTCCAGCGGGCCACCGGTCTCGACTATCCAGGCGCTTTGACCGTCGCGGTTGAGCAGGCACAGTTGCAGATCGCTCCAGCCGTTGAGGTGCTGTGCCGCGGCGCTGACCACAGCCTGACGGTCGGTAGCGGCAGTCAGCTTGCGCGACAGGTCGAGCAGTTCGGTGGTCTCTTCCTGGGTGTCGCGCAGTGCCTGCAATTGCCGTCGCTGACGCGCGGCCAGATTACCAGTCAGTGCCGCCATCAACAGGAAAAACAGCAAGGTCAGCACGTCTTCTTCGCGTTGAATGCTCAAGGAAAAATTCGGCGGAATGAACAGGAAGTCATAGGCCAGAAACGACAGCGCCGCACAGGTCAGCGCCGGCCCGATACTGCTGCGCACCGCAACCAGCAGGACAGCGGCGAGGAACACCAACGAGATATTCGGCAACGCCAACACACTCGCCACCGCCGACGCCAGGGCACTGGCCAATACCGTTGCCACCACTGCCAGGGCGTAATCAAACCATACCAACGCCTGCATCGACCGTTGATGAGGCTGATGTTGCTCGTGATCACCGTCGAGAACGTTTATTTCCAGCCCGCGTGCATTGCGCAGCAAACGTGCCGCCAGCCCGCCACCGAACAATCGACGACGCAGACGTGGCCGGGACTGGCCGACCAACACCAGGCTGGCGCGTCGTTCGGCGGCATGCTGGATCAGGGTTTTCGCCACTTCACCTGCCCGCAACAGCACCACCTCTCCGCCCAGACGCTCAGCCAGTTGCTGGGCACTTTGCAGGCGCAGGCGCGATTGCTCGTCACGCACGCTGCCGTTGTCGACATGCACCAGACTCCAGGGCAGATGGCGACGCTGGGCGATGCGACTGGCGTGACGCACCAGCCGCTCGGCCTGGGCATCGCCGTCGACACCCACCAGCAAACGCCCGCGCACGGCCGGCGCGGCTTGACCGAGTTGGCGATAACCCTGGGCCAGATCGTTATCGATCTGAGCGGCCGCGGTTTGCATCGCCAGTTCGCGCAGGGCCGTCAGGTTGGTCTGGGAGAAAAAAGCATCGATCGCAGCACGCGCCTGCTCCGGCACGTAGACCTTGCCGTCGCGCAGCCGCTCAAGCAACTCGCGCGGTGGCAAATCGATCAGCAGCAATTCATAGGCTTCTTGCAGCACCCAGTCGGGCAATGTTTCGCGCACCTGTACGCCGGTGATGCCGCGCACCTGGTCATTGAGGCTTTCCAGGTGCTGGACGTTGACCGTGGTGTACACGTCGATGCCAGCGGCGAGTAGCTCTTGGATGTCTTGCCAGCGTTTTTCGTGACGACTGCCGGGGGCGTTGGTGTGGGCCAGTTCGTCCACCAGCACCAGTTTTGGTTTGGCCGCCAGCAGACCATCGAGGTCCATTTCTTCGAGCGTCACGCCTCGGTATTCCGAGCGCAGCAGGGGCTGCTGAGGCAAGCCGCTGAGCAATGCTTCGGTTTCGGCCCGGCCGTGGGTTTCGACGACCCCGGCAATGATTTTCACCCCTTGGCGCAGTTGGGTGTGCGCCGATTGCAACATGGCGTAGGTCTTGCCGACACCCGGCGCGGCACCGAGAAAAACCTTGAGCCGGCCGCGACCATCGCGGGGCAGATCTGCTAACAGCGCATCGGCGCGGCCGGAGTCGCTCATGTCTGGGGTTCTCGATTTTTTTGATGTTGATGTAGCGATTGTGAGGCCGTCATCGCGAGCAGGTTCGCTCCCACATTTGGAATGCGTACTCCTGTGAGAGCGAGCCAGCTCGCGAATATGGCGCCGTCGATTTACAGGCTTTCCAGCGCCCGATTCAGCTCAAGCACATTCACCACCGGCGGTCCTACAAGGGGCTGCTCAATGTGCTCGTCCAGCAGATTCTGCAAGGTGGCAACCGGCAGATTTCGCGCCGCCGCAACACGCGCCAGTTGATAGGCAATCGCCGCCGGTGGCAAGTGTGGATCGAGGCCGCTGCCGGATGTGGTGACCAGCGCCAACGGCACCGCCCCCTGGCCTGGCACAAGCAGTTTGTTCGCATCATTGATCACACGAACAGCCAGCGCCGGATTGCTCGGTGAAAGATTGCTGGCGCTGCTCGACACGGTGGCAAAGGCGCCCGCCGATGGGCGCGGATGGAACCACGCATCGCCGACGAAATCCTGGGCAATCAACGACGAACCTCGCACCTTGCCCTCGGCATCGTAGACCAGACTGCCATTGGCCTGATCCGGGAATGCAACCTGAGCCACACCCGTGACGACCAAGGGATAGGCAACGCCGGTGATCAGGGTCATCAGGACCAACAGGCTCAGGGCCGGGCGTATCAATGTGGACATGTCAAAATCCTCGAATTGGCAGCAATTACCTGTAGGAGCGAGCTTGTTCGCGATGGATCTGAAAGCGCCGCGTCCTATCACATAGGACGCGTTATCGTTCACTACCTTTGCGTGCAAGCTCGTTCCTGCAATGGGGTGTCAGGTCAAACCAGATGCAACGCCGTCAACAGCATGTCGATGGCCTTGATACCCACGAACGGCACCGCAATCCCGCCCAGTCCGTAGATCAACAGATTGCGTCGCAGCAACGCCGCCGCATTCGCCGCCTGCACGCGCACACCGCGCAGTGCCAGCGGAATCAACACCACAATGATCAGGGCGTTGAACACGATCGCCGAGAGAATCGCGCTCTGCGGACTGCTCAAGTGCATCACGTTGAGCACACCGAGTTGCGGGTAGATCGAGGCAAACAACGCCGGCAGGATGGCGAAGTATTTCGCCACGTCGTTGGCGATGGAAAAGGTCGTCAGCGCACCGCGGGTGACCAGCAATTCCTTGCCGATCTGTACCACGTCCAGCAGCTTGGTCGGATCGCTGTCGAGGTCGACCATGTTGGCGGCTTCGCGTGCGGCTTGCGTGCCATCGTTCATCGCCATGCCGACGTCTGCCTGGGCCAGTGCGGGGGCATCGTTGGCGCCATCGCCGCACATCGCTACCAGCCGGCCGTCGTTCTGCTCGTGACGAATGCGCGCCAGTTTTTTCTCCGGCGTGGCTTCGGCCAGCACGTCGTCAACGCCTGCTTCGGCGGCAATGGCGGCGGCCGTCAACGGGTTATCGCCGGTGACCATGACCGTGCGGATCCCCAGCTTGCGCAGCTCGGCGAAACGCTCGCGGATACCGGGCTTGACCACATCCTTGAGGTGTATTGCGCCGAGCAATTTGCCGTCGGCACACACCAGCAACGGAGTACCGCCGCTCTGAGCGATCTTGTCGATTTCCCGGGACAGTGCCGGTGCCAGGTCGGCGCGTTTCAGGCCGACGAAGGCCAGCAACGAATCCACTGCACCTTTACGATAAACCCGGCCCTGATAGTCGACCCCGGACAAGCGAGTCTCGGCACTGAACGGCACGGCTGTCAGCAGATCAGCGCAGGGTTCCGGTTGCGGATGAAGCCCGCGCAGGTACTCGACGATGGATTTACCCTCAGCGGTGTCATCGGCCAGTGAGGCGAACAGCGCACCTTCAGCCAGTTCCCTGGCAGTCACGCCCGGCGCGGCATACACCGCTGAACAACGACGGTTACCAAAGGTGATGGTGCCGGTCTTGTCCAACAGCAGGACGTGCACGTCGCCCGCCGCTTCCACTGCCCGACCTGATTTTGCAATCACGTTCAGGCGCACCAGACGGTCCATCCCGGCGATACCGATGGCCGACAGCAAACCACCGATGGTGGTCGGAATCAGCGTCACCAACAGCGCCACCAGAAACACCAGCGGCAGACTGCCATTCGCGAAATGGGCGAACGGTTGCAGGGTGACGACCACCAGCAGGAAGATCAGGGTCAGGCCGATCAGCAGGATATCGAGCGCCACTTCGTTCGGGGTTTTCTGGCGCTTGGCGCCTTCGACCAGGGCGATCATGCGGTCCAGCGTCGACTCACCGGGGTTGGCGGTGATCTTCACCAGCAGCCAGTCCGAGACCAGCCGCGTATTGCCGGTGACGGCGGAGCGGTCGCCGCCGGACTCGCGGATCACGGGCGCAGATTCACCCGTGATCGCCGCTTCGTTGACCGCTGCGATACCCTCGATCACCTCGCCGTCACCGGGAATCATCTCCCCCGCTTCGACACGTACCACATCGCCTTTTCTCAAGTTGGCGGCAGGCACCACTTGAAAGCTGCCGTTACTGGTTTTACGCCGAGCGCTGAGGCCTTCGCTGCCGGCCTTGAGACTGTCGGCGCGAGCCTTGCCGCGACCTTCGGCCAAGGCTTCGGCGAAATTGGCGAACAACACCGTGAACCATAGCCACACCGCGATTTGTGCAGCGACGAAAGTTGGCACCGCCGCGTCGGGAATGAAGCACAACACCGTGGTCAGGATCGCGGTCAGTTCAACCACCAGCATCACCGGCGCGCGCTTGAGTTGCCGTGGATCGAGTTTGACGAAGGCTTGCACCAGCGCCGGACGCCAGAGGGCCGAAATCGCGGTTTTGGGTTGCTCCGACGCCTTCACGGCTACCGGTTTGATTGCAGGCATATTCATCGTCCAGTCCTCAGAAGCCCATGCTCAGATGTTCAGCGATAGGGCCTAGCGCCAGGGTCGGCAGGAACGTCAGGCCGCCCACCAGCAAAATAGTCACGGTCAATAAAGTCACGAACAGCGGACCATGGGTCGGGAAGCTGTTCTGACCAATCGGGGCGGTTTTCTTCATCGCCAGGCTGCCAGCCAGAGCCAGTACCGGAAGGATGTAGCCGAAGCGGCCGATCAACATACCCAGCCCCAACATCACGTTGTGGAACGGGGTGTTGGCACCAAAACCAGCGAACGCGGAGCCGTTGTTAGCGCTGGCCGAGGTGTAGGCGTAGAGCAACTGACTGAAACCATGGGCACCGGGGTTGCTCACCGAGGCCACCGGCCCCGGCAGACTGGCGGCGATTGCGCCGAGCACCAGCACGCCAATCGGCATGACCATCAAGGTCAGCACCAACAGTTGCACTTCCCTCGCTTGCAGTTTCTTGCCGAGGTATTCCGGCGTGCGGCCAATCATCAGCCCCGCGAGGAATACCGCGATCAACACGTTGAGCAACATGCCGTAGAGCCCGGCGCCCACGCCACCGAAGATCACTTCGCCGACCATCATGTTGACCATCGCCACCATGCCGCTCAGGGGGTTGAGGCTGTCGTGCATGCCGTTGACCGAACCGTTGGAGGCCGCCGTGGTGGTCACCGACCACAGCACCGTGGCGGTGGTGCCGAAGCGCGATTCCTTGCCTTCGAGCGGCGCGGTCTGTTCAACGGCTACGTTGTCCAAGGTCGGATTCGGTTGATTTTCAGCCCACAGCGACGTCGCTCCGCCAATCAGGAACAGCGCAAGCATGCAGGCGATGATTGCGCGGCTCTGACGCAGGTCTTTTACGTAGTGGCCAAAGGTGAACACCAGCGCCACCGGAATCAAAATGATTGATGCGACTTCGAACAGGTTGCTCCACGCGGTCGGGTTCTCGAACGGATGCGCAGAGTTCACGCCGAAGAACCCGCCACCGTTGGTGCCCAGCTGCTTGATCGCAATCTGGCTCGCCGCCGGGCCGAGCGGGATCACCTGATCGACGCCCTGCATCGTCAGCGCATTCACATATTGTGCGAAGGTTTGCGGCACCCCCTGCCAGACCAGATAAAGCGCCAGCAACAGACACAGCGGCAGCAGGCCATAGAGGGTGGCGCGGGTCATGTCGACCCAGAAGTTGCCAAGGGTTTTGGTTGACCTGCGACCGATTCCTCGACACAACGCAACCAGAACAGCGAGCCCGGTGGCCGCGCTGACAAAGTTCTGCACGGTGAGACCGACCATCTGGCTGAGGTAACTCAGGGATGCTTCACCGCTGTAGCCCTGCCAGTTAGTGTTGGTCATGAAGCTGACAGCGGTGTTGAACGCCAGCGTCCATTCCTGGCCCGGCAGGTTTTGTGGATTGAGCGGCAAGTGGCCCTGAAACACCAGGATCGCGAACAACAGCAAGAAGCCTGCAAGGTTGAACGCGAGCAAGGCCAGCGTGTATTTCTGCCAACTCTGTTCGGTTTGCGGATCAACCCCGGCCACCCGATAGCAGCCACTCTCCACCGGTCCCAGAATCGGCGTCAGCCAGGTGCGCTGACCTTCCATGACCTTGTAGTAGAAGCGCCCGAGAAACGGTGCCGGAACCAATACCACCGCGAAAAATCCAAGGATCAGCCAATAGTCATAACTGTGCATGGCCGCTCCTAGTTCCGGTCCGCGCGCAACAGCGCAACCAACAGATAAATGAACAGCCCAGCTGCCAGCAGCAGCGACACCCCGTCCAGAACGCTCATGGAAGATCTCCCAGTCACGGCGTATTGCCGCGTGTGGGGTCATTGTCGGGAGGGAGGGTGTAAAGGTGCGAGATCGATGGGGGAGGCGGAGAATAAAGAAACCGTAAAAGAGTGAAATCCAGAGTCACCACTCGCTTAGGTGCGCACTTTGCGCAAGAATGTCGGCCATTGATGTCCTTTGCTGGAGAATCACCCATGAATGTAATCACCACCGACCTGCCCGGTGTTCTGATCATCGAACCGAAGGTATTTGGTGATGAAAGAGGCTTCTTTTATGAAAGCTTCAATGCCAAGGCTTTTGAAGATGCGACTGGCCTGAATACTCAATTCGTTCAGGACAATCATTCGCGCTCGCAAAAAGGCGTATTGCGCGGCCTGCACTACCAGCTGGAAAACACTCAAGGCAAATTGGTTAGAGTGACCGTGGGTGAAGTACTCGACGTTGCAGTCGATATCCGCCGCAGCTCGCCACACTTCGGCAAGTGGGTCGCTGTACGACTGTCGGCCGAGAACCATCGCCAGTTATGGGTTCCGGAAGGTTTCGCCCACGGTTTCGTGGTGCTGAGTGATTTCGCCGAATTCCTGTATAAGACCACTGACTACTACACTCCTTCCGCCGAGCGCAGCATTCGTTGGGATGACCCGGACCTGGCCATCGACTGGCAGCTCAGCGAAGTACCGCAACTGTCGGCAAAAGACCAGGCTGCAACGTACTTCAAGGAGGCCGAGGTTTTTTCCTGAAACCCGGATTTCCAGGCTTCAACTGATGGGCCAGTGAACCTCATGCTGGCCGCGCAATTTGCGCGCCGGAGCGCCGATGGATGCAATGTTGCCCACACGTTGAAAGCCATTCGGTGAACCTTGAATAACAGGCATAGAATGGCGGTGATTGCGATGGAACTGCGATGAAGCCCCATTACTCAAAGTGGTATGCACAAATGGTCGGCGAACCCTCGCCTGCCTGCTTTCAAGGAGAGTCCTATGCCCTGGTATGCCTGGTTGATTCTGGTCGTTGCCATTGGCTCGATCGTTGGCGGTTTGATGATGCTGCGTGACACAGCCAACAAAGTCGAACTTACCGAAGAGCAACGTAAACGCGTCGCGGAACGCAATGCGGAAATGGACGCCAAGGAAGCGCAGGACCGCTGAACGAAAAACCCGCCAACAATGGCGGGTTTTTTATTGCGCTGCATATTTTGAAAGAATCTCATCATTCGTTGCAGGCTAATCACCGGTTTGGACCAAGATCGAAGCATCTGCATGCTTTTTAGAAGTAGAAGTACAGTCACCATCCAATTTTCATTGGTTAATATGTTGCGCATTGATGTGGAGATATCAGATGCGTTACTCGCAGGACCATAAAGCCCAAACCCACAAACGCATCATCAAGGAAGCTTCGGCGCGATTTCGACGCGACGGTATCGGCGCGACCGGCCTGCAACCGTTGATGAAAGCATTGGGTTTAACTCACGGGGGCTTTTACTCGCACTTCAAGTCCAAGGACGAACTGGTTGAAAAGGCGTTACAAGAAGCCGGCGAGCAGGTAGACGGCTTGTGTGCGCAACTGTTCTCCGAGGAGCAACCCCTCGAAGCTTTTATTGACGCCTACTTGTCCGAATGGCATCAAACCTCACCTCATGAAGGCTGCCCGTTGCTGACCATTTCTTCGGAACTGGGCCTTCGCGGCCAACCGAGCCCAACGAGCGATATGGTGCTCAAGGCTCGACTGGATCAAATCGAAAGTACGCTGGAAGGACAGCATGCCGCCGATCGCAGCATCGTGATCATGTCTACGCTGGTCGGCGCCTTGTTGTTATCGCGCAGCGTCGCTGATGCCGAGTTTGCCCAGCAAATTCTCGACGTCACACGCCGATACCTGAAAAGAACTCAGGATTAATCCCGCCAACGTTTGAACAGCACGCTGGCGTTCACGCCGCCGAATCCGAATCCATTGGACAAGGCATATTCGATCGTCATGGGTCGAGGCTGACCGTGAACGATGTCGACGCCCTCAGCCGCAGGGTCGGGATTTTCGAGATTGAGAGTGGCAGGGACAATCTGATCTCGGATCGCCAGCAGCGTGAATATCGCCTCGATCCCGCCGGCTGCACCGAGTAAATGGCCGGTGGCCGACTTGGTCGAAGTGACGGCAATCTTCTTGTCCGAACCAAACAACGACTTGATGGCAGCCAACTCGCCAAGATCCCCTACCGGCGTCGACGTTGCGTGGGCATTGAGATGCTGCACCTGTGTCGCAGCAATGCCCGCCTGAGCCAACGCCAGCGACATGGCCCGGCGAGCACCGCTGCCATCTTCAGGCCCTGCCGTCAGGTGATAGGCGTCGGCGCTGGTGCCATAGCCGACCAACTCTGCCAATGGCTGGGCACCGCGGGCGAGCGCGTGATCCAGAGATTCGATAACCAGCAATCCAGCGCCCTCACCCATGACGAACCCGTCACGCGCGCTGTCGAACGGTCGAGAGGCTCGTTCCGGGGTTTCGTTGTAGCCGCTGGACAAAGCACGCGCCGCCGCAAATCCAGCAAGACTGACCCGGTCGATTGCGGCTTCTGTGCCCCCACAGACCGCAATGTCTGCCTCCCCGGCGCGAATCAAACGCGCGGCATCGCCGATGGCCTGAACTCCGGCTGCGCAAGCGGTAACTGGCGCACCCAGTGGACCTTTAAAGCCATGTGCTATCGAGACATGGCCGGCCGCCAGATTCACCAGAAAAGAAGGAATGGTGAACGGTGACAAACGTCGCGGTCCACGGCTGTCAGTCGTGCGTACCGCGTCTGCAATCGCGCCGAAACCACCCACTCCGGAACCGATGATCGTCGCCGTGCGCTCCTGGGCACAAGCTTCCAGCGCCTGCCAACCGGCCTGGTTAAGCGCCTGACGAGCAGCCTCCATCGCAAACAGAATGAATCGATCCATTTTCTTCTGTTCTTTAGGCGGTGTTGCTAGGTCCGGGTCAAAACCTGCCTCGGCATCCTCCGCCGAGGTCGGCACTATTCCGCCGACCTTGGCCGGCAAATCGGCACTCACCTCGGCTGGCAAATTCCGCAAACCTGAACGTCCTGCCAACAAACGTCCCCAAACAGCTTCGACACCGCTGCCCAACGGAGACACCAGGCCCATGCCCGTCACAACCACTCGACGATCACTCATACCGCATACACCTCAAGCTAATGGAGGATGCCTCACTTGTAACGTGCGGCAGATGTGCTTTTGGAAAGATTTGGCGCAAGAACCAAGCGCGCGGCAACGAATGCGTCCCAATCGGCTGCGTCCGGCAGGGATGGAATGGTGACCAGTTCACCTTGATCCAGGCCGGCCAGGGCGGCATCGACCATCTCGCCCGCCTCCATAACCATATCTGCCGGAATTTGTGAGGCGTCGATACCGGAGCGCTCCCAGATTTCAGTACGCGTGACACCTGGCAGAACGGCTTGAATCTTGACGCCGGTGCCGTCCAGTTCGGCGTTCAAAGACTGGGTTAGACTCAGTACATAAGCCTTGCTGGCGCTATACGTTGCATTGAAACGCTCGGGAAACAACGCAACCACAGATGCGATGTTGATGATTGTCCCCCGACCGGCCTTTGCAAAACTGGCGGCTGCCGCCGACGCCAATCGCGTGACAGTCGTGACGTTCAATTGAATCATTCGCTCAAGCTGGTCGGTATCGGCATTACCCAACAAGCCATCGGCTGCAATACCGGCATTGTTCAGCAACAGACTGATGCTTGAATCGCTGCGCAATCGCTGCTCAAGCTTCAGCACCTCCTCCTTCTCTATCAGATCCGCCTTGAATACCTCAACCTGGATCCCATACTCGGCGCGCAACTTACTTGCCGTCGCCTCAAGTCGGTCAAAATCTCGGGCGACCAACAACAAATCAAAGCCACGCGCCGCCAATCGCTGCGCATAAACCGCCCCGATACCGGAAGAAGCGCCGGTAACGAGGGCTGTACCTTGGGGCTGGACTGAATTCATGACTGGGCTCCTGTGGAACGCTTGATGAAACCAGGCGCTTGAATCTCAACACGCCTCGCCGAAACGCTAATATATTATAGGCATAATCCAAATTAAATATGATATACGTAATTTTTAAAATGCCGACGGGTGGTGCATCCGCCCAGCGCCCAGCGGAATCGAGAGGAGGAGACATTTACGCCCGCGGCCCTCTGACTCGCCATAAATACGGTTCCGAATACACCGGCCAGAATATGCGAACACGTTCGTTTCAAACCTAACACCTGGACAAGATCCAGTGCATCCCATCATTTCTATGGTCTACCTGGATTCAATAGATTCTTCCGTGTTCCACCATGAACATAGAGCGTTGAAGGTTAACTCCTTTCAGGCGCAACCTCGCACCTCGCTAGCCACAGACGCACCATAGCCTCTCGCACATGCAAAAAGGCCGGTCAATGACCGGCCCATAAAGCTGATTAGGTTAGTTCAGCCGAAGTCGCTCGCGATTTTTATCGAGAATGGCTTTGCCAATCCCTTTGACTTCCAGCAATTCGTCGATCGAGGCAAACGGTCCATTGCCTTCACGATAAGCAACAATTGCATTAGCCTTGGCCTCCCCAATACCTGTTAACTCCCTTTGCAACGTCGCTGCATCGGCTGTATTAAGGTCGACCGTTGAAGATTGTGAACCCGCTGTCATTGCCACTACTGGGGGACTTGCCGTCTCTGGCCCGACTGCTGGCGCGGCGTGAGTCGCGATCGAGACACTGGTGAGCAAGGCAAAAAACAGCGAATAAAAGTAACCAATACGCATAGTACGCTCCATAACATCGTTTGAGGAAAGCCGCTTTTCCAAAGCAGCCTCCCAAACTTAGGCGTTGACCGGGTTCTGTCAAAACTGTGTCCGTTACGGAATGTGAATACGCAGAGGTCGAGTCGACGATGTCAATAGGCCCTATGGGCCGCCTTGCGCTCGTGGGTATAGCCAATACCGCTTCCGCGAAGTTGATGGCCAGTCTGGGAATAATCATGATTTTTGATGTCAGCAAGAGTGCTACGCGTGCCCGGTGTTTTCCTCATGAATCTATCAGTCGAAGCGACGAGCCATCGCACCAGTTCGTGGCTGAGTTTTTTTGGTAGCAACAAGATAAGCGAGTCAGCTGGCTCCTCCCCTACTGCCACCCACTGTCTACATCCGCCTGTTATCGTTGCTGAGTCGAAATAGCAACGGAGAACGCGACTCTGGCGCCCAAAATTTAAATAGTCCCAGCAAACAGCAATACCGTTCTATTTTGGAATTTTCAATCCCACTATTTATATAATTTTCCTGAACGGCTGGAATATTCTTGCGGCGTAGACAGGAACAAGGGACAGGAGAAAGATCGAAATAGATAAAACAGGAATCACCCAGAGCATGGATTGTTGTTCGATGAACGAACCATAAATCAGGCTAAATCTATTCATGACAAACACATGAATACAGTAAATACCGAGAGTGCATCCCGACAGCACGCTTAGTGAATGGGAGTATTTACCCATACGCGACCCCATCACGATTAACAATTTAAAAGCAGAAAGTGAAGCAAAAACGACGACCGGAGAAAGATAAGAGTAAAATAACTGATTAGGTGCACCCTCACGAACAGACAAAGCATACGTAAATACAGCGGTTAGAACACTGCAAAAAATAAAAATAACACTCTCTTTCATCACAGAGATCGATCGCCCCTGACTTCCAACTTGATCAAAAGCGAAAGCACCAAGAAAGACGTAACCTGCTAACCCAACAAACGATGACAAGCCGTATACACTAGACAAATCACCCATCGCCGGATAAAAATAAGATAACAAAGGAATTACACAGGCGACAACCATCCAAATAACCAGATATAATCTTCTTTCCAGATTGCTGGAATTGATAAATATTTTTGACATAAAAGGGATAAAAAGATAAATCCCTACAAGCGCATACAGATACCATAAGTGATAATAAACTGGGCCCTTAAGTATTGCGATCAAGGAATCAAAAAAACCTCCGTACCCGATACCCATGGTACTTTTCCAGATCGCGTAAAATGCTGACCAAAATAGCAACGGGGGAAATATCCTCAAAAAACGTTTCTTGTAAAAGACCAAAGCGTTTTCTGTCCTGCAAAGTAGCAATGCGCCAGAAATCATCAAGAAAATGGGCACGCATGACCTTACAAAGGAGTCGTAAACATTCGAGTAAATCCAGTTATAATCAAATACAACAACACCGCTTGCTGACACATGTAAAAAAACAACCATCAAGCAAGCAACAACCCTGGCAAAATCAAGACCAACGCTTAAGTTTTTCAATATTACATCCCCTGACAATAACAGGATAAATATAACGAAATTGTGATTCCGGAGGTAATCTGGACCAGTCTAGAAGCTTACTTATAAGGTAATTTACGCGCCCAACTCCATATTCGCTGTGAGCAACAATCCCAAAAGCCACCTCGTATCTTGGAAAAGACGTCCATTCTTAATGTTCCATTTTAGCGCTTGTCTTTTATCCCGCTGCGTTGCTACAACTGTTATGCTTCGGGCAACCAGAAGTTATTTGATGATATCGAACCAGGATGGGTTGTTTTGACCATGGTCTATTCAGACCTCATCAAATACGTATCAATCCTCTACCAACGACCAGGTAACGGATTGGGAATTCGAAGCCTAATTAACATAATTACGGAAATACAACATTACCGTATACTTAGCAAAAAATCGTTACCTTTAAAAGCCGTTTAGCATTGATCAACTTAATCAATCAAACCCGATCGGCGTCTTTCACCAACCCTACAACTTTCGCTGGACAACCAACTACCAAGCAGTTATCCGGAACATCTCTGGTAACTACAGCCCCTGCCGCCACCATGGCATTTGCACCGATGGTGATGCCGGGCAGAATGGTGCAGTTCGCGCCAAGTGATGCTCCTCGTTTCACCGTCGTGCGCAAAAATTTTTCTGGGTAGACCTTGCTGCGCGGAGCCATATCGTTTGTAAAGGTCACATTAGGACCGATAAAAACATCATGTTCGAGTTCCACGCCGTCCCATAGCTGAACGCCGCACTTGATTGTCACCCGATCACCTACGACAACGTCGTTCTCAATAAAAACGTGATCACAGATATTGCAGTCTGCGCCTATTACTGCACCGGGGAGCACGTGAGTGAAGGCCCACACTTTAGTGCGTGCACCTATTTTATTTGATTCACAAAGCGCGCCTGGGTGAACAAAAAAATCATCCATTGCTGTTTCTCCTAAGCAATTAGAATGTCTACACTCATATATGTAGGCTGCTTAAAGGCTTTGTCCCTAGGACATCAAAAGGCTTGTACGCAAGCAGCCCCGACTTTGATCACTACCAACCGCAAGCCAATCCCCCAGCGATCAAAGCGTTTGAGCACGTCGCCGGGCAGCATTCGCTTCGACTGTCTGGGTTTCATCGACTCTGCACGGAGGATTAGGGTTCGAGTCGACGTTGCTGATAGATCCAGTCGACGATTTCTCCATCGGGGGCATAGCCACTAACGGTATCGCGCAGTAACTGACGAACTCTGGCATAGTCATCCAGCTCAACCGCTGCAAGCAATTCAGTTAGCTTGGCCTTCAGCACGTCCCAAGCGAGATAATCTTCATTTGCACTCATGATCATCGGATGCTGGGTTGCTGCCACATTGTCACCAATCAGCAACTCTTCATAAAGCTTTTCGCCGGGACGAAGACCTGTAAATTCAATCGAGATGTCGCCATGGAGGTTCTTGTCCGAACGAATGCTCAAACCGGAAAGGTGAATCATCTTCTCCGCCAACTCGACTATCTTGACCGGCTCCCCCATGTCCAGCACGAACACATCACCACCGCGCCCCATCGACCCAGCTTGAATCACTAGTTGTGCCGCCTCGGGGATGGTCATGAAGTAGCGAGTGATTTTCGGATGAGTGACGGTCAACGGTCCGCCCGATTTGATCTGACTGTGAAACAGTGGAATCACAGAGCCAGAAGAACCCAGCACATTACCGAAACGCACCATAGTGAAACGGGTTTTATTGACTCGAGAGACGTTCCCTTTATCACCGAACAAGATCGGCGCAACCTCCCGACTGAGCGCCTGAAGAGTCAATTCAGCAAGGCGCTTTGTACTACCCATCACATTGGTCGGGCGTACTGCCTTGTCCGTGGAAATCAATACGAAATTAGAAACACCTGCTTCTAACGCAGCCTGCGCTGTATTGAGCGTGCCGATCACGTTATTCAGCACGCCTTCGGCAATATTGTGTTCAACCATAGGAACATGTTTGTAAGCAGCGGCGTGATAAACCGTGCTTACACGCCAGGTGTTCATGATGTCGAGCAACTTAACCTGATTGCGAACGGAACCAAGGATAGGTACAAGACGCAAAGACAATGACTCCCGCGCCAGTCGTCTTTCAAGTTCTGAAAGAATGCTATAGAGATTGAACTCACTATGATCAAACATTAGAAGTACTGTGGGGCGCAGCGCTACGATCTGGCGACAGAGCTCCGAGCCAATCGAACCACCTGCTCCGGTCACAAGGACTACCTGATCCTTAATGCAATGCTCGAGCAAACTAGCTTGTGCTGGTACTGCATCTCTGCCCAAGAGGTCTGCAATATCGACCTCCTGAATATCGTCCACTTTTACTCGACCGCTGGCCAGATCCATGAAACCGGGAACACTACGCACATGCAGAGGAAAGGTTTCCAGGAACTCCAGTACCTCACGACGGCGAGCGCGTGTAGATGATGGAATGGCCAACAGTATTTCCTGAGCCCCCGTGATTTCGATCATTCGCTGAATGTCCCGAGGTTTATACACCTGAAGACCAGAAATTACGTGATTCGAAATACCTTCATCATCGTCAATGAAGGCCACTGGGCGCATAACGCGCCCCATGCGTAGCGCCGCGACCAGTTGGTTCCCAGCGGCCCCGGCGCCATATATCGAAACCTTCGGAAGTCCATCGTCGCGGTTGGTGAACGGGACATGTTGGGTTGCCGAGAACCAGTCACCCAAAAAATACTGACGCATGGCGAGCCTCAACCCCCCGACCATGATCATACTCAGCCACCAATAATTGAAAATGATCGAGCGAGGAACAACAGCTTGGTGATTACTATACCAGTATACAATAAATGATAACGTAAGGGCTGACAGGCTAACGGCTTTGATAACTGTAACTAATGCGTCATTTCCGAAATAACGCATTACGGCTCGGTACATGCCGAAACGCACAAACAGGGGAATGGCAACAATAGGAGCAGAGATAAACAGCCAAGTATGAATCCGAAACGGATTAATCATCTCGTCGATTCCCAAGCGTACGATAAACGCAAGCCATAGGGCAAACCATAAGAGAATTACGTCAGTTATAACTTGCAACAGTCGTTTATAGCTTCTTGGAAGAGCCAACAACCACCAACGCACCTTGTTAATCATCCTTACCAACCTTCATATGCAAACCCATAATCACCACAGCTTAAGCCTCAGGGCCGAACGCTGAACGCTTTTGCAAGATAGCAAAAATATCTTGCCTGCGCTTATCAAAAAACCAAGCGTGCTGAACCCATCGCAACGTAGAAATAGCTTGACTACACCAAAAAAAATCCGTCTATTTTCCGAGTCTGCAAGCGCAGAGTCTCAATGGGATACACCATCGCGACGCACGACTTTGAGAAACGTCAGGCACAATATTTTCAGGTCAAGCCATAAGGATTGCCGGGCCAAATACTCTGCATCAAATTGAACTTTGACGGGAATAGGCAGTTCGTCTCTACCATTAATCTGAGCCCAACCAGTCAGGCCAGGACGAAGCATATGAATACCTTTTTCAGTACGCTGCTGAATCAGGTCCACTTGGTTAAACAATGCGGGGCGGGGACCGACAAAACTCATATTGCCGACCAAAATACTCCATAGCTGTGGAAGTTCGTCCAAGCTGGAGCGCCTGAGAAAACCGCCGATAGGCGTCAGGTACTGATCTGGATCACTTAGAAGATGTGTCGCCACCGCCGGGGTGCCCGTACGCATAGAGCGAAATTTAGGCATCTTAAAAATTGAGTTATTGATACCAACCCTATCCGACCAGTAAAAAACAGGCCCAACAGATGTCAACTTTACAGCAATAGCAACGATTATGATCGGAACAATCAGAACGAGCAACACACAAAGTGCCAATAACAAATCGAGAAACCGCTTCATACACTTCCCTACCTTTTAAACATACTTCGAGTTATAGACGCCGCTTTTTCAACACTGCCCTGGGTGCTTTAAGCAGATTTGCCAATCCGCCCCGGTAACGCATACAGGGCTTCTCAATAAGATGCCAAGAAACCAATGCCGCCAGGAGTGAAAGTGGAAATGCCAAAGTGATCATTTGAACAGGTTGAACAAGTGGAAAATGATGCGCTATGATTTGTTGAATAGGGAAGGCGTAGATATAAACTCCAAAAGAATAATCACCAAGACGGTTATAGAACCTTGACACCTTCGACGTTGCGAACCCAACGAGAAACACAACAAAGCACCAGGCTATTATAAAAGCCTCCAGAAACCAGTTAGATCCATAAAACAAACAACACAGCAGCACGAGGACAATTACTATTGCAAGCTTGTGTCGCATTGAACTCCAAAACTGGAAGAAACTCATTCCTACAACAAATGGCAAACTCCATGTGTGTAAGCTTTTCGTTCTAAACAAGCCTGCTGCCGCTTCGCTATTGAGTACAAAAAATTTGAACAAAATATAAACGACTGTATACACAAATAGAAACCACAGGAAAAGACGTGCATTACCCACAATCGAAAAATATCCAAGTACCGCTACGAGTCCGTAAAGTACCACTTCGTAATAAAGCGTCCACAACGAACCATTTACACCGGGATAAACATTATCCTCAAAAACATCCAACAATCCGAACTGAATATTTTTCAACCATAAATTATTAGTGATGTACCCATAGGTAGTTTCGCTTGAAAAATACTCTTTTACAGAAACCTCAGTGTATAGCGGACCAATCACAAACGCTGTGACGCACAATACGACCACCAAGCCTGGATAAATCCGAAGGAACCTTGCGCAAAAAAAATCGACCAGGCCAGACGACCGAGCCCAACTCAACGATATGAAATATCCAGATATCACAAAAAATGTGATAACACCTACCCCGCCGAGCGTGAAACCGAATATTGAAAATAACGGCTCCTTCTCGGAAGGCCCCAGAGACAGAGGGTAAGAATGAGACACAAGTACAAATAATGCGGCCATCATTCTGACAAGGTTAAAACTATTATTATTTTTTGACTCTGTAACAATCAAAATGAAAACCCTACGTGGCTTTATTTATTTTTATTCTTGATAGACCTAAAGTGCTTTGCAGTGATTCCAAGCCCTTCATCTACCGTCTGCGGTGGAGTCCAACCAAGCAAATGTATCGTTTCAGAAATGTCCACTTGGAGTGAACCACACAATCTTGTTGCTATATCCCGCCTAAAAATCAGCGATGCACATAATTTTATAAGCCATTCTGGAATTGGTAACAGAAGGCTATGGCTGTCCAGGAAAAATTTCAGCTTTTTAAGTAACTGCGTCGTGGATAAATCCTCACCATCACTCACAAGAAATATTTTGTTCGAGGCTTTAGGGTGATCCACGCAGTGGAGCACTAGATGTGCAAGATTAAAGGATGACACAAGGCTTCTTTTATTTTTTATCAGACCCAGTGGCAATGGTACTCCCGTCATTAACCAATTCATCATTGACGCGAAGTTGGCTTTGACACCAGGTCCATACACCAGCACAGGTCTGATGATAACAACATCCATAGCAGAGCTTTCTGACATTTTTAGAAGCGCTTGCTCCGCCTCCATCTTGGACACACCGTAGGGGTCTTGAGGCGAAGGTACATCATCAGCACGGAAAGGCACACCAGGACGCGTCGATTCACCATTCACTTTTATAGAGCTTATGTAAATGAACCTTTTGGCTCCGGCCAGTTCAGCCTCTTTTGCCAGACGCAGCGTAGCCTCGACGTTTACCGCGCGAAACGCTGCCAACGGATCGGGATCCGTCTCCGACATGACATGAACCCGAGCAGCGGAATGAATGACTACATCCACCCCGGAAAGCAGTTCAGGCCAGCCATCATAAGTAGCAATATCCCTCACTACATGATTACTGGCGCCATTTACTGGAGCCGGTTTCCTGGTGATGTTGATGAGTTCAAAATGACCTTTCGATGTCAACAAACTCGTGATCGCACCACCGACAAATCCGGTACTACCTGTCATCAAAATTCTAGACATAGAACTCATACTTTCCTAGATAGCCAGCCTGTAAAATTTACTTAATAAGCGATTGGAACAACTCATCATATTGAGAGGCAATCCCCTGCCATCTGTACCGTGATTTGGCTACGGCGTGCATTTCATTCCCCAACGAACGGCGCTTTTCCTCGTCTTGAAATAGAGCTTGAACTGAGCTTTCAAGATGACTAGCAGAACTGAAATACTCGGCCTTATCTTCGGTAGACGCTCGGTTAAATGAAACGTCAAAGGCGATAATGGGCAATCCCAACCACATCGCTTCCACCAACGATGGATTCGTACCGCCAGCACTATGACCATGTACATACAGCGTGCAGTTACTGCGCAACGGTGCCAGCTTCGCAGGGTCATATATCGGATCAAGCAAAAATAAATTTTTAACTGCAGAATAACGCCTTTGCAGCTCCGAACCGTATTCGCTCTGTTTCCAGTTTCCTACAAGAACCAACGGAATCCCATTATCACTGAACGCCTGCAAAATCAAGTGTATATTATTTTCCGGCTCGATACGACACACAGAAAATGCATATGGAGAATTCAGAAAACCGAACTGAGCGGCCGCTTCTTCATCGACCTCAATTTTCAAAGCTTGGTCACCACCATAAGCAATAAGCGTACTATCAACTCCATATTCACTAAGTACATAGTCACGAAGGACTTTATTGTCCGTCACAATCCGATCAGCAAACCTGACTGCAAGACGTTCGGAAAACTTCAAAAACTTCTTGATCAGTGGAGACCACTTAGCTCTCTTCCACTCAAAACCATCAATATTAACAATAATTGCTTTTTTGGTGAGCAGGCGTATAACAGGTAACGCAATACAGCCTGAGACACCCAAGATCAACATCACGTCGCTTTCACGATATGCTCGCAACATGCTCACAATATCGTACGGAATACTTTGGAAGCCATTCGCCTTTAACTTGATATAGACCAGCTTGGCATTTCCGAACTTTTTAGGGCGCTCTGCATAACTGAAGGCGCTGCAATAAACCGTCATATCATAGGTTTTATCAAGGTTCAGAACCAATTGCTCAGACAGCGATTCCCACCCACCATATTGTGCTGGAAGACCTACAGTTCCTATTATGGCAACTCTATATTGCATTTAACACCTTCAGTATATCGAGCTCGAATTTTTGTTGAGAGAACTGCTTGGATTTGATCTTGGCCTCCCGAGAGAATGCTAGACAGTGCTCTGGGCTTTTAGAAAGAAACAATATTTTCTTTGCAATCTCGTCGGTACGATCAGACGCAAACAAATAGCCCTGCTTTTCGTGCTCAATCAACTCAACCGGTCCTCCCACGGGAGGTACAATACAGGGGATACCGAAAGCCATTGCTTCGAGAATGGTCAGACCAAAGGTCTCAACCCAGCTTTCTGGCTTAGAAAGATTCAACAGGATATTCGACGTTGCGTAAAACGAAATGACGTCCGCAGTAGTTCCGAACAATTTGACATTGGCTGGGACTTTAGTTTCGACAAAAAACTTTTCAATTTCCAACGCACTGGCATTCAATACCAGTGTAAATTTGATATCAGCACTCGCCTCCAGAAGAGTGGCCACTTCCAAAAACTCAAAAACCCCCTTATAGGCTTTCAACGAACAAACCATCAACACTTGAAAACAACCATCATAACGTGGCAAATACGTATGTTTCGATGCTTGAGCGGAAAAATCCGAATTTAGCGCGTTATATATAGTTACTTGCGGAACACTCGCCACACTTTCAGTGACTGCCATAAAATTCGAAACAAAAATATTCTTTTTCGAGGTATAACGCACTACAGCCCGAAGAAACGTTTTTAACGCTCGAGGTGTAATCGATGTTTCGTGTATGTGGTAAACAACCTTTTTCCCTAAAAGGTATCCCGCCACTGCCGCACCAAATGGCAATAAGGTATTTATATAAAAAACAACATCCTGTTTCCGGTACTTGAACAACTTAAAAAACAGATCGACCTGCGAAAATGAATAACTAACCAAAGTGAAATATTTATTATTGAATCGTCTATACCAGAAACGACTGACAGGCCCTCGGACATCGGATAAAAAACCCTCTCCAGTCCCACCAACGTACAACTCTGTAGTATAACCGCCGTTCTGTGCGACAGACACAACCTGGGATAGTACTTTTGGGCTACCGCTGCGATCGTTCAACAAGTGAAAAAATACAATTTTTTTCATTTGGCATCTATCTCAACGCAGCGCTTCTTGATGAATTTTGCCGGCACTCCGCCATATACAGAGTTCGCTGTGTAAATACCATCCCGAACTAAGGTACCCGCCGCGATAACGCAACCATCTTCGATAATGGCACCATCCAAAATAGTAACCTTGGCTCCTATCCAGCAATTGGCGCCAATTTTTATCCCCTTCCTGTTCACACCTTGCAATCTAATTGGTATTTCCGGATCTGAAAAATTGTGATTTTCGGAATGAAACGAAACGTAATTTCCGATAATGACATCATCCCCAATGGAGATTCCACCGGCGCACCCAAAAAAACAATGGGAACCAATACCTACATTATTACCCACTAAAAGACCGTGACCTATATTACTCACGCTTCCGGTACATTCAATAGTTACGTACTTATTGATTGAGACACCGCTGCCGAAAGTAATGCCGGCTCTAGAAAGTGCGTCAATATAGCATCCTCGATCAATCGACAACCCCTTGGGACTGGTGATCTTGGACGATTCTTTTATGACCGCACTTGGAGCAACAAAATAAGGGGTTAGTCGCTTGAACTTAAAGACCCCACTCACCAACATGATCACTTTCGAAAACATAAACCCCAGCAAATAGGTTTGCGAAATATCTCTATCCACATGGATTTTGCGTCCTTTTAAAAGATACGCAAGTTTTTCTAGCACGAAGTGGATCAATTGGAACTCCTCACCTAAAAAAAATGCGCAAGAAAGCTGAATCTTTATAGATTAGCGTCTTTTTAATTGCGGCGAACAAAAGATAAAACCGAAGAGATAAGCGCACAACCAAATTTTGCTTTTCGAATACAATTTTTAGCCCTTTAATCATCTCTTCATACCTGAAACAGGCGCGCTCCGTACTATCCGACGTGAGTTCGGATAGATCATGTTCAATTACCACATCCAAAACATATACATATTTATAGGAGGCTTGATATCGGACAAAAAAATCAGTGTCGGTAACGTAAAACTTCAATCGCTCGTCATAGAATGAAGGCATGTTCAAATAACATGCTCTAGTAACTATCATACCACTATTAATTGCTAGTAGATTTTTTGAAGGGTGGACACCCGCAGCTATTGTCGGCAAAAGCTTCCCTAGAAACAACAGTCGTTTCCCTGGGCTTATCAAAACATTGCCTGTATAAATCTTAGGGAGAAACACACCAATATCGTTGCGCTGCGCCTGTATATTTGAGGCAACATTTAAACAACTGATTAGATCACAAGACTCATAATCCGTATCATCATCAGAAACAAGCAAGTAATCACTACCAGCATCAAACGAAAGCTTTGCAATCTGATTATATATAAAAGACAATCCATTGTTACTACCCGAATACCAACGAACATCCTCATGCTCTAATGCATCCGAATACTCGGGAGTGTTGTTCCAGACGTGCAAGGTGATCAAGAGATTATTGCCACACGCATTTATTTTATTCAACAATGATTGAATGGCGACAGATCTTGCATAGTGCTTTTTATAAAGCACCACTACAATCGACAGCCTGATTAACCCGAAATCTGCGCTCATACATGACCACCAACAAAGTGATTGCAAACAAATATAGTACAACGCTGTTTGTATATGCTTGAAAAAAGAAAGAGCTCAAGTAAAATGGATATATCGCCATTATATACATACCAAAGGCTGCTTCGATCACCGTACCTTCCCGCTTCATCTCGGTGCATGTCTTAACGATTTTACCGTAAAACAAAACCAAAAACAGCATCATGGCCACCCCGAAGACTCCACAACCAGCGATGAGGTTTAGCCAAAAAGAATCGAACCAATGGGCTTGTCCTGGACCGATTTCACCAAGTCCATAACCCAAGGGATGGCTTCCTTGGAACGATAAAACCTCCAGCCATTGCCTAGGTCGATCCAACGCCGAAGGATCATCGGTGAAGCCCAATGTCAAGTAGAGAAAAATAACTAACGAAAGTGAAACAAAGTAACCGTAGCCCAAAACAAGCAATAGGTATTGATTCCTTATATTGTTAGTTAAAACAAGAAAGAAAAACAGGCTAATTAATCCGATCAATGAAGTTCTAACACTACCAAAAATAATGAGAAGCGTAAAAACGAGAAACGTTACAATTAACAAAATCAATTCTACATTTATTTTCCGCCGACTAATGCTTGCAAAGATGACACTCAATACCAGGATTGCACAGTTTAAAACAACCGCTGAAAACTCCAAGGTCCCGGTAAAGAAACCTGCCATACGAGGCAATCCATCTCGCATTGAGTTCGTAGGCTGAAGGACAAAACCCTTCTCAACCAACGGGACCCAATACCAGAACTCGACAGGATCCTTGATCGTAAGAAACTGATAAGCGCCATATATTCCCGTGCACAAAGAACACAATAAAAGCACTCTTAACAACCACCTCAATTTAATATCAAGGGGCTCTCGCTCAAGTAGAAACACCACTATAAAACCCAAAAAGACCGGTACACTGAGCGCACGAAACGATCGAACAGAGGATTCAGAAAAATCGCCACAAAGTAAAAAAACCGCTGAAAACACACAGACAATTACAACGAGATAAACGTACTTAAAGTGCACGGCTCTTCCTTTAGCCGCTTTGACCACAAGCACTAATATCAACCACCCGAGCAACAAAAAAGAAAGCGCTTCCTTCCAAGCCCCAGTAACACTTAACCCAAGACTCAAAATAAGAAAGTCACTAAAAAAAAGCCCCACAATAATCATTGCACATATAAAACGTCCCATCACTCCCTCTTATAACGTAAAACAAACTCGTAAGTACCAACGCCGAAAAAGACTCATTACTTTGATAACGCACGAGTAAATTGTCTTATAATTAGCTTTACAACAACTCTAATTTTTTGCTGCATCGCCAACGTCGATAAGAGCTTAAAGAACAACTTCTTATCAATTCTCACCAATGCGATTACTGTTTCAATTGGGATCGGCGATTTTATCTTGCGCCCCTCCCTCATGAAATCAGTATCCCCTGTCCAAGGCACATACTTTTCCATATCAGAAACTGAAATAGTATCATTGTAGATGCAATTCAAATAGCGTTGCTTCACAACACTGTAACCATTCATCTGCACACACATCAACGCGGCATCCGCATAATCCCGAGGGGCATTGATATCGTTCAAAATGTCAGCCTTCGACTCACTTTTTAGCATGTCCGCTGGCGAATACCCCTGAATAGGGCTTACGAGCCCAATGCACCGCCGACCTTGGATGAGTTGCTCGGCAAAAGCAGTCCCACCTGGAATTGGATAGCTATCAACATAAAAATCTGCCTGAGTCAGTAGCGCCTTATACTCCTCAAAAGGCAAATGAGGCACAACAGAAAATCGATTTCTGTATTTTAGTTTTAACCCCCACCACCAGTAATTCGTAAATAAGTTGGCACCAACGATATGAAAAGTCGAATTTGAATATCCGTCCAGTATCATACTAATGACTGGAGACATACTTAAACCTACACGAGGCTTATATTTCAATGCAGAAGCAGCGCTAAAAAACTTTAAATTATCTTTATCAGTCAGTGAGTGAGTTACTAAACTATTCACTGGCCTATCAACAGGGATACCTAAAAAGCTCTTCTTGCCTATTATTTTTTTCTTCACATCCCGCCGGGCGCCATAACTACTGATTTCAAAATAATAATCAGCGACTGAGCTACCGAACGAAAAAACATGATCCGCATGATTTACAAAGTATATGGTGCTTGCACTACACGAAGCCTGCAATAAACCACAAGCCACGATACTCACAATATCGTCGGGGTGGACATGCAGCACTACATTGCGATAGTCCGACAACAACTTAGCAATTTCTAGAGTTTGTGCCACGGGTTCAGCGGCAACCACCTCGTACTGAATGTTAAAAAACTGGTTTAATCTTGCCTTTACCTCAGCTGATGCGCTTCTGGTTATAATAAGATCTGGCTTGCTATCGTGCATCGAGGCAAGTCTTTCCATCAATCGAGTATGTCCGCCTATCAAATAAGGCTCTGATATGACATGAACCGTGTCCTTCTCTGGATTCGACTTAACGACACATTCTAGCGATTTACCAATTCTTTCGACCAGTTCCGTTTCTATATCAGATGCATCGTTTATCCCCATATCAGCAGCCCAAAAAACTGAGCCATAGATCTGGCTCAACTCCAAGGCTTTGTTCAAATCTTCCTCAGAGAATATTTTTGACTTGAAATAATCAGATAACGATAACATTACTTCATCCACTTTATATAAATTCCATACACGCGATTTAGATAATCTTGTGCAATCGTCGAAACACCATGAAATACATCACAATAAAGTAAAATCCGTAGTTTATCGCGTGCGCCCAAGAAACACCGACAAATCCGAACCACCCGGTTAAATATACAGTCAACAGATAAAAAGTTAGACTGAAAACAATTTCGCTAGCAATAAAAGCTTTAAACATCGCCTTACCTAGCATCATATATGCAAGGATCCAGCTACCAATTTTCAGGGTATCCCCAATCATCTGCCACGCAAACAACTCACGCATGGGGGCAAAATCACGCGTGAATAATAATATTATGATCAGGTCCCTGAGCATATAAATCAATAACCCGCATAGCGCAGCCACTGGCAGGATTATTTTATAACCTTGAAGTATTTCTTGCCGTATCTCGTGATACGTCTTTAACTCAGACAACCGTGGCAGATAGTAAACTCCCAAAGTCGTGGTAACCACCATCAAATATGCACTACTTAGCCTCCATAACGCTTCCCAATATCCTGCGGCTTCAAGGCCAAACTGAACGGAAAGATAATTCCTGATCAGTATGTGACTCATTGGAACCGAGAGCGCGGTTGTCAATGCCATCGCAGTATATTTGGCCAAATTCAGCGCAACAGCTTTATCAATTCTACCTACCAGATACTCTAACTTGAACCACTTCGATTTAATGCAAAGGAAGAATGTCGTAGCAAATGTCAATGATTGATAGACCGCCAAAGATACCAGGGCGCCATAGAGACCAAACTTAAAAACCAACACCGTGGTGACGACAAGAGAAAATAAACTCCCGCTTATATTGGCTAAAACATATTTAGCGATTTCTTTTTTCCCATTTAAGATAGACAACAACAAGGTATTTAAAGTAAACAACACCAGCGTTGCACTAAACCAGAGGAAAACCCCGCTAAAACTCTCATTATTGAGAAACAAGTTCGCCAAGTCGACACTAAATAACGCTATACAGACTGACGCTATAAAGGTGCCCGCTAGTGCGATCGCGCCAGCGGTCTGCCAGACTTTGTGTTGTGCGGACTCATCGTCCGCGTATTCTGCAGTGTACTTCACAACCCCTGTATTCACCGCACCACTGGCGAATGTAGTGATCATCTGCACTGCGTTCTGAAATTGTCCGATCGCTGCGTACCCGGAAGGGCCTACATAGATGGCTAAAATCTTATTGATACCCAACAGAGTCAACATCTTGACGACAACGGCAATTCCGTTGAGCAAGCTTGTTTTTATAAGCGTCATGCTTTATCGGCCTGTCGGAGCAAAGCTGTTACAAGCATCGACTACAACTCTAGCCTCCTCAATCGTCATTACAGGACTAATTGGAAGGCTGAGGACCTCGTCGTGAATTACTTCAGTTCCAGGGAAACTCAGTCTGTTAAGATCAGGATAAGCCTGTTGCTTGTGCGGCGGAATCGGATAGTGAATTACCGTCTGCACGCCCGCGGCAGCAAGATGCGCCTGCAGAGCAACTCGCTCTTTACAACGTAAAACAAAAAGATGCCAGACATGTCCCAGATAATCATCCGGCTGACCGCATGGAATCGAAGGTAATACGATCGCATCATTTTTTATTTCGTTGTAATAAACATGAGCAATCTCGCGTCTTTTTTGAGTGTCCGCATCCAGATACTTGAGCTTCACATTTAATATCGCAGCTTGGATCTCATCAAGCCTGCTATTTACTCCCTGATAAACATTTCTATACTTTTCGTGTGAACCGTAATTCGCTAACGCCCTTAGAGTCTTCGCCAGTTCATCATCATTAGTAGTAATTGCGCCTCCATCACCTAGAGCGCCAAGATTTTTTCCTGGATAAAAACTGAATCCAGATGCATCGCCCCAGTTACCCGCTTTGATGTCTTTATGACTAGCACCGTGGGCCTGTGCGGAGTCCTCAAGCACCAGCAAATTATGCTGCTTAGCGATCCCCATAATCACAGGCATGTCTGCCAGTTGCCCGTAAAGATGGACAGGGATGATTGCTCGGGTTTTAGTGGTTATTGCAGACTTAATTGCATCAGGACTGATATTAAAGGTTTTTCCATCGGGCTCGACCAACACAGGAACCAGACTGTTTTCTGTTATCGCTAGAATTGTTGCGATGTAAGTATTTGCTGGAACAATGACTTCGTCGCCACTTTTGAGTTTCCCAAGAATTTTCCACGCCCGAAGAGTCAGAATCAACGCATCAAGACCATTACCAACACCTATGCAATGCCGAGCCCCACAATACTGAGCGAATGCCTGTTCAAATTGCTTTACGTTATTACCTTGAATGTACCAGCCCGAATCAACGACTTCGGTAATCGCAGAAATCAACTCATCCCGGTATTGAGCGTTTACATTTGCCAAGCTAAGAAAGGAAACCATGGGGAGCCTCAGGTTCAATATGAAAGATTTAGATTTTAATTGTCAGCTTTAACATTGCCATCATTAAGAAATAATCCGAAGCAAGGACTACTCCGACAACTCGAAAAATCACATCACGGCGTCAAATATTCTCAACCAAAAGAACCTCAACTTCCGGCGAATATACAGCTTTTCGGTCTGTTATTGCCTCTTCACCGTCTGCCTGGCATGTTTGCTTTTCCAATAAATGTTCACGTCTAAAAGTTAAACCACACGCAAATAGTCAAACAGGCGAAAAAATTAGAGGTCTAGACTTTACTGGATTGAACCTTCTCCTCCTGGCTTCGACCTCGCCACTCAAAAATGCCATACGATTCTTTGTCAATTGCATGACTTAGTAACGAGTTCGTTGTTGCAGGTGAGGCTTTCATAATGAATTTTCTTAGGAGAAAATTGAACCACGAGAACTGCTCTATGCTAAGAAGAGGACTCAGTTTCTAAAACTGGCTCCACGACTATCGTCTCACTCAACCAGTTCTGCATGTATTTATCACGCCAATGAACGTTAAGCACCATAATTGGCAGCCTGTCTTGTTCATTAATCAGCTTTCAAACTCTGAACATTCAAAAAATTTTGATAATTTCTGATGTAATCACTTTCATCATACGGCTCACTTGCGATGACCAACAAGACACAATCAGGTGTAAAATCGTGCATCTCACGCCACACCATGCTTTCGATAAGAATTCCTTTGGTCGCGCAATCTAACCACACATCTTCTCTTTGAATGCCATTATCCAAGACCATACGACATTTCCCGGATACGCAGATAGCAACTTGTTTGAGGTTCCGATGCGCGTGAAACCCTCGGCTTACACCTGAAGCAGTATGATAAAGATAGTAAATTCGCTTTATCTCAAACGGAATTAGCGCGCCTTGTTCGATAGAAACCAAGCTACCCCGCTCGTCTCCGAGTATTTGAAACTCTATCCATTTTATTAAAGTCATTTTTTGCTATCCTCTAGCAGCTCATACGAAGAATTTTAGCTATGAATGCAAAAAATCATCGCTGAATAAAAAAGCACGCTACCGCCTCAAGATTTTCCGTCATTTCCTGAGAACGAATCATTCGCAATGTCAAGGGTAGAACCACACCCTACCGTTCAGTTTTTGGTCACGCAGAACCGTGGCAAATGAATTTTTTGCTCTCGATTCAAAAAATTAATCAACAAAACGACGCGCTCCATTCCGTCTGAGCAGAGAAAAATTGCATCAAGATCAGAAAACGCTCCGGCTAAAACACGGACCTTGTCTCCTGCGCTGATCTCTTTCTCGGTCAAGCTATCTCCGCGGTTGCTCAACTCATTAACGAGTTCGTCACTGACAGAAAGGGGTTGCCCACCAAATCCGACGATCTTGTGCACTCCGCGTGTTGAACGCAAAGGAGCCCAGTTGGTTTCTCCCGGCAGATAGATAAAAAGGTAGCCAGGAAACAATGACTCAAAAAATGGTTTCTGCCTGGTTGATCCATTCTGCTGGCGAGCAAATTTAGGTCGAGAAACGACGAAGCCCTGACGCACCAGGTTCTCTTCCGCGCGCTCATCCTGGCGAGGCTTGCACTGAATTAGATACCAACTGTTACATGCTCCCATGCCATGCTCTTCCTTTACTACCCGACTCTGGCCCTATGGGATGCCCAAGATCTCGACCGCATACTGCTTTGAAACCCGCTCCTAGTCTCATCGCCGGTGGTGTAAGCGTGGTTATTATGCCCGTTTATGGGTGGACATGTGAGCCCTGTATTCTGGCGCGCTACGCCTGAATAGAGGACTCACATGTCCACAAAAAACATCTTTTTACGCTTGGGGAGGACTGAGAGCCCTGCGCCATGACATAAAAATTTCAATACCAGCAAACCGCCTTAATCCGTGCTTTTTTGAAGATCGCTTCTAGATTGAAGTCGATAATGCCTAACAATTGCAACAAGAGCTCCCAGAATGCCGCCCAAAAGGCCAAATACGACAACCAGTATGCTTTTCTTTTTGATAGGACTGTCTGGCACTTCAATCGAGCCATCCTGCGTATATACGGCAACGCTATTTGGATCTACAACCAGTCCCTTGTAGAAATTTAATTTACTCTGAAGCAATCGCAAATCATTGATAAACGGATCATCGTACCGTCTTGTTTTCAAGTTTTCGATTTCCGCTTTAAGCGCCTTACTGCCACGCATATACATTAGTGGCCCATCCATCGCTCCGATGTCCACTTCTCGCGAGGATTTTGAATTGATAATTGCAGGACTTTCAAGGCCTATGGCTTCAGCGACAAGCAACGCCTCCTGAAGTCTGGTTATTGAGTCTGAGCGCGTACGTTGACTGCTCTCCCGCATATCAGCAATCTGCTGAGCAAGGCTTCTAGCGCGTACATCGGCTTCGCTTTCGGCGTTTTTTATTGTTTCTTCTTTGGCCAGTGCGCCCGCTCGCTCTACAAAAGTCGAGACCCACTCAGCAGCTTTTGCCGGGTCACTGTTGAGTGCAGTAATTGAAAATCTATTATCAGAGTCCTTTCCTTCTTGAACAACAAAAAGAACTTTTAAAAACTGTTGATAGAGTAAAGACTGAGGAGCCTTTCGTTCATCTGGCGTCAATGAAGGCAAATAGTATTTATTGAAAAATTCGCGATGAAGGGACTCACCATCTAATTTTTGCAAAAATATCCCGTATATCTCCTTCACAGAAAAAGGTGCGAGCTCGGTTTCACGCGTCCGCCCATAGTTAAAGTTTGCAATATTACTTTGAGAAGGTGGCAGCACAAATGCTTTCGCTTCATACGTAGTTTTATTGATAAAAAGAAAAGCGGCTGCAGCCGCTGCTCCTAACACAGCAAAACCAATTATCCAAAGTTTCTGCTTCCACAAACCAACCAATAACTCTTTGAAGTCCAGCTCATCTTCGTTGCGCGACTCGGTAGAATTGATCTGCATCTTCACAGCCTTTTAAAGTCATACCGTTTCTTGTTGTGAGCAGCCGAATTGCGACTATCTCTCCTCTAAGAAAACCGGTATTTTTCAATATCTGAATTCTGGACGGGTTAATGTCTCAACGAAAATCTGCATCCAGTATCTTTTTCAAGTACTGTCCATATCCCGTTTTTTTAAGGCTTTCTGCCTGAGTAGCTAACTGCTCAGCCGTTATCCAGGAGTTGGTGTAGGCAATTTCTTCAAGGCAGGCTACTTTCAGCCCCTGACGTTTCTCAATGGTATGCACAAAGTGACTGGCTTCCAGCAGCGAGTCGTGAGTACCAGTATCCAGCCATGCGAAGCCACGGCCGAGCATTTCGACATTGAGAGTCTTTTGTGCAAGATAAGCACTGTTTACGTCGGTGATTTCCAACTCACCTCGCTCAGACGGCTTGATATTTTTGGCTATTTCGACGACCTGGTTGTCGTAGAAGTACAAACCGGTAACCGCGTAGCTGGATTTTGGTTTGAGCGGTTTTTCTTCGATACTCAAAGCACGACCAGCAGTGTCAAACTCGACCACTCCGAAGCGCTCAGGATCGGAAACGTGATAACCGAAAACTGTCGCCCCTTGGGTTTGACTGTTAGCAGAACGCAAGTTGTCCGAGAAATGCTGGCCGTAAAAAATATTATCGCCCAGGATAAGACAGCATGGATCCTTACCGATGAACTCTTCGCCAATAATGAAGGCTTGGGCCAAGCCATCCGGGCTAGGTTGTTCGGCGTACGAGAGCTGAATCCCATACTGACTGCCATCACCCAACAACTTGCGAAAGCACGGCAGGTCCTCAGGAGTAGAGATGATCAGAATTTCGCGCATGCCCGCGAGCATCAGCACTGACAGTGGATAGAAGATCATCGGCTTGTCATAGATCGGCAGCATCTGTTTCGAAACACCGAGAGTCAACGGGTGCAACCGCGTACCAGAGCCACCTGCCAGGATAATGCCTTTGCGATTTGTCGTATTGATCATTTGTTCAGAACTTCCCTAAGCATTCGGGTTACACCAGTTTGCCAATCCAGCAAGTGTAGAGAAAAATTGTCACGTAGCTTCTGCGTATTCAAACGCGAATTCAGAGGTCGTCGCGCAGGTGTTGGATAATCGCTTGTTTCAATTGGGTTGATCGCCCTGACGGCAAGCGGCTCACCGTTGGCTTGGGCAAACCCAATCACATAGCTGGCATAACCGTGCCAGGATACTTCGCCACTGGCCGTCAGGTGATACAAACCCGCTAACTCCGGACGCTGCAGGATCTGCTGAATGGCCAATGCGGTCACGTCAGCAATCAGGTCAGCCCCCGTCGGGGCTCCGACCTGATCGGCTATTACGTTCAAGGTTTCACGATCCTTGGCCAGTCGCAGCATAGTCTTTGCGAAGTTATTACCACGTGCACCATAGACCCAGCTCGTGCGGAAAATCAGATGCTTGCAGCCAGACGCGATAATCGCCTGTTCACCAGCCAGTTTGCTGGTGCCGTAGTGATTTACCGGGGAGACTTCATCCGTCTCCTGCCATGGTGTATCGCCCTGACCACTGAATACATAGTCAGTAGAGTAATGAATCAGCCAAGCCCCCAGAATAGCGGCCTCGTCAGCCAGGAGTTGGCTTGCCCGACCGTTGACAAGGTCAGCCAACTCGGTCTCGGATTCAGCTTTATCAACCGCGGTGTACGCCGCTGCGTTCACGATAATGTCCGGTTTAACCTGCTGGATTGTCGCGCGCAATGCACCGAGATCGGACAAATCACCACATAGACCATCGACTTTATTACGGTCTAACGCAATCAACTCACCAAGCGGCGCAAGGGAGCGCTGTAGCTCCCAGCCCACCTGGCCGTTTTTTCCTAGCAGAAGAATTTTCATCCCTTGCTCGAACGATCTGCGTAGTTTTGATCAATCCATTGCTGATAACTGCCGTTCTTGACGTGGGCTACCCATTCAGTGTTCTTCAGGTACCAATCTACGGTCTTACGGATACCTGAATCAAAGGTTTCTTCTGGCGTCCACCCCAGTTCACGCTGAATTTTGCTGGCGTCAATTGCGTAGCGCTGGTCGTGACCCGGGCGATCCTGAACATAAGTAATCAGGCTGGCATGAGGATAGCTAGCGGAGTGGGGACGTAGTTCGTCAAGCAACGCACAGAGGGTTTGCACCACTTCTATGTTTTGCTTTTCGTTGTGGCCGCCGATGTTGTACGTTTCGCCGATCACCCCTTCGGTTACTACTTTGTAAAGCGCTCGTGCGTGGTCTTCGACGTACAGCCAGTCGCGGACCTGATCACCCTTCCCGTAGACCGGTAATGGTTTGCCTTCCAGTGCGTTGAGTATGATCAACGGGATCAATTTCTCGGGGAAGTGACAAGGGCCATAGTTGTTAGAGCAGTTGGTGATCAGAATTGGCAGGCCGTAGGTACGGCTCCAGGCACGAACCAGGTGATCGGAACTAGCCTTGCTGGCCGAGTAAGGTGAACTCGGCTGATACGGGGTTGTTTCAGTGAAGAGGTCTTCCGGCCCGTCAAGATCACCGTAAACTTCATCGGTCGAAATATGGTGAAAGCGAAATGTGGATTTACGCGCATCATCCAGCGTCGCCCAATAGTGGCGAGCAGCTTCCAACAGTGTATAAGTACCAACGATGTTGGTCTGGATGAATTCAGCCGGCCCGGAAATCGAGCGGTCAACATGGGACTCTGCGGCCAGGTGCATGATGGCATCCGGTTGCTGTTCTCGCAGGATACGGTCAATTTCGTCACGATCGCAGATATCGGCACGCTCGAATACATAACGTGCGTTTTGACTGACTTCAGCTAAAGACTCAAGGTTACCCGCATAAGTGAGCTTATCTACGTTAACGACATAGTCAGCAGTGTTGGTAATGATGTGGCGAATGACTGCCGAACCGATAAACCCGGCACCGCCGGTTACTAGGATTTTCACGAGAAACCATACCTTGAGCTTTGACAGGGCCGCCAACAGAGCTCTGTCTAATCCATGAAAACAAAAGCCTACTGAAACATAGAGACCTTTGGCCGAGTCAGCCTGCCCGATATGGGAGCACCATTATCCGACAAGTGCAGCATTTTACAGATTAATGAAGGTTTTACTAATGTACGCAGACAAGCTGTGACTGAAGCTTTCTACGCCGTCCAGTTCATCGTGCGATCATGCAGAGCGCTTTCGTGAAGCCCTCGACGTACTCGCCAGAATCCATGCAAGCGCGGGTCCGATCAGCATACCGATTAGCAGTGCAATGATGATCAACAGCGATACAGGAAGCTGAGGTCCTGCCCAGCCGAGGAACAACAGGGATACTGATTGCTGATTTTCCAGCGCGAAGACAAGCATCAGCAACGCTATCAGCAGGACGAGCAACGTCATCAATACACGCCTGATGTTACGCATTTGCAGACACTCGAATTACGGTGACTATCAAAGCCCCTCCTCCTCATCCTCATTCACCCGATCCCGCAATTCCTTCCCCGGCTTGAAATGAGGAACAAACTTGCCATCCAGGCTGACCGATTGACCGGTCTTCGGATTACGCCCGACCCGTGGCGCACGATAATGCAAGGAAAAACTACCAAACCCCCGAATCTCAATCCGATCCCCAGTGGCCAGACATTGTGACATTTGCTCAAGCATGGTCTTGATGGCCAGCTCCACATCCTTGGATGAAAGCAGCCCTTGATGGGTGACAATTCGTTCGATCAACTCCGACTTCGTCATATTTTTCCCTTCTTTTTCAAGCAGCTAGATCAGCGCTTCAAAGGTTTTAGCACGCCCGAAAGAATTTGAACAGTCCGAGTTTTATCATCTGGCTCCCAATCCAAAAGGCTCAGTGCAGCAGCAGTGAATGACCAGAGGACGAGCTACTTTCATCGGCAAATTACCAGCATTTTACGCGTCAGCAAGCCGGCAGGATTGAATCCGAGGGGAAAACTCTCTCCCTCTTTGACATCATCAGATCTGGCCACAACGCGGTAACCCGCTTCCTCACACTCTTTCGCCGCACGCCTTTGACAGCGCTCCCAGCCTGAACCCAACCCGGAACAATCAACCTCAACTCCACTGACACCATGCACCGCATGAGTTTTTACATTCGTAGTACAGCCCGCCAGTGCCAGTATCGCAATCACGACAATGAGCTTATTCATTCGCATCCTTATGCCTGGCACCCTCACGGAAAGCTCGCCAACCGTAATCCATAGAGTAGCTGCAAAATAACCGATTGATCCGATTAAAGAATCGGACACCTTTCACCTTGATTTGTTTCAAGCGGGCACTGCTCTTGCTCCTTCAATACCGACCAAATTCCAGGCACAAAAAAGGGCGACCAAAGTCGCCCTTTTTTACAGAAAGTCAGAACTTAGTTCTGTTTTTCCGCTTGTGCAGCACGCAGCAGGTCACCCAGAGTGGTGGCTACTGGAGCATCCGTAGCTACTGGCTTGTCGCGCAGGCTCTGGATAGCTTCTTTCTCGTCTTCAACGTCTTTCGACTTGATCGAGAGCTGGATTACGCGGCTCTTGCGGTCAACGCTGATGATCTTGGCTTCTACTTCTTCGCCTTCTTTCAGAACGTTGCGCGCGTCTTCAACGCGGTCACGGCTGATTTCGGAGGCTTTCAGAGTCGCTTCGATATCGTCGGCCAGAGTGATGATGGCGCCTTTAGCGTCAACTTCCTTCACGATGCCTTTAACGATGGCGCCTTTGTCGTTCTCTTGAACGTACTCGGAGAACGGATCGCTTTCCAGTTGCTTGATACCCAGGGAGATGCGCTCGCGCTCTGGGTCAACCGACAGGATAACGGTGTCCAGCTCGTCGCCTTTCTTGAAACGGCGTACGGCTTCTTCGCCCACTTCGTTCCAGGAGATGTCGGACAGGTGAACCAAGCCGTCGATGCCGCCGTCCAGACCAATGAAGATACCGAAATCGGTGATCGACTTGATGGTGCCGGAGATTTTATCGCCCTTGTTGAACTGGCCAGAGAAATCTTCCCATGGGTTAGATTTGCACTGCTTGATGCCCAGGGAGATACGACGACGCTCTTCGTCGATGTCCAGAACCATAACTTCCACTTCGTCGCCGACTTGTACGACTTTCGAAGGGTGGATGTTCTTGTTGGTCCAGTCCATTTCGGAAACGTGTACCAGACCTTCAACGCCTTCTTCCAGCTCAGCGAAGCAGCCGTAGTCGGTCAGGTTGGTTACACGAGCGGTAACGCGAGTGCTTTCTGGGTAACGGGCTTTGATAGCAACCCATGGATCTTCGCCCAGCTGCTTCAGGCCCAGGGAAACACGATTGCGCTCGCGATCGTACTTCAGAACCTTGACATCGATCTCGTCGCCAACGTTGACGATTTCGGAAGGATGCTTGATGCGCTTCCAAGCCATGTCGGTAATGTGCAGCAGGCCATCGACGCCACCCAGATCGACGAATGCGCCGTAATCGGTGAGGTTCTTGACGATACCTTTGACTTGTTGGCCTTCCTGCAGGGATTCCAGCAGAGCTTCGCGCTCGGCGGAGTTCTCGGCTTCCAGGACGCTGCGACGGGAAACGACAACGTTGTTGCGCTTCTGGTCCAGCTTGATGACCTTGAATTCCAGCTCTTTGCCTTCCAGGTGCGTGGTGTCGCGCACTGGACGGACGTCAACCAGAGAACCTGGCAGGAACGCACGGATGCCGTTAACGTCGACAGTGAAGCCGCCTTTAACCTTACCGTTGATAACGCCCTTGACCACTTCTTCGGCTGCGAAGGCTGCTTCCAGAACAATCCAGCATTCAGCGCGCTTGGCTTTTTCACGGGACAGCTTGGTTTCACCAAAGCCGTCTTCAACCGAGTCCAGAGCAACGTGAACTTCGTCACCGACGTTGATGTTCAGTTCGCCAGCGTCGTTGTAGAACTGCTCAAGCGGGATGAGTGCTTCAGACTTCAGGCCAGCGTGAACGGTTACCCAGCGAGCTTGGTAATCGATATCAACGATAACACCGGTGATGATGGAGCCTGCCTGAAGGTTCAGGGTTTTTAGGCTTTCTTCAAAGAGTTCCGCAAAGCTTTCGCTCATTTTAATTCCTGTTGATGAGGGCGAAGAATACGCCCATCTCCACACCCCAGACGGTGTGGGTTAGTTTCATTTAAAAGAAGCCACCGCAGGACTATGACTGGTCCCCTGCGGCCCTCTTGGTCACCCGGCGATATCGCGAATGGCGATCTCGCTCATGATGCGTTCCAGCACCTGCTCGATGGATAATTCCGTGGAATCCAGCTGTATGGCGTCAGCCGCCGGTTTGAGCGGGGCTACCGCTCGCTGGGTGTCACGCTCATCGCGCGCACGTATCTCATCTAGCAGACTCGACAGACTAACACCCTCGACTTTGCCCTTCAACTGCAAATATCGACGACGCGCTCGCTCCTCGGCACTGGCGGTCAGGAAAATCTTCAGCGGCGCGCCAGGAAAAACCACCGTTCCCATGTCGCGACCATCCGCCACCAGGCCCGGCGCTTCCTGAAAAGCACGCTGACGTTGCAGCAACGCCTCACGCACAGCCGGCAGCGCAGCCACCTGGGAGGCTCCGGAGCCGACACTTTCGGTGCGGATGACATCACTGACTTCATCACCTTCCAGAATGATTCGCTGCAACTGACCTTCGGTCGCTGCAATGAACTGAACATCCAGATGAGCGGCAAGTTTCTTCAGCAATTCTTCGTTGGTCAGATCCACGCCATGGTTATGCGCAGCGAACGCCAGCAGTCGGTACAGCGCACCGGAGTCCAGCAGGTTCCAGCCCAGACGCCTGGCCAGTATCCCGGCTACCGTGCCTTTACCCGAGCCACTTGGCCCATCGATGGTGATGACCGGTGCAATGCTGATCACGACTGTGCCTCTTGCGCAACGCGGATGCCAACCTGCGCGCACAGCGCGAGGAAGTTGGGGAACGACGTCGCGACGTTGGCGCAATCATGGATGCGGATGGGCGCGGTCGCGCGCAGTGAAGCAACGCTGAAGGCCATCGCAATCCGGTGGTCGCCGTGACCATGTACTTCGCCGCCGCCGATCGAGCCACCATCAATGATGATACCGTCCGGGGTTGGCTCGCACTTGACGCCCAGCGCCAGCAGGCCGTCAGCCATGACCTGGATACGGTCCGACTCCTTGACCCGCAGCTCTTCTGCGCCAGTCAGTACGGTACGCCCTTCCGCGCAGGCTGCTGCTACGAACAGTACCGGGAACTCGTCGATTGCCAATGGCACCAGCTCTTCGGGAATTTCGATACCTTTAAGTTTAGCTGCACGTACACGCAGGTCTGCGACCGGTTCGCCACCGACTTCACGCTGGTTTTCCAGAGTAATGTCGGCACCCATCAGTCGCAGGATGTCGATGACACCGGTACGGGTCGGGTTGATGCCAACGTGTTCCAGCACCAGCTCCGAACCTTCGGCGATGGATGCAGCCACCAGGAAGAAGGCCGAAGACGAGATGTCGCCCGGCACTTCGATATGAGTGGCCGTCAGTTTGTTGCCGGACTCAACCGATGCGGTGGCGCCATCGACGCTGACCGGGTAGCCGAAGCCACGCAGCATGCGTTCGGTGTGGTCGCGGGTCGGCGCAGGCTCGGTCACGGTGGTCGTGCCTTCGGCATACAGACCGGCCAACAGCAGGCAGGATTTAACCTGGGCGCTGGCCATCGGCATGGTGTAGGTCAAACCCTTGAGCTTGTGCCCCCCTCGAATGGTCATCGGCGGACGCCCTTCGGCGGCGGTTTCGATCACGGCACCCATTTCACGCAGTGGATTGGCCACGCGATTCATTGGGCGCTTGGACAGCGAGGCGTCGCCGGTCAGGGTGCTGTCGAAGTTCTGCGCAGCCAGCAGGCCGGACAGCAGACGCATCGAAGTACCGGAGTTACCCAGATAGATCGGGCCCGGCGCAGGCTTCAGGCCATGCAGGCCGACACCGTGAATGGTCACGCGACCGTGGTGCGGACCTTCGATCACGACGCCCATGTCACGGAACGCCTGCAAGGTCGCCAGGGCATCTTCGCCCTCGAGGAAGCCTTCGACTTCAGTGACGCCTTCGGCCAGGGAGCCGAGCATGATCGAACGGTGGGAAATCGATTTGTCACCTGGTACGCGAATCCGACCGGACAGGCGGCCACCAGGTTGAGCCAGGAAAATCAGATCGTTGGAATTCATAGCGTCCACATAGGCCCTGCGGGCCAGGATTTTACTGAAATGCTCGCGGGCAACCCGGGCGCGAGTGAAAACGCCCAACAATTGGTGCCCATCCCCTGCATCGACCGCGTCGCGCAAGGCGTCGAGGTCGCTGCGAAATGTATCGAGTGTGCGCAGTACAGCTTCGCGGTTGGCGAGGAAGATGTCGTGCCACATGACCGGGTCGCTTCCAGCGATTCTTGTGAAATCGCGGAAACCGCCCGCAGCGTAACGGAAGATCTCAAGATTTTCATTGCGCTTGGCCAGTGAATCGACCAAACCGAATGCCAGCAAGTGCGGCAGATGACTGGTTGCCGCCAACACTTCGTCGTGACGCTCGACCTGCATGTGCTCGACATCGGCACCCAGCTCGCGCCACAAACGGTCGACTACTGCCAGGGCTGCAGGATCGGTTTGCGCCAGCGGAGTCAGGATCACTTTATGGCGACGGAACAGATCGGCGTTGGAGGCCTCTACGCCACTTTGCTCGGAACCGGCAATCGGATGCCCGGGAACAAAATTCGACGGCATGCCGCCAAATGCTTGAGTCGCGGCACGTACTACGTTGCCTTTGGCGCTGCCGACGTCAGTCAAAACCGCTTGCCCCAGATCCATGCCGGCCAAACGGCCGAGCATTTTTTCCATGGCAAGAATTGGCACCGCCAACTGAATCACGTCAGCACCTTGGCAAGCTAGCGCCAAATCTTCTTCACAGCGATCCACCACACCCAGCTCAACCGCCAGCTTGCGCGACTGCGGATCGAGATCGACTCCAACCACTTCGCGGCACAGGCCACTTTCACGCAAGCCCTTGGCAAACGAACCGCCGATCAACCCCAGACCGACCACTACCAGGCGGCCGATCACAGGTTCAGCAGACGGCAGTGCAGTGACATCAACCACGAGCCAGAACCTTGGTCAGCGCCTCAAGGAAGCGACTGTTCTCTGCCGGCAGGCCAATGGTGATGCGCAGGTGGTTCGGCATGCCGTAGTTGGCCACCGGACGCACGATCACGCCTTCGCGCAGCAAGCCTTGGAACACCGGGGCTGCGACTTGACCGAGATCGACGCAAATGAAATTGCCTTTGGACGCAATCCAGCTCAGCCCCAGCTCCCGGAAGCCAGCTTCCAGTTGCTGCATGCCGGACTCGTTCAAGTGACGGCTTTGCGCCAGATACTCTTCATCCTTCAACGCCGCACAGGCAGCGGCCAAGGCCAGGCTGTTGACGTTGAACGGCTGGCGCACGCGGTTCAGCACATCGGCGACCACAGGCGTCGACAAGCCATAACCCACACGCAAGGCCGCCAGGCCATAAGCCTTGGAGAAGGTGCGGGAAACCAGCAGGTTCGGATAAGCCGCCAGGAAGTCCAGACCGTCCGGCAGGTCGCTGCCTTCGGCGTATTCGATGTAGGCCTCGTCCAATACAACCAGCACATGCTCCGGAACATCCTGCAGGAATTCGTCCAGCGCTTCGGCGCCGAACCAGGTCCCGGTCGGATTGTTCGGGTTGGCGATGAAGACCACGCGGGTATTGGCATCGATGGCCGCCAGCATTGCTGGCAGGTCGTGCCCCCAATCCTTGGCCGGAACCACTTTGGCCTGTGCGCCGACGGCTTGAGTCGCGATTGGATAAACCGCAAACGCATGCTCACTGAAAACGGCATTCAGGCCCGGCGCCAGGTAGGCGCGCGCAACCAATTCCAGAATGTCGTTGGAGCCGTTACCCAGGGTCACCTGGCTCAGCTCGACTCGGCATTGCTCGGCCAACAGGCTCTTGAGCGCAAAACCGTTGCCGTCCGGATAACGGGTCAGCTCAGCCAGTGCATTGCTAATAGCCGCCAATGCCTTGGGGCTGGCGCCTAGCGGATTTTCGTTGCTTGCCAGTTTGACGATGCTGGCCGGATCGAGATCCAGCTCACGCGCCAGTTCGTCCACGGGCTTGCCGGGAACGTAAGGGGAAAGTTGTTGCACGCCCGGCTGTGCCAGAGCGAGGAAATTGCCACTCATTGCTATCGCCCTTTAAAGAACTGCTTTCGGGTAGGAACCCAGCACTTTGAGTGCCACTGCTTCCTGACTGATCTTTTCCAGCACACCTTTGACCAACGGGTCACGATGGTGGCCGACGAAGTCGATGAAGAACACGTAGGTCCATTTACCGCTGCGCGAAGGACGCGTCTCGATCCGGGTCAGGTCGATGCCGTTGTCGTGAAACGGCACCAGCAACTCGTGAAGCGCACCCGGCTTGTTGCTCATCGAAACGATGATGGACGTCTTGTCGTCGCCAGTCGGAGGCACTTCCTGATTACCGATCATGAGGAAGCGCGTGGAGTTGTCCGGGCGATCCTCGATTTTCTCGGCCAATCGGGTCAGGCCGTACAAGCCCGCCGCCATGTCACCGGCAATTGCCGCCGAGTTCCACTCACCCTTGACCCGCTTGGCCGCTTCGGCGTTGCTGGACACCGCCACGCGCTCGACATTCGGGTAATGGGCGTCCAGCCACTTGCGGCACTGGGCCAGGGACTGGGCGTGGGAGTAGATGCGACTGATGCTGTCGGTCTTGGTGTTTTCTCCGACCAACAGATGATGGTGGATACGCAACTCGACTTCGCCACAGATCACCATGTCGTGCTCGAGGAAGCTGTCGAGGGTGTGGTTGACCGCGCCTTCAGTGGAGTTTTCCACCGGGACCACGCCAAAATTCACCGCACCGGCCGCCACCTCGCGGAACACTTCGTCAATGGCTGCCATCGGCTTGCTGATCACGGCGTGACCGAAGTGTTTCATGGCCGCCGCCTGGGTGAATGTACCTTCAGGACCAAGGTAAGCCACTTTCAGCGGCTGCTCCAGCGCCAGGCACGAAGACATGATTTCGCGGAACAGCCGCGCCATCTCTTCGTTGCCCAACGGCCCCTGGTTGCGCTCCATGACTCGCTTGAGCACCTGAGCTTCACGCTCAGGACGATAGAACACCGGCACTTCGCCTTCGGCCAGCGAGGCCATCTTTACTCGCGCAACTTCCTGGGCGCAGCGTGCGCGCTCGCTGATCAACTCCAGGACCTTGGTGTCCAGAGCATCAATGCGAACGCGCAGTGCCTTGAGTTCTTGCTCAGACATTAGCCATGTTCCTTCTCGAACTCTGCCATGTACGAAACCAGTGCGTTGACCGCAACGATGTCCACGGCGTTATAGATGGAGGCGCGCATGCCGCCTACCGAACGGTGACCCTTGAGGTTCAACAGCCCACGCTCGTCGGCACCCACCAGGAACGGCTTGTCCAGACGATCATCTGCCAGGCGGAACGGCACGTTCATCCACGAGCGGTCCGGCTCGTTGATCGGGTTGCTGTAAAGGCCGCTGGCATCGATGAAATCGTAGAGCGTGCGCTTTTTCACTTCATTGAGCTTGCCGATGGCTTCGACACCGCCCTGCTCTTTCAGCCACTCAAACACCAGGCCGGACAAGTACCAGGCCAGGGTTGGCGGGGTGTTGTACATCGAGCCGTTATCGGCCGCGACCTTGTAGTTGAGCATGGTCGGGCAAATGGAACGGGCGTGACCCAGCAGGTCTTCGCGAACGATATTGACCACGACGCCGCTCGGACCGATGTTTTTCTGGGCGCCGGCGTAGATCATGCCGAACCGCGAAACATCCACCGGGCGCGACAGAATGTCCGAAGACATGTCGGCCACCAATGGGACGTCACCGGTTTCCGGAATCCATTGGAATTCAAGACCGCCGATGGTTTCGTTCGGCGCGTAATGGACATAGGCTGCGTCTTTCGACAGCTTCCATTCGTTTTGGCCTGGAATGGCAAAGTAATCGTAGGGCTTGGCGGTCGCAGCCACGTTGACATTGCCGTAGCGCGAAGCTTCTTCGATGGCTTTCTGCGACCAGATACCGGTATCGATATAGTCGGCAGAGCCGTTTTCCGGCAACAGGTTCAGAGGAATCTGAGCAAACTGCTGGCTGGCGCCGCCTTGCAGGAACAGCACTTTATAGTTCGACGGGATATTCAGCAGATCACGCAGATCCTGCTCGGCCTTGGTGGCTATGGACACGAACTCATCACTGCGATGGCTCATTTCCATGACTGACAGACCCTTGCCGTGCCAGTCCAAAAGCTCACCCTGGGCGCGCTTCAGAACAGCTTCGGGAAGCGCCGCAGGACCGGCACAGAAGTTATAGGCTCTCTTGCTCACATCCAATCTCGCTCTGATTTGGTGGTATCACGCAATAATACGGGGTGATCGCTTTTCGCATGGCGCGGAACGATCAACTGTAGGAGCGAGCATGCTCGCGATGTACTTGAGGGCGTCGCGCTTAATCAGTAAACCCGCGCCATCGTTAACGTCCATCGCGAGCATGCTCGCTCCTACAGGGTCATCAATATTCCAAAGGGACAAACAACAAGGGGGCGAATTTTCATCCGCCCCCCTTTTTACCCGCTTACTCTTGCGGTTCTTCGTCAGCGGCAGCGTCGAGTTGCTGGTCTTCGGCAACGTCGTCGATCACGACTTCACCGACAAACCCTTCACCCTCTTCACCTTCCAGCTCTTCACCCTCGACTTCCGACGGCTCCTGAACCCGCTCCAGACCGACCAGCGTTTCGTCGCTGGCCAGTTTGATCAGGGTCACGCCCTGGGTATTACGACCCAGGCTGGAGACTTCGTCGACACGGGTGCGCACCAGGGTGCCCTGGTCGGAAATCAGCATGATTTCCTCGCCATCGAGCACCTGGACCGCACCGACCAGACGGCCGTTACGCTCGTTGCTGACCATGGCGATAACGCCCTGACCGCCACGTTTGTACTCAGGGAACTCGGTGATCGCCGTGCGCTTGCCGAAGCCACGCGCCGAAGCAGTGAGGATCTGGCTGCCCTCTTCCGGGATCAGCATGGAAATCAGCTTCTGGCCTTCCGGCAGACGCATACCGCGCACACCGCGGGCGGTACGGCCCATGGCGCGAACATCGGATTCCTTGAAGCGAGTCACCTTGCCGCCGTCGGAGAACAGCATGACTTCGCGCTCGCCATCGGTGATGGCCGCGGAAATCAGCACGTCGCCTTCATCCAGTTCCAGCGCGATCAGGCCAACGCTGCGCTGACGACTGAAGGATTCCAGCGGGGTCTTCTTCACGGTGCCGTTAGCGGTGGCCATGAAGATGTAGTGACCTTCGGTGTATTCCTCGACCGGCAGCATGGTGGTGATGTATTCACCATCATCCAGCGGCAGCAGGTTGACCAGCGGACGACCACGGGCAGCACGGGACGCTTCAGGGATTTCGTAGGTTTTCAGCCAGTACACCTTGCCCTTGCTGGAGAACAGCAGCAGCGTGGTGTGGCTGTTCGCAACCAGCAGGTGAGCGATGTAGTCCTCATCCTTGACGCCGGTCGCCGACTTGCCTTTACCGCCACGACGCTGGGCCTGGTACGCAGCCAAGGGCTGGGTCTTGGCGTAGCCACCGTGGGAAATGGTCACGACGCGCTCTTCTTCCGGGATCATGTCACCCAGGGTCAGATCGAGACGGGCATCGAGGATCTCGGTGCGACGCACATCGCCGTATTCGGCGCGGATCACTTCCAGCTCTTCGCGGATCACTTCCATCAGGCGCGTGGCGCTGTTGAGGATGCGGATCAGCTCGCCGATCTGGTTGAGGATCTCTTGATACTCGGCCAGCAGTTTCTCGTGTTCCAGACCGGTCAGACGGTGCAGACGCAGTTCCAGAATGGCTTGTGCCTGCTCTGGCGACAGGAAGTACTTGCCTTCGCGCAGACCGTATTGCGGATCGAGGTTTTCCGGACGGCACGAATCGGCACCGGCGCGTTCAACCATCGCCACCACGGCCGAGGATTCCCAAGGGGTGCTGATCAGCGCTTCCTTGGCTTCCGACGGCGTTGGCGAGGCCTTGATCAGGGCGATGACCGGGTCGATGTTCGACAGGGCAACCGCTTGACCTTCCAGAATGTGACCACGTTCACGCGCTTTGCGCAGTTCGAACACGGTACGGCGGGTAACCACTTCGCGACGGTGACGAACGAAAGCTTCCAGCAGGTCCTTGAGGTTCAGGATCCGCGGACGGCCGTCGATCAGCGCGACGATGTTGATACCGAACACCGCTTGCAGTTGGGTCTGGGCGTAGAGGTTGTTGAGGATCACCTCAGGCACTTCACCGCGACGCAGTTCGATCACGACGCGCATACCGTCCTTGTCGGACTCGTCGCGCAATTCGGTGATGCCTTCAAGCTTCTTCTCTTTTACCAGCTCGGCGATCTTCTCGATCAGACGCGCCTTGTTCAGCTGGTACGGGAGCTCGGTGATGACGATCTGCTGACGGCCACCGACCTTGTCGATGTCTTCGATCATCGAGCGAGCGCGCATGTAAATGCGGCCGCGACCGGTGCGGTAGGCTTCGATGATGCCGGCGCGACCGTTGATGATCGCGGCGGTCGGGAAGTCCGGACCGGGGATGTATTGCATCAGCTCGTCGACAGTCAGCTCGGGATTGTCGATGAGCGCCAGACAACCGTCGATGACTTCACCGAGGTTGTGCGGCGGAATGTTGGTCGCCATGCCCACGGCGATACCGCTGGAGCCGTTGACCAGCAGGTTGGGAATACGGGTCGGCATGACCGCAGGGATCATTTCGGTGCCGTCGTAGTTCGGCACCCAGTCCACGGTTTCTTTATGCAGGTCGGCCAGCAGCTCGTGCGCCAGCTTGGTCATGCGCACTTCGGTGTATCGCATGGCAGCAGCGTTGTCGCCGTCCACCGAACCGAAGTTGCCCTGGCCGTCTACCAGCAGGTAGCGCAGGGAGAATGGCTGCGCCATCCGAACGATGGTGTCGTACACCGCGGTATCACCGTGCGGGTGATACTTACCGATCACGTCACCGACAACACGGGCAGATTTCTTGTACGGCTTGTTGAAGTCGTTGCCCAACTCGCTCATCGCGAACAGCACACGCCGGTGCACGGGCTTCAAGCCATCGCGCGCATCCGGCAGTGCCCGCCCGACAATTACGCTCATCGCGTAGTCGAGGTAGGACTGCTTCAGCTCGTCTTCGATATTGACCGGGAGGATTTCTTTGGCCAGTTCGCCCATGAGAAGCCTGATTCCTTTTTCTGGTGAAACTTCGTCACATCCATATGGGACCAACGAAGCTCGCCGATACAGGCTGAGTGCCATGCACCGACTTACGACAAATCAACGAGTTATGCCATGGATCTGCGCAGTACGGGTCGCCACTTCGGGCAACCCTGGAAACCGCCGGATGTTATCACAAGAGCCGCCACGCACCTATCCCCCAGACGCGCATGGAGAGTAGTTAGTTGACCGGTGACAGGCTTGAAGGAGACGAGAGAAGCTTAGAGCTTCTTTGAATGCAGATATGAGGCTTGGCTTGCGGATGTTTATTGACTTTCAAGGCCCCATCGCTGGCAAGCCAGCGATGGGGCCTTTCAGACACAACATTCCTTTAATGCAGACGCTTACGGCACATCAACTGCGCCATTTTCGCGGTGTCTGGGCGTTCAACGATGCCTTTTTCAGTGACGATTGCATCAATCAGGTCTGCCGGGGTAACGTCAAACACGGGATTGAAGGCATCGACATCCGCCCCGACCCGCTTGCCGCCAACCTCAAGAAGTTCACGACCGTCACGCTCTTCGATCGGAATGTCGTCGCCGCTGGCCAGTTGCATGTCGATAGTCGAACTCGGCGCCACGACCATGAAGCGCACGCCATGGTGCATGGCGTTGACCGCCAGTTGATAGGTGCCAATCTTGTTCGCCACGTCGCCATTGGCGGTGATCCGGTCGGCTCCGACGATCACCCAGGTAATGCCCTTGGTCTTCATGATGTGGGCGGCAGCGGAGTCGGCGTTGAGGGTCACGGGAATGCCTTCGTTGGCCAGTTCCCACGCAGTCAACCGCGAACCTTGCAACCATGGACGGGTTTCGTCGGCATAAACGCGCTCGACCATGCCCTCGATGAATGCCCCGCGAATCACGCCCAGTGCGGTACCGAAGCCGCCGGTTGCCAGCGCGCCGGTATTGCAGTGGGTCAGGATGGTCTGGGCGTTGCCCTGATGTTTGCGGATCAGGTCCACACCCAACTGCGCCATGGTCAGATTGGCCTCGCGATCACTTTCGTGAATGGCGATGGCTTCAGCTTCCAGCGCCACGAGCGGGTCGGCATTTTCTTTCAAGCGATCAAGCCGGTCGTGCATGCGACCCAGTGCCCAGAACAGGTTGACTGCCGTGGGACGGGAATCGGCCAGCAGCGCAAAATCCTCTTCCAGCGCCGCGTACCAGTCGCCACCCTCGGCAATCCGCTCCCGGGCCGCGAGTACAATGCCATAGGCTGCGCTGATGCCAATCGCCGGGGCACCACGCACCACCATCGAACGAATGGCCTCAGCCACGCCAGCCGCGCTGGTGTAGGCAATCCAGGTTTCCTCGAACGGCAAAATGCGCTGATCCAGCAGATACAGGGCACCGTCACGCCAATCGATGGCCTTAACCTTTTCCGCAGCCAACAGTCGATCGCGCATCCCACACCCCGTACTCAGTAACAAAGCGGCCGATTATAGCGATCCCCCCGCCAAGACGCTCGGGTATACTTCGCCATCCTTTACAAAAGCACTGGAACCCACCTTCGATGCCGAACACTGCCGCTGCGCTCGACCTGTTATTGCTGCCGACCTGGCTGGTACCCGTCGAACCCGCTGGTGTTGTCCTCAAAGAGCATGGCGTGGGCATCCGTGACGGACGCATCGTATTTATCGGCCCACGTTCCGCTGCCCTTAAGCTTAACGCAACCGAAATTCGCGAATTGCCTGACGTGCTGCTCAGCCCCGGCCTGATCAACGCCCACGGGCACGCAGCAATGAGCCTGTTCCGCGGGCTGGCCGATGACCTGCCGCTAATGACCTGGCTGGAAAACCACATCTGGCCTGCGGAAGCCAAATGGGTCGACGAGGGGTTCGTGCGCGATGGCACAGACCTGGCCATTGCCGAGCAGCTCAAGGGCGGTATCACCTGTTTTTCCGACATGTACTTTTTCCCGAAAGTTGCCAGCGAACGCGTGCACAACAGCGGTATCCGCGCGCAGATCGCCATTCCGATCCTCGACTTCCCGATCCCCGGCGCCAGCACCGCGGACGACGCCATTCGTCAGGGTGTCGAACTGTTCGGCGACCTCAAGCACCACGAACGCATCAAGATCACGTTCGGCCCCCATGCGCCCTACACCGTGGGCGATGAAAACCTGGAAAAAATCCGCGTGATCGCCGAGGAGCTGGACGCCTCGATCCACATGCACGTGCACGAGACCGCGTTCGAAGTGCAGCAATCGGTCGAACAGCGCGGTGAACGCCCGCTGGCCCGATTGGCGCGACTGGGCATGCTGGGGCCGCGCTTCCAGGCCGTTCACATGACCCAGATCAGCGATGAAGACCTGCAACTGCTGGTAGAAAGCAACACCCATGTGATTCATTGCCCGGAGTCGAACCTGAAGCTGGCCAGCGGTTTCTGCCCGGTCGAGCGTCTGTGGCAGGCCGGGGTCAATGTCGCAATCGGCACCGATGGCGCGGCCAGCAACAATGACCTCGACCTGCTGGGCGAAACCCGCACCGCCGCCCTGCTGGCCAAGGCCGTCGCCGGTTCCGCCACCGCACTTGACGCCCATCGCGCCCTGCGCATGGCCACACTCAATGGCGCCCGGGCGCTGGGGATCGAGGCCGAGGTCGGCTCGCTGGAAATCGGCAAGGCCGCGGACATCGTGGCATTCGATCTTTCCGGCCTGGCCCAGCAACCGGTGTACGACCCGGTGTCGCAGCTTATATATGCCACCGGCCGGAACTGCGTAAAACACCTTTGGGTCGCAGGCAAACAACTGCTCGACGACCATCGCCTGACACGCATGGATGAAGAGCAACTCAGCGCTACCGCCAAGGCCTGGGGCCAGCGCATCAGCGGCCGCACCGAATCGTAAGCCCCCCGGACCGAACGCCGGGGCAACAGAATTTTTCAAGTTTTTCGAGGACTTAAACCATGAGCAACGTCGACTACGCCGAAATCGCCAAATTCGAGGCCCTGGCCCATCGCTGGTGGGACCGCGAAAGCGAATTCAAACCGCTGCACGACATCAACCCGCTGCGGGTCAACTGGATTGACGAGCGCGTCAACCTGGCCGGCAAGAAGGTCCTCGACGTTGGTTGCGGCGGCGGCATTCTCAGTGAAGCCATGGCGCAGCGAGGCGCAACGGTGACGGGCATCGACATGGGCGAAGCGCCGCTGGCAGTCGCACAACTGCATCAACTGGAGTCCGGCGTGAGCGTCGAGTACCGGCAGATCACCGCCGAAGCCCTGGCCGAGGAGATGCCCGAACAGTTCGACGTAGTCACCTGCCTGGAAATGCTCGAACACGTTCCAGACCCATCCTCGGTGATCCGCGCCTGCTTTCGCATGGTCAAGCCTGGTGGCCAGGTGTTCCTCTCCACCATCAACCGCAACCCGAAGGCTTATCTGTTCGCCATCGTCGGTGCCGAGTACATCATGAAGCTGTTGCCGCGCGGCACTCACGACTTCAAGAAATTTATCCGCCCTTCCGAACTCGGCGCCTGGAGTCGCATGGCTGGCCTGACCGTCAAGGACATCATCGGTCTGACGTACAACCCTCTCACCAAGCATTACAAACTGGCGGCCGACGTGGACGTCAACTACATGATCCAGACCCTGCGCGAGGAGTAAGCCAATGCCAATCAGAGCAGTTCTTTTCGACATGGACGGCACCCTGCTCGACACCGCGCCGGACTTCATCGCGATTTGTCAGGCCATGCGTGCCGACCGTGGCTTGCCACCCATCAACGATAAACACATCCGTGACGAGATCTCCGGCGGCGCCAAGGCGATGGTCGCAGTGACCTTCGCCATGGACCCGGAATCTCCAGGGTTCGAAGAGTTGCGCCTGGAGTTCCTGGAACGTTATCTCGTGGGTTGCGCCGTTCACAGCAAGTTATTCGACGGCATGGGCGAACTGCTGGCGGATATCGAGAAAGCCAACCTGATCTGGGGCGTGGTCACCAACAAGCCACTGCGCTTCGCTGAACCGATCATGCAACAACTAGGGCTGGCCGAGCGCTCGGCGCTGCTGATCTGCCCGGATCATGTGAAGAACAGCAAACCGGACCCAGAGCCGCTGATCCTTGCCTGCAAGATGCTCGACCTCGATCCGGCCAGCGTGTTGTTTGTGGGCGACGATCTGCGCGATATCGAATCCGGGCGCGATGCCGGCACCAGGACGGCTGCGGTCACGTTCGGCTATATCCACCCGGACGATAATCCGCGGCATTGGGGGGCGGACGTGGTGGTCGATCATCCGCTGGAGTTGCGCAAGGTGCTCGATAGCGCCCTCTGTAGCTGCTGATCAACGTCAAAAGATCGCAGCCTGCGGCAGCTCCTACACCGATCGCCCACGTAGGAGCTGCTGCGGGCTGCGATCTTTTCCAGCTTTTAATGGATTGAGGTTTTTATGTTTGATTATTCCGCCCGCCCCGAGCTGCTCAAGGACCGGGTCATTCTGGTGACTGGCGCCGGTCGCGGCATCGGCGCTGCTGCTGCGAAAACTTACGCCGCGCACGGTGCTACCGTTCTGTTGCTGGGCAAGACCGAAGCCAACCTGACCCAGGTCTACGACGAAATCGAAGCTGCCGGGCATCCACAACCTGCCGTGATCCCGTTCAACCTCGAAACCGCCCTGCCCCATCAGTACGATGAACTGGCCGCGATGATCGAAACCGAGTTCGGCCATCTCGACGGCTTGCTTCACAACGCGTCGATCATCGGCCCGCGCACGCCAATCGAACAGCTCTCCGGCGAAAACTTCATGCGTGTCATGCAAGTCAACGTCAACGCCATGTTCATGTTCACCAGTACACTGTTGCCGCTGCTCAAGCTGTCCCGGGATGCCTCGGTAATATTCACCTCCAGCAGTGTCGGGCGAAAAGGTCGGGCGTATTGGGGCGCTTACGGCGTTTCGAAATTCGCCACCGAAGGCCTGATGCAAACCCTGGCCGACGAAGTCGACACCGTGGCGCCAGTGCGCTCCAACAGCATCAACCCCGGCGCAACCCGAACCAGCATGCGCGCCCAGGCTTACCCTGGGGAAAACCCGCTGAATAATCCGACGCCCGAAGAGATCATGCCGGTCTACCTGTACCTGATGGGCCCAGACAGTACCGGCGTCAACGGCCAGGCTTTTAACGCTCAGTAAGTGCCGTGTGTCGCTTCCCCCTTGCGGCGAATTTTCGTCGCGGGGGGAGAAATCCCCTGAAACGGGGCTTTTACTGTCAAAGAAATGCCACGCCTGACTGAAGCGGCACTGCCTACTTCATGTATCTAATTGATTTAATTCAAATTTTATTCACTGGAACCGAATGGCACGACTTTCGCTCTAAGTTTGCTCAACAGGCAACGTGAAAGCAGATGGGCAGTGCTTGAGGTGATGAGTTACTCATCTTCAGCAAAGCGGATTAGACTTGTAAGAAATGTCCTACGGGACTGACGGACCAGTACGACGCGCAGCTCAAAGCCGCTCTCACCCAGCTTGTAAGACAGTCTTGCTGCTTAGGGGGCGCACGCCTTATGAAACCACCTTCCCAGACCAACGCAATTGACTTTGATAGCGCCAAATTGCAACGCCTGGGCTTTGGTCAACAGCCTCCCTTTCTGGAGAGGCCGGTCAACCTCGCGCAATTGCGCCAGCAACTGAACGTGCAGCTGCAAACCAGTCTTGAGCCACAACGCATTCTCGGAATTTTCTTTCGCGAAGTTCAGCGCATCGTGCCGCTGGACGCCTTGAGCTATCAACACAAAAGCAGCGACTTGCGCCTGGATTTCGGCCATAGGGGCCATCACTCCATCAGCTATTGCCTCAGCCACGAAGGCGAACACCTGGGTGAGCTGGTTTTTCGTCGCAATCAGCGATTCAGCGAACCGGAACAGGCCCATCTGGAATCGCTGCTGGCCGCGCTGCTCTTCCCGATGCGCAATGCACTTCTTTATCGTGCCGCCACCCAAAGCGCATTGCGCGACCCGCTGACAGACACTGGCAACCGCATCGCCATGGATCAGACCCTGCAACGGGAGATCGAGCTTTCCCGGCGCCACCTGCAACCGTTATCGCTGCTGATGCTGGACATCGACCATTTCAAGCGAGTCAACGACACCTACGGGCACAGTGCCGGTGATGAAGTGCTCAAGGCAGTTGCCGCTTCAATCAAGAACCAACTGCGTAACGTAGACATGGTGTTCCGCTATGGTGGCGAAGAGTTCTTGATTCTGCTGTCAAACACCACCCGCGAAGCCGCGGCGATGGTTGGTGAGCGATTGAGGTTTGCAACGCAAGCTGAGGATTACCAGGTCGATGGACATCCGATCGAACTGACCGTCAGCCTTGGTTGCTCGACCTTGTTACCAGGTGAATCTGCCGACAGCTTGTTGCGACGTGCCGACAGCGCGATGTATGTGGCCAAGCGCGAAGGACGCAATCGGCTGACGATGGCAGGCTGAGCCTTTGGCCTACGCTTTAATCATTGCGGGAGCGAGCCTGCTCGAGAGAGCGATCTGAGATTCAACAATGATGTTGTTTGACAGTCCGCCATCGCGAGCAGGCTCGCCCCCACGGTTGTTTCAAGCGATCGGATCAGCTTTCGGCCAGTTCCGGACGCTCACGGACCACCAACGCTTTTTCCGCGTGCTCCAACTGCATGCAGCGCTCAAGAAACAGGTACATGTAGTCGTAGCTCTTGCACACCGCCTGGCGTAATTCCACCTGCAAGGATTTGCTGGGGTTCATGCCTGCCAATGTGCAGATGATTTCCAGGGCTTCCCATGGATGGGCATCGTCATACTGGGCATGCATCTTCAGCCACTTCATCGCGCGTTTGCGATCTTCCTCGGCAAACGATGCGGCGTAGATGCCATTGGAACAGACCACCGCCGACCATTCGCCGGTCGCCCCTTCAATGGCGTAGTTGGTGGCAGCAATGCCGACAATCAGCGAATCCGCTGAGCTTGTATGCCAGCACCAATGGCTCAGGGCGTGAAGCTCAGGTGCAACCTGTTGCGCCTGCAGATCTTCCAGGCTGACTCCATGAGCGCGGCTCCAGTGCACCCAATAATCGGCATGGTTCAATTCCACGCGAATGTTGCGCATCAGCCAGCGGCGCGCCATGTCCTCGCCAGGATGACGGGCAAAACGGGTCTTGGTGAGGTTTTGTGCCATATACAACGCGAACTGTTCGACCACCGGCCAGCCACCGATCAGGTACTGACGCATGGTCTTCGCACTGAGCTTGTTATCTCGCATGCGTTGATACAGTTCGTGTTCGACAACCCGGCGCTTGCTCTCGCTGCAATCCTGAATCAGGCGCTGGGCCCAGGCGGGATAACTTGCAGCTTCCATGAGGGGTCCGGTTCTGTTGAATGTGTCGATCACTGTCGAGCTCCTTTTGATTGTGATTGTCAGGATCGGCGAGAGATTTCAACGGAACGTGCCAGGCGCCTTTAGCAGCAAAGGCTGAGGCCTGGCAGGACGACTCTGTAAACTGTCGCAGGTAAACGGATGCGGGCGTTCAATCACATACCCTTGAGCATAATCCACCCCGATCTCAAGCAAGGCCTGCTCAATCTGGGGCGTTTCGACAAACTCGGCTATCGTGCGCTTACCCATGACATGGCCGATGTGATTGATCACTTCGACCATGGCTCGGTTAATCGGGTCGTCCAGCATATCCTTTACGAAACTCCCGTCGATCTTCAGGAAGTCTACAGGCAAATGTTTCAGATACGCGAATGAGGACATTCCGGCGCAAAAGTCATCCAGAGAAAAATGACAACCCAAGCCTTTGAGTTCATTGATGAATCTGATTGCGCTGCCAAGATTTGAAATGGCGCTGGTTTCAGTAATTTCAAAACAAATCATTTCAGGCGGAATCGAATAAGTAACGAACTGTTCCCGCAGGAAGTCGAGAAACGCCTCGTCTCCAATCGTCGTGCCTGACAGATTAATCGCACACATGGCCAACGGCCCCGGGCGCTGCTCGGCCTGGCATTGGGCAATGATTTTGAACACGTTCTGCACGACCCAGCGATCAAGCGAACTCATCAGGCCATAACGCTCAGCGGCAGGAATGAAACTGTCGGGCAGAATCATGCGCCCCGCTTCGTCATGCAAACGCAGCAAAATCTCTATATGCCCGCCGTCCTTGTCAATGTGACCCAGGGGCGCGATCTCCTGGGCATAGAGACAGAAGCGGTCCTCTTCCAATGCCATGTGCAGGCGCTGCACCCAGGCCATTTCGCCGAAGCGCAGGGACAGTTCAGAATCGTCCGGATGATAGACCTGAACCCGGTTACGCCCCTTTTCCTTGGCCATATAACAGGCCATGTCCGCGGTACGTAGCGAGGCTTCCAGCGTGGTCGGACTCTGCGCGACGTGCACCAACCCGATGCTCACAGTGGTCACGAATGGCCGGCCTTTCCAGACGAAATGCAGGTTTTGCACCGTCTGGCGCAGGCTCTCGGCAATTTTTTCAGCGACCTCCAACGAACAGTTTTCCAGCAAGATGCCGAATTCGTCGCCGCCCAGGCGGGCCAGGGTATCGCCTTCGCGCAATCCCGATTGCAACAACGCGCAGATGTGTCGCAACAACTCATCACCCGCCGCATGCCCACAGGTATCGTTGACCAGTTTGAACTGATCCAGATCGAGGAACATCAAGGCATGTCGCCCTGAGTAGCGCGTCAGATTGTGCAGCGCCTGCTCCAGGCGATATTCGAACTCGCGGCGATTGGCAAGGCCGGTCAAGGCATCGTGGGTTGCCTGCCAGGACAGATTGGCGATGTATTGCCGCTCCTGAGTCATGTCGTGCAACACGAGCACCGCTCCGCTGACCTTGCCGGCGTTGCGGATAGGCGCACCGACCAGCGTGACCGACACCGTGCTGCCATCAAGACGCTGAATCAACTTGGAATGCTCGCTACCTCCACTGAGTTGGCCGCTCAAAATGTGCTCGATCAACGTAAAGCCGTCGGCCTGGGCATTGTCATCCAGCAGGTTGAACAATGCTGCCAGCGGCAATCCCGTTGCCTGCTCGGCTTTCCAATGGGTCAACGCCTCAGCGGCCGGGTTCATGTAGGCAATCGCGCCCGAGACATCCGTGGTGATGACTCCGTCGCCAATCGATTGCAGTGTGATCTGCGCCCGGTCCTTCTCCAGTTGCAACGCGTCGGCAAAAGCATGACGTTGCTTGAGCAGTTTATGGGTGCGCATCAGCGCCAGCACGATCAAACCCAGTGCAGTGGCCAGATTCGTCCATAGCAGCAGACGAAGTATCATCCGCGAACCTTCACCCAGCGCATCGCTGAAGGCTTTTGCGGCTGGAGTCACGCCTTCGTTGATGGTGAGAATCTGTTCCTTCCAGCGTTGGATATCGGCTTGCGATGCCCGATTCGCGGTAATGCCCTGATGCATCTCCCGGGCTACATCATCAAGCCGGACCAGATACGAGTCCCCGAGCGTCCAGAGATCAATAGCTTTCTCGAGATAACTGAAGTGCCGGAAATTGAGGTACAGCCAGATCAGGCTGGAGACATCGTCGGGATGATTGCCTCCCTTGAGGATGGCTATGCGCGCTGCTTCGATATCCGGTGGTTGATGGTCCAGGGCCACCCGCAACTCGTGGCCTCCCTGAGGCACCGAAATGGCGTTCTGGTATTTGTGGAAAATCGCCTCATCACGGCTGTCGCCGTAGAGATTGAGGTAATAGATGGCGTCTTTCTGGCCTTTGGACCACAGGCTTTCCCCGGCAACATAGCCACGTACCGCCGACAGCACATAAAGGCTGACGCCACCCAGCAGGGCCTGAAATATCACGACGGCGATAAATGGCCAGACGATGCCCAGCAGCCGTGGCGTTCCGAGTGTCCGCACTTGATTCATGAGGTCCCTTGCTTTAGCACTGCTTGCTCGCCATCCGGGCGAAATCGCTACAGCTAGCCTAGGTCGCGATTGCAGTCCAGGCAAGCGACACACCTTCCCTGAAAGACGCAGCGTGACTGCAAATCACGCGCGTCACGGTGTTTTCCAGTGTATTGACCGTCTGGTTACAACTGCTGCAAATGCCCATAAAGCTTGGCATACAAACCACCATCGGCAATCAGCTGCTGGTGGTCGCCATCCTCGGCGATTTGCCCGCCGTCAAACACCAACACCCGGTCTGCCTGCTTCACGGCAGATAGACGGTGGGCAATGATCAACGTGGTGCGATTGCTCAGGAAACGCGCTAGTGCCTGATGCAGGTTGTATTCGGTGGCGGCATCCAGTGCAGAGGTGGCCTCGTCAAGGATCACCACTTTGGGTTCGGCAAGCACCATCCGCGCAATCGCCAGGCGCTGGCGCTGGCCACCGGACAAACGCACGCCGGAACGCCCGACGATGCTGTCCAGACCGTTGGGCAACTCGCGGACCGTGCCGTGAAGTTGCGCGATTTCCAGGGCTTGCCAGCAAGCCTCATCGCTGCGCTCACGACCCATGGTCAGGTTGGCCCGAATCGTGTCGTTGAACAACGCCGGGTGTTGAAGCACAACCGCGACGTTTTCCCGCACGGTTTCCAGGCCGATCTCTTGCTGGGTCGAGCCGCCAAAGCGAATGGTCCCGGCCAGCGGCGTGTACAAGCCCAGCAGCAATTGCACCAACGTACTCTTGCCACCGCCGCTGGCACCGACAATCGCGACTTTTTCCCCGGGGGCGATGGACAAATTCATCTCGTTCAGGACCAGTTCGTCGCCGTAGCCAAAACTCAACCCCTGCACCTCGAGTCCGACCGTCTGGCGACCGCTGAACGGATCGACGCCCCCCGGGTACTCCGGTTCATCGGCTCGGGACAGCAACTCGTTGATCCGTGACAGCGCGCCGCCGGCGGCGTAGTAGGCATATTGCAGGTTCAGCAATTGTTCCACCGGACCAATCATGAACCACAGGTAGCTGAACACCGCGAGCATCTGGCCGATGGACAGGTCGGAAAACAGCACGGTAAGCATCGCGGCAGCACGAAAAATATCGATACCAAACTGGAACAGCAAACCACTGGCACGGTTTGACGCATCGGTTTTCCACTGCGAGTTCACCGCATAATCACGGACCTCTTTGGCACGCTGACCGAGGCGACCGAGGAAAAACCCTTGGCGATTGCCGGCGCGAACTTCCTGGATTGCATCGAGTGTTTCGGTCAATGCCTGAGTGAAGCGCGAGGTACTGTCGTTCTCGAGTTTTTTCAGGTGCTTGACCCGCTTGCCCAATTGCACCGTGGCGTAGATCACCAACGGATTGAACAACAGAATCAACAGCGCCAGCTTCCAGTGCATCCACATCAGGATGCCGGCGGTTCCGAACAGAGTCAGCATAGCCACAAGGAAGCGACTGAGGGTTTCGCCAACGAATTTGTCCAGAGTATCGAGGTCAGTCACCAAGTGAGTGGTCACCGTGCCACTGCCCAGACTTTCATACTCACCGAGCGAGATGCGTTTGAGTCGTTCGATCAGGCGCAGGCGAATTCGGTAGACGATGTCCTTGGCCAATGCGGCGAACAACCGTGCCTGCACCACGTTGAACAGCAGGGCCGAGCAGCGCAGGGCCAAAGTCACTACCAGCATCAGGCCAATGTAACCGGCGGCTTTTTGCCAAACCTGGGGCAGTGCAAGATTCATGACCTTCAGCGCAGCGTCACCATGCCCCAGCAGCACTTCATCCACCAGCAGCGGCAGGAGTAACGGGATCGGCACGCTGCACAGGGTTGCGAGCACCGCCACGCCGTTGGCGATCCATAGCGACTTTTTATGATGAAGGGCCAGGCGACGGATTTCTGCCCAGCTCAGACGGTCGACACGTTTTGCGCTTGGGACATCGTCAGGCAGATCATGCACAGGCGGCGCGCTCCAGCCAACGGCCAAGAAGCGGGGACAGCACACTGAGCGGTTGATATCCGTTGGTCAGCAGCGCCAATTGGCCATTACGTTCGGCCAACAGGGTCGGAAAACCGGCAATGCCCAAGTCTTGCACCCAGGTGAAATCGGCGTTGGTCGCAGCGTGCATGTCGGCACGGTCGAAAGCGGCCGCGAACTCGATGCGCGGTACGCCAGCCTGCTCTGCCAGTTCCACCAGCACGCTGGCGCGAGTGACATCCCGACCATCGGCGTAAAACGCGTGCTGGATCAGCCGGAGCAGTTTCCATGCGCAATCCGGTGCCAGGCCGCGCGCCGTCACCAGTGCCCGGCAGGCAGGCTCGGTGTCGTAGACAAAACCGTCAGGCAATGCGCCTTCGAGTTTGAACGGTTGGCCGGTGGCCTCCGTGACCGCCTGCCAGTGTTCAAGAATGTAGCGCCGTGTGGTCGGTTCCAGCGCCGCACCGCTGCCGGTGCGCAAACCACCCACGATCAAATGCACTTCAACGCCTGCAGCTTGCGCCTGCTCGACCAATGCGTTGGCGACCGGGGCAAACCCCCAACACCAGGAACACATCGGATCCATCACATAGAGCAGGCGTGCTGACATGGTTCAGGCCTCGGAGGATGCTTGTTTATAGTTGTAGCCGATCGGGTGCGGCTGGTTACGGGCCTTGGCCAGTTCGATCTGCTTTTGCCGATCGATGGCGCTGCGACGGGTTTTTTCGCTCAATTTGTCCCAGCAATGCGGGCAGCTGATACCCGCCACGTAATGCTCCGAAGCGCGATCTTCAACGCTGACCGGCGTACGGCAGGCATGGCACTGATCGTAGTCACCTTCGCTCAGGTCGTGGCGAACGGTCACACGGTTATCGAACACGAAGCAGTCGCCCTGCCATTTGGTTTCTTCCTGCGGCACCTCTTCGAGGTACTTCAGGATGCCGCCCTTGAGGTGATAGACCTCACCGTAGCCTTCGCTGAGCATGTAGCTCGACGCCTTCTCGCAGCGAATACCGCCGGTGCAGAACATCGCGACCTTCTTGTGCACGGCCGGGTCGAAGTTGGCTTTGATGTAGTCGGGAAACTCGCGAAAACTGGTGGTTTTCGGGTCGATGGCGCCTTCGAAGGTGCCAATCGAGACTTCGTAGTCGTTACGGGTGTCGATCAACAACACTTGCGGGTCGCTGATCAGTGCGTTCCAGTCCTGCGGGTCGACGTAAGTGCCGACCTTTTTGTTCGGGTCCACGCCTTCCACGCCGAGGGTGACGATTTCTTTCTTGAGTTTGACTTTGGTGCGGTAGAACGGCTGCTCATCGCAGTACGACTCTTTGTGGTCGATGTCGTCCATGCGCGGGTCGTTCTTGAGCCAGGCCATCAGCCCGTCGATGCCTTCACGGCTGCCGGACACGGTGCCGTTGATGCCTTCTTCGGCAATCAGCAAGGTGCCTTTGATGCCGTTGTCGACCATCGCTTGCAGCAGTGGCTCGCGCAGGGCGACGTAATCTTCCAGGGTGACGAACTTATACAGTGCCGCCACGACAATCTGTTGTGTCATGGGTAAATCTCCAGGTGGCTACCCTCGTAAGGGGTGAACCGGATGCGAAAAAAAACGCGCCGGGTTAGCGGCGCGCTGCATTCTAACAAAAATAACCTTCTCTGTAGGAGCCGGCTTGCTGGCGATAGCGATTTCGAAGACGCCATCGCCAGCAAGCCGGCTCCTACAGGGGGGAGCGTCAGTGTTTGCTGCCGCCGGCACAGGTCGGCGAGGCCGGAGCCGCGTCGATCTGTGCCCATTCATCTGGCGTGTAGGTATGCAGCGCCAACGCATGGAACTCGCCCATCAACTCGCCGAGCGTGCCGTAGACTTTCTGGTGGCGCTTGACCCGGCTCAGGCCGTCGAACTGTGCGCTGACCACCACCGCCTTGTAGTGAGTCTGTAACCCACGGCTGTGCATGTGGCTTTCATCCAGCACTTGCAGATGCTCGGGCTGAAGCAAGGCCAGCGTCGATTCGATGCGTTGTTGCATGGTCATACCGAACTCCGTTTAAGGCTTTTTCTTGGCTGGAGCGGCGGCGCCTTTCGGATCCAGCTCCGTCGTCATGTCCGCCAGCAGCTTGTTGACCACCGGCACTGCGCTTTCCAGCTTCGCCTGAGTCATCTGGGCCGATTGCTGGGTCAGCTGCGGCATTTTTTCCAGGACTTTCTTGCCCAGTGGCGACTTGTAGAAGGCAACCAGATCCTTGAGCTCCGATTCGGTGAAGTTGGTGGTGTAGAGCTTGACCATGTCCGGTTTCAGCTTGTTCCAGCCAATGGCCTGGTCCAGGGCGGCGTTGGCCTTGGCCTGGTAGGTTTCCAGCACGGCTTTCTTCGACTCCGGGGCTTTGGTCTGGGCAAAACGTTGAGCAAACATCTGCTGTACTTGCATGTACACCGGAGTACCCAGTTTGTCAGCGTGCGCCAGGGTCAGGAAAGCCTCGGCACTGGCGTTATGGCTGGCGGTGTCGGCAAAAACCTGGCCGCTGGCGCAGACCAAAGCAACGGCGGTACAGATGGCACGAAGACGAGTCATCGAGTTTCCTTTTTTTAGCTGGCGAGGTCAGACCCCAAGGGCGACCATTCTGCGCCTAAAAAAGTGTGTCGCTCAACCCCAAGCCTTGTCGGACCTGATTTAGAGGGGTTGAATGGGTGAAATCCAGACTGATGGAACCACGGCCGACGATCACGGCCTAAACTGCGCAATCGGACCTACAGGAGTGTGCAAGATGAGCCGTATCGAAACCGACAGCCTCGGCCAGGTTGAAGTCCCGGATGAAGCCTATTGGGGTGCTCAGACGCAACGCTCGCTGATCAACTTCGCCATCGGCAACGAACGCATGCCGCTGGCGGTGCTGCATGCCCTGGCACTGATCAAGAAAGCGGCGGCCCGGGTCAACGATCGCAACGGCGACATCCCGGCCGACATCGCCCGGCTGATCGAACAGGCGGCCGATGAAGTACTCGACGGAGAACACGACGATCAGTTCCCGCTGGTGGTCTGGCAGACCGGCAGCGGCACCCAGAGCAACATGAACGTCAACGAAGTGATCGCCGGGCGCGCCAATGAACTGGCCGGTAACCCACGCGGCGGCAAGTCCCCGGTGCACCCTAACGATCACGTCAATCGCTCCCAGAGCTCCAACGACTGCTTCCCCACTGCTATGCATATCGCAGCTGTCCAGGCCGTGCAGCAACAGTTGTTGCCCGCCATCAGCGAACTGTCGGGCGGGCTGGCCGAGTTGTCCGCCCGTCATATGAAACTGGTCAAGACCGGCCGGACCCACATGATGGATGCGACCCCCATCAGCTTTGGCCAGGAAATCTCGGCTTTCATCGCACAACTGGATTACGCCGAACGGGCGATCCGCAGCGCCCTGCCGGCAGTCTGCGAATTGGCCCAGGGCGGTACAGCCGTCGGCACCGGACTCAACTCCCCCCACGGTTTTGGTGAAGCGATTGCCGCCGAACTGGCCGCCCTCTCCGGCTTTCCATTCGTCACCGCGCCCAACAAATTTGCCGCACTGGCCGGCCATGAACCGCTGACCACACTGTCCGGCGCGTTGAAAACCCTCGCCGTGACGCTGATGAAAATCGCCAATGACTTGCGCCTGCTGGGCTCTGGACCGCGCGCCGGATTTGCCGAAGTGAAGCTGCCGGCCAACGAGCCTGGCAGTTCGATCATGCCGGGAAAGGTCAACCCGACCCAGTGCGAAGCCCTGTCGATGCTGGCCTGTCAGGTCTTGGGAAATGACGTCGCCATTGGTTTTGCGGCCAGTCAGGGTCACCTGCAATTGAACGTGTTCAAACCGGTGATCATCCACAACCTGCTGCAATCGATCCGTCTGCTGGGCGATGGTTGCAGCAACTTTCAGCAACATTGCATTGCCGGCCTGGAGCCGGATGCCGAGAAAATGGCTGAACACCTGGAACGTGGGCTGATGCTGGTGACGGCGCTCAATCCGCACATCGGTTATGACAAATCGGCGGAGATTGCCAAGAAGGCTTACAGCGAAGGGCTGACCTTGCGGGAAGCGGCGCTGCAGCTAGGGTATCTGACCGATGAAGAGTTTGATGCGTGGGTGCGGCCGGAGAATATGCTGGAGGCTGGCGCCAAGGGCTGAGATTTGCAGTGAAGCGAAAAGATCGCAGCCTGCGGCAGCTCCTGCATGTAAATGTTCCCTGTAGGAGCTGCCGCAGGCTGCGATCTTTTGATCTTCAGGCCATCCGTAACTTCCGTGCCTTCAACCCGGCAATCAAAGAAGGCCCCAACGCCACCAGCGCCGAACCCAGCACTACCAGCACCGCCCCGCCATATCCCAGACCATTGATGGTCTCGCCATGCACATAATCCGGCCATAACCAGGCCGCCACGGCGACCGCTGCGAAGGTCACCAACGGCGTAATCGCCAACGTCGCACTGACCCGAGAGGCTTCCCAGTGCGCCAGCGCCTCGGCGAATGCGCCATAGGCAATCAGGGTGTTCAAGCAGCACGCCAACAGCAACCAGCCTTGCAACGGGCTCAACTGCAGCGCTTCCAGCGGATGCACCCACGGCGTCAGCAACGCCGCGCAAAACAGGTAGATCACCATCATCACCTGCAGCGAATTCCACACCGTCAGCAATTGCTTCTGGCCCAAGGCATAGAAGGTCCAGACCGTGGACGCCAACAGCACCAGCAGGACACCGGCGGTGTAGTCGGTCAGCGACGTCAGCAGTTCACTCAAACGTTGATTGAAAAACAACGCGAAACCGATCAGCAGCACCAGCAAACCCATCCCCTGCCCCAGGCTGAAACGCTCCTTGAACACAAACACACTGGCGATCAGCAACATGATCGGCCCCATCTGCACCACCAATTGCGCGGTGCCGGGGCTGAGCAGGTTCAGGCCCATCAAATACAGCACATAGTTACCTACCAGGCCGAGTACTGCCATCAACACCAGCCAGCCTCCGCGCGGGCCGAGCACTTTGCGGCTGGGCAGACGTCCGGTCACGGCCAGGTATATGAACAGGCACCCTCCAGATACCGCCAGACGAAACCAGGTCACCGTGACCGGGTCCATCACCAGCAGCACTTGTTTGAGTTTGATCGGCAGGATTCCCCACAACAACGCGGTCAACAAGGCCAGAAACAGACCGTAAACCCAGCGACCCGATGAAATGTGCATGTGAACCCCAAAAGCCTGATAGCAAGAAGCGTCATTCTAGGCGCTGCGGCGTGTGGCACACAGGGACAGTTTGGGACTGGCCGTGGATGAAACTGTGCGGGTCGTAATCTTCGTCGGATGCTTTGACCGTGGCGCCCCCATCGCTAGCAGGCTCGCTCCTACAGGTTCTGTGGCGTGCACAATATTTGTGATCACAACAATTCACTGTGGGAGCTAGCCTGCTAGCGATAACTATTGAACAGTCGCTACATATCCGAGGTATTTAACGCACCGCCTCAAACAACCCGGTAGCCCCCATCCCGCCGCCCACGCACATGGTGACGATGCCGTAACGCAGGTTACGTCGCTGCAACTCGCGCACCAGATGCCCGACCTGACGCGAACCGGTCATGCCAAACGGGTGACCAATGGAAATCGAGCCGCCGTTGACGTTGTACTTTTCATTGTCGATTTCCAGCCGGTTGCGGCTGTACAGGCACTGCGAGGCAAACGCTTCGTTGAGTTCCCACAAGTCGATATCGGCAATCTGCAAGCCCTTGGCCTTGAGCAGTTTCGGCACCGAGAACACCGGGCCGATGCCCATTTCATCAGGCTCGCAACCGGCCACCGCAAAACCACGGAAGAACGCTTTCGGCTTGAGCCCCAGTTCCAGGGCCTTCTCCAGACTCATCACCAGGGTCATGGACGCACCATCGGACAGCTGCGAAGAGTTGCCCGCCGTGACCGAACCGTCTTCGGCGAACACCGGTTTCAAACCGGCGAGGCTTTCCAGCGTGGTGTCGGGGCGGTTGCAGTCATCACCCTCGACGATGCCGTCGAGGACTTGCACCTGCCCGGAGGCCTTGTCTTCAACGCGATACTTCACCGCCATCGGCACGATCTCATCATCGAACAACCCGGCAGCCTGAGCCCGCGCGGTCCGTTGCTGACTTTGCAGGGCATACAGGTCCTGCTCCTCGCGGCTGACGTTGTAGCGACGCGCGACGATTTCAGCCGTCTGGCCCATCGGGAAGTAGATACCCGGCACCTGCTCCTTGAGCAGCGGGTTGATCAGGTTGTCGGTGTTGACGCTTTTCATCGTCAGGCTGATGGACTCGACGCCACCGGCGACGATGATATCGCTGCAACCCGAGGCAATCTGGTTCGCGGCAATGGCGATCGCCTGCAGGCCTGAAGAACAGAAGCGGTTGAGGGTCATGCCGGCAGTGCCGATGCCCAATCGCGACAACACCGCGACGTTGCGCCCGATATTGAAGCCTTGCGCGCCCTCGTTGGAACCGGCACCGACGATGCAGTCCTCGACGCTCGCCGGGTCGATACCGGTGCGCGCCAACAGTGCGTCGACACAGTGCGCCGCCATGTCATCCGGACGAGTCATGTTGAATTTGCCGCGAAAGGATTTGGCCAGGCCGGTCCGCACGCTGTCGACGATCACCACTTCACGCATGGCATACCTCATTGTTGTTATCGGTTGAGAGTGGACCGAGCATAAGTCCACCTCATTAGCGACCGCGACAATCATTCACCCCGCGTATGCGCAACCATCGCTTCAATCCTTTTATTTGTGCTTCTTTCGCTCATGGCGGTCAGACCTTTCGAACGCTTCTTCCATCGCACGATTGATGGTGCGCAACACCTTTACCCGCGCCCAGCGCTTGTCGTTGGCCTCGATCAGGGTCCAGGGCGAGATTTCGGTGCTGGTACGGTCAACCATGTCGCCGACCGCAACCCGGTAGTCATCCCACTTCTCGCGATTGCGCCAGTCGTCTTCAGTGATCTTGAAGCGCTTAAAGGGGATCTGCTCGCGCTCCTGGAAACGCTCCAGTTGCGTCTGTTTATCGATGGCCAGCCAGAACTTGACGACAATGACCCCGGATTCGGTGACCTGCTCTTCGAAATCGTTGATTTCGCTGTAGGCACGCAGCCAGTCCGCCGGGCTGCAATAACCTTCAATGCGCTCCACCAGCACCCGGCCATACCAGGAACGGTCGAACACGGTGAACTTGCCTCGCGCCGGCAAGTGCCGCCAGAAGCGCCACAGGTACGGCTGCGCCCGCTCCTCATCTGTGGGCGCGGCAATCGGCACGATGTTGTACTGACGCGGATCGAGTGCCGCCGCCACCCGACGGATCGCCCCGCCCTTGCCCGCCGCGTCATTGCCTTCAAACACGGCGACCAGGGCGTGCCGACGCATGCGTTTGTCACGCATCAGCCCGGAAAACCGCGCCTGCTCGGTCACCAACTGTTCTTCGTAATCGTCTTTGTCCAGGCGCAGGTTCAAGTCCAGGGCGTCGAGCAGGTTCACTTGATCGACGCTCGGCAACACCGGGGCGGCGCTGACTTTCTCCGGATGGATCTTCGGCCGCTTCAAGGCGCCATGCAGGCTGTCGAGCAGAATTTTCCCCACCAGCAGGCTGCGATAGCGTGCATCCATCCCGGCGATCACATGCCATGGCGCGTAGTCGCGACTGGTGCGTCGCAAGACCCGCTCACCGAACTTGACGAACCGGTCGTAGGTTTGCGATTGCTGCCAGTCCAGCGGGCTGATGCGCCAGCTATGCAGCGGGTCATCGGCCAACGCCTTGAGCCGCGCCTTCATCTGTTTTTTGGAGAGGTGGAACCAGAATTTGACGATCAGCGCGCCTTCATCGCAGAGCATTTTCTCCAGGCGTTCGGCGGCGTTGATACTTTGGTCGAGCCGTGGGTCCTTGATCTGGCCATGAACTCGCGACTGCAGCATCTGGCTGTACCAGTTACCGAAGAAAATCCCCATGCGCCCCTTGGCCGGAAGCATTCGCCAGTAACGCCAGGCCGGTGGCCGCGCCAGTTCTTCGTCGGTCTGCTGATCGAAGGTGCGGACTTCGATCAGGCGCGGGTCCATCCATTCGTTGAGCAGCTTGACCGTCTCGCCTTTACCGGCGCCTTCGATGCCGTTAATCAGGATGATCACCGGAAAGCGGCTCTGCTGGCGCAGCTCAAATTGCGCTTCGAGCAAGGCCTCGCGCAGGGCCGGCTCTTCGGCGTCGTACGTTTCTTTGTCGATGGCGTGATCGATTTCGGCAGATTCGAACATGAACGGCTCCCTTCCAGATGTGAGCAAGACTAGCGGATTGACCTCTCCAGCGTGGGAGAAATCCCATTTTCATCGCCGACGCCACGCCAGACATTGCCACGGATCAAGCACCGCGCTGGCGATCGGCTAGAATGGCCACCTTGCCGTTGCCGAGCCTGCCATGAAACCAGTATTGCCCCACGCCCAACTCGACTGGGATGACCAGGGTCGCCCGTATTCGCGGGTGTTCGATGATGTGTATTTCTCCGATAAATCGGGTCTGGACGAAACGCGCTACGTGTTTATCGAACAGAACCGTTTGGCCGAGCGCTTCGCCGCGCTGCGGGCTGGCGGGCGTCTGGTCATTGGCGAAACGGGTTTTGGTACGGGTCTGAATTTTCTGTGTGCCTGGCAGGTGTTCGAGCAACACGCCGTGGCGGATGCGAGATTGCATTTTGTCAGTGTCGAAAAGTACCCGCTGAGCCATGACGATCTGCAACGAGCCCTGGCGTTGTGGCCCGAACTGAAGGTATTTGCCGATCAACTGCTGGCGCAGTACGTGGCGATCCATCAAGGCTTCCAGCGCGTGGTGCTGGACAACGGCCGGGTTACCCTGACTCTGCTGATCGGCGATGCACTGGAACAATTGCCGCAACTCGATGCACAGATCGACGCCTGGTTTCTCGATGGATTTGCCCCGGCGAAAAACCCGGACATGTGGACCGCCGAACTGTTCGCCGAGCTGGCGCGCCTGGCCGCTCCCGACTCGACTATCAGCACGTTCACCAGCACCGGATGGGTTCGGCGCCTGCTGAATGCCGCGGGCTTCAAGATGAAACGAACGCCGGGTATCGGCCACAAATGGGAGATCCTGCGCGGTGAGTTTCTCGGCTGGCCGGAGTCAGTCCCCACGCCCACCCAACCAAAACCGTGGTTTTCGCGCCCGACACCTGTGGCTGGCGAGCGCCGCGCCCTCGTGATTGGCGCCGGTCTGGCCGGTTGTGCCAGTGCGGCAAGCCTGGCGGCGCGGGGCTGGCAAGTGACATTGCTGGAGCGTCACGATGCACTGGCGCAGGAGGCTTCGGGCAATCCGCAAGGCGTGCTGTACCTGAAACTGTCGGCCCATGGCACGGCGTTATCGCAACTGATTGTCAGCGGTTTCGGCCACACCCGACGCCTGTTGGAACACTTGCACCGCGGTGTCGATTGGGATGGCTGCGGGGTCCTGCAACTGGCGTTCAATCCCAAGGAAGCCGAGCGTCAGGCGCAATTGGCCGCCGCGTTCCCGCGAGATTTGCTGCATGAGCTGGATCGACAACAAGCCTGCGAACAGGCCGGCGTTGATCTGGCGAGCGGTGGCTTGTTCTACCCGCAGGGCGGCTGGGTTCATCCTCCGGCGCTGTGTCAATGGCAAGCCAGCCATCCCAATGTGCAATTGCTGCGTCACCATGACGTGCTGGAACTGCGCCAAGTCGACGACCAGTGGCAAGCCTTCTCTGGAGATAAGCTGCTCGCCAGCGCACCGGTCGTGGTGCTCGCCGGTGCAGCAGAGATCAAACGTTTCGAGCAAAGCACCGATCTGCCACTCAAGCGCATTCGCGGACAAATCACTCGCCTGATGCAAACCACCGCGAGCCAGGACCTGGCCACGGTGGTCTGCGCAGAAGGTTATGTGGCCCCGGCGCGGCTGGGTGAACACACCCTGGGTGCCAGCTTCGATTTCAACAGCGACGACCTGACACCGACCACCGCCGAACACTTGGGCAATCTGCAGTTACTGGAAGAAATCTCCAGCGATCTGGTCGACCGCTTGCAGGTCGACCAACTGGCTCCCGAAGATCTGCAAGGCCGCGCAGCCTTTCGTTGCACCAGCCCGGACTATCTGCCCATCGTCGGCCCTTTGGCCGACGGTTCCGCCTTCAACCAGGCCTATGCCGCACTAGGCAAGGACGCCCGGCAAGTGCCGGACGCTCCATGCCCATGGCTTGATGGCCTGTACATCAACAGCGGCCACGGTTCTCGAGGCCTGATCACGGCACCACTGTCTGGCGAACTGCTGGCGGCCTGGCTGGAGAACGAACCATTGCCGTTGCCTCGCAGCGTGGCCGAGGCTTGCCACCCCAACCGGTTTGCCTTGCGCCGACTGATTAGAGGCAGCTGAACGGTTCAGCGCTCGGGGATGGCGCAACTGCTCGTATCGACCAGTTTCAAGACATCCCCGGTGAGGCGCTCCAGCAATGTTTTTTCTGCCGTGGCCTGCTCAGTCTTGATGGTATCAATCTGCGTGCGGTAATCGGCATCCGTCATCGTGTCCCTCTGATCAAACACTTTTTGCAGACGATCCTGTAATGGCTCGGTCATTTTGGCAAAGTCCTCCGCAAAACTGCGTTTGAGGTAGTCAATCCAAAAAGGACGTTGCACCAGGAATTTACTCAGCTCAGGCGAATGCTCCGCGCGTTGCACACTGGTTTTGGCCGACGCAAGGTCCTGTTCTGACACGCCACTAAGTGACTTGTAGCGCATGTGTTGAGGTTGGCCGGGTAAATCCAGATCTTTGATCAGCCCGGTGCGATAGGCCAGTCCAACCTCCAGTGGATCGACCTCCGGATGCCTGCTGATGTGCGTCTGGGTAATTTTGTCCAGTTGATCGAGTCGAAAAAGCCCCTTGCCCAGTTTCGTCAGCGAAGCTGCTGCCGACTGCGCACTGCCCAAGGGGCCGGTGATTTTTTCAATTTCTACCGCCACCTCAAGATTGCTGAAATTGAACGCCGCCGAGTCGGTACAGTTGATCGGGTTGGCAGCAAGGTCAAATACCTGCTCGCGCAGCGCCGCATTGCCTTCGGCGGCCTCCAGCACCGACCAGACCCGCCGAGTCATGTCTTCGCGCACATACTGGCTGTCCGCCGTATTCCCCAATTCCGCCAGCAACCGGAAAAGCCCATCGGAACCGGGATCATCCTTGAATGCGGTCCAGATCTTTCCACGTGGCGAATAGGTCACATTGACCTCCTCCGGTAACCAAAGCGCCTTGGCGGTCTGCTCATCCAGACGCGCAATGTCATCCTCCAGAAATCCCATGCCGATACCGACCCGGTCACGGTATGCCTTGAGCTTGACGCGGCTGTCGTTCACTAACGGATTGGTACGCAGATTGATGCTTTGGCTGAAACGGCGAGGAACAGTAAACAGCCAGTCCGGCAGTGTTCCGATGTCGTTATCGCGCAGGTCGACTCGGTCAAGATTGGGCAGCTTCGCCAGCCCCTTGGGAAGCTCGGTGGCACGGGTGTTGCGCAGCATCAACAAGCGCAAATCGAACATTTTGCCAACATCCGGGAGCGTGCCCAAAGGGTTCTTGCTCAGGTTCAATGTCTTCAGCGTGCGCATGGCCGCCAGTTTCTTCAACGTTTGCTCGGTCATGACCAGCTTGTTGTCGGCAAGGCTCAAATACCTCAAGCCGGTCATCAAGGAGATTGATTCGGGCAACAGGGTCAACTGGTTACTGTCCAGCTCCAAGGACTGCACCGACTTGAAGTGTTTGAGAAAGTAGGCCAGGTCATTACCCTGATTCATGTTTTTCAGCGATAGAAGTTCAATGTGATCGAAGTCGATGTCCGGTGACAATGTCGGGAGCTGGCCGACCCGCATTCCGTCCAGCCTCAGCCCCAATACACTGCTCGCCCGCTGCTCGTCTCGCACCACGCCCATTTGCCTCCAGGCATTTTCGATAGCATCGGACACCTGGCGACGACTCTGTCGATACTCATTCAAATCACCTTGCAACTTACGCATTTCGGTGTCGTCGTTGCGCCAGCTTTTTAGCGCTCGACGCAGTTTTTCAAGTTGGCCCTGACGCTGCTGGACGGCTGTTGCTCGACTCAAATGGTCAGTCCCCAGACTGTCGAGCAGGGTGCTGATTTGCGCTTCGGTCTTGAGGGGATAGAGTTTTTTGGCCTTTCGAACCAGACCTGAGGCATGAGAAGAAGCTGCCGGTGGATCGGCCAGTACACAGGTATCGGGCGCCACTCTTTCACCAGGAGGCTTACCCGTCAGCAGACGAGCGCTGCGCGCGCGATCCTCCACGGCTCGGGAAGCCAGCCGATTACGCAACGCCAGGACTTGCGCCGGTCTGTTGGCACCCAGGCTCATGGTGGTCAGTTGTGATTCGGGCAGAGCATGCGCAATAGCCTGGTATAAGGCTTCTGGTCCTTGAAGAACGCTCGCCAGATTCTTGTCATCGCCGTCGAACACCCGATAACCCTCCGCCGACTCCACAATCGTTCGCTTCAGTGCGCTACCTTGCTTGCCAATGCTGCGAAGTACCGGCCCGGTGATCGAGCCGTTACGCAGTTCCAGCAACAGTTCACTGTTCCAGCCAGGCAAATGTTCGAGCAGGGAGAAAGCCAGATTGCGCGTGTCGACATCGGCGATTTCCGGCAGATGAAGTCCACCGATACCCCTGTCGAGTTTCACTTCTGCCAATGCCTCACGAGCACGCTGTGCAAGCCTCATCGGAACGCGCTTGAGGGTCCGCAGGCGCAATCGTTCAACGCTACTGATTTGGTCTATCAGCTCTCGGGCGATGGTGTGCGGCACCTTTGGGAAAGCCTTTCTGAGCAACTCGGCATCGCTGTCATTACCGGTGTCATGTGCTTCATACAGACGCTCAAACAACGGTAATCGATCATTTTTCATTGATGCAGCGAGCTTCTTGGCCAACGCATCGTTTTCCGTCTGATCACTGACCGTTCCTCCGAGCAGGTCCTCCACTTCCTTGGGATACAGCCCGGATACAATCCTTCTGAGCAACTGGCCTTCAGACAATTGCTCTTCGGTGACATCGACCGCAGGTTCCTCGTTAGCAATAAATGCGTCTTTGGGAAAATATTTCTTGGTAATGCCTTCGTCGTTGAGTACTCGAATGTAACGTCCGGTAGGCCACCCCTTCATTGATGGCAATTCATTCATCTGCTCGTCGGTGTGGATAAAAATCTCTGGATCACCCTGCTCCAATATCGCAATGCAATCTCGAACCCTTTGCTCCAGTCGAAAACGATCGATCGAGTCCTGCAAACGTGCAGGTAGTTGCAAGTTTTCCTCACTCAATCGATGTAGCTCACTCAGAGGGCTTGCGGTCACCTGACGGATTTTCTCCAAGCGACTGTTATCTTGCGCGGCCAGTCGAGAATCGAGCCGTTTCAATACGTAAGCACCGTCGCTCCACTCCTCCGTACGCTCGCCGGGTTGGCGCCAGCCTCCCTGTCCGTTGTGTTCGAGAATCGGCGTGTAAGCATCCTGGCGTGTCGGATGCTTGATCTTCCAGGCCTCTGCAGCCGCGTCGAAATCGACGGCATAAAAGTGTCCGTCGATCTGCACATACTTCTGATGGTCGAACTCATAGAACCCTTCGGCATCGGCCTTCAGCCCTTTATCCGCAGAAAGCCTGCGTTCGTAGGGTTTGAGATCAGACTTCCACAGGCGTGTTGTGCCATCCGTTTTTTCAATCGGAATGAAAGACTTGAAGAAGTCAGGGTTTGCGCGCGTCACTTTGCTGGCAATCGAGCTCACCACCTTCTGCCCTGCGGCAAAGACAGCCATCTGCGCGAGGCTTTCGACAACATTCAGCAAATGCGTGAGGGCTTCGGTTCGCTCCCCGTGCGCCCAGTCCTCCACGCCCTCATAAACTTCACTGAGAATTTCGACGACCGCCACCGACAACATCAATTGACCAATCACAGGGACAAAAAATGACGCCGCGTTCAACAGTAAAAGACCTCCATCGAGCAATGTCTGGAGGGTCTTTTCTCGTTGGAGTTCGTCGACTTCCGCCGTCGGCACAGCGAGGATCTGCGCATCGAGTTGGGTCTTGTGGACGAAAGCGTTAAAGAAAAAATCGCCGGGACATGTATCGGCCGGCATTGCGGTGAGACTGCCCAGGTTCTTGTTCTTGTCGAAGCGGGTGAAAAAAACCGTCTTGTCATTGCCGGGAAAGTAAAGTTCGCAAAAGCGGTCTTTGTAGACTTTGCTTTGCAGATGAAGGGTCAGATAGGCTTTGAAATCATCGAGCGAGGCATATTCATACAGGGGTCGTCTGGGCTCGTTGGGCATGTAGACAACGCACTTGGCCGAGGGGGCTGTATCGATGGAAACCTTGGTAAAGACCAAGACTCCACACAGGCAAGCATCATGAATTTGCAAGCCTTGCCAAATCACCGGTGCACCATCGAACAGGGTCCCTTTGGCCTTGGCCGCCGGGAGATCCTGTTCAATGACGCTGAGCAACATCGTGTAAACGGTACTGCTGATGTGCTTTTTCAGATAAGCTACATGGGCGGCGACCTGGATGTCCAGCAATTTCAACTGTCGAATATCGGCGGCTGACGAGGCGGTACTGACCGGGTTGCCTGTGGGGTTGGCCGGCAGTGCCAGAACGTCATTCACATGACTCTGGTATTTACCCCCAAGATCGAGTTCGCGACAAAGTTCGGCAAACTTGGCGGGGGTCATGTCAGCACCTTTTTGAGGTTTTGCGTCGACCTTGATCACCGAGTCTTTTGGTAGGCCGCCAGGTGTGGCTTCCTCGGAGGTGAAATTTTCCATAGCGGCGTGCAGCAGGCTGCGTGACCTGGTTACCTTCCCCTTCTCCCAGGCAACCGGCAGCACTCCTGTTGAAGAAAGCACGGCTTTAATGATATCCAGTGTGTCCCGCTCGACATCAACGTCGACCTTCCATTTTTCCTTGAGTAGAAGAGTCAATTGCTCCTTGCAGTATTCGTCCAAGGGTTTGAGCCTTGCGAGCACCTCGGCAGCCTTGGTGTAGGAAACCTGGGACTGTTGCATGGCCGAATTCAAAGCCTGAGCCACGCTCAGCTCCGCCGAAGTCAACCATTCAGGCATTGATTCTTGCAAGGTTTGGGCCGTGTCCAGATCACCCGTATGTTCCAGCAGACTCTCGAGACGTTGTGTTGATGTCAGCGGCACCACAGGGGGTGTCGTGGGGGCAGCAGGTAGCATGAGCAATATCCTTATTGCGATTAGAAGCTTTCAGCCTACGAGGCGCGAACGACAAAAAATAACTCAAATATCGAGTCGGATTGGACGCTGTCCAAGCAGATACTCCTATGTATCACAGCAATAATTACCGCACGCTCCTGGTCCATTTCTGTCTCGCCCGCCCAATCTTCGACATTCGCTGCTTATAACCCATCGATCTAAAACTACGAGCACCCAGCCGGGTCAGTTTCTGAGTACCCGCCATTTGGGCGCGGTATCGATTGACCCTCCCCAACGGAAAAACCGGTAAGGAATTTATGTGCGGATTAGCTGGCGAGTTACGTTTTGATCATCAACCTGCAGACCTTGCAGCTGTTGAACGAATTACCCACCACCTGGCCCCTCGGGGGCCCGACGCCTGGGGCTTTCATAGTCAGGGACCAATTGCCCTGGGCCATCGGCGCCTGAAAATCATGGACCTCTCGGACGGCTCGGCGCAGCCGATGATCGATGCGCAATTGGGCTTGTCACTGGCCTTCAACGGTGCGATCTACAACTTCCCGGAACTGCGCGCAGAGCTTGAAGACCTCGGTTACGCGTTCTATTCCGGTGGTGATACCGAAGTGCTGCTCAAGGGCTATCACGCCTGGGGCGAAGCCTTGCTGCCCAAGCTCAACGGCATGTTTGCCTTTGCCATCTGGGAACGGGATGCCCAACGTCTGTTCATTGCCCGTGACCGTCTTGGCGTAAAACCGTTGTACCTGTCGCGCACCGGCCAGCGCCTGCGTTTTGCCTCGGCTTTGCCGGCGTTGCTCAAGGGCGGCGACATCAACCCGATCCTCGACCCGGTGGCGCTCAATCACTACCTGAATTTTCATGCCGTGGTCCCGGCACCCCGTACCCTGCTGGCGGGCATCGAAAAGTTGCCACCTGCGACCTGGATGCGTATCGAAGCCGATGGCAGCACCCAACAGAAAACCTGGTGGACCCTGCCCTATGGCCCACATGAGGATGAGAAAAACCTCAGCCTTGAAGACTGGCGCGACCGCGTGCTCGACAGCACACGCGACGCTGTTGCCATCCGTCAGCGCGCGGCGGTCGATGTCGGCGTGCTGTTGTCGGGCGGTGTCGATTCAAGTTTGCTCGTGGGTTTGCTGCGCGAGGTCGGCGTGGAAAATCTGTCGACCTTTTCTATCGGTTTCCAGGACGCTGGTGGTGAACGTGGTGACGAATTCCAGTATTCGGACCTGATCGCCCAGCACTACGGCACGCAGCATCATCAGCTGCGTATCGATGAGAAAGAAATCATCGAACAGCTGCCCGCCGCGTTCCGTGCCATGAGCGAGCCGATGGTCAGCCACGACTGCATTGCGTTCTATTTGCTGTCGCGAGAAGTGGCCAAGCATTGCAAGGTGGTGCAGAGCGGCCAGGGTGCCGACGAACTGTTCGCCGGGTACCACTGGTATCCGCAAGTGGACGGTGCCGGCGATCCGTACACCGCTTACCGCGAAGCATTTTTCGACCGCAGCTACGACGATTACGCCGCCACTGTGCAGCCGAAATGGCTGACCGCCAATGACGCTGCCGGCGACTTCGTGAAGGAGCATTTCGCACAGCCTGGCGCCGATGCTGCGGTGGACAAGGCGTTGCGTCTGGACAGCACGGTGATGCTGGTGGACGACCCGGTCAAGCGCGTCGACAACATGACCATGGCCTGGGGCCTGGAGGCGCGCACGCCGTTTCTCGACTATCGACTGGTGGAACTGTCAGCTCGGGTGCCGGGGCAATTCAAACTGCCGGACGGTGGCAAACAGGTGTTGAAGGAAGCGGCGCGGCTGGTGATCCCGAGCGAAGTGATCGACCGCAAGAAAGGTTACTTCCCGGTGCCGGGCCTCAAGCATTTGCAGGGCAACACACTGGACTGGGTACGCGAGCTACTGCTTGATCCGAGTCAGGACCGCGGCTTGTTCAACCCCGCTATGCTCGACCGCCTGCTGACCGATCCCCAAGGTCAACTGACGCCATTGCGCGGCTCGAAGCTGTGGCAACTGGCGGCACTGAACCTGTGGCTCAGCGAACAAGGAATCTGATCGATGAAACCTCACGCTACGGCCATCAGCCAACGCTTGTTGCGCGGTCAGGCACCCTCTTACGAGCGTTTGCAGGCACGTCTGGCCGAAGATCGCTGTGAACTCGGTGCTGCTCCGATCGCCGTGCACTGTGGTTGGGGCCGACTACTGATCGGCCATACCTTCGCCGACGCCGCAAGCCTCGCCGCAGAGTTGCTCAATGAGCAACCCGGCGAGCGGGACATTGCCTTGTATGTCGCCGCGCCTCAGCAAGTATTGGGACTGGAACCCGCCCAGTTGTTTCTCGACCCGTCCGATACCTTGCGCCTTTGGTTCAGTGACTACCGCCAGGCCACACGTGTGTTTCGCGGATTTCGTATTCGTCGCGCACAAAGCGAGGCAGACTGGCAGACGGTCAATCAGCTGTATCAGGCGCGCGGCATGCTGCCGATCGATGCCACATTGCTTACCCCGCGCCACTTGGGCGGCCCGGTGTACTGGTTGGCAGAAGATGAAGACAGTGGTCAGATTATCGGCAGTGTCATGGGGCTCAATCACCAGAAGGCGTTCAACGATCCGGAACACGGCAGCAGCCTGTGGTGCCTGGCTGTTGATCCGCAATGCTCCCGACCAGGTGTCGGTGAAGTGCTGGTGCGGCATCTGATCGAGCACTTCATGAGTCGCGGTCTCGCGTACCTCGACCTTTCGGTTCTGCATGACAATCGCCAGGCGAAAAACCTCTACAGTAAATTGGGCTTTCGCAACCTCTCGACTTTTGCCATCAAGCGCAAGAACGGGATCAATCAACCATTGTTCCTCGGGCCTGGCCCCGAAGCGCAATTCAATCCCTACGCCCGGATTATCGTCGAGGAAGCGCACCGACGCGGTATCGATGTACAAGTCGACGACGCCGACGCCGGGATGTTCACCCTCAGTCATGGGGGGCGCCGGGTGCGTTGCCGTGAATCTCTCAGCGATCTGACCAGCGCCATCAGCATGACCCTGTGTCAGGACAAAAGCCTGACCCACAGAGTGCTAAAGGCTGCAGGACTGAACCTGCCCTCCCAGCAATTGGCTGGTAACGCCGATGACAATCTGGCCTTTCTCGACGAGCACCAGAGGGTGGTGGTCAAGCCGCTGGATGGCGAACAGGGCCAAGGTGTGGCGGTGGATTTACAAACCATTGAAGAGGTGCAGCAAGCCATCGAGTCCGCCCGCCGTTTCGACAGTCGCGTATTACTGGAAAGCTTTCACGAGGGCCTCGACCTGCGCATTCTGGTGATCGGATTCGAAGTGGTGGCCGCCGCGATTCGTCGGCCGGCCGAAGTAGTGGGTGATGGTCAGCATTCCATCGGTGCGCTGATCGAAGCGCAGAGTCGGCGTCGACAAACGGCCACCGGCGGTGAGAGCAGGATCCCGCTGGATCACGAAACCCAGCGCACTGTGCAGGCCGCCGGATATGACTACGCCAGTGTTTTGCCGGCGGGCGAGCATTTGTTCGTGCGGCGCACGGCGAACCTGCATACCGGCGGTATTCTTGAGGACGTCACCGCAATCCTGCACCCGGCGTTGGTGGACGCCGCTGTGCGGGCAGCGCGGGCACTGGACATTCCGATGGTTGGCCTCGACCTGATGGTGCCGGCTGCCGATCAACCGGAGTATGTGTTTATCGAGGCCAACGAGCGGGCCGGATTGGCCAATCATGAACCGCAACCGACGGCGGAGCGGTTTGTCGATTTGTTGTTTCCGCACAGCCAGCCGGTGGTCTCTTAGTTTTGTGTGCCTGGACTGGCCCCTTCGCTGGCAAGCCAGCTCCTACATTGGCATGCGCACTCCTCTAGGAGCTGGCTTGCCAGCGAAAGCGGCCTGACAGGCAAAAAACATCCCCTCATCGAAACCATCGATGCGCTCAATTCATCAGGAGTTTCCATGACTAGCAAAATCCCAGAACCCGATCTCGGTTACCTGCAAAAAGTCCTGCTGGAAATGCTCGCCATTCCCAGCCCGACCGGCTTCACCGACACCATCGTGCGCTACGTCGCAGAACGCCTTGAAGAACTCGGCATTCCCTTCGAAATGACTCGGCGTGGCACGATCCGCGCCACGCTCAAAGGCAGGAAAAACAGCCCGGACCGCGCCGTCTCCGCGCACCTGGACACCATCGGCGCGGCTGTGCGTGCTGTGAAGGACAACGGTCGCCTGACCCTGGCGCCGGTCGGCTGCTGGTCCAGCCGGTTTGCCGAAGGCAGCCGCGTCAGCCTGTTCACCGACAACGGCGTGATCCGTGGCAGCGTGTTGCCACTGATGGCCTCCGGGCATGCGTTCAATACCGCCGTGGATGAAATGCCGATCAGTTGGGATCACATCGAATTGCGTCTGGATGCCTATTGCACCACCCGCGCCGATTGCGAATCCCTGGGTATCAGTGTGGGTGACTTTGTCGCCTTCGACCCGCTGCCGGAGTTCACCGAAAGCGGCCATATCAGTGCCCGTCACCTCGACGACAAGGCCGGCGTGGCCGCATTGCTGGCGGCGCTCAAGGCCATCGTCGACAGCGGCGAAGAGCTGATGATCGACTGTCATCCACTGTTCACCATCACCGAGGAAACCGGCAGTGGCGCGGCAGCGGCATTGCCTTGGGACGTCAGCGAATTCGTCGGCATCGACATTGCACCGGTCGCCCCCGGCCAACACTCCAGCGAGCATGCCGTGAGCGTGGCCATGCAGGATTCCGGTGGACCTTATGACTATCACCTGTCCCGGCATTTATTACGCCTGGCCAGTGACAACGAATTACCGGCCCGGCGCGACCTGTTCCGGTATTACTTCAGCGATGCCCATTCGGCGGTCACCGCCGGCCATGACATTCGCACCGCTCTGCTCGCCTTCGGCTGCGACGCCACTCACGGCTACGAACGCACCCACATCGACAGCCTCGCCGCGCTGAGCCGATTGCTCGGTGCCTACATCCTCAGCCCGCCAGTGTTCGCCAGCGACGCGCAACCGGCCAAGGGTTCACTGGACCGCTTCAGTCACCAGATCGAACACGAGACCCAGATGGAAAGCGATACGCGGGTGCCGTCGGTGGACAGTCTGGTGGGGCAGCGGTCGGACGGTTAACAGGTGTAAAAACCGTAGGAGCTGCCGAAGGCTGCGATCTTTTGATGTTTGGCTTCAATGGCGCCGTACAAGATCAAAAGATCGCAGCCTTCGGCAGCTCCTACTGGTGATGTATTGATAACCGCCGTAGCATCGCGCGATTGATTGAACCGAGGTGCCTATGCTGATCCCCCACGACCAACTTGAAGTCGATACCCTGACCCGCCTTATCGAAGATTTCGTGACCCGCGACGGTACCGACAATGGCGACGACACCCCACTGCAAACCCGCGTCCTGCGCGTGCGTCAGGCTTTGACCAAAGGCCAGGCACTGATTGTGTTCGACCCTGAGAGCGAACAATGCCAATTGATGCTCAAGCACGACGTACCCAAACACCTGTTTGACTGACCCCTTCAGTTGCCCTTCTTTTTTGCCACTTTGGTCCGAATACGTTCATACACCTCGGATCGATGCACCGCAACGTCCTGTGGAGCTTCAACGCCAAAACGAATGTTGTTTCCGTTGATCGCAAGTACGCGCACGGAAATGTTGTCACCAATGGAAATGATTTCGCCCACAACGCGGCTGAGTACGAGCATCAGGTATGTCCTTCAAAGGTTACCGGCCCCTGAAGATGCCCGGCTCGCCGCACGCCTTCAATGCATTGGCAGTAAATCAGTCTCGCCCTACAACGCCGGCCTGCTCCGCTGACAGAAAGGTCTGACAGGTTCGTTTAGGTGCAGGAAATCTCTGTCAGGAAGCGGAGAATCGTGGGCCAAACAGGATAATGCTCGCGCCAATCACACACAGCGCTACGCCAATCCAGTCCGATCCCAGCGGGCGAATCCGCTCGACCACCGCCAGCCAGCCGATCGAGGCAATGATGTAGATGCCACCGTAAGCGGCATAGGCGCGACCCGCGTAGGTCGCTTCGACACGGGTCAGCAGCAGCGCGAAGAGCGTGAGGCTGATGAGGGCCGGCACCACCCACCAGGCACTTTTGCCCTGACGCAGCCATATCCAGAAGGCAAAGCACCCGGCAATTTCGAACAGCGCGGCGAGGAAAAACCACAGGTAATTGAGCATGCACGTAACTCGCGAGGATGGCCGATGGCGGCCACCCTAACCAGCGCAATGCACAGGAGCAAGATCAGCTTGCGGTTTGTTTGGACTTGGCGCGCATTTTATCGGCCATGACGGTCATTTCGTTGTAGAGCAACTGCGGGTTCTTCTGCTTGATCGCCCAGGCCATGCGGCCCTGTTCGTGTGGCAGGATCATGAACTCGCCAGCGGCGACCTGCTGATAGATGTAATCGGCGATGTCGGCAGCCGTGATCGGTGAGCTCTCAAGCAACTTGCCGACTTGAGCTTTCATGGCCGGGGTCGGGCCTCGGAAGGAGTCCAGCAGGTTGGTCTGGAAGAACGACGGACATACCACATGCACGCCGACTTCCTGGTGCGCCAGTTCGATCAGCAGGCTTTCCGACAACGCAACTACGCCTGCCTTGGCCACGTTGTAATTGCTCATCGCCGGGCCTTGCATCAGCGCAGCCATCGACGCGATGTTGATGATTTTGCCTTTACTCTTTTCCAGCAATGGCAGGAAAGCCTTGCAGCCCTTGACCACACCCATCAGGTTGATCGCGATCTGCCAGTCCCAATCTTCAAGGGACAGCTCATTGAAAAATCCACCTGACGCCACGCCCGCATTGTTGACGATGACATCGATACCGCCGAATTTGACTTCGCAAGCCTGGGCGAACGCGGTCAGCTGGCTATAGTCGCGCACATCGCAGCGCTGGATAAACCCGTCGCCGCCGGCTTCGCGCACCAACGTCAATGTTTCCTGCAAGCCGGGCTCACTGACGTCCGACAATGCCAGTTGCCAGCCTTCACGCGCCCAGCGCAGCGCGATTTCGCGACCCAGGCCAGAGCCCGCGCCAGTAATCATCATGCGATTTTGCATAGCAAACAGCCTTAGTTGTGTCAGGGGAAGATGCACCGAGTGTAGCGAAGGATATGCCCCGACCCACGCTCCATCAGATTGCTGAATGGCCCAGGCAAACCCTGGAAGCGCCCGGGCCAACTAGCACAACAAGAACCGAAATAAGGACATGTCCGAAATACTTTAAAAAACTTGGAATTTTCTCACCCTGACAGCAGTCGGATTTTTTAAGCAGCTCGAATATCTGTCATTCCCGCTGACTGTAATTGGCATGGTCAATCCAAACCCTAATCAACAAGGAAACAGACATGGGCACAATACTTATCATCATTCTGATCCTGTTACTGATCGGTGGTTTGCCGGTCTTCCCGCACTCCAGAAGTTGGGGTTATGGTCCGTCCGGTATCATCGGCGTGGTATTGGTGGTGCTGTTGATCCTGCTCTTGCTCGGCAAAATATGACGATCTGACAGGCAAAAAAAAGAGGCTCTGCAAGAGCCTCTTTTTTATTGCGTCACAACTTAGTCCGGCGTCCCGTCGACCACACCGGCGGTGTTGTCCAGCAGGCTCTTGGTCGCCGTTTGCAAGAACGCCTCGAGTTTGGTTTTCAACTCCGCGGTGCGCGGCGCGTCCGAGATAACCTCGGCACGTGGATTAGCACCCAGTTCGTACTGGTACATCTTCGGCGCCATGTCCTTGTCCCGCGGCAGCACCAGAATCTGGTCGGCGGTAATAATGGCCGTGGTCTGCTCGCTGCCCGAAGGCTTGATCACGCCAAAACCCGGGTCGCCTTCCGGCAGGTTGAGCAGATCTCGACCCCAGCACTGATGGCGCACTTCACCACCGATGCGACCCATGATGGTCGGCACGATGTCGATCTGAGTGCCCACGGTGTGGTCGCGCTGGCCGAATTTTTCCTGGATGCCCGGTGCAATCATCAGCATCGGCACATTGAAGCGCCCCAGGTCCATTTCGGTGATCTGGCGCTCGTTGCCGAAACCGTGGTCACCGACGATGACAAACAACGTTTCCTTGAAGTACGGCTCCTTGCGGGCCTTTTCAAAGAACTGGCCCAAAGCCCAGTCCGAGTAGCGCATGGCGGTCAGGTGTTCGTTCAGGCTGCCACGATCAGTGACGCGCTCGACCGGCAATGGCGTCGGCAACGCGTATGGCGTGTGGTTGGACAGGGTTTGCAGCAAGGCATAGAACGGCTTGCCGTTTTCCCGCGCCTTGAGCTCCACCAGACCACGGTCGAACATGTCCTGGTCGGACACACCCCAGGTCGGATCCGAGAACACCGGGTTAACGAAATCGTTACGGCCGATGAAATTGGTCATGCCCTGGTTGCTGAAGAAACCCGACTGGTTGTCCCACGCGAAATCGCCGTTGTAGACATACACATCGTCGAAGTCACGCACGCTGAGCAACTGCGGCAAGCCCGACAGCTTGTGACTGCCTTCCGGAGTCTGCATCAGGTATTCGAAGCCCGGCAGGTTCGGGAAGCAGGCCATGGTGGCGAACATGCCCTGGTGGGTATGGGTACCGTTGGAGAAGAAACGGTCGAACATCAACCCTTCCTTCGACAGTTTGTCGAGGTACGGCGTGATGTTGCCCGGTGCGCCAAGCGCACCCACCGAGTGCCCCGCCATGCTTTCCATCAGGATCACGACGACGTTCTTGATCGGCAGGGTCTTGTCCGCCGGCGGCGTGTAATCGCGACGGACCGCTGCGGTCTCGCCATCCACCAGCTTGTCATCCGCCATCACCAGCATGTCACGCACGACTTGTTGAGCTTGCGGCTGTGGCAGCGTGGCTTTCCAGATATTGTCGCGATCTTCGGACATGCGGCTCTTGGCGGCGGCAACCAGCGAAAGCGTACCATTGAGACCCAGTTGATTGGCGAAGTTGGAGTCCGTGGTGTAGACGTCACCCCAGCGCATTGGCGGACCTTGACGTAAAGTGCCACGGGCCGCGACCACGCAGATCAGCAAGCAAACCACAAACACACCAACGCGCGCGTACCACGGTGCTATCTGGCGCGTGCCGATACTGCCACCACTGAAAGGACCACGAGGTCGGGTCGCACGGTCGGCGCCCTTGAACGCCATGCTCAGGATCACGGTGCCCACGGCCCATGCCAGGAGGTAGCGGACCACCGGGAAACCGTACCAAAGCATGCTGGCCACGGTTTTCGGATCTTCCTTGACGTACTGGAAGACCAGCCCGTTCAGGCGCTGGTGGAATTCACGGTAGAAATCCATCTCCATCAGGCCCAGGAACAACGCGATGCTGGAGACAAGGGTCAGCCAGAAGCGAAAGAACCCGCGCGCCGCCATGGCCCGGACGCTGAACAGCGCCAGCAACAACGGAATGCTGAGGTAGACCACCAGGCGCAGGTCGAAACGCAGGCCATTGGTGAATGCTTCGAAAAAGGTCGAGGCCGGGGTGTCGAGGATCATCTCGCGGTTGTAGACCAGCAGCGCGACGCGCAGCAGGCTGAACATGACCATCATGACCAGGGCACACAACAGCGTGTAGGCCAGATGCGATTTGACGGTCGGTTGCAGCAGGCGACTAGAAGCTCGCTGCTGATTCAGGGCGTCCGGGATTGCCATGTCGTTTTAGGACCCATTGGAAGTTGAAGTTTCAAAAAAACAGCGGCGCCTTACCCTCTTATGGCCAGTACCTGGCCCCGGGGTTTGCGCGGTGCGCAAATGTTGCACGATCAACGGCAGCATTGCCATTGATAACTACGCTCACTCAAACGCTGCATAGGCGCTGAGCCAACCGCAAGGTCAAAGGATCGCAGTCTGCGGAAGCTCCTGCAGGGATGTGTTCAGCATCCGCAAGAACGCGGGGCGGATTGTCTTGGAGGGTTTGTGAAAAATTCGTGCAACGAATATTCGGATACAAAATAAAGCGCTGTCCAACTCTGAAAAACAGAAACGCCCCGAACCGGTCGGGGCGTTTACAAGCCTGCTCAACGTACCGTTACTTCTCGGCACGTTCCTTCAAGGCTTTCAAGGTATTGAAAGGAGCATCCACCACGAACTTGTTGGCCACCATCGACGGTACGCTGCCACCAGGTTCGGTGTGCACCTGATAGGTCACTTCGACCTGATCGCCCTTGGGCACGAACTTCCAGAAACCCTCGACCTTGTCCACACGGACGAAACCTTTTTCTTCGGGAATGTACTTCGGCACGCCTTCAAGCTTGCGGGTCAGGCTGCCATCGGCGCCTTCGATGGTCGTGACATGCAGCACCGAATCACGGGCAGTGACTGGCCACGGCGTATTGAACTGAGTGTAGGTCCAGGTCTGATCGCCTTCGTGTTTGAGCAATTTCTGGATTTTGCATTCGTGAATCCAGGCGCAAGCGCCCGGTACGTCTTCCTGCAACGCACGCAGTTTGGCCACGGTGGTCTTCATCAGCGCCACCCCCTGGTAAGCCTTGTAATCGGAGCCAGCCACTTCGCTCAGGGACACCTTGATGCCGTCTTCGCTCTTGGCGACTTTCCAGTCCTCGGCCTGTGCAACCGACGTGGCCAGCACGGCCGTCAAACCACACAAAACAGCAATACGATGCAGCGAACCCATAGTCTTATTCCTTATTGTTGAGTTTCCGTTGGTTCAACACATCAAGCGGCCGTCATTTGCTCCCACCAGCCGATCAGCCTGATGGCTTCGTCGCTGCTGTTGCCACACACCTCGGGGTCGGCTTCAAACGCCGAGCACACCGCTGGTCGTTCCGGTTGCCCGAAAATCTTGCACAGGTTTTCGTCGGACAATTGCAGGCAGCGTTCACCCGCGGCTTTGCCATTGGGCATTCCGGGAATCGGTGAACTGATGGAAGGGGCAATGCAACAGGCACCACAGCCCTCACGGCATTTCATGACGGCAAGCTCCTCGCGACGAGCAATGTGTTAAAGGACGTGCCACAGAGTACCTGCTAAAACACTTGTTTAAAATTACCCGCAGGCGAGTTTTTCAGCTGAAACGGACGTGACCGGACAGTCTCCGACAAAGCGTCTGATCTGCGGCTCACGGATTGGGACGTGTTACTGCTTGAACTCGAATTCCAGTGCTGCGCCTTCGACTTCATGGCGTTCTTCATTGCGTAGTTGCAACTGCATTTCGTTGCTCAGCAACCGACCGTTGAGTTGAAACGGGCTATTTTTGTCGCCGAACATTTGTGGCAGCAACGGTTCTCGCTTGGGCAGCGGTACGGTACCGACCGGCTTCAACTCTTGAACCATGTCCCGGGGCAGCCTCAAATCCAGTTGAGCAGGTGGAAGCTGAGTTTTCACAACTTCACTGGCCGGCTTCGATTTGGAGGCAATCGGTGGGCGCTTTTTCACAACCTCAGCGCGCTTTTTGACGGGTTCGGCTGTTTTGTCGGGCGTATCGGTATTCTCTTTAACCTGCAAATTGCCGCTGGACGGTACGTCCTGCAAGGAAGCAGCAACGGCGGATGCTGGCTGAATGCTCGCTGACAAGCAGATCAACAGCCAGGCGGCAGGAAAAATCGGTTTCATGGACCCAACGGTGCAAACGGCAGAGAAGCCTATGCTCCCCTGTTGCAACGGACAAGACAAGCGCAGTCGGTAACCGCGCGTTACATGTCACAGACCGCCAGCCGTCTCCTGGCAGAGTTGGGTAGCCAGCATGCCCAGCGTCATCAATGCGCGCTCCGCTTCACGGTTCCACGGGATGCCACAGTTCAGACGGATACAATGATTGAACTGCTCGGTATTACTGAAAATCAGCCCCGGCGCAATACTGATGCCCTGCTGCAATGCCCGGACGTGCAGTTCCTGGGTATTGACCCTTCCCGGCAAACTGACCCAAAGAATGAATCCGCCGGTCGGCCGTGTCATTTGGGTACCTTCCGGAAAATACTGCTGCACGGCCAGTTGGAAGGCGCTGAGGTTTTTCCGGTATTCCTGGCGGATGAAGCGCAGATGTCGATCGTACCCGCCATTTTCCAGATACGCCGCAATACCCATTTGCGTGACACTGCACGCAGAATGCGTGCTGAACGTCTGCAACCGCTGGATTTCCTGCTGATATTTGCCGGCGATCATCCAGCCGATCCGTACGCCCGGCGAAAGGGTTTTGGAGAAACTCGAGCAATAAATCACCCGATCCAGGCGATCATAGGCCTTGAGTGACTTGGTGCGGCCTTGCTCGAACATCAGTTCGCCGTAGATATCGTCCTCGACAATCTGGATATCGAAGTCCGATGCCAGGCGCAGCAGTTGTTTCTGCCGCTCCTCGGGCATGGTGCCTCCCAATGGATTGCTCAGACGCGTGGTCAGCACCAGCGCCTTGATCGACCACTGGTTGGCCGCCAGCTGCAGGGCTTCGAGACTCATGCCAGTGGATGGATCGCTAGGGATTTCGATAACTTTCAAGCCCAGCAGATCCGCCAGTTGCAGCAAACCATAATAGGTTGGCGACTCAGCGGCGATCAGGTCACCCGGACGAGTCAAGACACGCAAGGACATCTGCAGGGCATCCACGCAACCGTGGGTGATCACCACTTCCGACGGGTCGACCACCACGCCGGCATCTCGCATGCGGATTGCCACTTGTCGACGCAAGGGTTCGAACCCGGGGCTGAACATGTAGCTGAACGCACGAGGGCTGTGGAATCGGGTGACCTTGGCCAACTGCTGATGCAGTGCCCGCACCGGCAAATAGTCGACACTCGGCACCGCCGCACCCAGCGGAAAAACACCTTCACGACGGGATTCGACCAAGACTTGCTGAATAATACTACTGCGAGTGACAAGCCCCGGTCGTTCGACCCGGGCGATGTCCGGTGTAGGTGCCGTCAGGGCCGGCGTCTGGTGCACGTAGTACCCGGACTGCGGCCGTGCACGGATCAGCCCCTGATCTTCAAGATTGGCGTACGCCTGCAACACTGTTGCATGGCTGACATTGAGCTGCGAGCTCATCTTGCGTACCGACGGCACGCGCTCTCCCGGTTGATAGACCCCACGGCGGATGTCTTCGGCCAGTTGCTGGGCAATACGTTGGTAGAGCAAAAGATTGGTCATGACGCAGCACTCGATTTCACGGGCATTTTATTCTTGTGTGAAACAATACCGGAACAGTTTAGAAGTGTACTGGGACAGTTGTCACAATAGTCGACCGTACAGTGCATTGTCAGCAAAAACTGTACTGTTGTGTGAGCGAATTGGCAGGCGTAAAAAAACCCGGCACTGCATGACAGGCCGGGTTTTCCAGAGACGCAACCCTCAGCGGGCGGCGCCGAGCTGGCCTATTTCGTCGGAGAATACAATTTCTACCCGACGGTTCTGCGCCCTTCCTCGTTCGGAGGCGTTCACATCTACCGGGTACTCATCGCCATAGCCCTCGACTTTAATGCGTTTGTCGTCGATTCCCAGATCCATCAGCAAGTCGGCGACCGATTGCGCACGGTCGCGAGACAGTTTGAGATTCTCCTGCTTGCCGCCGGTACTGTCGGTATAGCCTTCGATGCGAATCACGCGCTTGGGATTGAGTTGCAGGAATTGCACGATTTTCAACACCACGCGATTGGCCGAGGTTTTCAGTTCTGCCTCGCCCGTGTCGAACAGCATGTCACCCAGGGTCATCACCAGTCCGCGATCGGTCTGAGCCGTGGTCAACGCGAGTATCTGCTCCTCGAGCCATTTACCCTGCTGCTGCACGCTAAACAGTTTGGATTCGCGCAAGGCCAATTGCAGACGCTGGCGTTCCAGTTCGAGTTTCGCTGCACGCTCTTCGTTGAGCACCTGATTGGTGTGTTCTCTGGCAATCTCGCTGTAGCGCTGGCTCAAATACGCGTAGTGCACGACATCCGTTCCGCTTCCCCAGTAACTGGACAAGCGATCGGCGCGGGCCAGGGACTCACCGGCGCGAATTACATCCTTGGGGGCGATACGCAGCACATTGGAGTCTTCCTTGACCTTCTGGAAGTCGGTACTGGCTTGCTGGATTGCCGTCTCGCTGCGCTGACCCGCGCACCCGTAAAGACTCGCGCAACCCGCCAGGATCAAACCACAGAGCGCTTTGTTCTTGAGGCTCATTGGGCATCTCCCAATTGCTTGCGCAGACGGGTAATGCGGGTATTGAGCACGTCCAGTTGTTCCTCGCTCTTGAGTGTCAGTACTTTGGCTTCGGCCAGACGCGCATCCAGTTCGGCCTGCTCGGCGCGCATGCGTGCATTCTTGAAGGAATCGTCAGCCATACTGCCCTTGGCGCGGTTGAATTTGTCTTCGGCCAGTTTCATTTCCGGCACATCGTCGGCGTTGGCGCCAACTGCCTTGGCTTGCTCCAGTGCCTGTTCAGTCAGGCGCATTTGTTCATTCGGCGCCGGATCGGCTGCACAACCCGCCAGAGCCAAAAAGGCCAGGGCAGCGAAAAGAGGTCGAATACTCACGAAAAATCCCTACTGTTTTTGGATACTGGCGGGGTGTAGCGGCGCTTGCTTCTGTTGCGCGGTCCAGCGCTCGATATTGCGTTGCAGCACAGCCTCCGTCAGTCCGGACGCGGGCAATTCTGTCATCTTTTTAGCCAGCTGTCCGCGCAACCACGGATCGTTGCAGGCGGAGTTATGGGAAACCGCCAGGAACAGGCCCGGTCTGTCCACCGGTTGCGCACGCGCGATCAGGTCGTTGCCCATGCCAAGTGTCTGCGCCATCGCCATGCCCGAGTAGCGCCCGGCGAGGACAAATTCCACCTCGCCCAAGAGCAATTTTTGCAAAGCCTGGGTCAGATTTGGCGCACGACTGAGGGTCAATTGCTGCTCGGCAAATGTGCCGAATGCCGAAGTCAATCGAGATTTTTCCGACACTGCGCCGGAGTGGCCGTGCAGGTCCTGTGCTTCGTTGTAGACCAGCGTGGAATCCTTGCGGGTCCAGACCAGGTAATCATTTTCCAGCAGTGGCGGATGAATGTAGTCCAGGTTTTCCAGTTCGCTGACTGTCAACGGCGCGTCCGCCAGCATGTCCATCCGCCCACTGCGCACTTCGTCCAGAGCCTGGGAGCGTTTGCCGGCATAAAGCAGCTCGACCTTGATCCCCAACTCCCCCGCCACCTGCTGCAATAAATCAGCGCTGGCTCCGATAAGGTGCTTGGGGTTTTGTGGGTCTTGCCACAGATACGGCGGTGCATCCGGGCTACCGGTGACTACAAGGCGTTCGCACTTTCCTGCGGCAATCGAAAATGCCGGTAATAGCGCCAATCCCAGCAAACTCCAGACAAAACGCAGATCCATGGCAATACACTCCACTCATTCCCGGTTATGTCACCGTAGGAGCCTCTTTGCACTCGACAGCTCCTACAAAAAAGAGCAAAAAAAAGCCCGACCAAAAGGTCGGGCTCTTTATAAGTGAAGCAGCCGGATTAGACCAGCTTCTCCAGCTCAGGGATAGCTTCGAACAGGTCCGCCACCAGGCCGTAATCGGCCACCTGGAAGATCGGCGCTTCTTCGTCCTTGTTGATCGCAACGATCACTTTGGAGTCTTTCATGCCGGCCAGGTGCTGGATCGCGCCGGAGATACCGACGGCGATGTACAGCTGCGGTGCAACGATCTTGCCGGTCTGACCGACCTGCATGTCGTTCGGTACAAAACCTGCGTCGACCGCGGCGCGCGAAGCACCGACGGCAGCGCCCAGCTTGTCGGCCAGGGCGTACAGGTGTTTGAAGTTGTCGCCGTTCTGCATGCCGCGACCGCCGGAAACGACGATCTTGGCAGCGGTCAGTTCCGGACGATCGGACTTGGCCAGTTCTTCGCCAACGAAGCTGGAGATGCCAGCGTCGTGGGCAGCGGCAACGGCTTCTACCGAAGCGGAACCACCTTCAGCAGCCACCGGGTCGAAACCGGTAGCACGCACGGTGATCACTTTCACTGCAGCGTTCGATTGAACGGTAGCGATGGCGTTACCAGCGTAGATTGGGCGCTTGAAGGTGTCAGCGCTTTCTACCGAGATGATCTCGGAGATCTGGTCAACGTCCAGCGCAGCGGCAACGCGCGGCAGGATGTTTTTGCCGTTGGAAGTAGCGGCAGCCAGGATGTGGCTGTAGCCCTTGCCCAACTCTGCTACCAGAGGAGCGACGTTTTCCGGCAGTTGGTGAGCGTAGGCAGCGTTGTCAGCTACCAATACTTTGCTCACACCAGCGATTTTCGCAGCAGCTTCAGCCACGGCACCAATACCCTGGCCAGCAACCAGAACGTGGATGTCACCACCGATTTTGGCGGCAGCAGCAACGGTGTTCAGGGTGGCAGGAGCCACAACCTTGTTGTCGTGCTCAGCGATTACCAAGATAGTCATGATTAGATTACCTTCGCTTCGTTTTTCAGTTTCTCGACCAGTTCAGCCACCGACTTGACCTTGATACCCGCGCTGCGTGCAGCAGGCGCTTCGACTTTCAAGGTTGTGTTGGTGGAGGCGGTGGAAACGCCCAAAGCGTCCGGAGTCAGCACTTCGAGAGGCTTCTTCTTGGCTTTCATGATGTTTGGAAGAGACGCATAACGCGGCTCGTTCAGACGCAGGTCGGTGGTAACGATGGCCGGCAGTTTCAGGGAAACTGTCTGTGCGCCGCCGTCGATTTCACGGGTAACAGCTACGCTGTCGCCGCTGATTTCCACTTTCGAAGCGAACGTGCCCTGACCGTAGCCGCTCAAGGCAGCGAGCATCTGGCCAGTCTGGTTGTTGTCGCTGTCGATGGCTTGTTTGCCAAGGATCACCAGCTGAGGCTGTTCCTTGTCGACAACAGCCTTCAACAGTTTGGCAACGGCCAGGGAAGTCAGATCTTCGGCGGACTCGACGAGGATGGCGCGGTCGGCACCCAGAGCCAGCGCGGTGCGCAGTTGCTCTTGAGCGGTGGTCGGGCCGACGGAGACAACGACGATTTCAGTCGCAACGCCTTTTTCTTTCAGGCGTACAGCTTCTTCAACGGCGATCTCGCAGAACGGGTTCATCGACATCTTGACGTTGGCAAGATCGACGCCGGAATTGTCCGCCTTGACGCGAACTTTCACGTTGTAATCCACAACGCGTTTGACAGCTACAAGAACCTTCATGGATTCCTCGTTACTCTCCGGTGAAAAGAAAGTCGCCTAGGCGAACCTGGCGGTTGATGCTCATCGGGCGCAAGGGCACCTCCAAAAACGCCGGCAAAGGTGTCAAGTGACCATCGCTCATGATCTGGATGACCGTTCGTCAGTGGTGACCGACGAGTCATTCGCTATCGCGGCGTGTAAACTGCGCGCCAAAGCTGCGCTGCATATCACTCTCTACTGCCATCGCCCTGTCTTTAGAGGTGCTCTTGAAGCCACCAGTCAGCCTACGGCGAGCGCAAAACCGACCGTATCTTGACCGGAACGCCTATTCCGGTCAATACGCCAAAATAGCCGTTCATAAGGCGCGTGACTTTGATTTCTCTGGGTTTGAGCCAATTCAAACAAACGTTTGTATTGGACGCTGGGAGTGGTGTAGATATAATGCGCCACCCAGAGAGAAAGGTGGTCAATCGTTTGTCCGCTATCGGCATTACGCCGGGATTCATGGATGCGACACCAAACCTCCAATTAGAAAAAAAACTGTTGAGCCTTGAGTAGGAGATAACCTGTGGAACGCGAATACATGGAATTCGACGTGGTCATCGTCGGTGCCGGCCCCGCTGGTCTTTCCGCCGCCTGCCGCTTGAAGCAGAAGGCTGCTGATGCCGGTAAGGAAATCAGCGTCTGCGTGGTCGAAAAAGGCTCCGAAGTCGGTGCTCACATTCTGTCCGGTGCCGTGTTCGAACCACGCGCCCTGAATGAACTGTTCCCGAACTGGAAAGAACTCGGCGCGCCGCTGAACACGCCAGTCACCCGCGACGACATCTTCGTTCTGAAGAACGCTGAAAGCTCGCAGAAAGTCCCTGACTTCTTTGTGCCCAAGACCATGCACAACGAAGGCAACTACATCATCTCCCTGGGCAACCTGTGCCGCTGGCTGGCCCAGCAGGCCGAGAACCTGGGCGTGGAAATCTACCCGGGCTTCGCCGCTCAGGAAGCGCTGATCGACGAAAACGGCGTGGTGCGCGGGATCATTACCGGTGATCTGGGCGTCGACCGCGAAGGTCACCCCAAGGACGGCCTGTACACCCCTGGCATGGAACTGCGCGGCAAGTACACGCTGTTCGCCGAAGGCTGCCGTGGCCACATCGGCAAGCAGCTGATCAAGCGTTTCAACCTGGACACTGACGCTGACGCCCAGCACTACGGCATCGGCTTGAAAGAAATCTGGGAAGTCGACCCGGCCAAGCACCAGCCAGGCCTGGTGGTCCACACCGCCGGTTGGCCGATGGACATCATGGGCACCGAGAACACTGGTGGCTCGTTCCTCTATCACCTGGAAAACAACCAGGTCGTGGTGGGTCTGATCGTCGACCTGTCCTACAGCAACACTTACCTGTCGCCGTTCGACGAGTTCCAGCGCCTCAAGCATCACCCGGTGCTCAAGCAGTATCTGGAAGGCGGCAAGCGCATCAGCTACGGCGCCCGCGCCATCTGCAAGGGCGGCCTGAACTCGCTGCCGAAAATGGTCTTCAAGGGTGGCGCGCTGATCGGTTGCGACCTCGGCACCCTGAACTTCGCCAAGATCAAAGGCAGCCACACCGCGATGAAGTCCGGCATGCTCGCCGCTGAATCGGTGGCAGACGCGCTGTTCGCCGAGAAAGATGGCAGCGAAGAGCTGACCACTTACGTCGACGCGTTCAAGAACAGCTGGCTCCACGAAGAACTGTTCGCCAGCCGCAATTTCGGTCCGGCGATCCACAAGTTCGGCGCGATCGTCGGCGGTGGTTTCAACTGGCTGGACCAGAACATCTTCGGCGGCAAACTGCCGTTCACCCTGCACGACACCAAGCCGGATTACGCTTGCCTGAAACTGGCGGCCGACTGCAAGAAGATCGACTACCCGAAACCGGACGGCAAGATCAGCTTCGACAAATTGAGCTCGGTGTTCATCTCCGGCACCAACCACGAAGAAGAGCAGCCGTGCCACCTCAAGCTGACCGATCCGAGCATCCCGATCAGCAAGAACCTGCCACTGTACGATGAGCCTGCTCAGCGTTACTGCCCGGCCGGCGTGTACGAAGTGATCACCAAGGAAGACGGCGAGAAGCGCTTCCAGATCAACGCCCAGAACTGTGTTCACTGCAAGACCTGCGACATCAAGGACCCAGCACAGAACATCACCTGGGTGACGCCGGAAGGCGCTGGCGGCCCGACTTACCCGAACATGTAAGCCGAACCGCTGAACATCGAGGCTCCCGCAATGGGGGCCTTTTTGTTGCCTGCGATAATGATCCCCCTGTAGGAGCCGACTTGCTGGCGATAGCGGTGTGACAGGGACATCTGTCTCGACTGATACACCGCCATCGCCAGCAAGCCGGCTCCTGCAAGGAAATTGCGGAGGGTCAGGCTGCGCGTTCATCACCAGGACTGCGCTCAAAATAGCGCTTGTACTCGCGACTGAACTGCGACGTGCTCTGATACCCCACCCGATGCGCCACCTGCGCCACACCCATTCCCTCCCCCACCAACAACTGCTGCGCCCTCAGCAAACGCAGTCGCTTCAAGTACTGCACCGGTGACAACAAGGTGCTGCGCTTGAAATGCTCATGGAAGGTCGAGGCACTCATGTTCGCGCAACTGGCCAGGGTCTCGACGTTCAATGGCTCGGTGTAATGTGCATGCAGATGACTGAGCGATGCCGCGATCCGGGCGAACTGACCCTGCTGTTCCACCAGTGCGCGCAGTACATCGGCTTGTGGACCGCGCAGTGCAACAAACAACAATTCGCGCAGACGCGCTTGCCCCATGATTTGGCATTCCAGAGGATCGTGCAGACACCGCAACAGCCGCTCGACACAACCTCGCATCGCATCATCGAGCACCGCCGAGGTCATGGACTCAGGCGTTTGCGCCGGGATATTCCGCCCCGGCGCCAAGCCCATCGCCATCACCAACTCGCCGAGCATGACCCGGTCAATCGCCACGGAAACGCCCAGCATCGGGCCAGCGGGTGCCGCAAAGGTTTCGCACTCGAACGGCACCGGCAACGCCTGGATCAGATAGTGCCCGGCGCCATATTCAAGGGTGCGCTGCCCCAGATACGCCAGCTTGCTACCCTGGGCAATGATCACCAGGCTCGGCTCGTAAATCTGCGGTCCACGGGCCACATCACAACTGGCCCGTAGGACCTGCACGCCCGGCAAGGCAGTCGGGACGAAACCGTCGCGAGTGGACAGCGGCTCGATCAGTGAAACCAGGGTGGCATTGGCATCAAGGTGACGGGTCAACAGCATCGGAGTTCTTCACAAAAAAGACACGGGAACGGGATGAAAACATCATCGCAGATCCACTGACCAATGCGACGGATCACACCCGCATGCCGGAGGAATAGGCATGACACCCGGAGGAATCGTCATTTGCGCTACAGGTTTCGACGCCCAAAATGCGCCACCTCATCTGTCACTGCTTTTGCGAGGTTCACCATGTACACCGCCATCGGATACGCCGCCCAGTCGGCCACCACGCCCCTCGCCCCCGTGAAGTTCCAACGCCGCAGCCCACGAGCCGACGACGTGGCGATCGATATTCTTTTTTGCGGCGTCTGCCACTCCGACATCCATCAGGCCCGCAACGAGTGGGGCATTGCCGTTTACCCGCTGATGCCCGGCCATGAAATCGTCGGAAAAGTTACCGCCATCGGTACGAACGTTACCCGACATAAAATCGGCGACCTGGTTGGCGTCGGCTGCATGGTTGACTCTTGCCGCAGCTGCGAAGCCTGCCAGGCTAACCTCGAGCAATACTGCTTCGAAGGTCCGACCATGACCTATGCCACCCCGGATCGAGTGGATGGCAGCAATACCATGGGCGGGTATTCCAACAGCATCGTGGTCAGCGAGCATTTCGTGGTACGCATTCCCGAGTCACTGGACCCGGCCAACGCCGCGCCGATCCTGTGTGCAGGTATCACCACCTACTCGCCGCTCAAGCACTACGGCGTAAAGGCCGGTGACAAGGTCGGAATTCTCGGAATGGGCGGCCTCGGCCACATGGGTATCAAATTTGCGAAGGCCATGGGCGCTGAAGTGACGTTGTTCACTCGTTCGGCGAACAAGGCCGAAGAGGCTCGTCGTCAGGGCGCGGACCATGTGATCGTGTCCACCGATGACACGCAGATGCAGGCAGCCGCCGGTCACTTCGACTTCCTGCTCGACACCATTCCGGTGCAACACGACCTCAACCCTTACCTCGATACGCTGCGTTTCGACGGCGTGCATATTCTGGTGGGGTTGATCGAACCGGTCGAGCCACCAGTGCATGCGGCCAAACTGGTGTTGGGGCGTCGGATGCTGGCCGGGTCGCTGATAGGCGGCATCGCCGAAACCCAGGAAGTGCTGGATTTCTGCGCCGAGCACAACATCACCTGCGACATCGAGATGCTCGACATCCGTCAGATCAATGAGGCTTACGCCCGTATGATTGCCGGTGACGTGAAGTACCGTTTTGTCATCGATATGGCGACCCTCAAGGTCTAAACCTTGAGTCCCAGTTCCGACGACAGCCGGGCCGTGACCCCTTTGATCAGGGGAATCAGCTCGGCCATTTTTTCCAGAGGCATGTATGGCACGGTGCTGGCGATGCTGATACCGGCGACGATGCGTTTGCTGGCATCACGGATCGGCGCCGCCACGCAGCGGATCGACGGTTCATTGTCTTCCAGATCGAAAGCGTAGCCGCCCGCCACGTACTCGATCATGCGCTGCTGAAACTGCTCCCAGGATTGTTCGGGGTGTTGCGGCCAGAACTGGCTTTTCCCACCCGCCGGCAGGCTGACTTCGTACAGGCGCTGCCACTCTTGCGGCGAGTCATCGAGCATCAGCGCCTTGCCGATGCCGGTGCGCGCCAACGGCATGCGATGGCCGACCCGCGAACGCATTTCCGGACCATTGCGCCCCGGATTCTTGTGCAGGTACAGCACTTCGTCGCCTTCACGAATCGCCAGGTGAATAGTGTCGCCGGTCAATGCTGACAACTCATCCAGATACGGCCCGGCCAGAGTCACCAACGGCAACTCTTCACGAGCCTGAAAACCCAGCTCGATCAGCTTCGGCCCTAGCAGATAACCGACTTGCGGCACTACCCGCAGATAACGCTCGTCCACCAGGCAACTGGCCAGGCGATGGGTGGTGCTGCGCGTGGTGCCGATCAGCCGGGCAATTTCCTTGAGATCGCGGGCGCCACTGGCTACGGCCTGGACCACGCCCAAACCGCGAAGCAGTGTCTGGGTGCCGGTCGGCGCGGTGTCCTTGGCAACTTTTGGGGCGTCTTCCTGCATATCCAGCCTTTACCGTTGAGCGAGTGAACGGGCGGCATTATGGTCGCCCGCGTGCCACGACTACAACTTGATACGCTCGACCTTGCCCACCAGCAAAATGTAGGAAAGCGCACCAATCAACGCCAGAACCGAGATATAGGTGATCGCCGGGGCGAAAGAATCGCCGCTGGCAAGGAACCCGATCACGATAGGCGTGGCGATGGCCGACAAGTTGCCGATGAAGTTGAACACCCCGCCGGTGAGCCCCAGCAAACGCGCTGGAGCCAGGGTCGACACCAAGGACCAGGTGATCGAAGCCAGACCGTTGCCAAAAAATGCCAGCGCGAGGAAGGCAATCACCAATGGCGTCGAGTCGACAAAATTGGCGCCGATGATCGACGTGGAAATCAGCAGCCCGCTGATGATCGGCAGCTTGCGGGCGAAGCCCACCGAGTAACCGCGACGGATCAAAAAGTCCGAGAAGAAACCGGAACACAACACACCGACAAACGCAGCGAGAAACGGCAGTGACGCCAACAGACCGGACTTGATGAAATCCATGCCACGGTATTTCACCAGGTACGTCGGGAACCACGTCAAGAAAAACCACAGCGTCGAGTTAAGGCAGAACTGACCGAGGTAAATGCCCCAGAGCTTGCGCTTGGTCAGAACAACGCCCAGGTCGCTCCAGCTGAATTTGGCTTTGACCCTGGCTTGTTCGGACTGGATATCCACCAGCCCGCCGCCCTCGCGGATCAGGTCGATTTCAGCCTCATTGGCACCGCTGAAATCCCGTGGTTCGCGATACACCGCGTACCAGATTGCCGCCCAAATGATCCCCACCGCGCCCGTGGCGACGAAGACCATATGCCAGCCGAACTCGTGCTGAAGCCACGCCAGAACCGGCGTCAGGAAAGCCAGACCGACAAATTGTCCGGAAGTGTAGAAACCGATGGCCGTGGCGCGTTCGCGCTCAGGAAACCAGGTGGTGACCACGCGGCTGTTGATTGGATAGGCCGGCGCTTCCAGGGCACCGACCGCCATGCGCAACACGAACAGGGCGATGAAGCTGGCGGCGAAACCGAGCATCACCGTGGCCACCGACCACAGCAGCAAGGCGACGCTGTACAGAATCCGCGGAGGCACCCGGTCCACTAGCCAGCCACCAGGGATTTGCATGGCGGCGTAGGTCCAGCCGAACGCGGAGAAGATCAGGCCGACGTGGATCGGGTCGATACCCAGATCGGTGGTCAGTGCTGGCGCGGCAATCGACAGATTACTGCGGTCCAGGTAGTTGATCACCACGGTGATGAACAGCAGCACCATGATGAAAAAACGCTTGCGGCTGGGCGTCACCAACGACGCCTGCCCGGTGAGGGTTTGCGGTTGCATGAAGGGTGCCTCTTTTTATGGTTATTGAGGTCGTTCCAAGACTGGCGCTAATCCCGTAGGAGCCGGCTTGCTGGCGATAGCGGTATCACATGCGGCATCAATGTGACTGACAGGACGCCATCGCTGGCAAGCCAGCTCCTACAAGGGATCGTGGTGAATCAGAGAGATTTCACCACTCGGCAAAACTGCCATCGGCATGGCGCCAGATCGGGTTGCGCCAGCGGTGGCCGATGGCGGCGCGTTCGATCACGTATTCCTCGTTGATCTCGATACCCAGGCCCGGTCCGTTCGGGATCTTCACGAAGCCTTTGTCGTAGTCGAATACCCGTGGATCCTTGACATAGTCGAGCAGGTCGTTGCTCTCGTTGTAATGGATGCCCAGGCTCTGTTCCTGGATGAATGCGTTGTAGCAGGCCGCATCCAGTTGCAGGCACGCCGCCAGGGCGATCGGGCCTAGCGGGCAATGCAGCGCCAGCGCCACGTCGTAGGCTTCGGCCATGTTGGCGATCTTGCGGGTTTCGGTGATGCCGCCGGCGTGGGAGGCATCCGGCTGGATGATGTCGACGTAGCCTTCGCTGAGCACGCGCTTGAAATCCCAGCGCGAGAACAACCGCTCGCCCAGGGCAATCGGCGTGCTGGTCAGCGGCGCCAGCTCTTTGAGCGCTTCATAGTTTTCGCTGAGCACCGGTTCTTCGATGAACATCAGTTTGTACGGGTCGAGTTCTTTCATCAGCACCTTGGCCATGGGCTTGTGCACCCGGCCATGGAAGTCGACGCCGATGCCGATGTTCGGGCCAACCGCATCGCGCACAGCTGCAACGTTGGCCAAGGCCTGGTCGACCTTGTCGAAAGTGTCGAGGAATTGCAGCTCTTCGGTGCCGTTCATTTTTACCGCGGTGAAACCACGCTCGACCGCTTCTTTTGCCGCCCGCGCGGTATCCGCAGGACGGTCGCCGCCGATCCACGAATACACACGAATCTTGTCCCGCACCTGACCGCCCAGCAGGTCGCTGACCGACACACCCAGCGCCTTGCCCTTGATGTCCCACAAGGCCTGGTCGATACCGGCCAGGGCGCTCATGTGGATCGCGCCGCCACGGTAGAAGCCGCCGCGATAGAGCACGGTCCAGATGTCTTCGATGTTGCGCGGATCTTTGCCGATCAGGTAGTCGGACAATTCTTCCACGGCAGCGGCAACGGTGTGGGCGCGGCCTTCGACCACGGGCTCACCCCAGCCGGTCACGCCCTCGTCGGTCTCGACCTTGAGGAAGCACCAGCGCGGCGGAACGATGAAGGTGGTCAGTTTGGTGATTTTCATCTGATTGTCTCTCTTGTTAGATGCAGCGCTCGCAGCGCCAGAAAAGTCTTAGCGAAGGGCCTTCCAGGCAGCGACATAGGCCTTGGCATTGGCCGCCACTTGTGCCGGCGTCATGTCCGGTTTGAACAGGCCTGAACCGAGACCGAAGCCCTTGACGCCCGCATCGATGAACGAATGCATGTTGTCTGGAGTAATGCCACCAACCGGCGCCAGAATGGTTCCGGCCGGCAATACCGCGAGCCAGGCTTTGACGACCGCAGGCCCCATCTGCTCGGCAGGGAAAAGCTTCAATACATCCGCACCTTCGGCCAGTGCGGCAAAGGCTTCGGTCGGTGTAGCGACGCCCGGCGACAGGTACATTCGCGCCGCTTTTGCGGCGCGCAACACCTTCGGATCACTGTGGGGCATGACGATCACTTGGCCGCCCGCCGCTTTCACCTGTTCAACCTGCTCCGGCGTCACCACCGTGCCCGCGCCGATCAGGCAATCGGCGGGCAAGGTATTGCGCAGGATGCGGATACTTTCGTACGGCTCCGGGGAATTGAGCGGTACTTCGATGATGCGAAATCCCGCGGCGTACAGGACTTCGCCGATGGCCGCCGCTTCCTGCGGGCGAAGGCCGCGCAGGATCGCGATCAGACCGTTTTGCGCCAAGGCGTGTTTGAGCATGTCAGACCTCCAGTCAGGTTAACGGGATGCGGTGGACGTGATCAGCCCGGCGGCGAGCGCCAGTTGCCACAATCCGCGTTCGGTGGCCTGTTCGGCCAGGGTCACCCGGGCAAAACCGCAGGCGTCGAGCGCGCGGCTGTAACGGGCACAGAGTCGGGTGTTGCCGATAAGGATGACCGACGGCAAATGCACACTGTTGCGGCGACGCCGCTGAGCGCTGGCCAGGGCCGAGAGCTCGTGACCGATCAGCAGGCCGGACAGGTAATCCGCTTGGGCCGTGGCACTCAATTCGCCGGTCAGGCCCAGGCTGCGGGCACTGAACAAGGTCGACAGCGGGCCGATTTCACCGTCCGCCGACAATGCGATCTGCACGCCCCGATCAAACGCATCGCCATCGAACGAGCCACCGCGTTGCTGAGTGCGGCCCAGAATGCTGTGTTCGCTGAGTACGGCGAAGACTTCGCCAGTCATGAACGTCTCGAAATGCACGATGCAGCCGTCGGCCACTTCCACCCATTTCGAATGGCTGCCGGGCAGACCGATCAGCCGATCAGCACCCGCCTCGCTCGCCAGCGTTTGCAGCACCCCGAGCACCTGGGTTTCTTCGCCGCGCATCACGTTTGGAAGGCGCGAACGCTGAATCACCCCCGGCACGATATGCACATCGACACCGCGAAGACTGCGCACGGTTTGCAGGGACGTTCCGAGATTGGCGACGTTCGCCGGTGTATCGCGGTAGGCCGCTTCTCGCCAACCCTGGGCGCTGCCGACCATGCCACAGGCAATCACCGGCAAGTCGGGTTGTTCGTCGAGCCAGTCGCCACAGGCGTCATCGAATGCGAGTTCAAAACCATCGGCGCAGTCCCGGCCGTTGATGACTCGCGGCGCCTTGGGCAACTGCATGATTCCCGACGACAGCGAACGCTGTTCGAGCACCTGGCCGCCTTCGGCAAGTTTGTAAGCACGGAGTGAGGTCGTTCCCCAATCCAGTGCGATCAATTGCGCCCGCATCGCTTCACCTGTTCTGGTTTTTTGGCAGTGAGTGGGCGGACTATAAACCTGCGCCGCGGTAAATCTCAATATATAAATATCAATCCCATATTATGGGATAAGACAAAAAAAGATCGCAGCCTGCGCCAGCTCCTACGTTGGAATACGTTCTCTGTAGGAGCTGCCGCAGGCTGCGATCTTTTAAGAGGTTTCAGTTACCCGAGGCAAAATCCCGCAACACCGCCCCATCCATCCGATACCGAACCCACTCCTCCTGTGGCTGGGCACCCAGGGATTTATAGAATTCGATGGCCGGCGTATTCCACTCCAAAACACTCCACTCAAACCGCCCGCAATCATTGGCGCAGGCGATTTTTGCCAGATGACGCAGCAAGGTTTTGCCCGCACCACCGCCGCGCTGTTCCGGAGTGATGTACAGGTCTTCGAGATACAGGCAATTGCTCCCCAGCCACGTTGAATAGCTGAAGAAGAACACCGCGAAACCAATTGGCAAACCGCCGCGCAAGCAGATCAGGCCATGGGCGGTGGCGCCTTCACTGAACAAGCTGCGCTCGATGTCGGCGACGCTGGCGATGACTTCATGGCGGGCACGTTCGTAGTCGGCCAGCTCAGTGATGAACGCGAGGATTTGCGGCGCGTCACTGGGGGTCACCGGGCGGATTTCGATCGTCATGGACGTGCCTTGTCAAAAGTTGAAAACGCCATACTAAGGCGATGCGTGGTTCGTGGCGAGGGGGCTTGTCTGCGGGAATAGCGCTTACTCCGGCCAGCACTAACCCTGGAATCGAAAACCTCGGACCTATCCTCCTGACCTTGCGTGGTTAGATAGGCAAGCTGCTCATCTATCCGGTCAAGGAACCGCGTCATGTCTACCGCAACACCCCAGGTTTCAAGCAAGTTGTTCGGCCTGTTTTGTCTCGCCAGCTACCTGCTCTCGCTGTCCTATGGCTCGACGTTTTTACTGTCGCTGTTGATCGGTTCGCGCGGCGGCAATGAGCACGATGCGGGCAGTGTGATTTCGGCGGCGATGCTTAGCACTTTTGCGGCGGTGATTGTCTCCGGGCATTTGTCCGATCTGCTTGGCGCAGCGCGTTCGGTGGCGCTGTTCGGCGTGCTGTTGGTGGCCGCCAGCCTCGGCTTCGCATTGTCGCCGGGGTTTGGACATCTGCTGTTGTTTTTTGGCTTGCTGCTGGGATTGGGCTGGGGTGTGTTCTACACCCTCGGGCCGATCATCGTGGCGAGTCTGGTAACGCCGGCCCAGCGCGCCAGATACTTCGCGTTACTCTCGGGCAGCATGATGACCGGGATCGGCAGTGGGCCATTGCTCGGTCGTGCCGCGAGTGCCCTCGGCTATCCGGTGACGGCGGCGTTTTATCTGGCGGCGCTGGCCAGTCTGATCGGCGTACTGCTGTTCTGGCGGCTGGATCGACAACTCAAACAGGCGCCGATGCAATCGACCAGCGTGTCGCGGATTTCCTGGCGTGCAACGGGTGAGGTGCTGTCCTCCAGGGCCGTGTTTCCGATCATCATGGTTGGCCTCGGCGGTTGCGTCTTCGGTGGACTGTCGAGTTTCCAGACCAGCTATGCAGCGGCGCGCTCGCTCGACTATTCGCTGTTTTTCCTCGGTTTCATGAGCGCAGCGATCAGTGGGCGCCTGTTGATCGCCGGGTTCGTGGTCAAGCGCGATCCCTTTCTGACCTCTTGCCTGCTCTCGGGTTTGATGCTGAGCTCGATCCTGATGTTCGGGTTTGTCGTCGACGACGGCTTCACTTATGTGCTCGCCGCCGTGATGCTCGGGGTCGGTTATGGCTTGACGTACTCAGTGATCAACGGCCTGGCTGCTAATGAAACGCCTGAAGGCACTACGTCACAATCCCTGTTGCTGTTCAGTCTGTCGTACTTCATCGGAGTGTTTGGTTTTCCGCTGCTGGCGGGAAAAATCATCGTCGAACAGGGCATGGCAACCCTGCTGCTCACGGTCCTGGCCGTCGCCTCGCTCAACTGGTTGATTACCGTGGGCCGGCTGATGTGGCGGCGGGCAACCACGGTCAAGGCGCTGCAGCAGGCCTGAGCCGTTCGTCGCGAGTACGGCACCCCTTCGGATCGAGGGCTGACTAATCAAGTAGGACTCTATTCGTTGGAGACGAGACTATGAGCCTGTCCAGATTGACCGCCTTCGCCCTCACTGCCTTGCTGTCTTCCACCGCACTCGCCGGAACGATCGGTTCCAGCACCGGTCCGACCAACCCGGTGGAAAAACCCCAGGCACCGGCCATCCAGAGCGCTCCCGGCATGAATACCAACGGTACGGGCGTCGACAACAGTCTGCCCCCCTCCACCGGCACGGACCCACGGATACAGGGCAACGATGCAGGTCGTCAGGGCGGATTGAATGTGCCGGACACCAAAACTCCGAGTGAGGGCGGACTCGGCTCGACCACCACCGACAATCAAAAAGGCGGTATGAGCCAATAACGGGCCCCATCGCTGGCAAGCCAGCTCCTACAGGTTTTTTTGCTGTCCGCCGATCCAGTGCAGGGGCCGGCTTGCCAGCGACAGCGGCAACTCAGTCACCGCAGATTTGCCCGATCAACGCGTCCACCTCAGCCGCACCCGGCGAAGTCGCCGGCCCCCAACGCGTGACCGCCAGCGCCGCCGCCGCATTCGCTCGCCGCGCCGCGTCAAATGCCGATAACCCTTGCGCCAGCCCCGCCACGAATACCCCGGCATGGGCATCGCCAGCACCGTTGCTATCCACCGCCTCGACCTTGAATCCCGGAACATGTCGACGCTGGGAACCCTGGCTGATCCAGCACCCTTGGGGCCCGTCGCGAACCACTATCAGTGCGCTGGCCGACAGATGCTCGGCCAGGCAATCCAGCGCCTCGGTAATGTCCGCTGCTCCGGTAAACGTCAGCGCTTCGACCGCGTTGCTGGTCCACACATCGATACGCGCAAGCAGTGACTGCATCAATGGCTCGTCCGGCGAATTCACCAACGGACCTGGATCGAATACCACACTGACATCATTGCGCAGCGCCAGCGTCCAATCCACCAGCGCTTGTGCCTTTGCGCTGTGCAACAGGCTGTAGCCGCTTAAATAAGCGTAATCACCCGCCTCGGGCGGCACGCTTGCCAGGTCCTCGGTACTCAATTCGCCCTCGGCACCGATGTAGGAAACAAAACTGCGCTCGGCGGACGCATCGGTGATGGCAACACACAAACCCGTGTCCCGCTCGGCACGATCCGCGATGCCGATACGAATACCTTCGGCATTCATCGCATCCCGCGCCAGATCGCCGAAACGCCCGGAACCGTGGCGCCCCAGATAGACCACCGGCAGACCATTACGCTGTGCGGCAGCCATCACATTAAAGCCCCCGCCGGCCTCAAAACTGGCGGACTGCGCCAGCACGTCGCCGCCCGCCTCGGGCAATTTATCCACGGCCATGACCAGGTCGATGATGACCTGGCCAGTGTGCAGCATCCTAGGCATGAGCATTCTCGACTTGCGCGGCGCGACGATCTTTCGCCCCGCCGAGAATAGAATAAATCCCACCCGCCACCATGAAAGTCACGACCCAGCCGAGACCGTTATGGCCCAGCCACGAGTCGGACAGGGAGCCTTTGAACCAGACGTTTTCAGCCGTGGTGCCGATGGTGGTGAAACTGAAACCCAGCACGATGGCGATCGCCCATGCACCGAAGGCACGCCACTCGACGCCACCGCGATACCAATAGGCGCTGTTCGGACTGACGTCCAGCAGATCCCAGGGGCTGTAGTAATGACGGTGAATCAGGTCGACCACAAAGATCCCGACCCACGCGGTAATCGGCACCGCCAGCAGGGAAATGAAAGTGATGAACGGGCCGTAGAAGCTGTCGGCAATCAACATGAAGTAAATCGAACCGGCGAAGATCGCGACGATGTCGACCACAACCGCGTAGACACGCTTGACCTTCAAACCGAGGGTCAGCGTGGTCAAACCGGCGGAATACACCGACAGGTTGTTCGACAGCAACAAGCCGCCGAACGCAGTGATCAGATACGGCACGGCCATCCAGGTCGGCAGCATGTCGCGGATCGCAATAATCGGGTCAGTGGCCTGGGCCAGGTCGTTATTGCCCACCGACAGCAAGCCGCCGAGGGTGATCAGCAGCACCAGCGGAATCCCCGCACCAAATGCCGCCGACGCCACCAGGCGCACGGCCTTGACGCTACGGTGCTGATAGCGCGACATGTCGGCACCGGCGTTGGCCCAACCAATCCCCGTGCCGGCGGCCATGGTGCCGACGCCGATGATCATCGCGCTGAGCGGCGCAGGCGTGGCACTCAATACTGCGCTCCAGTCGATGGTCGCACAGAGGAAACCGCCGACCAGAATGTTCAGCGCGCCGAACACGTAAGTCGCCCACTTCTGTATCACCAGCAGCGTGGCGTGACCGAGACCGGAAACCGATAACGTCAGCAGCACGAAAATCGCAATGAACACCAGGGTCAACACCGGAGCGCTTTTGGCCTCGACCGGCGAGCCGAACAGGATCGAGCACAACGACAGCAGCACGAACGCGGCAGTGGTGGTGTTAACGGTTTCCCAACCGAGACGAGACATCAGCGACACCATCGTCGGTCCGATATTGCCGCGCACACCGAAGATCGCCCGGGACAGGGTCAGGCTCGGCGCACGGCCGCGACGGCCGGCAATCGAAATGATCCCGACCACGGCGAAGGAGCCGGCGGCGCCGAGGATCGCAACGATGATTGCCTGCCAGATCGCCAATCCGCGAAAGGCTACGAGCGTCGCGCCCAGCGGCAGGCCGAGGATGGAAATGTTGGCGGCGAACCAGACCCAGAACAGTTGCAGCGGATGGCCATTACATTCGGCCTCCGGCACCGGTTCGATACCGCGGGTTTCCAGTTGCCCGGCACTTTGCCCGGCGCTCGATGAACTCATGAAAAATGCTCCTGTTGCCATTTTTGTGGTTGTGGCCAAGACGATCCGGCGACCCACGACCCCCTGCGGCAGCTCCTACACGGGTTATGTATCTCAGCGCAGGGTGAGGAGCCCTTTCACCAAAGGCTCAAGCTCCAGATCATTGACGGATTTGACCGTGTCGATCATCTCGACAGGCCAACTCTCAAGGCCCAGACAGGCACCGAGCATTGCGCCCAGAATCGCCGCGATAGTATCGGTGTCGCCCCCCAGGCTGGCGGCCATGCACAGCGCATCGAAGGCGCTCATTTCACCGATGGCCACTTGCTGGGCCAGGGCGAACGACACCACCACCGATTCCTGGGACGCCACCGACGTGCCGATCACGTCGTACATCAAATCCGCAAGCAACAGATGGTCGCTGTCGACACTGATGCTGCGGGCCCAACTGATACGTGACGCGATGCGCCCACCGGCTACCCAATGGCCATGGTTTTCCGCCTGCTGGGCGATGTGCTGACCAAGGTTCAAGGCCTCGCCAAGGTCCAGGCCATTGATGCCAGCCGATACCACAGCCGCCACCGCCGCTGCACTGGAAATCCCCAGCGTGGTGTTGTGAGTGACCTGGCAAGCCTGCACGACAGCCGCGATAAACCGCTGAGGATCGGCGACATCGGCGGCGATCCCGACCGGTGTGATGCGCATCGCCGCGCCGTTGGTGGTGCCGTAGCGCCCGGCCTCTTCCGGCGAGTGCCCGGCAAGAATCATCTCGATGGCGCGTTTGGTCGAGGGTCCCAGCAAATCCTGCGAGCCCTTGGCCTGCATGGCTGCTTCCCATTCGATCAAGCGTTGCGCGAGCACCGCCGGTTCGAACTTGCCCCCGCCCTCAACCAGCAATTGAGCGACCAGAATGGCTTGTTCGGTGTCGTCGGTGATCGAGCCCTTGGGCATGTTCGCAGCAATCGGTTGATCGGGGCCGGCATCTTCGAGGTCGGTGATATTGCCGAAACGCGACTGGATCTGCGTGCGGCTCAAGGATTGGGTCGGCATGCCAAGGGCGTCGCCCAGGGCCAGTCCATAAAACGCGCCCAAGGCACGATTGAGCGCAGTCATCGCAAACTTCCAAATTGCAGGTGCAAACGAAAATGCACCGGATCGAGCAGACTTTCGACCTGCTCCATGAAGCGGTTCTGCCGATCGTATGTCGTACGCAAGGCTTTGAGGAACACCGTGCCGACCGGGCGCCCGAGCAACTCGGCGTCTTCGGCATTCAGCGGTTCGGCGCCGATCCACTGATCGCCTCGTTCGCCGATATAGCCGTAGGCAGCCAGGGTGATGGTCAGGGAATTGTCGATCAGACCGACACGCGGCAGGCTTTCCAGGCCTCCGGTGGCGGGCATCAAGGAGCGTTCAAGGGAGACCAGCGTGCCTTCGTTTGAACGCCGACGACGGTCGAGGGTGATGAACTGGTCAGTGCCGAAACGCGACAGCAGATCAGTACGCGTGACGGCCTCCAGCCGCAGCACTTCGGTGTTGACCAGCGCTCCGCTATCCGCGAGCGCCTGGGCCCAGCCGCTACGTTGATCGAGCGCCACACCGTCGAATGTCACGATGGAACCGACGCCGCTTTGCGTCGCGATGTAATTGCGCCGTTTCAGCTCCGCCAAGGCTTCGCGCAGCGTGCCTCGGCTGACTTTGAATTCTTGAGCCAACTGATGCTCACCCGGCAAATGAAAGCCATCCTCCATGAGACCGCTTTCGATGCGCCGGATGAGTTCGTCGACCACCCGTTGTTTCTTGTCGAATCGTACCTGTCTAATCATGTACAAATTGATACCCGAAACGGGTTGGGACGGGCAAGGAATATTTAAGGGACGTGACGGAAGGGATAGTAAAAAACCGGGACCGTTACACGGTCAATCGCTGGCAGGCTAGCTGCCTCAGGGGATTTACGGCGAACCCGGAACATCTAAACAACACAAAAAAACAGTGGGAGCTAGCCTGCTAGCGATGAGGCCGGCGCACCCAACATCAATGTTGGCTGACAGTCCGCCATCGCGAGCAAGCTTGCTCCTGAAGATGTAATGAATGTCAGCGTTGTTTCAGTCGGTCAATCACCACCGCCAACAGCAAAATAGAACCCCGAATCACATACTGATAAAACGTGTCGATGTTCTTCAGGTTCATCGCATTCTCGATGATCGCCAGAATCAACACCCCGGCTATCACGTGCCGAATCATGCCGATCCCGCCGCTCAGCGACACCCCGCCCAACACGCATGCCGAGATCACAGTCAGTTCGAAACCCTGGCCGATCATGGGTTGGCCGGAGGTCATGCGCGAGGCCAGAATCACCCCGGCCAGCGCCCCGATCACGCCATGCACGGCGAAGATGATGATTTTGGTCCAATCAACGTTGACCCCGGCCAGCAATGCCGCTTCCTGATTGCCGCCGATGGCCATGGTGTTGCGTCCGTAGGTCGTGTAGTTCAGCAGCCAGCCGAAAAACAGGAAGCAGACGATGGTGATCAGAATCGGCACCGGCACGCCAAACAACTGGCCGTTGCCGAAAACGAAGAACGATTCCTGGGACACGCCCACCGCTTTGCCGTTGGCAAAGATATATGCCAGGCCACGCACGATCTGCATGGTCGCCAGTGTGGTGATCAGCGCATTGACGCGCAATTTGGCGATGACGATGCCGTTGATCAGTCCGACGATCAGGCCCATCACCAGCGCCGCACAAACGCCGAGAAACACACTGTCGGTGTCGCGCATCACCACCGCTGCAACCACGCCGGCGCAGGCAATCACAGAGCCCACAGACAAGTCGAAATGCCCGGAAGCCAGGCAATACAACATGGTGCACGCAGCGATGCCGGTGGTGGAAATCGCGAGGCCCAGACCGCGCATGTTCAGCGGCGAGAGAAAGTTGTCGATCAACAAGGTGCAGGCGACAAAGATGCCGACCGCCGCCAGCAGCATCACCCAGTCATCGAGGAAACGCCGCAGGTCCAGAGGCTTGCGCTGGGTCGGCAAAGTGTTGTTTTGGGCTGTCATCATAGTCACCTCTCAGTTCGCCACGCCGTCGGCGCGTTGGCGCGGCAAAGCCAGTTGCAGCAGGTTGGATTCATTGGCCTGTTCGCGGCTCAGTTCGCCACGCAGCGCGCCTTCACACAGCACCAGAATGCGGTCGGAAATGCCCATGACCTCCATCAGGTCACTCGACACCACAATCACCGCAATGCCGTCGGCCGCCAGGTTATGGATGATCTGGTAGATCTCGGCCTTGGCACCGATGTCGATGCCGCGTGTCGGCTCGTCGAGCAGCAGCACTTTCATCGGCATCGACAACCAGCGGCCCAGAATCGCCTTCTGCTGATTGCCACCGGACAGGTACATGATTTTCTGCGCCGGATTAGGCGTCTTCACTTTCAGCGCCTGGATCTGTTGGTCGGCGTTGTCTTTTTCCCACAGACCGCGCAACAGGCAGCCGAAGGTGGAATGGGCGCCGCGCGCGCTGATGTTGATGTTCTCGGCAACGCTGGCCAGCGGCAGGATGCCCTCTTTCTTGCGGTCTTCCGGACACAGCAGAATCCCGGCAGCGATGGCATCCCTAGGCGAGTGCAACTTCAATTCATGACCGCGCAGTTCAAGGCGCCCGGCTGAGTTGCGCTCCAGTCCGCTGAGTAGGCGCAACAATTCTGTACGACCCGCGCCGACCAGTCCGAACAGCCCGAGAATTTCACCTTTGTGCACGTCGAAACTCACCGGCTCGCGCAGCCCTGGACCGAGCAGACCATCGACCCTCAGCGCGACCGCTCCGCGTTGGCGAGGCCGATAATCGTAGATGTCCTGAATGTCGCGCCCGACCATGCAAGTAACCAGCTGATCGTGAGTCAGCTCGCTCATGTCCTCGAACGTGCGCACGTAGCGGCCGTCCTTGAACACCGTCACCGCATTGCAGATGCGGAACACTTCTTCCATGCGATGGGACACGTAGAGCACCACTTTGCCTTCGTCGCGCAGGCGTCCGATGATCGCCATCAAGCGATCGATTTCCCGCGCCGAGAGGCTGCTGGTGGGTTCGTCGAATGCAATCACGTGGGCACCACGGGACAGCGCCTTGGCAATTTCCACCAGTTGCCGTTGCCCGAGGGACAGGCGCCCGACTTTTTCCTGCGGGTCGATTTCATCGGCCAGCCCCCTCAGGCAAGCCAACGCCTGCTGACGCAGAAGCCCGCGATTGATCAGGCCGAAACTGGCGGGCAAGTGGCCAAGAAAGAGGTTCTCGGCCACGGTCATTTCCGGTACCAGGTGCAGTTCCTGGTGAATCACCGCGACGCCGCTGCCGATGCTGTCGGCAGTGGACTTGAAATCCATCACCTGAGCGCCGATCTGCAGGCTGCCGCTGCTCGGCGTATAGGCGCCACCGAGGATTTTCAGCAGCGTCGACTTGCCGGCGCCGTTCTCGCCCATCAAGGCGTGAACCTGTCCCGGATGCGCGATGAAGCTGATGCCGTCCAGTGCCTTGACGCCGGGAAAGGTTTTGCCAATTGCGTTGAAGCGCAAGCTGCCGTTGGCGCTCTGTTCGTGTTCGATTGTTTGCGCGTGCATAACCACCTCTTCACTCAGATCAGACAACCCCGTCGCCGAGGCCGTCGCTGAAATCAATGACCGTCAATTCCACAGGCCGATCTTTTCCAGTTCCTGCTTGAAGTTGTCGCGGGTGATCAGCGTCACGTCGTCCATCGCGGTGTACTTCGCCGGTTCTTTGCCGGTGGTGACCCATTCGTACATCATGCTCGCCGTGTTGTAGCCCTCGATATGCGGGCTCGGCAGCATCGAGCCGTAGAAGCCGCTGACAGGTTTCTTCAGCTCACCAATGGCGTCGGTGCCGTTGATGCCGATACCGATCACGTTGGCTGCGGCGAAACCGGCGCTTTCAGTGGCGCGCACACCGCCCAGCACGGTGTTGTCGTTCATGCCGCCGATGATCAGGTTCTTCGCCGCGCCCGGCAGTTTCACCAGCGCCGAATTGGTGGCGTCCATGCTGCCCGGCACATCGAGGGTTTTGAGGGCCGAGAACAGAATGTGATCCTTCGGCATACCGGCATCTTCCAGCGCTTTCACCGACCCGTCGGTGCGTTTTTTGCCGGTATCGAGTTCGTTGTAGGTATTGATCACCGCATAGGTGTCTTTCCAGTCCCAATTGCGCTTCTTCGCTTCGGTCGCCATGGCATTGCCTTGTTTCTGGCCGACTTCGAACGCCGCCATGCCGAGGTACGGCACGTCTTCCATGAACTTGCCGCTGGCATCGACGAAACGGTCATCAACGGCGATCACTCTCAACCCGTTGAGCTTGGCTTTGGCCATGATCGCCGGGCCGAGGGACACGTCCGGCGGACAGATCACGAAACCTTTGGCGCCATTGGCCGCGAGGCTGTCAATGGCCGAGAGGGTTTTCTCGCCGTCGGGCACGGCGATCTTGATCAGGGTGAAACCCTTCTCCTTCCCGGCCTTTTCGGCGAACGCCCATTCGGTCTGGAACCAGGGCTCTTCCGCTTGTTTGACCAGAAAACCGATTTTCACTTCCTCGGCCGCAAGCAACGTACTGGTGAGGCTGACCGCGGTGACCGCCAAAGCGGCACAGCACAGGGAACGGATCCCACGACGACGATTCATAAGCTGACTCCTTGTTGTTTTTGTTGAGCATTCTTGGAAAGCCATAAAACGGTAAAAGGCGGCACGGCCAAAAGTCATATCGTATGATGATTGGATTTCAGGCGTCGTTCTGCGCCTCAAACCTCGCACACTCAGTCGTGATACATGACCGAACGACCACCATCGATAGTGATGCACGAGGCGTTGATGAATGGCGCTTCATCGCTCGCCAGGAATACTGCCGTCATCGCCACTTCGATCGGCTGTCCGATGCGTTTTGGCGGATGCAGGTCAAAGGCGCGTTGCCGCTCGGCATGCGGATCGGCAAAACCGTTCCAGTAGTCGACGTTCAATTGGGTTTCAATGTAGCCGGGCGCGATGGCGTTGACGCGAATGCCCTTGGGCGCGTATTCGATGCCTAATGCGCGGGTCAGGCCGAGCAAACCATGCTTGGCCACCGGATACGGAAAGCAGCCGGGAATGATGTGGCTGGAATGGGTCGAAGCGATATTGATGATGCTGCCGATGCCTTGCTCGATCATCTGCGGCAACACTGCCTTGCAGCCATACCAGGCACCATCGAGGTCAATGGCAAAGCAGCGGCGCCAGTCTTCCTCGGTCATCTCCAGCGGATCGCGGAACACGTTGACCCCGGCGCAATTGACCAGCACGTCGATGCGCCCGTGGCGCTCTACCGCCAATCTGGCCATCGCCTGCAGATCCTGCTGGCACGACACGTCGGCCTTGATCGCCACGACATCCGCCCCTTGGTCCCGCCAGTGCGCCGCGACTTTCTCGACTTTCTCGGCCTGGATATCGCTGATGATCAGCTTGGCTTGCTGGGACGCGAAGGCCGCGACGATCGCCTCGCCAATACCTTGGGCGGCGCCGGTCAGCAGCACGACTTTATTTTTCAGGCGTTCGCCTTTGGGTGGCTCGGGCACCGGTGGCAGGGTAAGGGGTTCAGCCATGGATCAGGACTCCTGTTCGAAAGCATGACGAAAACCGGGCATCTGTGGATGTCCGGTTGAAAGGCGTAGAAGTAGAAACTGACAAGAACGCAAACGCTTCAGCGTGGAAGCGCTCTGAGGCACTGACTCCACACGGACGTGCGGTGGAATTTCGCTGCATCACTTCACCTGTTTTGTTTTTTTAAGTGTGAGTGCATGTACTTGGTGGAGCCGACTATAAACCCGGCCCGCAGAAAATCTCAATATATATATTCGCATCCCATATTATGGGACTAAACCTGCAAATCGGGTGCAGGGTTTTCCGCCGATATCCATAGCAATCGATAACACCGCCCCATCCAACGGGTGGTTCCGTGGGCTGGCAGCGCTCGTGATGAACAGGGTTTTCAAGTCTTCACCGCCGAATACGCAACTGGTGGGACGGCTGACCGGCAACTCGATCACTCGATCAACCGCGCCGCTTGGCGTTAGCCTCAGCAAGCAACCGCCGTCCCAGCGCGCATTCCAGATGAAACCTTCTGCATCCATCGCCGAGCCATCCGGACCGCCGCGCTGATGGGGACCGAACCAGACTTGAGACGGATCGAGCACGCCGTCGGTGCGAATGAAATGCCGATACAACGTGCCATCGAAGCTGTCGCCGAAATACACCTGAGTGGCGTCATCGCTCCATAGCAGCGTGTTGGGAATGCCCAGTCCGCGCAGCAGCGGTGTCACACGGGCATCAGGATCAATGCGAAACAAACCGCCGGTACGCCTCACGACGGGCAGGTCTTCACCGTTTACGCCGATGTTGTTTTGCATGGTGCCGAGCCAAAGTCGGCCCTGTGCATCGCAGCGGGCTTCGTTGGCGCGATTGCCGGGTTGTGGATCGGCGATACAGAACAGCGTGAGCCGCGGCTCCAGCCCTGGTGAATCCAGGTCAAGCCGATAGACACCGCTGCTCAAGGTCACAAGGGCATCACCGCTTTCACAGGGAATGAACGCCGACACGTGCTCGGGCATCTCCCAGATTTGCACATTGGAACCGATCAGGCGCAGGGCTTGTTTGCCGGCGATATCCACCCAGTACAGGGCCTGTGCGGGAACGTCCCAGAACGGGCCTTCACCCAGTTTCGCCCGATGCTCGGTAAGCGCCGTCAGCGTCATGAAGCCTCCTGTATTGTTTTTGTTTTTATGCAGCGCTAGGGATGGTGTGTCAGTCGAGGCCACAGCGGTTGATACACCCTCGCCAGTTCCTACCGTTATTGCAGTTGTCAGCTGGCCTTTTTATCGGCCATGACTTGTGGGTAGTAACGCTTGATCGCCAGGTCGGCGTTGTCGATAAGGGTCATGCAGGCCCAGACGCCCCGTGCCGTATCCCGTGCGGCAATGGCTTCGGCCAGGTCTTTGTGAAGGGGTAAGGTGCGGCGTAATTCGTCCGGGTCGGCGGCGGACACTTCGAACGCTACAGCGAGCAGCGCTCCCAATGCGGGAACCATTTGTTCGATGAATTGATTGTGGCTGGCGGCGAGGATGCACTCGTGAAACACCTGGTCGGCGCGGTTGTAATCAATGCCGCTGTCGACCGCTCGTTCCAACGCGTTGTAAGCCAACAGGATGGCGTCGACTTGCTCGCCATTGGCCCGCTCGCACGCCCAACGCACCGCCATCGGTTCGATGGTGCGGCGCAGGTCGAGCAAATCGTCGACGAAGTTTTCCGGCAATCCGCTGCGAGACAGCCAACCGACGACCTGCGGATCGAAGAGATTCCAGCGGCGCACCGGCAAAACCCGCGTGCCGACCTTGGGTCCGACTTCAAGCATACCTTTGGCGACCAGCGTCTTGATGGCTTCGCGGATGACCGTGCGACTGACGCCGAGTTGCTCGCCGAGATCGGCCTCGACTTTGAGGGATTGCCCCGGTTTGACCTGCCCGGTGGCGATCCAGCAACCCAGCCAATCGACCGTTGACGCATGAAAGCTGCTGGACATGGACACCTCAAAGCCGTTCGCAATGAAGGCTAACGCTAATCATCATATGATTGGCTGTCAATCTTTTCAGGGCTCCAGGCCGATACGGAAAAACTCGCCGCCACTCCACACACCGAGCCAGCGCTTCCCGTCGATCTCGCGACTGACCGCCAGTTCCACCAGCTGGTAGAACACGTTGCGGTGAATCAGCGCTTCAAGATTGGTTCGCACATGAACGTAAGGCGCCGGTTCTTGAGTGTCCGGGTCGATCACCACGCGGATCGGGTGTTCGGCTCCAGCCTCTGCGGTCTCGTCAACATTGGTGGTAAAGCGCAGGCGTTGCGCCTCACCCTCGCCCTCCACGTCAACGGCAACCGCCACGAACGGCGCATCGTCGACCTTGATGCCGACCTTCTCTACGGGGGTGATAAGGAAATAATCATCGCCGTCGCGGCGGATGATAGTGGAGAACAATTTGACCATGGGCTTGCGTCCGATCGGCGTCCCCAGGTAGTACCAGGTGCCGTCGCGGGCGATGCGCATGTCGATATCGCCGCAGAAGTCAGGGTTCCACAGGTGGACCGGCGGCAAGCCTTGGGTCTTGGGGATTTGCCCCAGCAGGTCGTTGGCTTTTTGCGGGTCACTCATGGTGTTCTCCTTGGGTTTACTGGTCGCTGAGCCCCAGCAGGCTGCGCGCGTATTGTTGCAACGGCGGGCCCATCAGGTCTTCGGGTTTTTCGTCGTGGAACGTCAGCAAACCGCCACGACTCTTGATATGTGCAGTATCAATCAAATACTGGGTGCTGGTCTCGATCAACATGATCTGAATCACGCCGCTGTCGACGCCCAGGCGATCCAGCGCTTCCTGATCCAGCCACTCGTCCGAGTTGCCGATGCGGTCGTCGGACTTGGCAAAACGGGTGTAGAGCAGGTAGTGAGCACCGACGGCACGGGCTTCACTCATGGCCTGGTCAAGCCCTTCCGGAACTCGGGCGCGACGGACCATCGGGAAGTATTCAACAAAGCCATCGAAGGCGACTTCGGCAATCACATTGGGGCGCGGGTAAACGGTGCTGCCCGGCGGCATGAACGCACCCTGGGCAATGTAGACGAACGAGTCCGGTTGAATGCGCAGGTTGTTCACGCGACGGCTGTCGCTGTGGTCAAGCAAACCTGCATCGCTCATATGGTAACGAGTCCCTTCGGCCATATCGCTGACGTTCATGCAGCCACCAAGCGCCATAACGGTCAGCAGCAAAACCAGGCTACGCATCCTATCCTCCAGGGGCCGGTGACGGAAAACCGGCGAATGGTCGTGGGATGCAGCTTCCGCGCCAGCTCCCGCTCACCAACACTCAGATCGCATTACGAGCAGGCTCGCACAGGGGATCGCATTTCAATGTGGGAGCGTGCCTGCTCGCGATGAGGAAAGATCAGCCGCCGATGATTTTCATTACGGTCGCGCCACCAGAGAACGCTACTTCCTGCTTGTCCCCCAAGGCTTTCACCAAGAGTCTCTGCAGGGCCGGCAGTGCCTGGTGGCGCGGCTTGTCCAGGAGATCACCGATGTAATGCCGATTGCTCGATGACAGGCAGCCATGCAGCCACCCCGTTGAGGACAAGCGCAATCGTGAACAGGTTCGGCAGAACGGGACGCTCTCGTTGGCAATCACGCCGAAATGCCCTAGCCCCGGAATTTCGTAGCGCACGGCGGTTGCATCGACCGGTGCATCGGCTTGCAAATATTCGTAACGCTCGCCGATCAGGCTCAGCAATTGCTGGAGGCTGACAAACTGTTGCAGAAAGGAATTGGAGTCGCTGGCCAAGTGCCCCATGCGCATGAGCTCGATGAATCGCAGTTCATAACCGCGCTCCAGACAGTAATCGAGCAGAGGCATCACCTGGTCGAGGTTCTGACCGCGCAACGGCACCATGTTGACCTTGATCTTGAGGCCGGCCGCGTGGGCCTGGTCCATACCGTCGAGCACAGTCGCCAGGTCGCCGCCACGGGCAATACCGCGGAACGCACTGGCATCGAGGGTATCGAGGGAAACGTTGATACGCCGGATGCCGGCATCCACCAGCAAGGGCAGTTTCTTCGCCAGAAGCTGCCCATTGGTGGTCAGGCTGATGTCTTCCAGCCCCATCTGCCCAACCGCCGTCATGAACGCTTCGAGTTTCGGGCTGACCAGCGGCTCGCCACCGGTGATGCGCAAACGCTCGATGCCGGCGGCTTCGATCAGATATGCCACACCGCGGGCCATGGCTTCGGCCGACAATTCATCCTGCGCAGCCACCAACCGCTTGCCGTTAGGCACGCAATAGGTACAAGCATAATTGCAGGCTGAGGTCAGGCTGATGCGCAGATTGCGAAAACGCCTGCCTTGACGGTCAACGATCATGATTTCTCCGGTGGAAGACTATTTGGGGCCGCTAAAACTTGACCTAGAAATCAAGTTTTAGCAAGTCCTACACCTGAGTATATTCCTGCGCACGTCACCCTGTAGCGAAATCATGGCGCAATAAGGTGGCTGAATGGCTCAGCTGCTCGGGGTATCGCTGTCGCGCTTGCGCTTGTTGCCCATGCGTACGCCGATGTCCATCAGAAACTGGAAGAAACCTTCCTGATCTTCCAGCACGTTGCTCCAGAATGGCGAGTGATACAGCGCCACGGCGCCGTGCACCAGCGCCCAGGATGCGCAGTAATGGAAGTAAGGTGGGACGTCCTCAAGCTTGCCTTCGCTGATCCTCCCCTTGATCAGCAATGTCAGGCGTTCGAAGTTCGAGGCGCGAATCTTGTGCAGCTCCTCGATCATCTCCGGGACCTGATTGCCCTTGACCACCTTTTCTTCCAGGCGATCGAACAGGCGATAGCGCTGAGGATCGCGCATGCGGAACTCAAAATACGCGCGAGACAGGGCTTCCTTGTCCTTGTCGACGTCAGCGGAATGCAAGAGCTCGTTCAAATCACGCTCGTAATCGAGCATCAGGCGCAAATAGATTTCAGCCTTGGATTTGAAGTGCTTGTAGATCGTGCCTTTGCCGATACCGACAGCATCAGCAATCATCTCGACGGTGACACTGTCTTCACCTTGTTCGAGGAACAGCTTGAGCGCGGTATCGAGAATTTCTTGCTCGCGGCGACGAAACTCACGGACCTTACGGGGTTCTTTATGCATAAGAAAAGGTCTGTTCGGGTCAAAAATCGAAGCCGCGTATTATGCCTAACTTGCGTAAAAATGCACGGATCATCCGACCATATCTGCGCTTTCTGGTCATTCTGTGCACGCCGCCGGGTTGATGAGAACTCTTCCGAAGCGGCGGTATTCCAAATTTGTTTAAAAATCCCGGACATCAAACTGGACGAGATGCAATCCTGATCAATACTTGAACTGTCGGCGGGACATCTCCCCCAAGTGTCATGCCGATATTGGTACCAACGGACCGCGTGCCATTGTTTTACTCCTAATGGTCTTAACCCGGATTCACCCCCCAGAACCCGGGTTTTTTTTGCCTGCGATTCAGGCGCAAAAGCCCCGTAGGAGCTGCCGCAGGCTGCGAACTTTTCCGGCGTTACGCCAAACCCCTGACATGCGCCAAGGGAAACAATCGCTTAAAGTTCTCTGTGGTCTGCTCAGCAAATCGCTCGTAGGACTCACCCCGCAACATTGCCAGAAATTCCGCTACTTCACGCACGTACTGCGGCAGGTTCGGCTTGCCGCGATAGGGGATCGGCGCCAGGTACGGCGAATCGGTTTCCACCAGCAACCGGTCGGCAGGCACTTTGCTGGCCACATCGCGCAAGGCGTCGGCATTGCGAAAAGTGACAATTCCGGACAGGGAAATGTAGTACCCCATGTCCAGCGCAGCCCTCGCCATCTCCCAGTCTTCGGTGAAGCAATGCAGCACGCCTGCCTGGGGCAGTGCTGCGTCACGTAGCAGATCCAGGGTATCGGCACGGGCGCCACGGGTGTGGATGATCACCGGCTTGCCCGTCTGCTGCGCCGCTTGCAGGTGCAGGCGAAAGGATTCCTGCTGCAACACTGCCGCTTCCGGCTCGTAGTGATAGTCCAGGCCAGTTTCGCCAATCGCCACCACACGCGGGTGATTTAGCTCATGCAACAGCCAGTCGAGGGCTGGTGCGGCGCTCGGTTGAACATCCAGAGGATGTACGCCAACCGAACAATCGACGTCGTCATAACGCTCGGCCAGGGCTTTAACGTCGGCAGCATTGTCAGCACTGATACCGATGCACAGAAAGTGCCCGACTCCGCGCTGGCGAGCGGCATCGAGTGCGGCATCCAGTGAACCGTCGTGGGCAGTCAGGTCAAGGCGATCGAGGTGGCAATGGGAATCTACGAGCATAAAAGGGCCGCAACTTACATCGAATGAGTGGGACAACAGGATTTACCAGTGCTTTAAGTCTAGGCCCGGACAGTCATCGCTGGGCGGGCAAGGACGCCCATTGCACCAGCAAGGCTTCCAGCAACAAAACCCGATTAAGGTTCGCTTTGCTCAATACTTTCTGGCGCTGGGAGAGGATCCAGTCCTGAATATTCAAGACTTTGTCCTGAGCGGTTTTCTGCGCCAGATACTGAATGACCTTGCGCATATCGGTCAGCCCCAGCCCGCCCTCATCCTGAGTCAGCTGATAGCGCAGGATCAGGCTGGACCAATCGCAGAACCAGTCAAACAACAAAAGCAACGGAATCGCATTCCAGCCTTCAGCCAGTTGCGTTGGCGATTGTTGCTGCTTGAGCAGCTTTTTTACCCCCTCAACGACTTGGGCCCGCTGATCGCGAACGCCCTGAGCCTGCAAAGTGACCGCAGCCAGCGGCGAGCCCGCCGCCAGGGTCAGCAGTTCAGCACGCTCCTCTTCTGTGCAGTCCGGCAAGGCCTTCGCCAGCCAGGCTTGACTCATGGCCTCACTCGGCAACGGGCAGGCCTGCTGCACGCATCGGCTCTTGACGGTCGGCAACAGGCGGCTTGGCTGGTGACTGACCAGTAACAGAACGGTATTGCCGGAAGGCTCTTCAAGGCTTTTCAGCAAGGCGTTGGCGGCATTGATATTCATCGATTCGACCGGCTCGATCAGCACCACTTTGCGCCCACCCAGTTGCGCAGTCTGCACAACGAAGCTGACCAGGTCCCGAACCTGATCGACCTTGATCGCCTTGTCGGCCTCTTCCGGTTCCAGAATATAGTTGTCCGGATGACTACCCGCCTTCAGCAACAGGCAGGATTTGCATTCGCCACAGGCCTCAAGCCCAGCGGGACGCTGACACAGCAGTCTGGCCATTAAGCGTTCAGCCAGCGCCCGTTTGCCGATACCGGCCGGACCGTGCAACAGATAGGCGTGGGCATGCTGGGCACGACCGGCCAGTTGCTGCCACAGACTGTCCTGCCACGGATAGGCCTCAGCCACGGGTTAGCTCCAGCAAACGCGGCAACAGTGCATCCAGCGACTGCTGAACCTGCGTCAACGGTTGTGCAGCGTCAACCAGAACATAGCGCGCCGGATCCGCTTCGGCTCGCTTGAGGAAGGCACTGCGCACGGCATCGAAAAAGGTCCGGCCTTCGAGTTCGAAGCGATCCAGGCGACCGCGAGCACTGGCGCGGGCAAGGCCTACTTCCACGGGCAAATCGAAAATCAGCGTCAGGTCCGGGCGCAGATCGCCCTGAACAAAGGTCTCCAGGGTGGCAATGCGCTCGAGCGACAAACCGCGACCACCGCCCTGATAGGCATAAGTCGAATCGGTAAAACGATCACACAAAACCACCGCACCACGGGACAAGGCCGGGCGAATCACCTCGGCCAGATGCTGGGCTCGTGCAGCGAACACCAGCAGCAATTCGGTATCCGGGTTCATGACTTCATCGACCGGCGCCAACAGCACTTCGCGGATGCGCTCGGCCAGTGGCGTTCCACCCGGCTCGCGGGTCAACACCACCTCGATACCGGCGGCGCGCAAACGCTCGGCAAGGTATTCGCGGTTGGTGCTCTTGCCGGCGCCTTCAGGGCCTTCCAGCGTAATAAACAAGCCAGTCACAGGCAGTCCTTAGTCAGAGTCATTGCGAGCTTTGCGGTGCGGTTGCATCAAGAACCGGTGCATCCGGTGCAGGTACAGGCGCAGGTTCTTGCGGCGGCACCTGAGGCAAAGTGTCGGGAGCGCCGTTCGGTGACGCGTCGGGGATCGGTGCCTCGATTTCCTCAGTCTCCGGTTCGGCAGCTTCATCCACCGGCGTCTCGGGCGCGGAGATCGGCGCCGGACTGGAGCGGTAGTCGGCGCGACGCTTGATCTGGTACTCACGCACCGCATTGTTGTGCGCATCCAGATCATCGGAGAACACATGGCTGCCATCACCGCGCGCCACGAAATACAGACTGCTGCCCTCCACCGGATTGAGCGCCGCATGGATCGCTTCGCGACCGACCATGGCAATCGGGGTCGGCGGCAGGCCAGCGATCATGTAAGTGTTGTAGGGCGTGGCTTCCCGCAGATGTGCCCGGGTCAACTTGCCGCTGTAACGGTCACCGAGGCCATAGATCACCGTCGGGTCGGTCTGCAGCAACATGCCCATTGCCATCCGCCGCACAAACACGCCGGCTATCTGCCCACGCTCCTGCGGCACACCGGTTTCCTTTTCTACCAGCGAAGCCATGATCAGCGCCTGATAGGGCTCAGTGTACGGCACGTCAGCCGATCGTTGCGCCCACTCCTTGGCAAGCACATCGTTGAGGCGATCATAGGCAATTTTCAGCAGCTCGACATCGGACATGCCGCGCACGAAACGATAGGTGTCAGGGAAGAATCGCCCTTCCGGAAAAATCCCGGTATGGCCAAGCTTGTCCATGACCTGGCTGTCGCTCAAGCCCTCAAGGGTCTGCTCCAACTTTTCGTCCTTGGCCAGTGCCGCACGGACTTGATGAAAATTCCAGCCTTCGACCAGGGTCAGGCTGTACTGAACCATCTCTGCTCGCTTCCACAGGTCGATCAGCCCTTCGACCGTCATGCCGGGAAGCATGCGGTATTCGCCGCTGTGCAGAGGTTGTTTGGGTAGATTGAAGCGCCAATAGACGCGCAGCCAGAACGCGTCCTTGATGACGCCGTCGGCTTCCATTTTAAGGAACGTACGATTCGGAGTAGTGCCCTTGGGCACCTCCAACAGTTTTTCCTGAGTGATATTCAGCGGCTGCACCAATGCTGAATGAATTTTCCAGGCAGAAGCGCCCAACATCAGCCCCGCCAGAACCAGTCCGGTTTCCAGCAGCAGCAAGAGTTTACGTCTCACGTATCAAGCATCCAGTAGCTCATTGGCAATGGTTTGGAGTTTACGGGTGAGCGGCCCAACCGGCCAGCTCAGTGCTGCATAAGAGCGCACCGGCCAAATGCCATAAACGCTGTTGCAGACAAAGACCTCGTCAACCCATTGCAGCTGTTCGAGGGGGATATCGGTAATTTGTGTGGGGATACCCGATGACTTGGCTTGAAATAAAACTTCATCACGCATCACCCCGGCGACGCCACAGCGCTTGAGATCCGCCGTGATCAGCACGCCATTGCGCACCAGGAACAGATTGCTGAATACGCCTTCGATCACGCGCCCGGCTTGATCAAGCATCAAGCCTTCCGCATGCTCGGTGTCCTGCCACTCAGCGCGAGCAAGGACCTGCTCCAGGCGATTCAAATGCTTGAGGCCAGCGAGCAGAGGCTGTTCGGAAAGTCGTGTGGCACAAGGGAACAGCCGCACCCCTTGCTCGGCATGGGCGGCGGGATAGGCCGCTGGCGGGTTACCCGACAAAATACGTCGCGCCGGCGCGGAGGGATCGAAGGCATAGCCGCGTAAGCTATCACCGCGTGTGACGATCAGCTTGAGCACACCTTCGTCCAGCTTCGCGGCATAATTCAGCAGCTCGGTGACCATGACCCCATGATCAAGGTTGATTGCCAATCGCTGGCAACCACCAGCCAAACGCGCCAGATGACGATCCAGCAGCAGCGGAACGCCATTTCGCACAGCGATGGTCTCAAACAGACCATCGCCGTAAGCCAGGCCACGATCCTTCAGCGACAGAGCGTCAGCCGGTTGACCGTCGACCCAGCTATCCATCAGCCTGCGAACCGGCGGAACACCAGCGAGCCGTTGGTCCCGCCAAACCCGAAGGAGTTGGAGACGACCACATCGATGTCCATGTTGCGCGCAGTGTGCGGCACGAAATCGAGATCGCAGCCTTCATCCGGCTCATCGAGGTTGATGGTCGGCGGCGCTACCTGGCTGTTGATTGCCAGCACGCTGAAGATCGCCTCGACCGCGCCCGCCGCACCCAACAGGTGACCGGTCATGGACTTGGTCGAACTGACCGCCAGCTTGTAGGCGTGATCGCCGAACACCGACTTGATCGCACAGGCTTCGGCGAGGTCGCCGGCCGGGGTCGAGGTGCCGTGGGCATTGATGTACTGGACCTGATCGCTGTTGATCTTCGCATCGCGCAGGGCGTTGGTGATGCAGCGTGCAGCGCCAGCGCCATCGGCCGGTGGCGACGTCATGTGGTAAGCGTCGCCACTGGTGCCGAAACCGATCAGCTCGGCATAAATGGTCGCACCGCGAGCCTTGGCGTGTTCCAGCTCTTCGAGGACCAGCGCACCGGCGCCATCGGACAAAACGAAGCCGTCACGGCCCTTGTCCCATGGACGGCTGGCACGGGTCGGCTCGTCGTTGCGGGTCGACAATGCGCGGGAGGCACCGAAGCCGCCCATGCCCAGGCCGCAAGCGGCCATTTCGGCACCGCCGGCAATCATCACGTCGGCTTCGTCGTACATGATGTTGCGGGCTGCCATGCCGATGCAGTGCGTACCGGTGGTGCACGCGGTGGCGATGGCGTAGTTAGGTCCCTGTGCACCGAGGTGAATGGACAGGAAACCGGAAATCATATTAATGATCGAACCCGGCACGAAAAACGGAGAAATCCGTCGTGGACCGGTTTCGTGCAGCGTGCGGGCGGTTTCTTCGATATTGGTCAAGCCGCCAATACCCGAACCCATGGCCACGCCGATACGCTCACGGTTGGCGTCAGTGACTTCCAGACCGGCGTTGCGCACCGCCTGAAACCCTGCGGCCAGACCGTACTGGATAAACAGGTCGAGCTTGCGCGCTTCCTTGACTGACAGGTATTCCTCGACATTGAAGCCCTTTACCGAGCCGCCAAAACGGGTGGAATAGGCAGAAAGGTCGGTGTGTTCGATCAGACCAATGCCACTGCGGCCAGCCAGAATGCCCTGCCAGCTGCTCGGCACATCCGTGCCCAGTGGCGACAACATACCCATACCGGTGACTACGACGCGTCTACGCGACACAGCACTCTCCTTTTTCAAATGACGACTTTGCATCAGGCCTAAAGAAAAAACCGCACGCCATGATGGCAGTGCGGTTTTTCCATGACAGCGAGCAACGATTACAAACTATTACGCCTGGTGGCTAGTAACGTAGTCGATTGCAGCTTGTACAGTAGTGATCTTCTCAGCTTCTTCGTCAGGGATTTCGGTCTCGAATTCCTCTTCCAGAGCCATCACCAGCTCAACGGTGTCAAGGGAGTCGGCACCCAGGTCTTCAACGAAGGAAGCAGTGTTGACCACTTCTTCTTCTTTAACGCCCAGTTGCTCAGCAACGATTTTCTTGACGCGCTCTTCGATGGTGCTCATACCTTGTTTTCACTCCTAATGGACAAATTCAGGCAGCTGGCCAGTGGGTAAGTGTATAGAAAGGCTTTTCAGCTTTTCAACTGAAAGCTTCACTCCTCAGACCCGGTGACCCACTGCCTATAAATAGATTGCAGCTTTATAACGGATTTTAGACAGCTCGTATGACATTTTTTTGAAGCAATCCGTCACATTTGAATTACATGTACATCCCGCCGTTCACCGGGATTGTAGCCCCAGTCACGTAAGCCGCACCGTCCGACGCAAGAAAAGCGACCACGGACGCGATCTCTTGAGCTTGACCCAGACGACCCAGAGGAATCTGCGTTTGCAAGGCTTCACGCTGCGCCTCAGGCAGTTCACGGGTCATATCGGTGTCGATGAACCCAGGGGCCACCGAGTTTACCGTAATCGAACGCGAACCGACTTCACGCGCCAGTGCACGGCTGAAACCTTCCAGACCAGCCTTGGCGGCAGCGTAGTTTACTTGGCCTGCGTTGCCCATGGCACCCACAACCGAGCCAATACTGATAATTCGACCCCAACGAGCCTTGGTCATGCCGCGCAAAACGCCCTTGGACAGGCGGAACAGACTGTTCAGGTTGGTATCGACAACGTCATGCCACTCGTCGTCTTTCATGCGCATCATCAGATTATCGCGGGTGATACCGGCATTATTGACCAGGATCGCCGGCGCACCATACTGCGCCTGAATGCTTGCCAGGACACTTGCCACGGACTCGTCGCTGGTGACATTGAGTTCCAGCCCGGTGCCTTGAACACCGTTTTCTTTCAGGGTGGCAGCAATTCGCTCAGCGCCCGAGGCGGAGGTCGCGGTACCGATCACGATAGCGCCCTGACGACCCAGTTCCAGGGCGATAGCCTGGCCAATGCCACGGCTTGCACCGGTGACCAGTGCAACTTTACCTTGCAGACTCATGCAAGTTTCTCCTGATTCAGGCCAACGCCGCACGAGCGGCAGCGAAAGCGTCTGGGGTATTGAGGTTGGATGTCGACACGCCTTCAGCGCAGCGCTTGTTCAGACCGGCCAGCACTTTGCCCGGACCGCATTCGACCAGCTGGGTCGCGCCCTTGGCGGCCAGCGCCTGGACCGATTCAACCCAGCGTACTGGCTTGTAGAGCTGCTCAAGCAAATCGCGCTTGAGGATTTCCAGATCAGCCGGAACATCGGCACTGACGTTCTGCACCACAGGAATTTGCGGTACCTGCCAGTCGATCGCGGCGATCGACTCAGCGAAACGCTCAGCGGCCGGACGCATCAGCTCGCAGTGGGACGGCACGCTGACCGGCAACGGCATGGCGCGCTTTGCACCACGAGCCTTGCAGCCCTCGATGGCGCGCTCGACCGCCGCCTTGGCACCAGCAATGACGACCTGGCCCGGAGAGTTGAAGTTGACCGCGCTGACTACTTCGCCTTGCGCCGCTTCGGAACAGGCAGCCAGCACGTCAGCATCGTCCAGACCGAGGATCGCGGCCATACCGCCCTGCCCGGCCGGAACGGCTTCCTGCATCAACTGACCACGACGCTCGACCAGTTTCACGGCATCGCCCAGACTCAGACTGCCTGCCGCAACCAGCGCGCTGTATTCACCCAGGCTGTGGCCGGCAACGTACGCCGGATGCGCACCGCCTTCGGCCAGCCACAGACGCCACAGAGCGATGGAGGCAGTCAGAATGGCCGGCTGGGTTTTATCGGTTTGATTGAGTTGCTCTTCCGGCCCTTGCTGGGTCAGTGCCCACAGGTCGTAACCCAGAGCATCGGAAGCTTCTTTGAATGTTTCGAGGACAACCGGATGTTGTGCGCCCAACTCGGCCAGCATGCCGAGGGACTGCGAACCCTGTCCTGGAAAGACGAATGCGAGGGAAGCAGACATGTAACAAGCCCCTAATGATCTTGTCGTCGGAGAGTTGACGTCCCGCTTTAGGGGACGCAAGAAACTGACAGTTGGATGGTCACTCGAACCGAGCGGTCACATTTAAGCATTGTCCGACGAAAACGCCTAAAGCAACAAATCCTCCAGACGACCGTGTATGCGCTCCGGCAGATTCTCCTGAATTTCGATCAGTGCGCGCTGAATGGCGCTTTGAAAGCCCTGCACCCCGGCAGATCCGTGGCTTTTTACGACGATGCCCTGCAAACCGAGAAAGCTCGCACCATTGTGTCGCGCAGGCGCCAGATCAGCCTGTAGACGCTTCATCAGGGGTAGCGCCAAAGCACCGACCATGCGCGATGCGACACTCTGCCTGAACAACGCCTCGATACGCCCGGCAATCATGGTTGCCAGGCCTTCACTGGATTTGAGCAGGATATTGCCGACAAATCCGTCGCACACCACCACATCCGCTTCACCTCGGTACAAACCGTCACCTTCGACAAAACCGATGTAATTGATACCCCGGGCCGCCTGTAACAACGTCGCGGCCAGCTTGACCTGCTGATTGCCCTTGATGTCCTCGGTGCCGATGTTCAGCAAGGCCACGCGCGGGCGAACTATCCCCAGAGTTTCGGCCGCGACCGAGCCCATCACCGCAAACTGCAACAGATGCTCTGCACTGCAATCGACGTTGGCACCCAGATCGAGCAACTGGCAGTAACCCTTCTGCGTCGGAATCGCCGCCACCATGGCCGGCCGATCAATGCCCGGCAAGGTCTTGAGCACAAAACGCGACAGCGCCATCAACGCTCCCGTATTGCCGGCACTGACACAGGCCTGAACCTTGGCGTCGCGCAGCAACTCAAGCGCCACGCGCATGGAGGAGTCGGGCTTGCCTCGCAGGGCCTGGGCAGGTTTTTCATCCATGGTGATGACTTCGGACGCCGGAGCAATCGACAGGCGTGCGCGATCCACAGCCGAATGGCCAGCGATCAGTTCTTCAAGTAGGGAGGGTTGACCGACGAGGGTCAGGTGAAGCGAGGGGGTAGCAGCCAGGCAAGCGAAGCTGGCTTGAACAATGCTGCGGGGACCGAAGTCCCCGCCCATTGCGTCAATCGCGATGACTTGAGCAGACAAGTGATTACTCGTCAGCGCCCTTGTCGATCACTTTACGACCACGGTATACGCCTTCTGGCGATACGTGGTGACGCAGGTGAACTTCACCGGTGGTTTTTTCTACAGACAGGGTGCTAGCCTCGAGAGCGTCGTGCGAACGGCGCATGTCACGGGCAGAGCGGGATTTTTTGTTCTGCTGAACAGCCATAATTGATTAACTCCTAAACGTTTGGGTCACGCTTTAACTGCGCCAATACACTGAACGGGTTGGACCGCGTTACCTCGTCCTCGCTCGGTTCGGGCTCATCGAGACCCGCCGGCTGCTGGCATTCTTCCGGATGATGAGCAGGCACAATGGGCAAGGCAAGCAGAAGCTCCTCCTCGATCAGTGACTGCAGATCCAAAGGATCTTCGCCCAGTTCCAGCACGTCATAACCTTTCGGCAACGACTGGGTATTCGCACCCTCCTTTACCACAGCGTAACTGCATTCGCTATGGATCGGCAGGGTGACCAGCTCAAGACAACGCTGGCAAACCATTTTGACCTCAGTGTCGATAAAGCTGTGGATGACCACAGATTTACGTTCATCTCGCTCAAAAACGAATTTAGCCTGCACCGTACCGACATTGTCGGAAAGCGGGTCGCAGAGTCTCTCCAAATCGGCCAGCAGCATTTCACCTTGAAGGGTGGTGCCACGATCAGCCAATTTGCGCGGGTCAACGTGAGGTGGAATCGGGTCATTCAACATAGGCGCAGCATTATAGGGATGCACCCGGCCATGTCAAAGGAAATTCAGCCCTGTCCGTCACTTGGAAGCGCCGCTAGAATTCACGACTGCCATTTGGAGTTGCGCATGCTGCCTTTATTACTCGCTTCCAGCTCAGCCTATCGCCGGGAATTGCTCACCCGCTTGCAGCTGCCATTCACCTGCAGCTCGCCGAATATCGACGAGAGCCATCGCCCCGACGAGCCCGCGATAGAGCTGGTCAAACGCCTGGCCGAAGAAAAGGCACGCGCCTTGGCGACCAGCCATACCGCTCATCTGATTATCGGTTCCGACCAGGTCGCCGTGCTCGGTGACAGGATTATCGGAAAGCCCCACACCTTTGAAAAAGCCCGGGAGCAGCTGCAAGCCTCAAGCGGCGCCAGCGTGACGTTTCTGACCGGGCTGGCGCTGCTGAACAGCCAGACCGGCCACTGCCAGGTCGACTGCGTTCCATTTACCGTCCACATGCGCACCCTCGAGACCGCACGTATCGAGCGCTACCTGCGCATAGAGGAACCCTACGACTGCGCTGGCAGCTTCAAGGCCGAAGGGCTGGGTGTCAGCCTGTTTCAAAGCACCGAAGGACCTGATGCCACCAGCCTGGTCGGCCTGCCACTGATCCGACTGATCGATATGCTGTTGGCTGAAGGCGTGCAAATCCCCTGAACGCAAAAGATCGCAGCCTTCGGCAGTTCCTGCAGGGAGCAGGAGCTGCCGAAGGCTGCGATCTTTTGACCTTGGAAACGTATCAGCGCAGCGACGGACCGTTAAACCCCATCCACATCGCCAAATGCTCAGCCACACTGGCACCGAGTTTTTTCGAGAAGCGATCGAATGGCGACTCCTGAACGGTAAAGTCCACCAACTCTTTCTCGCCGACTACATCTCGAGCGACCGAACTGGCATTGCCCATCCCGTCAATGAGCCCCAATGGCAGAGCCTGCTCGCCAGACCACACCAGGCCGGAGAACAACTCCGGATGATCCTTATCCTTCAAGCGATCGCCACGACCCTGCTTGACGCTGTTGATGAACTGGTGATGAGTCGTATCGAGGACACCTTGCCAGAAGGCGGTTTCTTCCGGCTTCTGCGGCTGGAACGGATCCAGGAACGATTTGTGCTCGCCCGAGGTGTAGGTGCGACGCTCGACACCCAACTTCTCCATGGTACCGACAAAGCCATAACCGGCCGCCGTCACACCGATGGAGCCCACAAGACTCGCCTTGTCCGCATAGATCTGATCGGCTGCACTGGCGATGTAATACGCCCCGGAAGCCCCCAGATCGGAAATGACCGCGTACAGCTTGATCTGCGGATGCAGAGCGCGCAGGCGACGGATCTCGTCATAGACATAGCCTGACTGCACCGGACTGCCGCCCGGGCTGTTGATGCGCAGAATCACACCCTTGACCTTTTCATCCTCGAAGGCCGCACGCAGGCTGCCAACGATATTGTCAGCGCTGGCGGGTTCTTTGTCGGCGATCACGCCCGTCACATCGATCAGCGCGGTGTAGTTACCACTGCGAGTGGCCGCTTTTTCCATGTCCATCAGCGGCGAAAACAGTGCCAATGCACCAAACAGGTACACAAAGGTCAGCAGCTTGAAAAATATCCCCCAGCGACGGGACCGGCGCTGCTCCTGCACGCTGGCCAGCAGGGTCTTTTCCAGCAGCTTCCAGCTTTTATCGTCACCGCCATCAGCGCTCGCCTTGGCGGGCGCTTTCCATTCGTCGGTCATGCGATCTACCTCAGCAAAAACGTATTAAGCCTGACGAAGCCAGGCGTGCAATTCGCAAAAACGGTCAATCGACAGTCGCGGCTCGAACACCTTCAACGCCTCGATGGATTGAGCGCCATAACTCACCGCAACCGAATCCATGCCGGCATTGCGCGCCATTTGAAGGTCAAAGGACGAATCCCCGACCATCAGCGCCTTCTGCGCAGAAACACCACAATGAGCGAGGATTTCTTCCAGCATCAGAGGATGCGGCTTGCTGGCAGTTTCATCCGCCGCACGGGTGATATCGAAATAGTCTTCCCAGCCATGCGCCTTGAGCACCCGGTCCAGCCCGCGACGGGCTTTGCCGGTCGCCACCGCCAAGTGATAACCCTCGTCACGAAACGCGGCCATCGATTCGACAACCCCCTCGAACAGCGGCGAAGGCACCGCCTCCGATGCGATGTAGTGATCGGCATAGTGCTGACGAAACGCGATGAGCTCGTCATCACCGATCTGCGGATACAACGTGCGAATCGCCTCGGGCAACCCCAGACCAATAATGCCCTTGACCGAAAAGTCATCGCACAATGGAAAACCGGATCGCTCGGACGCTACATGCATCGCTTCGACAATCCGGCCGATGGAATCGGCCAGCGTGCCATCCCAATCAAAAATCAGCAGTTTGTAATCAGATGGGCGCACTCAATCGCTCCACGGTCTTGGCCCACATTTCGTCTACGGGTGCCTGTAGTTTCAGCTCACCACCATCGGGCAGCGGCACGGTCAACATGTAGGCGTGCAGAAACAGGCGCTTGCCGCCCAGATCGCGGATTTCCTTACTGAAATCGTCGTCGCCGTATTTTGTGTCGCCGGCAATGCAGTGCCCGGCGTGCAACGTGTGAACGCGGATCTGGTGTGTACGGCCGGTGATCGGTTTGGCTTCAATCAGCGTGGCAAAGTCGCCAAAACGACGCAGGACCTTGAACACGGTCACAGACTCCTTGCCCTCCTCCTCATCGACCTCGACCATGCGCTCGCCAGAGCGCAGATTGCTCTTGCCCAGCGATGCACGGACTTGCTTGATCGAACTCGCCCAGTTACCGCGAACCAGCGCCATATAGCGTTTATCGACGCCATCACCGCGCAAGGCCGTGTGCAAGTGACGCAACATGCTGCGCTTCTTGGCGATCATCAGCAGGCCGGAGGTATCACGGTCGAGACGATGAACCAGTTCGAGTTCCTTGCAATCGGGACGCAACTGACGAAAGGCTTCGATCACTCCGTAATTCAAGCCGCTGCCACCGTGAACGGCGATGCCGCAAGGCTTGTTGATCACGATCAGCGCCTTGTCTTCGAAGACAATCGAGGCCTCGAGCCGCTGCAGCAGGCCTTGTGCCAATGGCACCGGCTCGTCGCGTTCAGGCACACGCACCGGCGGCACGCGCACGATATCGCCCGCCTGCAGCTTGTACTCGGGCTTGATCCGCCCCTTGTTCACCCGCACTTCGCCTTTGCGCAAAATGCGGTAAATCAAGGTCTTGGGCACGCCTTTGAGCCGGGCGAGGAGGAAGTTATCAATACGTTGGCCGGCATATTCCGGCGAGACCTCAAGCAGTTGTACGCTTGGAGTCGGGGGGGTAGTCGTCGTCATGCCGCGGATGATAACAATTTTTTATGGAATTGAAGCACTTAATCATTACTGCTATAGTCGCGAACGCCGCCAAAAGCGGCCTGGGCAGAGGACCATCAGTCAAAAACCGGCCCTGACCAACGCAATTCACCAGGACGCGAGGCCGTCCTACGCAGCGTTCGCTACGTAACGGTGGAGTTTGCAGGTGTAACGAGCGCAGGTGACATGAGGCCTGAATCACGCCGCATAACAGAGTATTTCACTCGTTCTGCGAGCCATATTCACGGCCAGTTCACAAAGTGCAGTCAGCTGCGAATGACCCCGAGCGAACGCTTCGGAAACAACGCCTAAATTAGCCATGATGCGTGACCTCCCCTTTCGGAGCTCACGGTAAATGCCAACCCGCTGCGGATTCTGCGCGCGGCAGCACCCGAATTATCAGGGATACGTGTAGGGTGGAGATGCACAACCGCTGGACTGTGTAGCAACAGGCTTTCATCAAGACGCTTCATCTCGTCCACAGCCGCTGGTTGATTCCTCCTCCTGACTGAGTGCTTAGTAGCCACAGCAAGCAGGACGCGTACGTCGCGATGAAGGCCCTCATTGGCCAGACTTCGCTGGACACGGGAATGGCCAACCACTCCCGACGCACCTGACACCGACCGTGAGAAGTCGTGTGTGCCGAACGCCGTTTCCGGCAGCCCGGAAACCGACGGTACTACATGAAAAGAATGCTGATTAACGCAACTCAACCCGAAGAGTTGCGTGTTGCACTGGTAGATGGCCAGCGCCTCTACGACCTGGACATCGAATCCGGTGCACGCGAGCAGAAGAAGGCCAACATCTATAAAGGCCGGATTACTCGCATCGAACCAAGCCTTGAGGCTGCCTTTGTCGATTTCGGCTCTGAGCGCCACGGCTTCCTGCCACTCAAAGAAATCTCCCGCGAATACTTCAAGAAAGCCCCCGAAGGCCGCGTCAACATCAAGGACGTCCTGAGCGAAGGCCAGGAAGTCATCGTTCAGGTCGAAAAAGAAGAACGTGGCAACAAGGGCGCCGCCCTGACCACCTTCATCAGCCTGGCCGGTCGTTATCTCGTCCTGATGCCGAACAACCCGCGTGCAGGCGGTATTTCCCGTCGCATCGAAGGCGAAGAGCGCAATGAACTGCGTGAAGCCCTGAACGGCCTGGTTGCCCCGGCCGACATGGGTCTGATCGTGCGCACTGCCGGCCTGGGCCGCAGCAGCGAAGAAATGCAGTGGGACCTCGACTACCTGCTGCAACTCTGGACCGCCATCAAAGAAGCTTCGCTGGATCGTTCCGCGCCGTTCCTGATTTACCAGGAAAGCAACGTGATCATCCGCGCCATCCGCGATTACCTGCGCCAGGACATCGGCGAAGTGCTGATCGACAGCGTTGAAGCCCAGGACGAAGCCCTGACCTTCATCCGTCAGGTGATGCCGCAGTACGCCAGCAAGATCAAGCTGTACGAGGACAGCGTTCCGCTGTTCAACCGTTTCCAGATCGAAAGCCAGATCGAAACCGCTTTCCAGCGCGTCGTCGAACTGCCTTCCGGCGGCTCCATCGTCATCGATCCGACCGAAGCCCTGGTGTCCATCGACATCAACTCGGCACGCGCCACCAAAGGCAGCGACATCGAAGAAACCGCCCTGCAGACCAACCTTGAAGCCGCCGAAGAAATCGCCCGTCAGTTGCGCCTGCGCGACATCGGCGGCCTGATCGTCATCGACTTCATCGACATGACCCCTGCCAAGAACCAGCGCGCCGTGGAAGAAAAAGTCCGCGAATGCCTGGAAGCCGACCGCGCCCGCGTGCAAGTCGGTCGCATCTCGCGCTTCGGCCTGCTGGAAATGTCCCGTCAGCGCCTGCGTCCATCCCTGGGCGAAAGCAGCGGCATCGTTTGCCCGCGTTGCAACGGCACCGGCATCATCCGTGACGTTGAATCGCTGTCCCTGGCAATCCTGCGCCTGATCGAAGAAGAAGCGCTGAAAGACCGCACCGCCGAAGTTCGCGCACAAGTGCCGATCCCGGTGGCCGCGTTCCTGCTCAACGAAAAACGCAACTCGATCACCAAGATCGAACTGCGTACCCGTGCCCGTATCGTCATCCTGCCGAACGATCACCTCGAAACACCGCACTTCGAAGTGCAACGTCTGCGCGACGACAGCCCGGAAGCCGCGACTAACCAGTCCAGCTACGAAATCGCTGCTGCCGCTGCCGAAGTGGAAGAAGTCCAGCCAGCCGCCGCGACCCGCACCCTGGTTCGCCAGGAAGCAGCGGTCAAGACAGCGCCAGCCCGCGCCAACGCTCCGGTTCCGACCGAAGTCGCCGCTCCGGCCCCGGCTCCGGTGGCAGTACCTGAGCCAAGCCTGTTCAAAGGCCTGGTAAAGTCGCTGGTCAGCCTGTTCGCCACCAAGGAAGAACCTGTTGCTCCGGCCGTGGTTGAAAAGCCTGCGACCACCGAGCGCCCCGCTCGTAACGAAGAGCGTCGCAACGGTCGTCAGCAGAGCCGCAACCGTAACGGTCGCCGCGATGAAGAGCGCAAGCCTCGTGAAGAACGTGCTCCGCGTGAAGAACGCGCACCACGTGAACCGCGTGAAGAACGTCAGCCACGCGAAGCCCGTGAAGAAACGCCGACTGTAGCTCGCGAAGAACGCGCACCACGCGCCCCTCGTGAAGAACGTGCTCCGCGCGCCCCGCGTGAAGATCGCAAGCCGCGTGGCGAGCGCGAGGAACGCGTTCGTGAACTGCGCGAGCCCCTGGATGCCACTCCAGCCGTCGCCCCAGCTGCCGCCGTCACCGCTGAAGAGCGTCCGGCCCGCCAGCCACGCGAAGAGCGTGCTCCACGCCCACCGCGTGAAGAACGCCAGCCACGTGCCGAGCAAGCTGCTGCTGCCGTCGCTGAAGAAGAAGAACTGACGACCAGCGAAGAGCAACTGCAGGAAGAAGGTCAGGATGGCGCCGAAGGCGATCGTCCACGCCGCCGCTCCCGTGGCCAGCGTCGCCGCAGCAACCGCCGCGAGCGTCAACGCGATGCCAACGGCAATGTGATCGAAGGTTCGGACGAATCCGAAGGCGACAACGCCGAAGCCCCGAGCACTGCCGACCTGGCCGCCGGTCTGGCTGTTACTGCAGCCGTTGCCAGCAGCGTGATCAGTGCTCCAGCCGAAGCACAAGCCAACGAGCAAGCCGAACGCGCTACTGCTGCCACCCTGGAAACTGCTCCGGTCGAAGCGCCAGTCGTTGAAGCGACCACGCCGGTTGAAGTCACTGCATCGCCAGAAGTCGAAGTCGCACCAACCGTCGTTCAGGCCGTAGCCGAACCGGCTGTGGTTGCAGAACCGGTTGCCGAGACCGTGACAGAAACCATCACTGAAGCCGTTCGTGAAGTTCGCGAAGAGCAGACCGCGTTTAACTGGGTTGCCGAGCCAGCCGTAACTGAAACGCCAGCAACTGCGCCAGCTGTGGAAGCAGAAGTCGCTCAAGCAATGGTTTCCGAGCCAGTGGTTGCTGCTGCCGAGCCTGCGCCGGTCGTTGAAGTGCCGGTTGTTGCCGAAGTAGCTGCACCGGTAGTCGAAGCGTCGGTCGTCGCTGAAGTGACCGAGCCTGTCGTCGAAGCTGCCCCGGTCAGCGCCCTGACGCCAAGTGGTCGCGCGCCTAACGACCCGCGTGAAGTGCGTCGTCGCAAGCGTGAAGAAGAGCGCCTGCAAAAGGAAGCCGAACTGGCTGCCGCTGCTGCACCGGCGCCGGTCGCTGCCGAAGCGGTTGAGTCGGTGATCGAAGAAGCACCACGCTCCGTTCAGGAAGCGGTACAGCAACACGAGCAAGCCGAGGAAAAAGAACACGAGCCTAAACCGCTCGTCTGATTCCGCCGGTCAATAAAAAGCCCCGCCTGGTGATCCTGGCGGGGCTTTTTTTGCAGTAAAAATCTAAAGATCGCAGCCTTCGATAGCACCTACAAATGATCGACGCAGGCGCTGCCGAAGGCTGCGATCTTTTTGATTTCACCCAAAGACCAACTTCTCCGGCACATCCACATCCCACAAAACCCCGGGATCATCCACCGCAACCTCAACCACTCGCCCTTGCGCAAACAACGGCTTGGCACCCCGATCACCCGACAGCGCCATCAATCCCGGTCCATATTTACGCCCGAAACCCACCGGATGCCCATAGTCACCGTCATGCACCGGCACACTGATGCAATCTTCATAAACCTGAGCCACAACTTGTTCGATCGTCGATGGCAAAACAAACGGCATATCTCCCAACACCACCAACCATCCACCAAGTTGCGCAGATACAGCGACTCCAGCAGCAATGCTGTCCCCCATTCCTGTGGACTCGATCAGCACGATCTCGCAACCATAAGCCTTCGCCATGCGAATCACCTGCGGGCGATCATCGGTGGTCACCAACACCCGTTTTTCCAGGTTGGCTGGCAGATTCAACAGAACATGTTCAATGACAGAGCGAACTGCTCCATCGCGACCGACGCAATCGGCCAGCAACTTGTCTTTCTCGACACCAGCGACCTGGCGAAACCGACTGCCCTGCCCCGCTGCCAACACGATGACGCCGATGGGCTCACTCATACATCCTCCTGCAGCGGCTTCTTCTGCTTCAACTCGACGCCATTCTTGATCGCCACGATTTCGGCCATGAGCGACAAGGCGATTTCCGCCGGGTTGTGACTACCGATGTGCAAACCGATTGGCCCGTGCAGTCGAGCAATGGCCTGCTGTGACAAGCCTAGTTGAGCCAGATTGTCCCGACGTTTCTGGCTGTTGACCCGTGAACCCAGGGCGCCGACGTAGAACGCCTTGGAATCGAGGGCTGTCAGCAGCGCCATGTCGTCCAGGCGCGGATCATGGGTCAGGGCGACGATGGCAGTGCGTTCGTCGGTCTGAATATTCAGCACCGCCTCGTCGGGCATGCCTTGAACGAAACGTCCGTGTTGCGCTTCCCAGCCGTAGGCAAACTCGGTGCGCGGGTCGCAGATCAGCACTTCAAAATCCAGTAATCGGGCCATTTCGGCGACATACCGGGACAACTGCCCCGCACCAATCAACAGCAAACGCCAACGCGGACCGTAGATTGCGCGCAAGGTCTGTCCGTCGAACGTCAGCACGTCCGACTTGCACGCGGGCGTCAGAATCACTTGGCCGGTTTTGAGGTTGAGTTCGCGGGCAACGATTTCATGGGCCTCACAGTGGACCAGCAATTGCGCGACCCAATCCGCATCATCGACGCGTTCCTCGACCAAACGCAGGGTACCGCCGCACGGCAACCCGAATCGCGCCGCCTCTTCACGGGTGATGCCGTAGGTAATCAGCTGCACCGGTGGTCCGTCGGCCGGGATTCGACCGTCATGCAGGCGCGCTATCAGGTCATCTTCGACGCAACCACCGGACACCGAGCCGATCACCACACCGTCTTCGCGCAAGGCCAACATGGCGCCAGGCGCCCGAGGCGCGGTACCCCAGGTCTGGGCCACGCTGTACAACATCACCCGCTGGCGGGCGCGACGCCACTCCAGCACGCTGCGCAGGACATTCAGGTCGGCGCTGTCCATCAGACACCCGCCTTCTGCCAGCCCGACAACTGATAGCGAACCGGCAGGTTACGAATGCGTTGGCCAGTGGCGGCGAAGATCGCGTTGCACAGCGCCGGAGCAATCGGGGGTACACCCGGTTCGCCGACGCCACCCAACGGAACGTTGCCCGGTGGCGTCACCAGATGCACGGCGATTTCTTTCGGCGCCAGGGACATGCGCGCCACTTCGTACATATGGAAGTTGTCTTGCTGAACCTTGCCGTCCTTGAAGCTGATTTCACCCAGCACCGCGTTGCCCAACCCCATGACACAGGCGCCTTCGAACTGGGAGCGAATCCGTTCGGGGTTGATCTGCGGTCCGCAGTCGACGGCAATATCGGCCTTGTGCACGATCAGTGCGCCATCATCTTTGACTTCAACCTCGATCACCGCTGCCACGTAAGTCACGAAGCTGTAATGCACTGCCAGGCCCAGCCCTCGCCCCTTCGGCAATTCGCGCCCCCAACCGGCAGCCTTGGCGGCGGTTTCCAGCACCGTGCGCAAGCGTGCCGTGTCAATCGGATAGCGTTCTGGCGATTCACCGTAGTTCCACTCTTCACTCAAGGTACGCGGATCGATCTGACGATCCGGGCCGAGCAATTTGATCTGGAATTTGAGCGGGTCTTGTCCGGCCTTGTGCGCCAGCTCATCGATAAAGCTCTGAATCGCAAAACCGTGGGGAATGTTCGACACCGAACGGTACCAGCCGACCCGGGTGTGCACCGTCGCTTCAGGGTTTTCCAGGCGGATGTTGGGGATGGCATAGGCCATATTGGTGAAGCCCATGCCCAATTCAAAAGCCGCTTCATGGTTCATGCCCGGGGCGAAAAGCGCGGTAATGCTCGGCGCTACCGTGCGATGCAGCCAGCCGGACGGCAAACCATCCTTGTTCAAACTGGCTTTGAGGTATTCCACCGACACGGTATGGAAGTAGGAGTTATGGATATCGTCTTCGCGAGTCCACTGCACCCGTACCGCTTTGCCGGGGAATTCCTTGGCCAGGATGGCGGCTTCGATGATGAAATCAGGTTTGGACTTGCGCCCAAAACCGCCACCCAGCAATGTCACGTTGAAGGTGACCTTGTCGAACGGCAGACCGAGGCGCTCGCCAATCCGCTCGCGGGTCACTTGTGGCGCCTGACTCGGCCCCCAGGCTTCACAGACGCCCTCCTTGTAACGTGCGATGGCGACCATCGGTTCCATTGGCGACTGGGATAAATGCGGCAAGTAATACGAAGCTTCCAGCGTGCTGTCGGCACTGCTCATGGCCTCGTCTATGTTGCCGGTATTGCGCACTACCTTGCCGGGCTTGAGCGAAGCGGCCTCCAGCTCCTTGCGGTAGGCGATCGAGTCATAACTGGCGTTAGGGCCGTCGTCCCACTCGATCTTCAGCGCCTCACGCCCTTTGATGGCCGCCCAGGTATTGCTGGCCACCACGGCGATACCGCCCAAGGGCTGAAACTCGGAGGGCAGCGGACGACTTTCGATCTGCAGCACTTTCAGTACGCCGGGGACTTTCATCGCCGCACTGCCATCGAAACTTTTGACCTTGCCGCCGTAGACCGCGGGCCGGGCGATCACTGCGAACAACATGCCGTCGAAATGCACGTCGGCACCGTACACGGCGCGACCATTGACGATGTCGTCACCGTCGATGGCCTTGGTGCCCTCCTTGCCGATGTAGCGGAATTCAGAGGGTGGTTTGAGTTTTAGACTGTCACGCGCCGGCACAGCCAAAGCACTGGCTGCTGCCGCCAGCGCGCCATAATCGAGTTCACGGCCCGACGGTGTGTGGATGACTTTGTGCAGTTGTGCGTGGCATTCGCTGACCGGCACTTTCCACTGCTCGGCGGCGGCTTGTTCGAGCATGGTCCGCGCGGCGGCACCGCAGCGGCGCATCGGCTCGTACCAGTGACGCATGCTGCGCGAGCCGTCGGTGTCCTGGTTGCCAAAACGAACTTCGTCGCCCGGCGCCTGCCGCACCTTGACCCGTGCCCAGTCGGCTTCCAGCTCATCGGCCACCACCATGGTCAGGCTGGTGCGCACGCCCTGCCCCATCTCCGACCGATTGCAAACCACCGTGACCGTGCCATCCGCAGCAATGCTCACATAGACCTTGGGATCATCGATCCAGCCGTTGGGCATGCCATCGGCGCCAAATTTTTTCTCTTTCTCTTCGGCAAACGCATCCTGCCAACCCCAACTGGCCGCGACGACCAATGCGCCTGTGGCACCGACCCCCTTGAGGAAGCCTCGGCGACTGAGATTGCTCAAGGCGAAGTCATTCGGTAAATGGCTCATGCCTTGGCCTCTTTCAGGTGAGTGGATGCCTGACGGATGGCGGTCTTGATGCGATTGTAGGTGCCGCAACGGCAGATGTTGCCGACCATCGCTTCTTCGATCTGCTCGTCGCTCGGGTTCGGATGGATCTTGAGCAACGCGGTGGCGGACATGATTTGCCCACCTTGGCAAAACCCGCATTGGGCCACCGCGCTATCGAGCCAGGCTTGCTGCACAACTTTGCCAATCGGGTCGGTGTGCAATTCGTCGATGGTGGTGACGTTCTGCCCGACGACCGAACCGATCGGCGTGATGCAACTGCGCGTCGGAGCCCCCTCGATATGTATGGTGCACGCCCCGCACAGGCCCATGCCGCAGCCGAATTTGGTGCCGTTGTAACCGGCGACGTCGCGGATCGCCCAGAGCAGCGGCATGTCCTCGGTGACGTCGAGTTGATGGTCTTGATCGTTGAGTTTCAGGGTAATCATGGGCACGCCCGCATAGTGTTCGGGTTATGGGGTCGAGCAATCTGCCGCTGGAAGGTCAGCGGTTGGCATCACGCAGATCGACTCAGGCTGATGTGGGCTCTCTTGTGCGGACGAACACGTCTGCACCGGGCCTTTGATGGAGTGAATGGATTGCATCGTTAGCTCGCTAAGTTAACGCAGCATTAACAAAAAAGCCCTGCACTTTTCACGGTACAGGGCTTTGGAGTCATGCTTGAAAGCGTAGCTTCAATAGCGGTTCGGCTCCATTTCCAGCTCGACATGGAAACGTTCTGAAATGTCATTCTGAATGCGTTGCGCAAGATCGAGCAATTGCAATCCGGTGGCACTGCCGTAGTTGACCAACACCAGCGCCTGCAATTTATGCACGCCCGCGTCGGCATCACGAAAACCTTTCCACCCTGCCCGCTCAATCAGCCACCCAGCGGCCAACTTCACCTGCCCATCGGGTTGCGCGTAAGCCACCAGATCCGGGTATTCATCTTTGAGCCGCGTGGCCAGCGCAGCCGGCACCAGCGGGTTCTTGAAGAAGCTGCCGGCATTGCCGAGCACGGCCGGGTCAGGAAGTTTTTCGCTGCGGATGCTGCAAATGGCCTGGCTGACGTCGGTGGCGGTCGGATGCTCGATACCTTGATCGGTCAAGCGCTGACGCACCGGGCCATATTCAAGATGCAAATGTGCTGCGCGGTCGAGGGCGAAACGCACGCGCAGGATCAACCAGCGCCCCGGTTCCTGCTTGAAGAGGCTGTCGCGATAGGCGAAGTTGCATTCTTCCAGGCTGAAGTCCCGCAGTTCGCCACTCTGACGATCGAGAGCGGTCAGACCTGCGAAAACGTCCTTGATCTCGACCCCATAAGCGCCAATGTTCTGCATCGGTGCGGCACCGACGGTGCCTGGAATCAGGCTGAGGTTTTCAAGCCCCGACAACCCTTGCGCCAACGTGTGTTGCACAAACGGATGCCACGGTTCACCGGCCTCGGCTTCGATCACCACTTTGCTGCCGTCATCGCTGATCACACGAATGCCACGGGTGGCCATGCGCAACACCAGCGAATCGATATCCGCCGTCAGCAGCAAATTGCTGCCACCGCCGATCACCAACACCGGCACCTGGTGCTCCCGGCCATAGGCCAAGGCATCACGCACATCGGCGTCGCTATGGGCCTGGGCAAACAACCGCGCCTGAACGTCCACCCCAAAGCTGTTGAAGGGCTTGAGCGAAACCTGCGACTGAACCAGCAAACTCATAACCGTCCCTTCAATTCGATCACCAGCAAATCACTGGCGCGCTCGATCAGATCAAGCACCTGCTCGAATCCCTGATCGCCGTCGTAATACGGGTCTGGCACTTCGTCGACCTGCGACTCATAGCGACGCAGGAACAGATCCAGCTCGGCCTTGCCCTTGGCCGGTTGCAGGGCCTTGAGGTTGCGCAGATTGCTGTTGTCCATCGCCAGGATCAGGTCGTAGGTGGCGAAATCGGCACGGCTGACTTGCTGGGCGCGCTGGGCGGACAGGTCGTAGCCGCGCAGTTTCGCCGCCGCCTGACTGCGCTTGTCCGGCGCCTTGCCGACATGCCAGTCACCGGTTCCGGCGGAGGCGACTTCGACCTGATCAGCCAGCCCCGCTTCACGCAATTTATGCCGTAGAACGCCTTCGGCCGTAGGAGAACGGCAGATGTTGCCCAGGCAGACGAACAGAACGCGCATCAAGCCTCCAGCAGGCGCCGAACGCGCTCGAGGTCTTCAATGGTATCGACACCGGCTGGCGGTGCAATCAGCGCGTCGGCAACGTGAATCCGCACGCCGTGCCACAGAGCACGCAATTGCTCCAGACACTCGGTATTTTCCAGCCAGCATGGACCCCAGCTGACGAAGTCATGCAGGAAACCGGCGCGATAGGCATAGATGCCGATGTGGCGACGGTAAGGCACGCCTTCCGGCAGCTGTTCGCAACTCTGGGCGAAGGCATCTCGCGCCCAGGGCAGCGTGGCACGACTGAAGGTCAGCGCCAGGCCATTGAGGTCGCTGACCACCTTGACCACGTTCGGGTTGAACAGGGTTTGCACATCATCGATCGGCTCAGCCAGCGTGGCCATGCGCGCTTCGGTGTGGGCGGCCAGGTTGGCGGCGACCTGATCGATCACGCTCGGCGGAATCAGCGGTTCGTCACCCTGTACATTGACCACGATGGCGTCCGGCGCCAGCCCCAGTTTCTCGGCCACTTCGGCCAGGCGATCGGTGCCGGAGTTGTGATCTTCCCGGGTCAGCACCACTTCGGCGCCAAAACCTTTACACGCTTCGACAATGCGCGCGTCATCGGTGGCCACCACCACACGCTCGGCGCTACTTTTGCAGGCCTGTTCCCAGACGTGCTGGATCATCGGTTTGCCGGCGATCAGCAACATCGGTTTGCCCGGCAGGCGGGTCGAGCCATAACGCGAAGGAATGACAACGGTAAAGGCAGTTGTCATTTATCCAGGCGCTCGTCGGTGGTCAGTGTGCGCGCTTCGGATTCAAGCATCACCGGGATGCCGTCACGAATCGGGTAAGCCAGGCCTGCGCCTTTGCTGATCAGCTCGGTCTTGTCAGCGCTGAGCTTGAGCGGGCCTTTGCAGACAGGGCAAGCGAGGATATCGAGCAATTTGGTGTCCATGAACATTCCCTGGATAAAAACGGATTAAGGCAACAAACGAGACGGTAACAGGCGCATCAACTGCGTATCGAACCAGGCCACAAAGGCCGGCGATGGCGCAGCATCGACCGCCAGGTACCACCAATCGGCGGCGGCGAAAGCACGGCACTTCACCGCATCCTTTTCCGTCATCACCAACGGCAATGACGGCGTGAAACTCAAGGCCTCGACGCTGTACTCGGCGTGGTCGGCAAATGCATGTGGAACAGGCAGCCAGTGTAGCGTTTCAAGGGTGTTGAAGAAACGCTGCGGGTTGCCGATCCCGGCCACGGCGTGCACGGCCTGGCCTTTGGGAAAATGGTCGAGGGAGCGACGTTCGCCGCTGCGCAGATTGACCAGTTCGGTAGGTTGCAACTGGAAGGCAAAGCCATCGTCGCGGTCAGCCGGGGCGCCGTTGTAGAGCACAGCGTCAACGCTTTGCAGACGCTCGACCGGTTCACGCAACGGTCCGGCCGGCAAGCAGCGGCGATTTCCCAGGCCTCGGGCCGCGTCGATCAATACCAGCTCCAGATCCCGTGCCAGCCGATAATGCTGCATGCCGTCGTCAGAGAGGATCAGATCCAGTGGCTCACTGGCTACCAGGGCTTTGACGGCGTTGCTGCGGTTGGGGTCGATCATCAAAGGCACACCCGTGCGCTGGACAATCAACAGCGGTTCGTCGCCCGCGATATCGGCACTCTGTTCGGCCTCGACCCGCCATGGCAGTTGCGGCGGCTTGGCACCGTAACCACGGCTGACCACGCCGACCCGAAGCCCACAGCGCTGACAATGCTCGATCATCCACAGAATCAACGGTGTCTTGCCCGTGCCACCGACGGTGATATTGCCAACAACGATCAACGGCACAGGGGGTTGATAGATCTCGCCCTCGCCCGCCAGAAAGCGTTTGCGCTTTTTCATGACCACGCGGCGGTACAACCATTCCAGCGGCTGTAACAGCTTCAGGGCCGGATGACCGTTATACCAGGCGGCAAGCAATCGATTGGACATGGCCATCAGGGCGCGGGGGGCGCGGCCTCGACAGTGGTCATGCGCAAGTGGCTGAAACCGAGTTTGCCGGCGGCGTCCATGGCAGTAATGACGGACTGATGCTGAGTCTTGCCATCGGCGCTGATAGATAGCGGTCGGTTGGTGTCGCCATTGGCTTCTTTCTGCAGCGCGTCCATCAGCGAGGCCAGGTCGCTTTTAGCCAGGATCTGGTTGTTCACCGAGAACACACCTTCGGCGCTGATGGTGATGTCCACCGGCTTGGCCTGATCGTCCGCGGGCGAGCCGCTGACCGCTTCGGGCAGATCGACGCGCAACTGGGTTTCACGGGTGAAGGTGGTGGTCACGACGAAAAACAGCAACAGGATGAACACCACGTCGATCAGCGACGCGAGGTTGATGTCCACCGTTTCCCGTGGTTTGCGGCGGAATTTCACGCTTTGCTCCCGGACAGGTCCACATCACGGTCGCCCTGAACCACCTCGACCAGCTTGATGGCCTCTTGCTCCATACCGACCACCAGCTCATCGATCCGGCGTTGAAGGAATCGGTGGAAAAACACCGCCGGGATACCGACCATCAGGCCTGCGGCTGTGGTGATCAAGGCTTTGGAGATACCACCGGCCAATACCGAGGCGTTGGTCGTCATGCCACTACCGGTGAAGGCACTGAAAATGTCGATCATGCCCAGAACCGTACCCAAAAGCCCCAGCAACGGAGCCATGGCAGCGATCGTTCCCAGCGCATTGACGTAGCGTTCCAGCTCATGAATGACCCGTTGTGCAGCCTCTTCAATGCACTCTTTCATGATCTCACGACCATGCTTGGAGTTGGCCAGGCCCGCCGCCAGGATCTCGCCCAACGGCGAGTTGGCGCGCAATTCCTTGAGTTTTTCCTTGTTGAGTTGTTTGTCCTTGATCCAGACCCAGACCTGGCCAAGCAAGTGCTCCGGGGTCACACGGCTGGCTCTCAGGGTCCATAGACGCTCAGCGACAATCGCCATGGCCGCAATGGAACTCAAAATGATCGGCAGCATCATCCAGCCGCCGGATTTGACCAATTCCCACACAGTGACAATCCCCTCGAAAAAGTGCGCCACTCTAACATAGGGGGTCGGCGCATCGAAGACCGTGATGTCGCTTCCGGTCGGGCTCTGATAATTGCGGATTATTGGCTTTGCGGTGCTGGTTCACGCCAGAAACGCCGCTCCTGACGCATCGTCCAGGGTGCTTCGAAGCGTCCCAATTGCAGACGGATGGCGCCCTGTTCGGCGCTATCGTAAATCGCCATGTCTCGGTTGCGATAACGCTGGATGACGGTTGGATGCGGATGTCCGAACGAGTTGCCCTGTCCACGGGAGATCAGCGCGCCTTTGGGCTGCAACACATTCAGCAGCGCCTTGGACGACGAGCTTCGACTACCGTGGTGCGGTGCCTGCAACCAATCGATGGGCACGGCCATGGGGCTGTCCAGCAGGGCTCGCTCGGCAAAGACATCAATGTCGCCGCTCAACAGCAACCGTTCGCCATTGGCCTCGATCAGCAATACACAGGAGTTCTGATTGCTGTCGCTGGCCAATGGCCAATGCCAAAGCTGGAAGTCAACGCTGTCCCAGGTCCATCGCCGGCCGCTCTCACAACGCCCGGCTCGCAACTGTGCAGGCAAGTCAGACGGCTCACCACTGATCACCTGTTTCACCGGCAGGCCCTTGGCAACCGACTGGGCACCGCCGGCATGATCGGCATGGGCATGGCTGATCAACATCAGGTCCAGATCCTCCACCCCCAGTTTGCGCAATGCCGGCAACACCACCCGCTCCCCCTGATCAAGTTCTCCGAAGCGTGGTCCGGCATCAAACAGCAATGTGTGATGCCGAGTACGCACGAGGATTGCCAGACCCTGACCGACATCCAGTTGCCAGACTTCAGCGATACCTTCCTGCACCATCGTCCGGGGCGCAAACACCAGCATCAACAGCATCGGCCACCCTAAGGGTCGCATCGGCACGCCTCGGGGCAGTAATAGCAAAAAGGCGCCAACGGCACCGATTGCCCAGGCCCAGAGCGGAACGGCCGCGGGCACCCATGCGGGAACCTGACCGGACACCAGCCGCAGCCCCCTGAACCACCCATCGATCAAACCGCCCGCCAGCCACAGCAATCCCTCCCCCACAAAAGGCACGGGCAGCAGCAGCGTCCCGAGCAACGCAGGGGGAAGCACCACCAGACTGACCCAGGGCACCGCAAACAAATTGGCCAGTGGGCCGCTCAGGCTGACTGGCAATCCCAATGCCAGTAACAATGGGCACAGCCCGATCGCGATCAACCACTGGGCACGGGTCCAGGTCTGCCACCATCGCCAAGGTCCCAGACGGCCTGCGAATGTAAAGACCAATACCGCCACTGCAGCAAAAGACAACCAGAACCCGGGGAGCAAGCTGGTCAGCGGATCGAACAACAGAACGCCATTGAGCGCCAGCAGCAGCGCCCACCAGGCGCTGTGGTGACGAAAACGCAGACGCCACAACAACACCAGACCGATCATCAGGCAGGCCCGTCTTACCGGCACTCCGAACCCGGCAAGCAGTGCGTAGCCGAGTGCGGCGGCAAACGCCAGCCCGCACGCCCAAGGTAACCACGGCAGTCGACTGGGCCACAGGCCAAGGCGGGCCATGCCGGCGATCAACAAATAGATGAGCCCGGCAAGCAAACCGATGTGCTGCCCGGAGATCACCAACAGGTGCACGGTGCCGGTGTCCTGCAACACTTGCCAGTCCTCACGCGTCAGCCCGGCACCGTCTCCGAGGACCAGCGCAATCAGCGCTCCGGTTCTTCCCTGGGCATCCACAGTCTGCAAACGCTGACGAACAGCATCACGCCAAGCTCCACTCGCCGGCATAAGACGTTGACCATCCTTGACCGTCCCGGTTGCGCCAATGCGTTGTGCCAGTAGCCAGGCCTCGTAGTCGAAGGCGTGGGGGTTGAGCAGCCCCACCGGACGCTTCAACTTGACTGCCAGGCGCCAGCGCTCACCGCTGCTCACCGGCGGTCCGCCGTACCAGGCCAGACGCATTTTTTGCGGCAGGCGGACGCGGCGGGACTGGCTGTTGCTCAACTCGAATCGAACGACACCGTCATCATGCCGGGGCAAACCGGTCACTCGACCTTCGATCCAGCGGGTTTCCCCATCCAGCGCCGGTGTTAACCGTTCATCCATGGCCCATTGCGCACTTGCGCAGGCCCAACTGAACCCGAACAGAAAAAACGCCACCGGGTACGTCCTGAACGGCAGCAACATCAAACCCGCCACCGGCATCACCCACCACAACCAGACCGGCGGTAGTGCCGGTAAAAAACGCAAGGCCAACAATCCCAGCGCCAGCGCCATCATCCCTATGCGCATAAGCCCGTCCTTGAGAGTCCCAGCCCTAGGCTTAGCCCGTCCGTCGTATCGACGTCGTTATCAATTGTCACAAAGTCTGAATGGGCAGTTCATGGATTCCAGACATACTTGCCGCCTTGACCGACCGAGAAGCCTTATGCCCCGGCGCTTATTCAAACGTTACATGCCAGATCCGATCAGCATCAGGGAACACAAATCCTTACGCTTTCTAGGCACGCTGCTGCATGACCCGAATCTTTGGCACCTGAACCGGCACTCGGTTGCACGCGCCATGGCGGTCGGCCTGTTCGCGGCGTTCCTGCCGATTCCGATGCAGATGCTGCTGGCGTCGATCCTGGCCATTGTGGTGCGCGGCAACATGCCGATTGCGGTGAGCCTGGTCTGGCTGACCAATCCCATCACCATGCCCGCCGTGTTCTTCTGCACGTACCAGACCGGTGCCTGGCTGATGGATGTTCCCACCCGGCACCTGCCGGATGAACTGACCTGGGAATGGGTCAGCGGAGAACTCTCGACGTTGTGGCAGCCGTTTTTGTTGGGTTCGGTGGTGACGGGGGTGGTCCTTGGCGCATTGGCCTATTGCCTGGTGATGATGTATTGGCGCTGGTGGGTGGCGCGGCAATGGAAGCGGCGCAAGAAAAGCAGGATGTGAGAATGCAGAACGGCCTCCGATATGGGAGGCCGTTTTTTTTGCATTTTAAGGGAGGGGGTACATATCCGTTGCTGCGGTGACGGCGGCTATTGGTTCCGCCCTTACGGCGGGTCACTTGGAAAAAACGGAACGCCGCCCGGCCCCAAGTAACCAAGGGCTCTTGCCCCTGACATTCGGTGCCTCGCTCCGGTCCTGCGCCGTGGGCCCGCCACCATCGGCCATCCATGGCCGGGGGCGGCTAACCGGCCGGCCTGGTTCTGATGCGTGCGTGATTCCCTGTTGGAGCTGTCGAGTGCAACGAGGCTGCGATCTTTTGATCTCTATTTTTAAAGGCAAGATCAAAAGATCGCAGCCTTCGGCAGCTCCTACGGCGTGATACGTCCGCGAATCAGGTTGGTTAGTCGTCGTTAGGTACGCATTCCGCGCCCGCTGACCAACAACCGCGCACACCCGAGGTACAGGACCACGGTCGCCACCAGCATGAACGTGATCGCAATGCTGATCCTGATGTCCGACACCCCAAGGATGCCGTAACGGAACGCATTGACCATGTGCAGCACCGGGTTGGCCAGGGAAACGGTCTGCCAGAATGGCGGCAGCAACGAGATCGAGTAGAACACACCACCCAGGTACGTCAGCGGTGTCAGCACGAAGGTCGGGATGATCGAGATATCATCGAAGTTGCGCGCAAACACGGCGTTGATAAAGCCCAGCAACGAGAAGATCGTCGCGGTCAGCACCACCACCAAAATGGTCAAGCCCAGGTGATGCACTTGCAAGTGGGTGAAGAACAGCGACAGCAAGGTCACGATGATCCCCACCATCAACCCGCGCAGCACGCCGCCCAGGGTGTAGCCGATGAGGATGGTGTGCGGTGACAGCGGCGATACCATCAACTCTTCGATGGAGCGCTGGAACTTGCTGCCAAAGAAACTCGACACCACGTTGCCGTAGGAGTTGGTGATCACCGACATCATGATCAGCCCCGGCACGATGTACTCCATGTAGGTGAAGCCACCCATGTCGCCAATTTGCCGACCGATGAGATTACCGAAAATCACGAAGTACAAAACCATGGTGATTGCCGGCGGCAGCAAGGTCTGCGGCCAGATCCGGGTAAAGCGCCGGACTTCACGGTAAACAATTGTGTTGAGGGCAATGAGGTTGGGGCGCAACTCGGAACTCATACCGCCACCTTCGACAGATTTTTCTCCACCAGGGACACGAACAACTCCTCGAGGCGATTGGTTTTGTTACGCAGGCTCAGCACTTCGATGTTCTGCTGCGCGAGTTGGGTGAACAGCGCAGTGATGCCCATGGCCTTGTCGACCTGGACTTCCAGGGTGTGGCTGTCGATCAGTCTGGCGGGGTAGCCGATCAACTGAGGCGCCACTTGCAAGGTGTTCTTCATGTCCAGCAGGAACGTTTCTACGTGCAGTTGGCTGAGCAACTGCTTCATGCTGGTGTTCTCGACGATGGTGCCGTGATCGATGATGCCGATGTTGCGGCACAGCTGTTCAGCCTCCTCCAGATAGTGGGTGGTGAGGATGATGGTGATGCCTTTCTGGTTCAGCTCAGTGAGGAAACTCCACATCGAGCGACGCAGTTCGATGTCCACCCCGGCAGTCGGTTCGTCGAGAATCAGCAGGCGCGGCTCGTGAACCAGCGCGCGGGCGATCATCAGTCGACGCTTCATGCCGCCGGACAGCGAGCGCGACGGCACATCACGCTTGTCCCACAGCCCCAATTGGGTCAGGTATTGCTCGGCGCGTTCCTTGGCGATTTTCGGCGGGATGCCGTAGTAACCGGCCTGAGTCACGACGATGTCGAAGGTCTTTTCGAACTGGTTGAAATTGAATTCCTGCGGCACCACGCCAATGGAGCGCTTGAGCTGTGCAGGATTCTTGTCCAGGTCGTGACCGAAGATATTCACCGTGCCGCTGGTCTTGTTCACCAGGGTCGAGAGAATGCCGATGGTCGTGGATTTACCGGCACCGTTAGGGCCGAGCAAGGCGAAGAAGTCACCTTCGGCGACATCCAGATCGATACCACTCAATGCCTGGAAACCGTTGCCGTAGGTTTTGGTTAGCTGCCGGATGGACAGAGCGGAACTCATATCGGATTTACGCACCAAGAAGGGAGGAAAGGGATAAATATGGGCGGACGGCGAGCAATGCAACCGCAGCGCATGAGCGCAATGGTGCTTGTCGCCGCCACACAAGTACAGTCAAGTGTGTCGATAGTGAGTATTAAGTCAACGCGGTCATAACGGCCTTGCGATACGCCGGACGCTGTTTCAACCGGGCGTACCAGGCCTCCAGATGAGGCTGCGGCGCACGCTCGATCGGCATCTCGAACCAGGCATAAATGAAACTGCCCAGGGGAATGTCGCCCATGCCGATCTCGTCACCGGACAGCCAGGGTTTGTCCGCCAGCGCCTGGTCGGCCATCGCCAGCAGGGTCTCGCACTCTTTGATCGCCGCCTTGATCGCGGGCCAGTCCTGTTGGTCGGCGGGGGTGCGCAGCACGCCCCAGAACACGGTGCGGAACGGGCCGGCGAGATTTGAGGTAGTCCAGTCCATCCACTTGTCGGCGCTGGCGCGGGCCTGCAGGTCCGCCGGGTACCAGGCTGTGCCGCTGGCGTGGCGGGCCATCAGGTAGCGCACGATGGCATTGGATTCCCACAGGACAAAGCCGTCATCTTCAATGACCGGTACACGGCCGTTGGGGTTCATCACACGGTACTCAGGCGTATCGACGACACCAAAGGCGCCGCCCGCATCGATGGTTTCATAGGCCAGCCCCAATTCTTCGGCGGCCCACAGCGGCTTTCTGACATTCGACGAATTTTTCCGACCCCAGATCTTCAGCATGACCGCCTCTTTTTCCATAAGTGGGCAGGCAGCATACGCCGGATCACGCGCGACTCAAATCGCTCTGCATGTCACCCAGCAGCGGTGTCAGCTGATCGCCGAACAAGTGCGGATAACACTTTTCCAGGTGCTCGAAAAAGAACTGTTCCGGCACATCGGCAAACTGGCCATGATCGACCAGATATTCCATCAGCTTCTCGCCATCACGGTTGTACGGGTGGAAAACACTGTCGTTGATCCCGTCGAACTCCAGCGGCGCCACATTGAACAGCTCGCAGAGTTTCTGATTGAACGCGGGTGTGGCCTTGACCCAGCGATCATTCAAATAGAACTCGGTGTAGCCGTGCATGGCAAACATGTCGCTCTTGAGTAACTCAAGCAGGCGAGGCGTGGACAAATGATTGCGCACGTCCGCCAGACCGATCCGTGCAGGAATGCCGCAATGTCGCGCAGCACCTGCCAGCAAAGTGGCTTTGGGCACGCAGTAACTTTCGCCGGTCGCCAGCGCATAACTGCCGCGCAAGGTTTGCGGGTCGCGGCTGAAAGTGTAGGGGTTGTAGCGCACCGCCTCGCGCACGGCGTAATAGAGATTGATCGCCTGCTCAAGCGGGTCGCGGCGGGCACCACGGTGTTTTTCGGCGAACTCCACCACGCACGGGTGGTCACTATCGATGAAGCGGCCGGGACGCAGATACTCGTGCATGAGAACAATCTCCTGGGGAAGTCTCGAGTCTAACCAGAGGTTGAGCACAGAGATAACGACGTTTCGGCCAAACATGGGCGCTATGCCGCTCGCTCAAATTTCCTGCGCCCGCCACCACTCGGGGCGACGAAATTCATCCAGGGTTTCTCACGACTTCAGTCACATGCCGCGACCAACCGGTTTTTCGGATGCCGTCTAAGCTCTGAGGGTTGTTTTGCCCTGGGTTCACGGAGGATTAAATATGCTGCTGTTGTGGATACTGGTTCTGGTGGTCGGGATTGCCTATTTGGCTCACCGCCGCATTGCGCCTCTGCCTGCCCTGGGCATCGTGGCTGTCTATGTCGTGGCCATGGGGGCCTTCAGCCACGCACCGGGCTGGCTGCTGCTGATTTTCTGGGTATTGATCGCGGCAATTGCCGCCCCCTTGTTGCTGCCCGACCTGCGCCGTAAATTCTTCAGCGCACCGATGTTCGACTGGTTCCAGAAAACCCTGCCACCGATGTCGCAAACCGAACGCGACGCCATCGATGCCGGTACGGTGTGGTGGGATGGCGAGTTGTTCAGCGGCCGTCCGGACTGGAACAAACTGCTTTCCTACCCCAAAGTGCAATTGAACGAAGAAGAACAGGCCTTCATCGACGGCCCGACAGAAGAACTGTGCGCCATGGTCAGTGACTGGGAGCTGGGCCAGACCATGGATCTTCCTGCCGAGGCCTGGGCCTTTATCAAGGACAAAGGTTTCTTCGCCCTGATCATTCCCAAGGAGTTTGGTGGTAAGGGCTTCTCGGCCTATGCCCACTCGCAAGTCGCGATGAAACTGGCCAGCCACAGCGGCGACCTCGCCTCCACCGTGATGGTCCCCAACTCCCTCGGCCCGGCCGAACTGCTACTGCACTACGGCACCGATGAACAACGCAACCACTACCTGCCGCGCCTGGCACGGGGTGACGACATTCCCTGTTTCGCCCTCACTGGGCCCTTGGCCGGTTCCGATGCCGGCGGCATGCCCGACACCGGGGTAATCTGCAAAGGTGAGTGGGAAGGCCAGGAAACCCTGGGCCTGCGCCTGAACTGGGAAAAGCGCTACATCACCCTCGGACCGGTCGCCACCCTCCTCGGCCTGGCATTCAAGGCCTACGACCCGGATCATCTGTTGGGCGACAAGGAAGACCTGGGCATCAGCCTGGCGCTGATTCCAACCGATCTTCCCGGCGTCGATATCGGTCGCCGCCACCTGCCTTTGGGCGCTGCCTTCATGAACGGTCCGAATGCGGGCAAGGATGTGTTCGTACCGCTGGAGTTCCTCATCGGCGGTCAGGAAATGCTCGGCAAGGGCTGGATGATGCTGATGAATTGCCTGTCGGTCGGGCGCTCGATTTCCCTGCCGGCGGTGGGTTCCGGTATGGCCAAGTTCACCAGCCTGGTGACGGGCCAGTACGCGCAGATTCGCGAACAGTTCAACGTCCCGATTGCCGCGTTCGAAGGCATCCAGGAAGCCATGGCCCGTATCGGCGGCAACGCCTGGATGATGGACGCCGCCCGCATGCTGACTGCCAACGCCGTGGATCTGGGTGAGAAGCCGTCGGTCCTGTCGGCCATTCTCAAGTACCACCTCACCGAGCGGGCCCGCGATTGCATCAGCGATGCCATGGACGTGCACGGCGGCAAGGCGATCATTGAGGGGCCGAACAATTACCTCGCGCGCAAATGGTGCGGTGCGCCGATTTTCATCACCGTCGAGGGCGCGAACATTCTTTCGCGCAACCTGATGATCTTCGGTCAGGGCGCGATTCGCTGCCATCCCTTTGTGCTAAAGGAAATGGCCCTCGCCGGCCGCGAAGACAAGGATCAGGCACTCAAGGAGTTTGACGACCTGCTGCTCCAGCACATCGGTTTTGCCGTGAGTAACGCCGCCAGCACGTTGGTGCTGAACCTCGGTTTTGGACACTTGGAGCACACGCCCGGCGACAAACTCAGCCAGGGTTATTTCCGCGCCCTCAATCGTCAGGCCGCCGCTTTTGCCTTGCTCGCCGACCTCAGCATGATGTTGCTGGGCGGCGCACTGAAACGCCGCGAACGCCTCTCCGCACGACTCGGTGACATCCTGAGCAATCTTTACCTGGCATCCGCCGCGCTCAAGCGTTATCACGACCTCGACGCGCCGGAGTACATGACACCGCTGCTGACCTGGGCCATGGAAGAAAGTCTGGGGCAGGCCGAACGGGCCATGGATGAACTGCTGAACAACTTCCCGAATAGAGTTGTGGGCTGCCTGCTGCGAGTGATCGTGTTCCCGCTCGGTCGCCGGCACAAAGGACCGTCCGACAGCCTCGGTGCCGAAGTGGCTGCAATTAGCGGCCGCGCCAAAGGCGACCCGGCCCTGGAGGAATTGCTCTTGGGCTGCTATCGCCCACAGTCGCCCGACGATGCGGTCGGGGCCCTGCAACATGCCTGCAACCTGTTGAGCACAGCGCAGCCCTTGCAGAAAAAACTGCATTTAGCGCTCAAAAGTGGTCAGCTCAAACCGGTTGCCGGGGAACATGTCATCGACGCCGCGCTGGAGGCTGGTGTGTTGCAACCGGTGGAAGCACAAACCCTGCGGGAGGCAGAAGCAGCACAGCGCAAAGTGATCGATGTCGACGATTTCGATAAAGAGGAACTGGCACTGGCCGACCGCAAGGTCCGCTGATCTACCCAGGCATGTAAAAACGGGCGCTGGAGCTTTATACTCCGGCGCCCGTTTTGCTCTTGAGGACTTATCTCGTGTCCAACATCGTTGCCGATCATCTCGTTTTACTCGACCACCTGCGCAGCATCCTGGTCGCCGTAGGTGAGGCCGAACAGGTTCCCGAAGAAAGCCATGCCTTGTTCCTGGAGCGCTTCGACGAACTGCTGGCGTCACTGCCGATCGATCCGATCGAAAGCCAATACCTGGGCCAGGACATCCTGACTCAAGTCATTTCCCGTTATCCGCAAATCGCCCACCTGATTCCACGGGATCTGCTGTGGTATTTCGCCGGTGACTGCCTGCACTACTTGGCCGATGAAGAAATCGACCTGTATCAGGCACTGGAAGAACGTCGCTTCGAAGCCGAGCAGAATGACGAGCCTTTCGACTGGAACCAGGAGAAACAACTGCTGGCGCTGTCGAACCAGGACAGCAAGCACTGATCCTGCATCCGTAATGAAAAAGGCCCGCATGGTTGAACATGCGGGCCTCTTCATTTCAGGCAGATCAAAAGATCGCAGCCTTCGGCAGCTCCTACAGGAAAAGCGCATTCCAATGTAGGAGCTTCCGAAGGCTGCGATCTTTGATCTTTATTCAGAACAACCCGTCACTCTCCGGCAGTTCATACTCCGATACGGCTGTATTCAGACCGCTCGACTTGCCGGGCTTGGTCAGAGTCGGTTCCTGCTCCAGACACTCCACCAAATAATCAATCAACACCCTAAGCTTGGGCGGCAAATATCGGGTCGGTGAATGCAGCAACCAGGCACCGCCATGATAGGACGCCAAAAAGGTCCAGTCCGGCAGCACTTGCACCATCAACCCCTTCTCCAGAGCTCGGCGCGCAGTGAAGTACGGCAGACTGCCAATACCGATGTGTTGCAGAACCGCACCAAATCGCACGCCCGTGTGATTGGCGGCATATCGCCCACGCACACCGACGGTGACGGATTTGCTGCCCTTCTTGAATTTCCAGCGCGCATCGCTCGGGGTTTCACCCAGGTAAATGCAGCTGTGGTTGAGCAAGTCATGGGGGTGCGTCGGTGTACCGTGTTCGGCCAGATATTGCGGTGTCGCGCAGAGCAGGTGGTCGATAGTCAGCAACTGTCGCCCCACTAATCCCACGGGCGGGCGGTCGGTAATACGAATCGCCAGGTCGACGTGATCATCGATCAAATCCACCTGTCGATCCTCAAGCAACAGTTCCACATCCACTTTGGGATAACGGCGCAAAAACTCCGGCACATGCGGGTGGATCACAATTCGACCGACCGCTTTTGGCACACTGAGACGCACAAGGCCCTCGGGTTCGTCGGTAAATTGACCACTGACCTCCATCACGGAACGGGCGGCACTGACCATTTCCTGGCATCGCTTGAACACTTCTTCACCACCGTCGCTCAAACGTAACTTGCGCGTGGTTCTCTGCAGCAGACGAGTTGCCAGCGCTTTTTCCAGCCGCGAAATGCTGCGGCTGACCGCTGAAGGCGAAGAGCCCAATTGACGTGCCGCTTCGGAGAAGCTGCCGGTCTCGACGACCTTGACGAAAATTGCCATTTCACCCAGTAGTGGCAGCGGAAGATTTATGCTCACAGCGCAACAGTCCTTTGATGTTTGGCTGGATTATCACGCATTTGCAGGCTTTCTATAATAAAAACCAGAAATTCTATCGAGCCTGAAATATGACGCTGCGCCTTTTTTTCCATAGCGATGAGCTCAAGGCCAACGTGGAAGTCCTGGAATGCATCCCTCACGAGAACGAGTTTGCCGTGGTCTTGCGTGCCACCCTGTTTCACCCACAAGGCGGTGGACAGCCTTCTGATACAGGCTGGATTGGCGAAAGCCAGGTATTGCGAGTGGTTCAGGACCCCGAGCGGATCATCCATTTCGTCGACCTGCCGGTAAGACTCGGCATGACAGTCATACGGGTCGATGAACACAGTCGCTGGCTCAACACACGCATGCACTCCGCCGGTCATCTGATCGGTCACTTCGTCCAGGCTTTGGGCTGGATGCCCGTCAAGGCACATCACTGGCCAGGTGAAGGTCGCGTTCAGTTCATGCCCGGGAATTCCGCGCAGGATGTCGATGCCCTGGCTGTTCAGCAAGGCATCAAGCATTGGGTCAGCCACGATCTGCCGCGCCTGACCTCGCTGCGCGAAGGTGCTCGGGAAATCGGTTTCGGTGAGCTGCCCGCCTATGGCTGTGGCGGCACCCATGTCCGAAGCCTGAAGGACCTTGGCGTTGTCACGATCGATTCCCTTTCGAACAAGAAAGGCGCGTTGTCCGTCCACTATCACGTGGGCTGAGCAGAGAACCCAGCCGTCATTTCCCGCGAGCGTTTTTCTTTCTCGGTGATAGCGCGCACATCTGAATGTCTGGAGTTGAAATGCTTTCGAACTACCTGGGCGAATTTCTGGCATTGGCGACCGTCCACTTTCTAGCGGTGGTCGCTCCCGGGCCAGATTTCGCCGTGACAATCCGGCAGAGCGTACGCTTCGGTCGAGTGGTCGGGGTCTGTACGGCGCTGGGTATCGGCGCAGGTATTTCCGTGCACGTGCTTTACACATTGCTGGGCGTCGGCGCATTGATGCACACGATTCCCTGGCTACTGACGATGGCCAAAGTCGTGGGAGGTACCTACATCTTGTATCTCGGCGTGAGCTTGCTGCGCAGCAAACCTAAATCGTTACCGGAAGTTCAAAAGGCTGGCGATGAACCGCTAGCCGAGCAAACGCTCTTCAAGGCCTTCTCCACAGGTTTTCTGACCAACGCGACCAATCCAAAAGCCACACTGTTTTTCCTGGCGATTTTCACCACGATTATCAGCGCCACCACACCCCTGAAGATACAGGCGTTGTACGGCGTTTGGATGTGTTTGGTGAATGCCCTGTGGTTCGTCATCGTTGCGCTGTTCTTTTCCAGCAGCCAGGTGAGGTTGCTGTTCATGCGGCTGGGGCACTGGTTTGAACGGACCATGGGAGTGATTCTGATTTTATTCGCCGGAAGGCTGATTCTGTCGATGTAACAAGCGCCTGACATGAATAAGGCCCGCTCAGTCAGACTGGCGGGCCTTTTTTATCAACTATCGATACAAATCGCGCACAAACAAAAACGCCGCTCAATGAGCGGCGTTTTTGTTAAATATGGAGCGGGAAACGAGACTCGAACTCGCGACCCCGACCTTGGCAAGGTCGTGCTCTACCAACTGAGCTATTCCCGCAAATGGCGTCCCCTAGGGGACTCGAACCCCTGTTACCGCCGTGAAAGGGCGGTGTCCTAGGCCACTAGACGAAGGGGACACGCTGCCCGGAACACATGGTGTGTGTTTCGGTGCCCAGACCCGCATCCGAAGACTTGGTTCTGGTTTCACTCAGCCCTGCCCGAAAGCAACGCTGTTTAAAATTGGAGCGGGAAACGAGACTCGAACTCGCGACCCCGACCTTGGCAAGGTCGTGCTCTACCAACTGAGCTATTCCCGCATTGGCGTCCCCTAGGGGACTCGAACCCCTGTTACCGCCGTGAAAGGGCGGTGTCCTAGGCCACTAGACGAAGGGGACACACGTACAACATTCACTACCTGCTTCGTTTCGCTGTGTGCTTTACGCTGCAAGTGGCGCGCATTCTATGGATGGATTGAGAAGTCGTCAACCCCCAGATATAAATTTATTTAAATCAATGACTTCGCCCCGCTTTTGGGCGCCTCGGCGGAATTTGGGATGCCCAACGTTTGACGCCTATATTCTGGCATTCATCAAGACGCTATAGTCCCTCCAATGATGGCAACCTGCCTGTTAGGTGCCATTATTTATAGAACCGGGACTGCGGCCGATATAGGCACAAGCCTGTCCGATTCGCCCGTCGTGCGAGCCTATGCGCTTGAATACCCAGCCACTACACTCGCACGCAAACCCTATATAAGAGGTCTTAACGGTGACACCACTCATGATCACCCTGCTGGTTGTAGCCGGGATCGCACTGTTGATTGCCATTGGCTACATGAACCATGTAGTGGAAAACAATAAGCTGGAAAAGGCCCGTACCAAGCTTGAACTCAATGATCGCGTGCGTCGCTGCGGCGAAATCACCGAGACCTTTCCCGGTCAATTGATGACCCCGGCACTCAAGCTGCTGGTGACTCGCCTGGAACTGAACGTCTGCCAACGCTTGCTCAACCTGGAAAAGTCCAGCGCCAATCTCAAGGCACGGATTACCGAGCTGGAGGCCCTCGTTGGCCAGGGTGAATCCATTCCGGTCAATAATCCACCCGGACCCATCCATACCGAAGCCAAGGCCAAGGACGTGCGCTTTCTGCTCGAAGCATTGCACGGCCAGATTACTCGCGCGGCCCAGGACGGATTCTTGCCGCCCAGCGAAGCCAAACGCTGGATCCGCGAAGTCCGCCACATTCTGGTACTGCTGCACATAGAGTTCTTCAACAACCTCGGCCAGCACTCCCTGCAACAAAATCAGCCCGGCCAGGCACGGCTGGCGTTCGAGCGCGGCGTGCAGTATCTGCGCAAACAGCAGGATCCACAGGTCTACGCTGAACAACTGGAGTATCTGGAAAAGCTCCTGGCCCGAGCCAACGACCAGGTCATGGATCGCATCGCGCCGGTAGAGGGCGAGGTCAACCAGTTGACCGAAGGCCTCAAAGACGTTGAAGCCGATGCGGACTGGAAGAAGAAAGTGATTTACGACTGATCATCGAAATCGAGAAGCCACCGCAAAGGTGGCAACAAATTTGTAGGAGCGAGCTCGCTCCTGCTTAAAGCCTGAAATGCCCCACCATCCCCTTCAGTTCAACTCCCAGCTGCGCCAACTGAATGCTCGACGTTGCGTTCCCCTGCATCGCCATCGATGATTGATCCGCGCTTGCCCGAATGCTGGTGACACTGCGATTGATCTCCTCAGCCACTGAGCTCTGCTCCTCGGCAGCGGCGGCAATCTGCTGGTTCATCCGCTGAATCAACGACACCGCCGCCGCAATGCTCCCCAGCGCGCTCTCGGTCTGCAGCGCATCACTGACCGCCAGCTTCACCAGTTCACCACTGCCTTGAATCTGCCGCACTGATTCCTGCGCTGCCGAATGCAAGGCGCTGATCAGGTGTTCAATTTCCTCGGTTGATTGCCGGGTCCGCCTGGCCAGTGCGCGCACTTCGTCGGCCACCACCGCAAACCCTCGACCTTGCTCGCCAGCCCGGGCGGCCTCGATTGCCGCGTTCAACGCCAACAGGTTGGTTTGTTCGGCTACACTTTTGATCACACTCAACACTGCGCCGATATTCTGGATTTCTGCACTCAGGCTTTCGATGCTCGAACTGGCCGCAGTGGCAGAGTCCGCCAGCTGTTCGATCCGCACCATGCTCTGGCGCACCACTTGCTGACCGCTTTCAACCTTGTCATCCGCCGTTTGCGCGGCCTGGGCCGCCTCTTGCGCATTGCGCGCGACGTCGTGCACGGTGGCGGTCATTTGATTCATCGCCGTGGCAACCTGTTCGGTTTCTTCCTTTTGGCTGCTGACCTCCAGATTGGTCTGCTCTGTTACCGCCGACAGCGATTGCGCAGAGCTCGCCAATTGCCCGATACCCGACTGCAAACCACTGACAATATGGTTCAGTCCCGCGCCCATCTGCTGCATCGCCCGCATCAATTGACCGATCTCGTCACGACGGTTCACGTCGATCCTCGCACTCAAATCCCCTGCAGCAATCTGCTGGGCGACCTGGATCACACTGTGCAGCGGCGCCACGATCAACCGGGTAATCAGCCACGCTGCAATCAATCCGGCCAACAGTGCCAAAGCAGAAGAACCGAGGATCAGAAGCGTGTTCTTTTTCAGCTCGGCCTGCATCGAACGGTCTTGGGCCATATAGGACTGGTCCACCCGATCAACCACTTCAGCCGCGCGCTGATGAAGATTCTGGTAAACGATTTTTTCCTGCTCCAACAGACCGGTGTACTCCGCGAGCTTGTCGCTGAAGCTGGCAATGTGACCCGTCACTTCGTTGAGGACGGTCTGGTAGCCCTCATCCTTGACCGTGGTTTTGAGCTGTTCAGCCTGAATGAGCGCCTGACTGGCCTGCTCGATTTTGCCCTGCCCGACGCTGACATCGCCCTTGCGGCTCTGATCCAGTCGCGTGCGCGCTTCATTCATGGCTTGCAGCATCAGCCGCGAAACCTGGCTGACCTGACCGGCTTGCTCGATGAATTGCCCACCGTCCTTACCGTCTGAATCTTTCAGCGTGTAGGCAGCATCATCGGCAAGCCCAGCCTGCAGGACATCAAGATTGTTGGCCACGCTGGACACTGACCAACTGGCCATTTCCAGCGCCAGGTCTTTGGCCTGACTGAGGGAAACAAACTCGTCGAAAGCCTTACGGTAGGCGACCAAGGACTGCTCGACGCTTGCCGAAGACCCCGCCTTGAGCTGAGTGGCCAGTGCGATCAACCCGTCAACGCCCTCGTGCAACGCGTCGATGGTTTCAGGGTTTGCGTGCAGGGCATATTCCTGCTCCAGCAGCCGCACCTTGAGCAAACCGCTGTTGAGCGAAGACATCTGTTTCAGTCCGTCGAAGCGCTGGCTGATAGCTTGTAGGGACCAGATGCCAATACTCGCCACCAGGGCCGTCAACAACAGTACAAGCAAAAAACCCATACCCAGTTTTTTCGCCATACCGAGGTTGGTAAAACGTCCCTGCACGGCCGAATTCATTGCACTCAATCTCCTGCCATCGTCTGTAGACGCAGACTCGCAATGCGCTTGCAGCAACACAAGGCTCTGGCGCCTGAACAATGGCAAAAAGCTACACCAACGTCGTTTTCAGAATGTTTGAGGTCGATCCGCAGCGGTGGCCTGGAAGAATGCTCGCGCACGGGGATCGCAGGCATAGGCCACATTGATGCGCTGCCAGTCACTGGACTGGCCGGTAGGGCTGAAGGCTGAACTCGGTGACAGCAAGACGCCAAAGCGTCGCGCCTGCTCGCGCACCTGATCGGCGTCTGACATTCGTGAACGTGCCCAAATGAACAACCCCCCTGCCGGCTTTCCGAAAACCTCCCACTCGGCGTCTTCCAGCAACTGCAAGGCAGACAGTCTGTTACTGCACAAGCGTTGTTCCTGGCGCTGTACCAGCTTGCGATATGCACCATTGGCCAAAAGACATGCCAGTACCGCTTCGCAAAATCGAGACCCCCCCATGCTGCTGATCATCTTGATCTCGGCCAGGCGCGAAACAATCCCGGCGTTGGCCACCACGAAACCGACCCGCAAGGAACTGCTCAATGTCTTGGAGTAACTGCCGACGTAAATCACGTTTTCATCCAGTGCTGCTAATCGCGTACCGGGGCCGGTGTAGAAATCCGCGTAGACATCGTCTTCGATCAACAGAACATCATGGTTATTGACCAGTTGCAGAATCTTTCTCGCCATGAGCGGGGTAACACTGCTGCCGGTCGGGTTGTGGTGGAAGCTATTGATGAACAGCCCCCGGGGCCGGTGCTTGAGTATCAACTGCTCAAGGACCTCCAGTTCCGGCCCACGCGGGGTTCGTGGCACCTCGACCAGGCCGATGCCATGTAGTTTGAGCAGATCGAACAACAAGGGATGGCCCGGGCTTTCAACGACTACCTGATCGCCCGGCTTGAACAACGTTCGTACAATCAGGTCGAGCCCTTGACTGGCCCCTGCCGTAGTCACGATTCGATTATCCGACGCCTCGATACCCAACTGTTTGAGGCGCTTGAGGATCTGCTGGCGCAAAGCTGGCAACCCCAATGGCGTGCTGTAGTTGAAAAGTCCAGCCATGTCGGTGCGGCTGACCTGGCGAATCGCATACCCCAGATCGTCTGTCTCGCGCCAGCTCTCGGGTAATCCGCCGCAACCCAATCGCAACTCGCTCAACGTTGAGACAGGCTTGATTGCTCCCCTTTCCTCCGAGCTCTCCTGCACGAGCGCCGCCAGATCGGCAACCCAATAGCCGCCCCGATGACATGACAGGAGCAAGCCTTGTGTGACCAGACGGTCGCAGGCCTCTGAAACACTCGACTGGCTGAGCAAATTGATTCGTGCGATTTGCCGCACCGAAGGCAAGCGCACGCCGGGCGTTACTGCACTGGAGCGAAGCCAGCAGGTCAATGCATCAACGATTTGCTGTACGACCGGCACCAATGCCTGTCGATCAATTCTCAACTCCATGAGCAAGCAAACTCCTGTTCGTTTTTGCCGGGCGCAGTTAATCACAGGAACGCTGAACGGAATGTGCGCGAAAGACACCAAACACTGAATTTCTTACCGTTTGAAACACATTATCGAAGCTTTCTCGATCCCAAGAAAAAACCCGCACGACGGCGGGTTCATTCTTGCATCGAGCGATTTCAGAATGCGGTGACGCCACCGTCTACCGCCAACGAATGCCCCGTGGTGAAGGCCGCCCCGTCGCTGCACAGATACAGCACCGCGCTGGCAATCTCCTCGACCTTGCCAATGCGACCTACCGGGTGCATGGCATTGGCGAACTCGCCCTTTTTCGGGTCTGCTTCATAGGCTCGACGGAACATGTCGGTATCGATGACTGCCGGACATACTGCGTTCACCCGGATCTTTTTCTTGGCGTATTCGATGGCGGCCGATTTGGTCAGACCAATCACTGCATGTTTGGATGCCGCGTAGATGCTCATTTTTGGCGCCGCCCCGAGGCCGGCGACTGAAGCGGTATTGACGATCGCACCGCCACCCTGGTCCAACAACAATGGCAACTGGTACTTCATGCACAGCCAGACGCCTTTGACATTGACGCCCATGATCGCGTCGAATTCGTCGACGGTACCTTCGGCAAGCTTGCCTTTTTCGATCTCAATGCCGGCATTGTTGAAGGCATAGTCGAGGCGGCCGTAGGTATTGATCACCTCATCCATCAGATTTTTCACTTCGTTTTCGAGTGTAACGTTGCAGCGTACGAAGGTCGCTTCGCCACCGGCCGTACGAATCAGCGCCACCGTGCCTTCGCCCCCCGCCGCATCCATATCGGCCACTACTACCTTCAGGCCTTCGGCTGCGAATGCCTGAGCAGTTGCGCGACCAATGCCCGCCGCTGCACCTGTCACCACTGCCACCTGGCCGGAAAAGGTCATGCTCATTGTTATGTCCTCGTAAAGAAGAAGCCGGAGTTTGCGTGCCCCCAGTCTAGACACAGGGGCCTTGAGCGCGGCAGCACTATCAGAAGGCCGGTTAAGCGGCCATGAGTTGCAGTGATGAAACTACCGGCTTCTCCATCACCGCACTGGATCGGCATGTATTCGCCACATCAGCCGGTCTTGCGACCGCTCGCTTAAGCAGCTATCAACAAGGCTTCATTCATCTTGAGTGCCTGTCATGACTACCCAGACCAACCGCCAATTCCTGCTCGCCAAACGCCCGGTCGGCGCAGCGACTCGCGAGACGTTCACCTATCAGGAAGTTCCAGTCGGCGAACCGGCGGCGGGTCAGATCCTGGTAAAAAACCAATACCTGTCCCTGGACCCGGCGATGCGTGGCTGGATGAACGAAGGCAAGTCCTACATCCCGCCAGTCGGTCTCGGCGAAGTCATGCGGGCATTGGGTGTAGGCAAGGTCGTCGCCTCGAATAACCCGGGTTTTGCCGTCGGCGACTACGTCAACGGTGCCCTCGGAGTGCAGGATTATTTCCTCGGTGAGCCGCGAGGTTTTTACAAGGTCGATCCGAATCTGGCACCGCTACCGCGCTACTTGTCTGCGCTGGGCATGACCGGGATGACTGCATATTTCGCCCTGCTCGACGTCGGCGCTCCGAAAGCCGGTGACACGGTGGTGCTCTCAGGCGCGGCGGGGGCAGTGGGCAGCATTGCCGGTCAGATCGCCAAGATCAAAGGATGCCGGGTCGTCGGCATCGCCGGTGGCGCGGACAAGTGCAAGTTCCTGGTCGATGAACTGGGGTTTGACGGAGTAATCGATTACAAGAACGAAGATGTGATCGCCGGCCTCAAACGCGAGTGCCCGAAAGGTGTGGACGTGTATTTCGATAACGTCGGTGGCGACATTCTCGACGCCGTGTTGAGCCGTCTGAACATGAAAGCGCGGGTGGTGATTTGCGGTGCGATCAGCCAGTACAACAACAAGGAAGCGGTCAAAGGCCCAGCCAACTACCTGTCGCTGCTGGTCAACCGTGCGCGGATGGAAGGGTTTGTGGTGATGGACTATGCCGCACAGTTCGCCGCTGCCGGGCAGGAAATGGCCGGCTGGATGGCCAAAGGGCAACTCAAGAGCAAGGAAGACATTGTCGAAGGTCTGGAGACTTTTCCAGAGACGCTGATGAAGTTGTTCAGCGGGGAGAATTTCGGGAAGTTGGTGCTGAAGGTTTAACGTTGCCCTTGTAGGAGCTGGCTTGCCAGCGATCGCATCACCGCGATTACACAGGTAAACCGTGGTGACGCGATCGCCAGCAAGCCGGCTCCTACAGCTTTGATGTTTACGCCAGGTCGGCCACTACCGAAGCCAGCGCCGTGGCCGGATCCGCCGCTTGGCTGATCGGGCGACCAATCACCAGATAGTCGGAACCGGCATCCAGTGCCTGACGCGGCGTCAGAATGCGGCGCTGATCGTCCTGGGCGCTGCCCGCCGGACGAATCCCCGGAGTCACCAGTTGCAGCGACGGGTGTGCCGATTTCAGCGCCTGGGCTTCCAGGGCCGAACACACCAGACCGTCCATGCCGGCTTTTTGCGCCAGTGCAGCCAGACGCAGCACCTGCTCCTGCGGCTCGATATCGAGTCCGATACCCGCCAGATCCTCACGTTCCATGCTGGTCAGTACGGTCACGCCGATCAGCAGTGGCTGTGGGCCGCTGCGCTTGTCCAGTACTTCACGGCAGGCCGCCATCATGCGCATACCACCGGAGCAATGCACATTGACCATCCATACGCCCATTTCCGCGGCAGCCTTGACGGCCATGGCGGTGGTGTTCGGAATGTCGTGGAACTTGAGGTCCAGGAACACTTCGAAACCCTTGTCCCGCAGGGTTCCGACAATTTCCGAGGCGCAGCTGGTAAACAGTTCTTTACCGACTTTGACCCGGCACAGCTTCGGGTCCAACTGATCGGCCAGCTTCAGTGCGGCGTCACGGGTGGGGAAATCCAGGGCGACGATGATAGGAGTCTGGCAGGCGGACATGAGTGGGCTCTCAGGCAAGTCGAAATCGGCGCGCATTGTAGCGGAACCAGCGCCCCTGCGGGACCCGATGATCGGTAAATCGTCGAGATGGCTCAGGCAAGACTAGCCGTTGCGGCAATTGTGTCGAGTCCGATACACACACGACACGCCCACAACACCCATGCCCGCTACCCTCGCCAACCGCAATACGTCCTTACTACAGCACTTCCCGCCTCCGGGCCGGACGCCTATGCTGGAACCACAACCTCGCGGCCCATCTTTGTGGTTGGCAGCCTACTGGCAGATGAATGCACGCATGCACAACACCCAAGCTCCTGTGAACGACGACCAAAAAGCGCCCGGCGACGACAAGCGCTGGAGCATTCGCGCCCTGATCGTCGACGATGATGTCCCGATCCGCGAACTGATGATCGACTATCTGGCCCGGTTCAACATCCACGCCAGCGGCGTCACCGACGGCACTGCCATGAGGCAGGCGATGCAGGCGGAGCATTTCGATGTGGTGGTGCTCGACCTGATGCTTCCCGGCGAAGACGGACTGTCGCTATGTCGCTGGCTACGCGCCGAGTCGGATATCCCGATCCTGATGCTCACGGCTCGTTGCGAGCCGACCGACCGTATCATCGGCCTCGAACTGGGCGCCGATGACTACATGGCCAAGCCGTTCGAGCCCCGGGAGCTGGTGGCACGCATCCAGACCATTTTGCGTCGAGTGCGTGACGACCGCAGCGAACAGCGGGCGAACATTCGCTTCGATAACTGGCGCCTGAACAGCGTGTTGCGCCAGTTGATCGCTGACAATGGGCTGGTGGTGCCGCTGTCCAACGCCGAGTTCCGCCTGCTCTGGGTATTTATCGAACGCCCGCGCCGGGTGCTCAGCCGTGAACAATTGCTCGATGCCGCACGCGGTCGTTCGATTGAAGCCTTTGATCGCAGCATTGATTTGTTGGTCTCACGCCTGCGCCAGAAGCTCGGCGATGACCCTAAAGCGCCGCATCTGATCAAGACCGTTCGCGGTGAGGGTTACCTGTTTGATGCACGAGACATCGGCTGATGCGCAGGCGCTTCGATACGCTTTTCGGCCGCCTGTTTGGCGTGCTACTGCTGGCGATTATCCTCGCGCACCTGCTGGCCTTTGCCTGGTTTCATCATTACGGTCCACCGCCGCCGCCACCACCGCCGGAGTTTCCCGAAAGCACGGATGGGGCCCGCCCGCCAGCGGATCCACGCTTTGAAGAGCGGCCTGCGCGCCCCTGGTTCGGCGGCCCCGTCGTGCCTCTGACGTTTCAGCTGATCACGCTGATCATCGCCGCCTGGTACGGTGCCAAGTTGCTCAGCCGCCCAATCCAGCGCCTGAGCGATGCGGCCGAGCGTCTGAGCGAAAACCTCGACAGCCCGCCTCTGGATGAGTCCGGCCCGCGGGAAGCGCGGCAAGCGGCACACACCTTCAACAAGATGCAGCGTCGCATCATCGAGCAAGTGAATCAGCGCTCGCGCATGCTTGGCGCCGTGTCCCATGACCTGCGTACGCCGCTGTCGCGGCTCAAGCTGCGACTGGAAAAAATCGACGACGAGCAACTGCAAGGTCAGATGCGCCAGGACCTGGACGACATGATCAGCATGCTCGATTCAACCCTGACTTATCTCCACGAGCAACGTACCAGCGAGGCCTTGCAGAGGATGGATGTGCAGGCACTGGTTGAATCCCTCAGCGAAAATGCCCAGGACCAGGGTGCCGACGTGCAGTCCAGCGGACACTGTGCGCCGTTGCGCGTGCAGCCGATGGCGCTGCGCTCCTGCATCAATAACCTCATGGACAATGCCCTGCGCTATGCCGGGCAGGCGTTGATCAGCCTGGAAGACCATCGCGACCACCTGCTGATCCGCGTCATCGACCATGGCCCGGGTATCGCCGCGGATCAGCGCGAAGCGGTGTTTGAACCCTTCTTTCGCCTTGAGGGATCGCGTAATCGCAACTCCGGCGGTGTTGGACTGGGCATGACCATTGCGCGCGAAGCTGCCCAGCGAATGGGCGCAAACTTGAGCCTGGAAGAAACACCGGGCGGTGGCTTGACCGCCGTTATTCAACTGCCCCGAGGTTGATTACGCAGTGTGTACCAGTCGGTACAAACCCCACACACCCGCGACAACTCCCCCCGTGAGCCTACATAAGCCGGTACACCCACCGGTTTTCGATTCCAGGGAGTGAGCCCAATGATCGGCAGCATCAGCAACTACACCAGCTATACCAGCACCAACACTAGCAACGCGGCAACCAACAGCGCCCGCAGCCAGCAGTTCCAGGAAGAGTTGCTGGCCAGGCTCGACAGCAACAGCGATGGTTCGGTGGATCAGGATGAACTCGGTAGCGCCCTGTCGCAGAAGTCAGACGATGGCTTGCTGGTCAGCCTGAGCGAGAACTTTGCCGACCTTGACAGCGACGAAAGCGGCAGCCTGAGCAGTGAAGAAATGGCCGCCATGGCTCCCCCGCCGCCACCGCCCGGCAATGCACCGGCCGACGCCGAACTTGCCGATGCGCTGATCAGTGCTCTCGACGCCAACGGGGATGGTGTCATCAGTAGCGATGAACTGAATGCCTTGCAGGCGAGCGACCGCGACTCATCGACCATCACCGACAACAGCACGACCCTGTTCACGGCGCTGGACAGCGATGGTAGCGGTGGAGTCAGCAGCGACGAACTCATAACAGCCTTGAAGACGGGTCGTGAACAGAACACTGACAGTACCTCAGCTCAATCGAGCGGCAACGAGGCATTACAGAAAATGATCGCCAATTTGAGCAAGCTGTACTCGCTCGACAATGTGACGAGCGTTGGGATACACCTGAACGTGGCGGCTTGATGCAAACACATCGCGAGCGAGTTCGCTCCTACAGTGGATCTGCGTCGACGCAGGAAAGCTTGCTCGCGAAGTGGCCATGAACCCTCAACAAAAAGCCCACTGACCTCGTGACAGCTTCAGTGGGCTTTGTTTGCTCCAGGAACTCAGGGGCGGCGATCTTCAACCCGCGCCTGGCTCTTGCTCCAGTCAGTCAACAGGCTGTAAGCCACTGCCAGCAGAGTAGGCCCGATGAACAGGCCGATAAAGCCAAACGCAATCAAGCCGCCAAACACTCCGAGCAGCACGATGACCAGCGGCAGATTACCGCCGCGACTGATCAGGTAAGGCTTGAGTACGTTGTCGACGCCACTGATGATGAACATGCCCCAGGCCCCCAGGAACATGGCCATTCCGTATTCGCCTTTCCAGGCCAGCCATGCCGTGGCAGGAATCCACACCAGCGGTGGGCCCATGGGGATCAGACTGAGCAGGAAAGTCACGATACCGAGCACCAGAGCCCCCGGTACTCCGGCAATCAGGAAACCGATCAACGCCAGGATTGCCTGGGCCGCCGCCGTGCCGATCACGCCGTTGACCACTCGTTGCACCGTACCGGCCACCAGTTCGATGTAATAACCGGCACGCTGGCCGATCAACCGCTCCAGCAAGCTGTGAACAAACGCCGCCAGCCGCGGCCCGTCGCGATAGAAAAAGAACACGAAGACGATACTCAGCGTCAGCTCGAGAATACCGCCACCGATCTGCGCACTGCGCGCCAGGAACCAATTGCCGACCTGCCCCAGATACGGCTTGATCGACACCATCATCGCCGCGCCCTGCTGATCGATACTGTTCCAGATTACGACCAGACGTTCGCCCACCAGGGGAATAGCGCCCAGCCACACCGGTGCATGCGGCAAACCATCGACCTGAACGTCCTTGATGAATACCGTGGCATCACGCACATGATCCGCCAGGTTGAAACCCAGCCAAACCAGGGGCGCCGCGACCAGCACCATCCAGCCGAAGGTCAACAATGCGGCCGCGAGGGACTCGCGGCCATTGAGCCAGCGGGTCAGCAATCGCATCAGTGGCCAACTGGCAAACGCCAGCACTGCTCCCCAGAACAACGCCGACCAGAACGGCGCCATCACCCATAAACTCGCGCCGAACAGCGCCACGAGCAGGATCTGCACCAACAGGCGATCGTTATTGAGCATTTGAAATCCCGAAAAAATCTGTCAGCAAAAGAGTAGGCGAACGTGGCGTGCACGTTCACCCGGTAAAGCCTACCGCAATAGTTCGATGTGCAGGCCAGAGCCGTCGGCACTGCCGGTTTCCATTCTGGCCGTCCTCACACCTTGTGTGATCAAGGCCTGACGCCAGGCCTCGGCATTGGCCCCGGAAATACTGACCCGCAGCGTGGTGTCCAGGTTCAGCCCCCGGGAAATCAGGCGCAGCCAGGTCTCGTCAGGCGCCTCGGTCAGTTTCGGAAAATCGAGTTCACCGGTGCTTTTGAGTTCACGCAGCAAGGTCGCAGACGTTGGCAGCAGATCGCCCAGCGGCGCCGAAGCGTTGAACTGTTCGACATGCAAGTAGGCTTTGCGATTGCCACGGGTGATGCTGTAAAGCGCCACCAGCGTGTTGTCCTGTGGTGCTGCCAGGCGCAACAGCAAATAGGCTTGCTGATCATCGGCGCCATACAACTTGGCGTTGCCGAAGACTTCATTGGCCCACAGGCTGCTTTCACCGCAATCACGGGCCTGGCACCAGAACAGCAATTGCGCGTCCTGCTTCTGCAAGGCTTCGCGGGCGGCAGTGAAGGCGTCGTTGGATGTGTGTTCCGGCGGCAGCTCGTAGGTCACCGAAGTGGCCTGCCCTCGGGCGCTGACCTGGCCATCGAAACGCAATTGGCCGCTGATTTTACGAATCGAGCCCAGCGGGTAGATCCGCTCCAGTTCCGCCGGTGGGCGGTAATCGACAATCTGGGCGTCGACCATACGCGGCACGATCGGCAGGTCCTGACTGCCCGGTAGATCGGCGGCAAGCAACAATGGACTGAAACAGCACAGCGCCAGCAGGGTGATTGAACGCATGGATAAACTCATCGGATCAGCATGGCCTGGGCACCCTTGACGATACTGGCTTCATCGGCGCGCTGAGGCACCTGCAAACCACGCTGCACCGCCGCACGCGCCTCCATGGTTGCCATCCAGCGTTGCAACGCCGTCAAGCCGTCCACCGAGACGCCTGACCACTCGTAGCCCCGCACCCATGGAAACGTCGCGATGTCGGCAATGCTGTATTCGCCGGCAAGAAACTCCACGGTTTGCAGACGAGTATCAAGCACCTCGTAAAGGCGCCGGGTTTCGTGTTGATAACGGTCAATGGCGCCCTGCAGTCTTTCCGGAAAATACCGGAAAAACACGTTGGCCTGCCCCTGCATCGGCCCGATCCCACCCATCTGGAACATCAGCCACTGCAACACCACCGAGCGCCCCTTGGGGTCGGCAGGCAACAGTTTTCCGGTCATTTCAGCAAGGTAAATCAGGATAGCGCCGGACTCGAATACGGCAAAATCGCCGTTGGCGCGGTCGACAATCGCCGGAATCCGGCCATTGGGGTTGATCTTGAGGAAGTCCGGGGATTTCTGTTCCTTTTTGTCGAAACTCAAGGCATGCACCGTATAGGGCAGGCCGAGTTCCTCGAGCACGATAGAGACCTTGTGGCCATTCGGGGTCGCAGCGGTGTAGAGATCTATCATGGTTGTCTCCCATTTCAACCCGCCCAGCCTCGACAGTTGCCCGGTGCAAGTCAAGGAATGGCGAAGAACCGATTGAAACAGTCTGCGACAAGATCGGCACCGGTCTCATCATTCAGGTGTAGATGATGGCCGCCTGGCAGCTGTTCACGGCTAAAGGGTAGACGCTTGAGCAACTCCGTTTGTCGGGCGAGCATACCGTCGGCAGCCACCACCAGTTTTGCAGGGCACCTGATTCGCTGGACGAACGCCATCGCCTGTTCGGTTGTAAGACGCAGCGGCGATGGCAGCGTCAGGCGATTGTCAGTGCGCCAGGTGTAACCGCCCGGCACCGGCATGAGCCCACGCTGGGCCAACAGTTCGGCTGCTTCACGGCTGACAGCCACCACACCTTTCATGCGCGCTTCGATGGCGCGCTCGAGCGTGTTGTACACCGGTTTGCGTTTTTCCCGCAGCTCCAGTTGCGCTTGCAGGGCCATACCCATGCGCTCGGCGGCATTTTCAACGTTGTCTGTAGGAGGAATGAGGCCGTCGATCAAGGCCAGATGGGTCACTCGCTCCGGCAAGGAACCGGCGATGATCAACGAAGCGATGGCGCCCATGGAGTGCCCCAGCAGCGCAAACCGCTTGAGTCCGAGTTGTTCGGCCACTTGCAGCACATCGTGGGCGTAGTCCCACATTGCATAGCCAGCCCCTGCCGGACGATGCCCGGAATGACCGTGACCGGCCATGTCCAGGGCAATGATGCGCAAACCTTTGAGCTTGGGCGCCAGGCGGGAGAAACTGTTGGCGTTGTCCAGCCAGCCGTGCAAGGCAATCACCGGCAATCCGTTTTCAGGGCCGAACAAGTGCGCCGCCAGCTCGATGTGCGGCAGGCTCAGACGGACTTCCTCGACGACCTTGCTCATGCGCAATCCTGACGGCCAACCCAGCGATCGAACAGGCCCTTGAGCATTGCGGCGGTGTCCTGCGGGCGTTCGAGGGGAAACATATGGCCACCAGGCATGCTCAGGGACTCACCCAACGGCATGCGCCCGACGGAACTGGCGTGATGACGCATCACTACCTTGCTTTTATTTCCGCGAACCACTGCCAGCGGCACCTTCAACTGGCGCGTTCTGCCAGGACTGGTGTGCGGCACGCCGCGGTAGATACTGATTTCCGTTGCAGGATCGAAACGCAGGCGCAGCTTGTCGCCAACCTTGTGCAATCCGTAGTGCAGGTACGCATCGAAGCATTCCGGGTCGAAGCTGCGAAACAGGGTTTTGCCGGCGAAATAGCGACGGGCGCTTTCGAGGTCGGAAAACTCCTCTCGTCGACCCAACGTGCGCCCGGCCGGTGTCAATCGATCAATGAAACCAAAGCGCTTGGCCGCACGAATGACCCATTGATCAGTGCGGGTCAGTACTGGCGAATCAAGCATGACCACGCCTCGATACAGCTCGGGGCAACGCAGCGCCGCATGCAGATGCAGAACCCCACCGAAGGAATGGCCCACGCCCCACACCGGTTCCGACTGTTGCTGCAGGTGATGAATCAGCTCATCCACCAGGTTGTACCAGTTATCGTCCGCCGGGAAACGCGGATCATGGGCGTGCTGCTCCAGATGCGTCACCTGATACTCGGGCGCCAGCGCCGCAAACAGTTTGCCGTAGGTTCCGGAAGGAAAACCGTTGGCGTGGGCGAAAAATATCTGTTGCGACATACCTGCAAATCCATGAGCGAGAACAGGCGTTGATTGTCCGCAAGAGAGCGTCCGGCAGCAATGACCGTAACTGACAGGAATGATGACAGTCCGGCCATACGAATACCGATCCCTGTAGGAGCGAGCTGGCTCGCGATGAACTCAAGCGCACCGCGTTTTCCCGGTAACCCGCGTTATCGTTAGCGACCATCGCGAGCGAGCTCGCTCCTACAGACGAACGCAGGTTTCAACGGGCAGGCGGATTTTCACCCAACGGCACCACAGCCATCGTCAGTCGCGACACACAACTGGACTTGCCCTCGTCGCTGGTCAAACGGATGTCCCAGACATGTGTCGTACGGCCAATGTGGATTGGCTTGGCCACCGCCGTCACGCGCCCGCTGCGCAAGCCGCGCAAGTGGTTGGCGTTGACTTCCAGACCCACGCAATAAAACTTGCTGGTGTCGATGCACAGGTAGCTGGCCATGGAACCGACCGACTCGGCCAGCACCACCGAGGCGCCGCCATGCAGCAGACCATAAGGCTGATGAGTGCGATGGTCGATGACCATGCTGGCCGTCAGCGACTCTTCGTCGAAGGCTTCGAAACGTATGTCCAGCACTTCGCCGATGGTGTTTTTCTGGATTAAGTTCAACTGCTCGATATTGGGAGTGGTACGCCACAGGCTCATTGCAGATTTTCCTTGTTGGTTTTGTTCGTGGATCAATCCTGCCACAGCACCGCCTCACTGCGCTCGCTCCACTCTTCAAAACGCTCTCCATACGCGGCTTCGATCACATTGCGCTTGATCTTCAGGGTCGGCGTGAGAAAACCGTTCTCTACTGCCCAGCTATCCTTGACCACCACAAGGCTGCGCAGACGTTCGTGCTTATCGAGCAGCGCGTTGACCTCTTCCAGCAGTTTTTCCAGGCTGGAATGCAACCCCGCCCGTGCCTCCTGCTGTCCGACGGCAGAGAGCACACACAAGCCCAACGGCGCACTCAAGCCATCCCCGACCACGCAAACCTGTTCGATGCGCGAGTGCACCGCCAAGCGGTTTTCAATCGGCGCAGGGGCCACGTATTTGCCCTTGCTGGTCTTGAAGATTTCCTTCAGCCGTCCAGTCAGACGCAGGTTGCCTTCGGCGTCTTCCTCGCCTTTGTCACCGGTGCGCAGAAATCCGTCTTCGGTGATGGTGTCAGCAGTTTTTTCCGGCTCCTTGTAATACCCGAGCATGGTCGCGCCACTGCGCACCAAGACCTCCCCTGTCTCGGCTATCCGCACCTCGACTTCCGGGCATGGCTTGCCGATCCAGCCCGGTTTGTTCTGGCCAGGCAGGCAGATATGCGAGTAACCGCAGCTTTCGGTCATGCCGTAAACCTCCAGCACATCCAGGCCCAGTTTGCGGTACCACAGCAGCAAGGTCTGCGGCACAGGAGCGGCCCCGGAAAGTGCGATGCGCAAGGCGTCGAGTCCTAGGCCGGCCAGGACTTTATGCCCTACCCGCTTGCCTATGAATGGAAGTCCGAGAAGAAAATCCAGGCGCTTTGCCGGGATCTTGCTGTACACACCCATCTGGAATTTGGTCCAGATCCGCGGGACACCAAACAGCGCAGTGGGCCGCGCTCGCTGTAAATCCGTGAGGAAGGTCTCGAGGCTTTCAGCAAAAAACACTGTTTGGCCGGTATAAATCGAGGCCAATTCAACAAACATCCGCTCCGCCACATGGCACAGCGGCAAATAGGAAAGCAGCCGGTCCGACTCATTGAGGCCGAACAGTGAAGTGCCGCGCGTGGTAGCAAAGCCCAGATTGCCAAAACTGTGCATCACGCCTTTGGGCATGCCGGTGGTGCCGGAGGTGTAAATGATGGTGGCAAGTTGATCGGCGGCCGGCCTGGGATCGTCCTGGATGGGCGAGCAGCGTTGCAGATCGGCCCAGCTGAAATCGAAGGTGCCGGGCGGATGCAGCGGCAGACTGATGGTCGGCAAGTCAGGGTGAACCCCACGAGACATCCCTGGCCAATCGTCGAGTTTGCCAATGAAGACCAGCGCCGCTTCTGAGTGTTCGAGGACCTGGGCAACGGTCTCGGCGGTGAGGTTGGGGTACAGCGGTACCGAGACATGCCCGGCCATCCAGATCGCCAGGTCGGCAATGATCCAGTGCGCGCAGTTTTTCGAAATCAGGGCAACGTGGCTGCCTAGCGGTAACTCGCGCGCTCGCAGCCAATGCGCAGCGCAGCGGGCCTGATGACCGACATCCCCCCAGGTCAGGGTTTCAACCTGACCACCGCCGACAGGCTGGACCAAAAAGCGTTGGCGCGGATGCCGGGCCTCACGTTCGTAGAAAACGTCCAGAGGCAAACGAAAAGCAGCAGACATGACTCGCTCCTGTTTTTTTGGTCTGGAGCAAGCGTAGTCAACCAAGCAAGTGCTTGGTTGACTTTTTTAAGTCGCCTGTAGGAGGGCCGCAGGCTGCGATCTTTGCGTCTACGGGTGCTTGATGCCGTTGAGCTTCATCGAGCCGACAATCAGTTCCGCGCCCGAGAGCTCGGCCAGCCCGGCGGTGCTGACTCGCTCCGGCGGATGCCCCGCGCCGTGTTCCAGGTAACTCAACAAATTTCCCACCAGCGGATTGTGGCTGACCAGCAGCACATCGCTCACAGCCACCATTTGCTCGGCCACCTTGTCCGGCTCGGTGTCAGGCGTCAGCCATTCGACGGTGCGAATTTCCGGCTCGAACCCCAATGCCTCACGCACCAGTTGCGCAGTCTGTTGCGCGCGCAGATAAGGGCTGGCGTAGATTGCCGTCAATGGTTGCCCCATCAACAGCGCGGCACTTTTCAGCACTTCCTTGCGGCCGTGATCCGTCAATTCCCGCTCCGAATCGTGGGGGCGGGAACCGTGCGGTACAGCTTCACCATGACGCAATACCCAGAGTTTCATAGCTTGGGTTCCTCATCTCGGGCCGGATGCGGTGCCGGCGCCACGACGTGCGGCGCTTCACCTTCCGGTGTACGCGGCGTCGGCCAGTCGGCGAACGGCCAGGGTTTCTGGTCGCTGTGGAAGCTGCCGAAACGACCGATCTGCGCCAGAAACTGGCTCAGGCTGTCGCCGAAGTTCATCAGGCTGGCGCTCGGGGCGCCATAGAACAAACGATAGATCAACTGCACCAGCACGACGGCGCCGAGAATGAACTGCGCCACTTGCCAGACCAGCACAAAGACGATCATCCAAAGTACCCGCAGCAGGATGGATTCGTACTTGGCTTCTACTTTCTGATCGTTCATGTCTCGCTCCGTTCCTATTAAAGAGGGCTCGGTTGAATTAAATTGAGGGCTCAGTTGAAGCCGCTGGTGGAAATAAAGTCGACGTCGGTTTTCGGTTCGCCGCGCATCAACAGGCCGATGACCTGCTCAAGCGTGCGTCCTTCGAACAATATTGCGTGCAACCCGGCGACCAGGGGCATGTACACGCCAACTTCCTGGGCTTTGGCCTTGAGCACCTTGAGGGTGTTGACCCCTTCGGCGACTTCGCCCAGGCGGTTGACGGCTTCTTCCAGGCTCAAACCCTGACCGAGCGCGAATCCGACCTGATAGTTACGGCTCTTGGGCGACGAGCAGGTCACGATCAGATCGCCCACCCCCGCCAGGCCCAGGAACGTCATCGGGTTGGCGCCCTGGTTCACCGCGAAACGGGTCATCTCGGCCAGCGCCCGGGTGATCAGCATGCTTTTGGTATTTTCGCCCATGCCCAGAGCCACCGCCATGCCGGCGATGATCGCGTAGACATTCTTCAGCGCTCCGCCCAACTCCACGCCAAAACGGTCGGCACTGGCGTAAACGCGGAAGGTGCGACCGTGCAACGCGGCTTGAACCTGCTGGCACAGCTCTTCGTCTTCACTGGCAACCACCGTGGCGGTCAGCGCATGCTCGGCTATTTCACGGGCCAGGTTAGGCCCCGACAGCACGCCGATTCGTGCGTGTGGCGCGATCTCTTCAAGGATCTGACTCATCAGTTTGAAGGTTTGAGCCTCAATGCCTTTCGTCAGACTGACCAGCATCTTGCCGCTCAAGCGCTCGGCATTCGGTACCAGCACCGAACGCAACGCGCTGGACGGCAACGCAACGAAACACAAGTCGCAGGCTTGCAGGGTCGCCTGCAAATCGGTAACCGGCGTTACGGCGGGTAGAATCTTGATGCCTTTGAGGTAACGCGGATTCTCGCGATTGACTCGAATAGCTTCGGCTTGCTCGGGATCACGCATCCACTGAAGGACCTGATGCCCGTTCTCGGCCAGTAAATTAGCCACGGCGGTTCCAAAACTTCCGCCTCCCAGGACCGCAATCGGGCGCTGTTCAGTCATATGTAATCCGTTAATCCATACCAGTGGCGATGCAGGCATTATACGGAGCGGCCCCTGCGCGGACAGCCCCCGTGTCAAATAGCGACATCTGTTGCAAGAAGACCATTTAATACGCAGAAAATGCGGGCATCGTGAATGGAAAAGTTGATCGCCTCGGTTAAAATGCGCGACTTTGAACGCTAACAGGGATGTGCGGTGTCTCCGGGTTCTCCTTCGCCACGCTCGCCTCTGGTACTGGCGCTGATCTTCAGCCCGCCGGCACTGGGCGACGACATGTTCCTCGACAGCGAGCCACTGCCTAAAGTGCTGACAGCCACACGTCTGAAGCAGTCACCGGCCGCCGTGCCGGGGAGCATGACCGTGATAGACAGCGCACTGATCAACGCCAGCGGTGCCCGGGACATCAGCGAACTGTTGCGCCTGATTCCGGGCATGATGGTCGGCAATATCAGCGGCAATCAGGCAGCGGTGAACTACCACGGCACCAATGCCACCGCAGCACGGCGCATGCAGATACTGATCGACGGGCGCTCGGTATACCGCGCCGGTTTGGCCACGGTGGACTGGAGCGATATCCCAGTGGCCATGGAGGACATCGAGCGCATCGAAGTCTTTCGCGGCCCGAACACCGTCAGTTATGGGGCCAACGCCTTGATGGCGGTGGTCAATGTCGTCACCCGACGGCCAGCCGACAGCCACGGTACGCGGATGAAAGTCACCCAGGGGCAGCGCGGCATCAACGATTTTTACGCCAGTCAGGGATTGGGCTGGAAGGACGGTGATCTGCGCCTGTCGCTGTCCGGACAGCAGGACGATGGCTTCGACTCGGACCGAAAAGGCGTCGATTACCATGACAATCGCCGTCTCAACCGCTTCAACCTCGCCGTCAACCAGACGCTCAATGAACAGCAGAGCATCGATTGGCAAATCAATGCCAAGGACGGCACCAACCAGCGACCTTATACCTACCGCCCCGTGTTTGCGGGGACTACTCGCGCAGGCGACGATTCCGACGTCACGGCCAAGGACTATGCCGGCTCTTTGCGCTGGAACCGGGACATCAACCCCGATCACAGTCTTTACATTCAGGGCTCCGCGCAACACTGGGATCGCCAGCAAACCTGGCGCGCCTGTGACGCGCAGGTTTCATTCAGCCCACAGTTGAGCGAACTGTGGCAACTCAACCCCAATTACACTGAACACCTGGCCCGCAATATCTCGGATTTCATCGGCCCCGGTGCCCCGCCCGGTTCGCTGGCCGAACAGGCACTGGCCAATCAGGTGCTTGACCAATGGCGCAATGGCGCCAGCCAGACTGTCTGCGGCAACCTCGACCAAAGCACTCGTGAATCGCGCTACGACCTCGAAGTGCAGGACACCCTGAGCCTGTCCGATAACCTTCGACTGGTCAGTGGCCTGAACTATCGTTACGACCAGGCAGATTCCGAAACCTATTTCAATGGCACTCTTGACGACACGACCTGGCGGGTATTCGGCCAATTCGAGTGGCGCGCCACCGAACACTGGCTGGTGCAAGGCGGGGGCATGTTCGAAGATTCTCGGCTGATCGGCAGTTCACTGACGCCACGAGTGGCACTCAACTACCTGATCAACCAACGGCACGGCTTTCGTGCGGTGTACTCCGAAGCCGTCCGTTCACCGGACATGTTCGAGAACAACATTAACTGGAGTTATCGGGTGACGCACCTCAAGCCGGAAGCCTTTGGCCAGTCCAGCGCCCGCTACTTCGTCAAGACCCGAGGCCCCGGCGATCTCGATCAGGAGCACATGCGCTCTCGGGAGCTAGGTTACAACGGCTACTTTGCCGAGCAGGGAATTGCGCTGGACGTAAAACTGTTCTACGACGAAATCTCGGGCATGATCAGCGAGCCGCTGCGCAACAATCAGTTCATCGCCAGCAACTCGAACACATCACGTTTCTCGGGAGCCGAGACCCAACTCGACTGGCGGGTCGGCAGCCTCGATCGCCTGAGACTGACCTATGCCTATATCGACATCGACGCGAGCAACCCGCTGGACGCCAGGCAGACGGCACGCAACAGCGGTTCCGCCAGTTGGCTGCGGGATTGGGGGCGAGGCTGGAACACTGGCCTTTTCTACTATGGAGACGACGCCCTGAATGGATACCGCTTCGAACGGGTGGATGCCCGTGTCGCCAAACGCCTCAGCCTTGGCAAAAGTAGCCTGGAGCTGGCCGGAGTGCTCCAGCAACGCCTCGACAATCAGCCAACCACGTTCGCTGACAACCGTTACGATGAACAACGTGTGATGTATTTCAGCGCGGAGCTGGAACTCTAGGATGCGCCATCGACCGGTTTGGAAAGCGCCTGCGCTTGGCCGTATGCTGGCCATGCTATGCCTGCTGTCGAGCGGCCTGCTGTGCAGTCTGACCGGCCATGCTGCGGACATACTGTTGGCCGGCGTCGAAGACAGTCCTGGCGTGCAGGCCTTCACCCAGGCTTTGAGAGAACTGCGTCCAAACGACACCGTGCGCTTCGAGGCGCTGGCGCAGTTACCGACGCCAGGTAACCTGCCTGCTGACACCCGTTTGATTCTGCTCGATCTGGCCTGCCTCGATTGGCGTCTGCAGGACATCGCAGGTCCGGCGACGCTGGTACTGCGGATCAGCCGCCTGCAAGCCCGACAACGTCTGAATGACATTCACCCGCCACACCTCAGCCTGTTGTGGAGCGATCCGCCACCGGGACGGCAGTTGCGCCTGACCAAAGTCCTGTTGCCTCAAGTCAAGCGGGTCGGCGTGCTCTACGACAATCACAGCGAGTTCCTGCTCGATGAATTGCGTCAGGCGGCCCGTCCATTGGGTCTGGAGGTGGTCACGCAGCGCTGGGAGAACACTCACGACAGCCGTGCATTACAGGCGTTGCTGAAAAAAAGCGACGTCCTGCTGGGGCTGGACGACCCCGACCTGTACAACCCGCAGACGGCAAAGAACGTTCTGCTCAGCAGCTATGCACGGCAAATGGCGTTGATCGGTCCCAATACAGCATTCGTCAAGGCCGGTAGCCTGGCCAGCACTTACAGTGATCAACACGATTGGTTGGTCATCCTCGACGAACTGCTCGATCGGCCGACGTCGACATGGCCGCGCACGTATTACCCGAATCGTTTCAAGGTCTCGAGCAATCCGCAGGTCGCTCGCTCATTGGGAATGGAACAGATCGACGACGTACTCGTCGCAACTTTGCTGGCAGAAGGAGAACGCCGCCCGTGACCTTCCGTCGCCGTTGGGACATCAACACCCGCACGCAACTCATCAGCCTTGGCCCTGCCTTGTTGTTGACGTTGTTGTTGATCAGCTTCTTTACCTTCGTGCGCATCCAGGACCTGCGCCAGGAAATCACCCACACCGGCCAGTTGATCGCCAACCAACTGGCGCCCGCGACTGAGTACGGTGTGATTTCCGGCAACAGCGAAGTGCTCGAAAATCTGCTCAAGGCCACACTGGCTACGCCCAACGTGCGCTTTCTGGAAGTTCAGGACAGCGCCAACCGTGTTCTGGTCTATGTCGAACAACCCTCCGAACATCACAATCGCCCAAAACAGGTTGAAGTGTTCCAGGCACCGGTGCGCCTGCAGCGAATCGCTATGCACAATGATTTTTTCCAGGGCAGCAAGCCCCCCCCCGTCCCGACCGAAGACTATCTGGGCCGGGTGATCGTCGGCCTGTCCAGTGATGCATTCAGCCAACGCCAGCAGGAAATCCTGCTGAAGGCTGCGATTCTGGCTTTTTTCGCCCTGCTGTTTACCTTTGTGCTGGCCCGGCGGCTCGCAGGTAGCCTGTCGCAACCGATCCGCGATATCGGCAATGCGGTCAAGGCAATACAGAAAGGTGACTACAGGACCCCGCTGCCCATCGTCGACGACACGGAACTGGGGGCACTGTCACAACACATCAACAACCTCGCCAGCGGCCTCGAAGAGGCCAGCCGTGAGCAGCATCAAGCGATGGCGCAGTTGATCCAGACCCGCGAAGAAGCGGAAAAGGCCAACAACGCCAAGTCCGACTTTCTCGCCATGATGAGCCATGAATTGCGCACTCCGATGAACGGCGTGCTGGGCATGCTGCAATTGCTGGAAACCACCGACATGACCGATGAGCAGGTCGAATATGCGGCACTGGCATCGGAATCGACCGAACACCTGTTGAAGGTCATCAACGACATTCTCGATTTCTCACGGATCGAACGCTCGGAACTGGAGCTGGAGCACATTCCGTTCAGCCTTTGCGACCTGATCGGCAGTTGCGCCCAGTCGTTTCAGCACAGCGCGGCGCAACGCAGCCTCGATCTGCAACTGGTGATTCCCGAAGACATGCGGACATTGCAGGTCAAGGGTGACCCGACGCGCATCCGTCAGATCCTGGTCAATCTGCTCGGCAATGCCCTGAAGTTCACAGAGCAGGGCCGCGTCACCATCGAAACCCAGTGGCAGTCGCTGGATCACGAATTGCTATGGTTTACCTGCACCGTGCGCGACAGCGGCATCGGCATTCCGTCCGAAAGCCTGGAGATGATGTTCGACGCGTTTCAGCAGGCTGACAGCTCCATTTCACGACGTTACGGTGGAACGGGCCTGGGCCTGCCGATTGCTCGCACACTTGCCGAGCGTATGGGCGGAACGTTGCGCGCTCAGAGCGAAGAAGGTCTCGGCTCGGTATTCACGCTGGAAATTCCGCTCGCCCTGTATCAACAGACACCGCCTACGCTGGTCCAGCTTGCGCCGGCCGGCAACAGTAATGGCGACGGCCGCAATGTGCTGTTGGTCGAAGACAACCCGGTCAATCAGACGGTCATCGAAGCCATGCTGCGCAGCCTTGGGTTCAAGGTCAGCGTTGCCGCCGATGGCGCGCAGGCAGTTCGCAGTGCCGAAAGTCTGATTTTCGAAGCGATCCTGATGGATTGCCGGCTGCCAATCATCGACGGATACGAGGCCACACGACAAATCCGCAAGCTACCCGGCTGCACAGATCTGCCGATCATTGCCCTGACCGCCAATGCCCTGCAGGGTGACAGGGAAGCCTGTTTGTCCGCCGGCATGAACGATTATCTGGCCAAGCCCTTCAAACGGAACGATCTTCATCAAATTTTGCAGCGCTGGGTGCAGTAGTACAGGCCTTTCGACCATCTGCGACTGGCGTGAAAGACGAAAGTGCGGCAGTCTTAGGCACCTCGACAAGCCCGAAAAGGGGCTTGAATAATAATTTCAGTGCACAAGTGTACATTCATGTCCTTGGTGCTGTGACTTTCACCACAACGCAATAGTCTATGAGTAGGCTGCCGGTTCGAGGCATGAACGCTTCGATCGGCCGGGAAGATTTGCCCCACCTGCCGCACGGGACTATTGAGGAGCTCGCATGACCAAACAAAACGCCTTTACCCGGGAAGACCTGCTGCGCTGCAGTCGCGGTGAGTTGTTCGGCCCTGGTAACGCGCAACTGCCCGCCCCGAACATGCTGATGGTCGATCGCATTACCCTGATCAGCGAAGAGGGTGGCAAGTACGGCAAAGGTGAATTGGTCGCCGAGCTGGATATCAATCCGGACCTGTGGTTCTTCGCCTGCCACTTCGAAGGCGATCCGGTGATGCCAGGCTGCCTTGGCCTCGACGCCATGTGGCAATTGGTCGGTTTCTTCCTGGGCTGGCAAGGTTTGCCGGGCCGCGGCCGTGCGCTGGGTTCGGGCGAAGTGAAGTTTTTCGGCCAGGTTCTGCCGACCGCCAAGAAAGTCACCTATAACATTCATATCAAGCGCGTCCTCAAGGGCAAGCTGAACCTGGCCATTGCCGACGGTTCGGTGACCGTAGACGGTCGCGAAATCTACACCGCCGAAGGCCTCCGGGTCGGCGTGTTTACCTCAACTGACAACTTCTAAGGGTTATTCGCATGCGCCGCGTCGTTATCACTGGTCTGGGCATTGTTTCGTGCCTGGGCAATGACAAAGAGACCGTCTCCGCTAACCTGCGTGCAAGCCGCCCTGGCATCCGGTTCAACCCGGAATATGCTGAAATGGGTCTGCGTAGCCAGGTTTCCGGCTCCATTGACCTCAACCTTGAAGAACTGATCGATCGCAAGATCTATCGCTTCGTCGGCCACGCGGCGGCATACGCCTACCTGGCCATGAAAGACGCCATCACTGACTCCGGCCTGACCGAAGAGCAAGTGTCCAACCCGCGTACCGGCCTGATCGCCGGATCCGGTGGCGCATCGACCCTGAACCAGATGGAAGCGCTGGACATCCTGCGCGAGAAAGGCGTCAAGCGCGTCGGCCCATACCGCGTAACGCGGACCATGAGCAGCACCGTTTCCGCTTGCCTGGCGACTCCGTTCAAGATCAAGGGTCTGAACTACTCCATCGCTTCTGCCTGCGCCACCAGTGCTCACTGCATCGGTACCGCCATGGAACAGATCCAGATGGGCAAGCAGGACATCGTGTTCGCCGGTGGCGGTGAAGAAGAGCATTGGAGCCAGTCGTTCCTGTTCGACGCAATGGGCGCCCTGTCCAGCAAGCGCAACGACACCCCGGAACAAGCTTCCCGTGCCTACGACGCCGACCGTGACGGTTTCGTCATCGCCGGCGGTGGCGGCATGGTCGTGGTTGAAGAGCTTGAACACGCTCTGGCCCGTGGCGCAAAAATCTACGCGGAAATCGTTGGCTACGGCGCGACCTCCGACGGTTACGACATGGTTGCCCCGAGTGGCGAAGGCGCGATCCGCTGCATGCAGCAGGCGCTGTCCACCGTCGACACCCCGATCGACTACCTGAACACCCACGGCACTTCGACCCCGGTCGGCGACGTCGCGGAAATGAAAGGTGTGCGTGAAGTGTTCGGCGACAAGGCTCCGGCCATCAGCTCCACCAAGAGCCTGTCGGGTCACTCCCTGGGCGCCGCCGGCGTTCACGAAGCGATCTACTGCATGCTGATGATGGAAGGCAACTTCATTGCCGGTTCCGCCAACATCGACGAGCTGGACCCTGAAGTGGCCGACCTGCCGGTGCTGACCAAGACCCGCGAAAACGCCACGATCAACACTGTGATGAGCAACAGCTTCGGTTTCGGTGGCACCAACGCCACGCTGGTACTGAAACGCTGGGAAGGCAAGTAATTCCCTGCCGCTGAGCCGCACAGAAAAACGCCCCGACTGGTTCGGGGCGTTTTTTTTTACTGAATAATGTGGCATCGCAAATCGCTTTTCGTAGGAGCCGGCTTGCTGGCGATGGCGTCCTCGAGAACGCCATCGCCGGCAAGCCGGGCTCCTACAGGTATGCATTTCAAGTCGGGAATTCATCAAGCCGAACATGAAGCATTTGTCATGAAACCAAACGCCCTGCGACCGAATGTCGCGGATTCCGTGGGCTGCAGCACTGTTGCCGTTTTTGCAAAAAACCCTTACCAAACTCAGTCATTTACTTAGCAAGCTATCAAACTCTATAACAGAGTCCTGCACATGCCTTGCTGCAGATAACAGAGATTGGAGCTAGCAGATGACTGTAAAAGTAACTGAACGCGACGATTCACATAAATCCCACGAAGGTGTAGCCGCCGGTATCCGTATCTGGGATGTCCATCAACAAGACCTGTTGGTGGGGATGTTCCACTCCGAAACCGATGCGCAGAACTACAAGGCCGAACTGGAAACTCTTGAGCAACGGCGCGAGCGGCGCTCCGCGTAATCACAGCATTGAAAACGACAAACCCCGCCATGAGCGGGGTTTGTCGTTTTTGCAGCCGTTAACGGCTTACCACATCAGATCATCAGGGATCTGATACGCCGCGTACGGATCGTCCTCGGCAGCGACCTCTTCGGTCTGCACATTCAATTGCACAATGCGCTGTGGGTCGCGCTCCTGGATCTTCAGCGCCGCTTCACGCGGAATCACTTCATAACCCCCGGCATGATGCACGATAGCCAGCGAGCCGCTGCTGAGCTTGTTACGCATCAGGGTGTTGACGCAGAGGCGCTTGACCTTCTTGTCGTCAACGAAGTTGTAGTAATCCTCGGTCGTCAGCTTCGGCAGTCGCGAGACTTCGATCAATTGCTTGACCTGCGCGGCACGGGCCTTGGCCTCAGCCTTCTCTTGCTGCTGGCGATTGAGCTCCTGGTCGCGCTTGACCTTCTCGGCCATGGCTTCCTGGGCTGCGCGCTGCTGCGAGTCATCCAGCTCGACCTGGCCTTTATGGGCCAGACGCTGCTGCTTCTGTTTGTCTTTGCTGACCTGCTTGGCCTGCTTCTGGTTGACCAGCCCTGCTTTGAGCAACTGGTCGCGAAGGGAAATGCTCATGGTGCTTATTACTCACTTAGGCAACTGCTCAACCGCAGCTGGGCATATTCTTTTCCTGACGTTTGGCTTCGCCCCACAGGGCGTCCAACTCTTCGAGGGTGCAATCTTCCATGGGACGGTGGGTGTCGCGCAATGCCTGTTCGATAAAACGGAAGCGTCGCTCGAACTTGCTGTTGGCGCCACGCAATGCGGTTTCCGGATCGACCTTGAGGTGACGCGCCAGATTGACCACCGAAAACAACAGGTCGCCAATCTCGTCGGCTACGGCCTCGGAATCATTTTCCGACATGGCTTCGAGGACTTCATCGAGTTCCTCGCGCACCTTGTCCAGCACCGGCAAGGCGTCCGGCCAGTCGAAACCGACCTGCCCTGCGCGTTTCTGCAATTTCGCCGAGCGTGACAGCGCTGGCAACGCGCCGGGCACGTCATCGAGCAACGACAGCTGTTCGGGTGCTGAAGACTTCTCGGCACGCTCCTCGGCCTTGATCTCTTCCCAGCGCTGTTTGACCTGTTCTTCACTCAGGTGCGGGACATCCAGCGGTGCGTAGAGATCGCCGGTGGGAAACACGTGGGGATGGCGACGGATCAGCTTGCGGGTGATGCTGTCGACCACACCGTCAAATTCGAAGCGACCTTCTTCCCGCGCCAACTGGCTGTAATAAACCACCTGGAACAGCAGATCACCCAATTCACCCTGCAGGTGATCGAAGTCACCGCGCTCAATGGCATCGGCCACTTCGTAGGCTTCTTCCAGGGTGTGCGGGACGATCGTTGCATAGGTTTGCTTGATGTCCCATGGGCAACCGTACTGCGGGTCGCGCAGGCGGTTCATGAGGTGAAGCAGGTCTGCAAGTGAATACATCGTTCAGTCTCTTTCCGCTCCCTGTAGGAGCGAGCTTGCTCGCGATGGACGTTAACGATGACGCGTTCAATCTGGATGAACGCGCCGTCCTCTGGCTCTTCGCGAGCAAGCTCGCTCCTACAGTAAAGCGCGCCTCTCAAGGTGTGCGGTTACGCCGGGTTTCGATGATGTTCGGCAACTGGGAAATCCGCCCCAGCAACCGCCCCAACGCGTCCAGCCCCGGAATCTCGATCGTCAGGGACATCAGCGCAGTGTTGTCCTCCTTGTTCGAGCGGGTGTTGACCGCCAGCACGTTGATCCGCTCGTTGAGCAGCACCTGCGAGACGTCACGCAGCAAACCGGAACGGTCGTAGGCGCGAATGACGATGTCCACCGGGTAGGTGAGCACCGGCACCGGGCCCCAGCTGACCTGGATGATTCGCTCTGGCTCACGCCCGCCCAGTTGCAACACCGAGGCACAGTCCTGGCGGTGAATACTCACGCCTCGGCCCTGGGTAATGTAACCGACGATGGCATCGCCCGGCAGTGGCTGGCAGCAACCGGCCATTTGCGTCATCAGGTTGCCCACACCCTGGATCTGGATGTCGCCGCGCTTGCCCGGTTTGTACCCGGTGGCTTTGCGCGGAATCAGCTCCAGCTGTTCATTGCCGCGTTCCGGCTCAACCAGTTGTTGTGCCAGGTTGACCAGTTGCGCCAGGCGCAAATCACCGGCACCGAGGGCCGCGAAAAGGTCGTCGGCGGTTTTCATGTTGGCCTTGTCGGCCAGCTTGTCGAAATCCACCGCCGGCAGACCGAGGCGATTGAGTTCGCGCTCAAGCAGGGTCTTACCGGCCGCGACGTTCTGGTCGCGCGCCTGCAGCTTGAACCAGTGGACGATTTTCGCCCGCGCCCGCGACGTGGTGACGTAGCCCAGGTTCGGGTTCAGCCAGTCGCGGCTTGGCGTGCCGTGCTTGCTGGTGATGATCTCGACCTGCTCACCGGTTTGCAGGCTGTAGTTGAGCGGCACGATGCGCCCGTTGATCTTGGCGCCACGGCAGTTGTGGCCGATTTCGGTGTGCACGCGGTAAGCAAAGTCCAGCGGCGTCGCGCCCTTGGGCAAGTCGATGGCGTGACCGTCCGGGGTGAAGATGTAGACCCGGTCGGGTTCGATATCAACCCGCAGCTGTTCCGCCAGGCCACCGATGTCGCCCAGCTCTTCATGCCACTCGAGCACCTGACGCAACCAGGAGATTTTCTCCTCGTAGTGATTGGACCCGGATTTGACGTCGGTGCCTTTGTACTTCCAGTGAGCACAAACCCCCAGCTCGGCTTCTTCGTGCATCGCGTGGGTGCGGATCTGCACTTCCAGCACCTTGCCCTCAGGCCCGATGACTGCGGTGTGCAGCGAGCGGTAGCCGTTTTCCTTGGGGTTGGCGATGTAGTCGTCAAACTCTTTCGGGATGTGCCGCCACAAGGTGTGGACGATACCGAGCGCGGTGTAGCAATCGCGCATTTCCGGCACCAGCACGCGAACGGCGCGCACGTCGTAGATCTGGCTGAACTCCAGACCCTTGCGCTGCATTTTGCGCCAGATCGAATAGATGTGTTTGGCCCGGCCACTGATGTCGGCATCGACACCGGTGGCCTGCAATTCGTTCTTCAGCTGGCTCATCACCTCGCTGATGAAGCGCTCGCGGTCCAGTCGCCGCTCATGGAGCAGCTTGGCGATCTGTTTGTACTGGTCAGGCTCAAGGTAACGGAAGGACAAGTCCTCCAGTTCCCACTTGATATGACCGATCCCCAAACGATGGGCCAGTGGCGCGTAGATGTCGAAGACTTCACGGGCCACGCGATTGCGCTTTTCGTCGTCGGCGGTTTTCACCGCACGGATCGCGCACGTGCGTTCGGCCAGTTTGATCAAAGCGACGCGCACGTCGTCGACCATCGCCACCAGCATCTTGCGCAGGTTTTCCACCTGGCCCTGCGTGCCCATCACCATGGACTTGCGTGGGCTCAGGCTGTCACTGATCGCCGCCATGCGTTGCACGCCGTCGATGAGTTTGGCGACCACGGGACCAAAGCGCTGGCTGACGGCCGGCAGCGGGATCTGATTTTCGCGCACGCCGCGATACAGGATCGCGGCGACCAGCGAATCCTGATCAAGCTTGAGGTCGGCGAGAATCTCGGCGATCTCAAGCCCGGTGCGGAAAGTCGAGTTGCCTTCCGACCACAGATTTTGTGCCGCATTGGCTTGCTGCTCAGCCTCGCGAGCGTACTCGCAGGCTTCTTTCAAGGCTTCGCGATCCAGTGCCAGATCGACACTTACCGCGTGATCGAGCCAAGCCTCGAGATTGATACTGCCGTCGGTGTTGATCGGCTGGTGTGCTCTCACCTGTACCATCTTGCTTACCTTCCCTACGACGCAGATTCAATGCGTCAAATCGCTGACCTTCGTTGCCCGTGCGCCCACGTCGGGCTGGTGCGCGGCTGCACGGGCGGGCCAGTCGGACCAGACGAGCATCCTAGCTCGCTTCAAATAACGCCATGGCCTCGACATGTGCCGTCTGAGGAAACATATCGAGAATCCCGGCACGTTTTAACCGGTAGCCCTGCTTGATCAATTCAACCGTGTCACGCGCCAGAGTTGCCGGGTTGCACGACACATACACCAACCGTTCGGCACCCAACGTCCTGAGCTTGCGCACGACCTCTAAAGCACCGTCACGCGGTGGGTCCAAGAGTACCGCACAAAAGCCTTCACGCGCCCATTCGGTGGCGGTCAAAGGCTGGGATAAATCGGCCTGAAAAAAGGTCGCGTTATGCAGATTATTGCTAGCCGCGTTCGCCGCTGCGCGATCAACCATCACTTGCACGCCTTCCACCGCCACCACTTCTCGCGCAGCCTTGGCCAGCGGCAAGGCAAAGTTGCCCAAACCACAAAACAGATCGAGAACGCGTTCATCCACCGTTGGCTTCAACCAGTCCAGCGCCTGGGCGACCATCGCTTCGTTGACCCCGGCGTTGACCTGGATGAAATCCCCCGGGCGGTAAGCCAGTTCGAGATCCCATTGCTCCAGACGATAGCCCAGCGACTGACCGGCCTCGACCGGTTGCGGCTCGCCGTCGCCATGCAGCCACAATTGGGCTTTATGGAACGCGCAGAATTCCTTGAGGATCGTCAGATCCGCCTCGGACAACGGCGCCATGTGCCGCAGCAGTACCGCCAACGATGAACCGCTGAACAATTCCACGTGCCCGAGCGCCTGAGGTTTACTCAAGCGCCGAAGCATCTCCGGCAAACGGGCCATGATCGGCTGCAAGGGCTGTACCAGCACCGGGCATTCATTGATGCCCACAATGTCCTGGCTACCGGCTGCGCGGAAACCGACCTCGAGTTTCTTCGCTTTAATGTCCCAGCGCACGGCGACTCGGGCGCGACGACGGTACGCGAATTCAGGGCCGCTCAATGGCGGCGCCCACTCGTCAGGCTCGACACCCGCGACCTTGGACAATTGCTCGGCAAGCATGCGCTGTTTCAGGGCGAGTTGTTCGTTATGAGGTAGATGCTGAACACTGCAACCGCCGCAGCGACCGGCGTGGGCGCATGGCGCCGGGCGGCGCAATTGGCTGGCCGTGAAAACCCGCTCGGTGCGCGCCTCGACCACTTTACCGTGGGCGCCAAGCACACGCGCCTCGATCTCTTCACCGGCCAATGCGCCGATGACGAACCAGGTACGGCCTTCGAAAAACGCGATCCCGCGACCGTCGTTGGCCAAACGCTCAATGGTCAGGCGCTGCTTTTTTCCGGTCGGGACTTGCGGGGTCTTGCTGCCGCCGGTGGGCTGGAAGCGCAGGCCTCTCTCATGCTTGGCCATCAGTTGGGCGCGTCGAAAATGCCGGTCGACAAGTAACGGTCGCCACGGTCGCAGATGATCGCCACGATCACCGCGTTTTCGACTTCTTTGGACAGACGCAACATCGCTGCCACGGCACCGCCCGAGGACACACCACAGAAAATACCTTCTTCGCGAGCGAGTCGACGGGTCACGTCTTCGGCTTCGCTTTGCGCCATGTCGACGATCCGGTCCACGCGATCAGCCTGGTAGATCTTCGGCAGGTATTCGTGGGGCCAGCGACGGATGCCCGGAATCGCCGAGCCTTCCATGGGTTGCAGGCCGATGATCTGCACGTTGTCGTTCTGCTCTTTCAAGTAGCGCGAAACGCCCATGATGGTGCCGGTGGTGCCCATGGAACTGACGAAATGAGTGATGGAACCTTCGGTCTGGCGCCAGATTTCCGGGCCGGTGGTGGTGTAGTGCGCCTCCGGGTTGTCGCCGTTGGCGAACTGATCCAGCACCTTGCCGCGGCCTTCCGCTTCCATTCGTTGAGCGAGGTCGCGGGCGCCTTCCATGCCTTCTTCCTGGCTGACCAGAATCAGTTCGGCGCCATAAGCAGTCATGGCAGCCTTGCGTTCAGCGCTGGAGTTGTCGGGCATGATCAGGATCATCTTGTAACCCTTGATCGCGGCGGCCATGGCCAACGCAATCCCGGTATTACCCGAGGTCGCTTCGATCAGCGTATCGCCGGCATGGATCTGCCCGCGCAATTCGGCGCGGGTGATCATCGACAGCGCCGGACGGTCCTTGACCGAACCCGCCGGGTTGTTCCCTTCGAGCTTGAGCAAAAGGGTATTGCTGGTGGCGCCGGGCAGGCGCTGTAAACGGACCAGCGGAGTGTTGCCGACGCAATCGGCGATGGTTGGGTACTGCAAGGTCATGGCGTATTCGCAATCCAGACTGCGGGGGCGCCTATCATACCGGCAAACCTCGCAAGGCCATATCACGCAAAGTGCGGTGCTTATGGCTTATGGGAATAAGGGCGGGTTCACGGTGAATCGAGTGGCCTCATAGAGCGCACGCGTCGATCTGCTCTCGCTGCTTTTTCCTCGATGAAAGCGAGCGGTAACAAATCGCCGCCAAAAAAAGCCATTCTCTGTAAGAAAAAAGAACCCAGCCATCGGACATTTCCTGCGCCTTGCAACAGCATGCATGAACTGGTGCCCATCCAATGCAGCAGATAATCTTTTTCAATAACCCGACAGGCAAAACAGCAGCCGGGTCATAGAGTGACGAGCAAGCACTGCAACGCTCACTCACACAACCTTGCCAAGCTGGCATTTACCTCAAGGAAGAAAACAAATGAAATCTTTAATTGCCCTCCCTCTCGCCGCGATAATGCTAATGGCCGGCCACGCTTCTGCTGCCTGCCTTTACATTCAAAACACCTACAGCGGAACGGTGCCTGCCAATTCGAAAATTGTTGTCCAGGGACCATTCACCATCACAGGTGCAAATGGCTGTCGAGGGGCAAACATCTCCTCAACGATCACTGCCTTGGGTGTTGGCTCACCCCCACAACTTGTTATTGAAAAACTGGAGGGGTCAACATGAAAACATCTTGACGGCGGTTATCGCAGCACCGCTTCGGCACTTGGTTCGTCTGGTATTTATCGGGTTCGCCATATTAACGATCAAAACGTGGCCAAAGGGTATTCCGGCACTACGCGTTACGGACGATAAGCTGTAAACATGCCGGTGCCCTTCAGTTCTACCCCAGGGCACCGGCCATCTCAGACTTCAATGCTGACAAAAAGGTCGCTTTGAGCCGAATTCACAAAATAAGAGAGCGCGCCCAAGACTTGATTGACTTGAATCAAACCTTTGGTGTACTCCTTAAAGCCCGGGGTCCCTGCTGCCAGCGTTTCTTCAAGCATCTGATTGAACATAGCTATCGCGTTGAACTTCACATCTTTTCCAGTTTGATGACCACGCTCATCATACGCCCCATTACCCGTCGAAAAAATAAGCGACGCACTATCATTTATCAGACCATTTTCATGAAGCAAAAAACTGACCATTGCAAGTTCTCTGGTACTGATCGATGTAAAGTCATACTCCTTGATCGACTCCTTCAGTTCAGCCATTGACAGTGCCCCCGTGTGACCCAGCGTCTCCACAGCGTCATCGGCATTCGACTTCGTGAATTTGTTAGTCACCTCGAAAGGGTTTTTTTAATCGAGTAGGCATCCCACTTCGTTGATAAGGCTGGATAATTAACAGGCATCAAATATCTCCTTGGTTTTTGTTTTCAGCTGGGTATCGCCAGCCAAATTGAAAGCTTTAGAGCAAGCACACTGTGAAGATATTTCTAACTGTCTCAAAAAATCGCAACAATGATCAGTGACTCTCTCACCCTACAAAACAGCACAACGACAACTGTAGGAAACATCTGAAAATGCATAACCCACGAACAACTAGTTAAAGATTATTCCGAACTTTCCTACATAAAATGGCGAGCAACACCAACTTGCCAACAGCGACGGCATGCAACTACCCAAAGCGTTGAGACACCGCCCTAAACCGGGATCCTTTGGGACTGAAACTCTGGCGCAACTGAATCAGACGCTGAAAGCTGATAAGCCAAAACACGAATATTCAGACGCAACCCGGTCCCGGTGTTCTGCGCCCACAAGCTCCCACCCTGACGTCGCACTGCATTTGCAGCGATGCTCAAGCCCAGGCCAAACCCACCATCCCCTGGCCGCGAGCCATCAAGTCGGGTAAACGGTAAAAAGATCCGCTCCAGATCGGCTTCAGCCACGCCGCCGCCCTGATCTTCCAGCCACAGGTGCCAGAATTTTCCATCACGCTGCCCGCCCAGCTGGACAACGCCACCATCGGGGGAATGACGAATAGCGTTGCGCAGGATGTTTTCCAACGCCTGGGCCAAGGTGTTGAGGTGACCGCGAACCCAGCAGGAGGAATCCACTGAACACTGGAAACGGGAGGCCGGCCAGCCACTTTCATAGCAGGCGTTTTCGGTGAGCATTTCCCACAGAGCCTGGATCTGGATCGCTTCGTCGGGCAATCGGGTGCGCTCCGTGTCGAGCCAGGCCAGTTGCAGTGTGTCTTCCACCAGCCGTTGCATGCCATCGACTTCGCGGCCGATACGTTCGCGCAATTGCTCCAGGCCTTGCTCGCTTTCACTGGCCACCCGCAGACGACTCAAAGGCGTGCGCAACTCATGGGACAAGTCGCGCAAAAGCTGCTGCTGCAATGCCACGGTGGTTTGCAGGCGTTCGGACATGTGATCGAACGCCCTGCCCAGCTCACCGAGCTCATCCGATCGATTGGTGGTCCGGGTCGACAACCGCACATTGAGCTGATCGGCACGCCAGGCGTTGGCCTGTGCACGCAGGCTGTTGAGCGGCACCACCAGCAGACGATACAGACCGACGCATAACAGCAAGGTAAACAGGCCCGGAATCACGCCGTTGGTGATCACTCGCCAGAAAACCCGATAGTGACCGGGCACAAAGCGCTGGGGCAGCTCGATGACCAGACTGCCGGCAGAGGCGTCGCCGGGAAACGGCACTCGCATCCATGGCCGGCCTTTCTTGTGGATCGGCCAATCGAGGCCACGCAGAAAGGTCAGGTGTTCAATATCCTTATCCGTCAGCGGCTGGTTACTCAAAGACTGCAAATCACCGCCAATGACGCCGACCCAGCCTTTTTCCCGCTCAGACATGCCGTGCAGCCAGTCATCGACCCCGTCACTCTGGCGCTGCTGCCACGCCTGTTCGGCTTCGGCGGCATAAGCGGTCAACGTGCCTCGGGCCACATCGGAGAGGAACTGATTTCGCTGCTCCATGTAACGGCCCCATGACCAACTCAGCCAGATCATCAACAGACAGAACGCCACCAGCAAACAGGCCAGCTTCCAGAACAGCGAATGCCGGCCCGGCAAGTTACATTTCATCGCTGGCACTCAGGATGTAGCCCTTGCCCCAGACCGTACGCACCTCGCGCTCGGTGTAACCGATGGCCTTGAGTTTGCGACGGATTTGACTGATGTGCATGTCCAGGCTGCGGTCATGGGCCGCATAACCGCGCTGCAATACGTGCTGATAAAGGAAGGCTTTGCTCAGGACTTCGTCGACGCTGCGATACAGCGTATCCAGCAGCCGATACTCGCTGCGAGTCAGGCCGGCAGGCCGCTCGCCATAAATGACATCGAAACACGCATCATCGAAACGCAGACTGTCCAACGCTGGCACAACGTTTACCGGAGCCGGTCGACGATCAAGGGCCACTCGCCGCAGAATGGCTTCGATGCGCACCCGCAATTCCGCCATGCTGAATGGCTTGGGCAGGTAATCGTCGGCACCGAGTCGAAAGCCGCTGATGCGATCCGCCTCCGCCCCCAGGGCCGACATCAGCAATACCGGGGTGGAATGGCTCTGGCGCAGTTGAGTCAGTACCGCCAGGCCGTCCATGCCGGGCAACAGGATGTCCATCAACACCACATCGAACGGTTGCTCGCGGGCCATCGTCAGGCCTTCCTGACCGTTCTGACACCAGGTGACCTGGAAGCCGCTGCGGTCAAGATGCTCATGAACATAAGCACCGAGCACCAGGTCGTCTTCGATAGAAAGGATTCGGGGAAGGCTGGCAGCGATGGGAGTCATGACTATCTGCAAATAATTCTCAGTTGAGCGATTATTCAAGATTGCTTCGCCAGGGGCAACCCAAGGTTGGCCCCTTTCGGATATCCAGTACACAGACCGACGAACGACGGTGGACAATTTTACGAGGATTGCCTGCATGCAAATCGCTACACTGCGCACGTGGTGTTTGCCGCACGCAAGTGCAGGTCAATGAATAGCGGGATGCAGGAGAGAGGCGTGCTCAAGAAACTGGGGATTAAAGGCCGTGTGTTGTTGCTGACCCTGTTGCCGACCAGCCTGATGGCGTTGGTGCTGGGCGGTTACTTCACCTGGATGCAACAGTCCGACCTGCAGACCCAACTCATGCAACGCGGCGAGATGATCACCGAGCAACTCGCCCCATTGGTGGCCCCGGCCCTGGGCCACCAGGACAACGAGTTGCTGGAGCGCATCGCCACGCAAGCTCTGGAACAGGTCGACGTACGCGCCGTCACCCTCCTCGCTCCCGACCGAACCCCGCTCGCCCACGCCGGCCCGAGCATGCTCAATCAATCGCCATTGGGTAACGGAACCCAAATGCTCCATCGCAGCGGCAGTGATGCAACCCGCTACCTGCTGCCTGTGTTCGGCAAACATCGCAACCTGGCCGCAGAAGTGGTTCCCGAGGAGTCCGGGCGTTTACTGGGCTGGGTCGAACTGGAGCTGTCCCACAATGGCATGCTGTTGCGCGGCTATCGCAGCCTGTTCGCCAGCCTGATGATGATCGCAGTGGGGTTGCTGGGCGCGGCGCTGTTGGCCTTACGCATGGGCCGCAGCATCAATCGACCGCTGAGCCAGATCACGCAAGCCGTGACCCAGCTCAAGGACGGACACCTGGAAACCCGCTTGCCACCGCTTGGCAACCAGGAACTCGATGAACTGGCGTCCGGTATCAACCGCATGGCCAGCACCCTGCAAAATGCCCAGGAAGAATTGCAGCACAGCATCGACCAGGCCACCGAAGACGTGCGCCAGAACCTTGAAACCATTGAAATCCAGAACATCGAACTGGACCTGGCGCGCAAGGAAGCTCTGGAAGCGAGCCGAATCAAGTCCGAATTCCTGGCCAACATGAGCCATGAAATCCGCACCCCACTCAATGGCATTCTTGGTTTCACTCATCTTTTGCAAAAAAGCGAGCTGACCCCGCGCCAACTCGATTACCTGGGCACCATCGAAAAATCCGCCGACAGCCTGCTGGGGATCATCAACGAAATTCTCGACTTCTCGAAAATCGAGGCCGGTAAACTGGTGCTCGACCATATTCCGTTCAACCTGCGTGACCTGCTGCAAGACACCTTGACGATTCTGGCCCCCGCCGCCCACGCCAAACAGCTGGAACTGGTGAGCCTGGTCTATCGCGACACGCCGCTGTCTTTGGTGGGCGATCCGCTGCGTCTCAAGCAAATTCTCACTAATCTGGTGAGCAATGCGATCAAGTTCACCCGCGAAGGCACCATCGTCGCCCGCGCCATGCTCGAAGAGGATCGCGAAGACAGCGTACAACTGCGCATCAGTATTCAGGACACCGGCATCGGGCTGTCGAACCAGGATGTGCGCGCCTTGTTCCAGGCGTTCAGTCAGGCGGACAACTCGCTGTCGCGACAACCCGGCGGTACCGGGCTGGGGCTGGTGATCTCAAAGCGCCTGATCGAGCAAATGGGCGGCGAGATCGGCGTCGAGAGCACACCGGGCGAAGGCTCTGAATTCTGGATCAGCCTGAGTTTGCCAAAAACCCGGGACGACGCTGAAGACTTACCCTCGGCGCCGTTGTTCGGGCGCCGGGTGGCGGTGCTGGAGAACCACGAACTGGCGCGCCAGGCGTTGCAACATCAACTGGAAGATTGCGGCCTCTCGGTCACCCTGTTCAATACCCTGGAAAGCCTGACCAACGGCGTCACCAGCGCTCATCAAACCGATCAGGCCATCGATCTGGCCGTGCTGGGGATCACCAGCAACAACATGCCTCCGGAACGACTCAATCAGCACATCTGGGATCTCGAGCACCTGGGCTGCAAGGTGCTGGTACTGTGTCCTACCACGGAACAAACGCTGTTTCATCTCTCGGTGCCCAACCCCCATAGCCAACTCCAGGCCAAACCGGCCTGCACGCGCAAACTGCGGCGTTCGTTGTCCGACCTGGTCAACCCGCGCCCCGTGCGCAGCGGTCCGGGCGAACCGTTGTCCAGCCGCGCACCGAAAGTTTTGTGTGTCGACGACAACCCGGCCAACCTGCTGCTGGTGCAGACCCTGCTCGAAGACATGGGCGCCAAGGTGCTGGCCGTCGATAGCGGTTACGCCGCCATCAAAGCAGTGCAGAACGAGACGTTCGATCTGGTGCTGATGGACGTGCAAATGCCCGGCATGGATGGTCGCCAGAGCACCGAGGCGATCCGACAATGGGAAAGTGAACGGCATTGCACGCCGCTGCCCATCGTCGCGCTCACCGCACACGCCATGGCCAACGAAAAACGCGCATTGCTGCAAAGCGGCATGGACGACTACCTGACCAAACCCATCAGCGAACGACAACTGGCACAGGTCGTCCTGAAGTGGAGCGGCCTGGCGCTGCGCAACCATGGTCCTGAGCGTTCCAGCGATGGCCCCGCGGGCGGCCATGACCTGTTGGTGCTCGACCATGAAGAAGGATTGCGCCTGGCGGCCGGCAAGGCTGACCTGGCAGCGGATATGCTGGCAATGCTGCTCGCCTCCCTTGAGGCCGACCGCGAAGCCATTCGTCTGGCCCAGCAAAGTAATGACCACAATGCCCTGATCGAGCGGGTTCATCGCCTGCATGGCGCGACTCGTTATTGCGGCGTTCCGCAACTGCGCGCCGCCTGCCAGCGCAGCGAAACCCTGCTCAAGCAGCAAGATCCAAAAGCCCGCGCGGCGCTCGATGAACTCGACCGGGCGATCAATCGTCTGGCAGCCCAGGCGCGCATGAATGCTTGATGCAAGGCAACGGCGTTGCTCCAACATCAGCATAAGCTCACCGCAAACTCTGCAGGAGCTGGCTTGCCAGCGAAATCGGCCTCAGGAATAACGTAACGCTTGAGGTTCTCATCGCCGACATGCCGGCTCCTGCTGGAACAGGACACAGGGGAAATCATGCGTACGATTCTATTCAGCAGCCAGACCTACGACCGCGACAGCTTTCTCGGTGCCGAACCTGCGGGCAGCATCGAACTGCATTTCCAGACGGCACGGCTGAGCCTCGATACCGCAGCGCTGGCCCGAGGTTACGAGGTAGTCTGCGCCTTCATCAATGACGATCTCAGCGCACCGGTGCTCGAATGCCTGGCCGCAGGTGGCACTCGCCTGATCGCCTTGCGCTCGGCCGGCTTCAACCACGTCGACCTGCCTGCCGCAAAACGCTTGGGATTGGCCATCGTACGCGTCCCAGCCTATTCGCCCCATGCCGTCGCCGAACATGCGGTGGCGCTGATCCTGGCCCTCAACCGACGCCTGCACCGTGCCTACAACCGCACCCGCGAGGGGGATTTCAGGCTTCAGGGATTGACCGGTTTCGATCTGGTGGGCAAGACCGTCGGCGTGGTCGGCACCGGGCAGATCGGTGCGACCTTCGCAAAAATCATGAACGGGTTCGGCTGCCAACTGTTAGCCTACGACCCCTACCCCAATCCTCAGGTCGAAGCCCTTGGTGCACGTTACCTGAGCTTGCCGCAGCTGCTGGCGCAGGCGCAGATCATCAGCCTGCACTGCCCGCTCAACGAACAGAGCAAACACCTGATCAATCGCGAGTCGCTGGCGCACATGCAGCCCGGCGCCATGTTGATCAATACCGGACGTGGCGGCCTGGTGGACACGCCGGCGCTGATCGACGCCTTGAAGGACGGTCGCCTGGGTTATCTGGGGCTGGATGTGTATGAAGAGGAAGCGCAAATCTTCTTCGAGGACCGTTCCGACCTCCCCTTGCAGGACGACGTGCTCGCGCGTCTGCTGACCTTTCCTAACGTGATCGTCACCGCGCACCAGGCCTTCCTGACCCGCGAAGCCCTGGACGCGATTGCCACCACCACCCTGCAGAACATCGCCGCCTGGGCAGCGGGCAAGGCACAAAATCAGGTCGAGGGCGACTGAAACGGATCGAAGGTCAGCCGCCTGCAATATGTCGCGTGCAAGCCCGTGCTAGCATATCGCGCATATTTGGAGGACCCATGGTCGAACACGATTTCCGCTACAGCCTGATGAACCCGCAACACACCCTCACCGAATGCCGCGCCCTGGTGCCGGGGCGCTATCAAGTCACCGGCAACGGTGGTTCGATTCGCAACAATGACGTGCTGGTCGTGACGCTCAAAGGCGCCAGGGACTTGTCCATGCGCCTGACGGTCGAAACGGTTCGCCATCTGATCAATCCGCCGGGCCAATGGGTCGCGGTCGCCAGTGGGCCGGTATTCGGCGAACTGGCAATCCACACCTGGCAGGTGAACTGTGACAGCTGCGCCAAAGAACTGAGCTTCGAGTTCGCGGTGGACGCCAAACTAGGCAACAAGGCCGAAAAACCGGCCGCCACCACGCGCATTGCCGAGTTGGGCTGGACCACTGTTGGCGAGAAGCACCTGTGCCCGAAATGCCAGGAGCCTGCGTGATGAAACGCCTTGCTCTGACCGGAATGGTCGGTGCCAGCCTGATGGGCTGCGCCGCCGATCCGGTGCCATTGCAACAAAACCGCAGCTACATTCTGGAATGGATCGGCGAGCGGCCACTGATGGATTACAGCCACCTGACCATCACCCTCGGTGAAGACGGTCGCGCCTACGGCAACGGCGGCTGCAACCACTGGTTCGCACCCTACACCCTAGAAGGCCACAAGCTGAGCTTCGGCAAAATCGGCAGCACCCGCAAGCTCTGTGTGCCAGCGTTGATGGAGCAGGAAAAACGCTTCCTTCAGGCGCTGGAAAACGTGCAGCGCTGGGATGTTTCGCCGATCGACCAGATGCGCTTCTGGCCCGCCGAAGGCCAGCCGTTGCGTTGGTGGCTCGAAGAGGGTTGATCCCTTCGCAACCATCGAAACCTGTAGGAGCCGGCTTGCCGGCGATAGCATTGTTTCAGGCGACATCAATGTTGACCGATCTGGCGCTATCGCCAGCAAGCGGGCTCCTACAAGGTCTCTCTGATCAATTCTTCGCCTGCAACGCCTCAAGCTTCGCCGCCACCCCCGCCGCTGTCTGCTCACCCATCAACTGCTCACGCACCTTGCCCTTGCTGTCGATGATGTAAGTCACCGGCAACGCTTCACTGCGCGGCAGCTCGAACAATTCCGAAGGGTCCTGCGCCAGCACGGTGAACTTGATCCCCAGCTTCTCGCTGGCACTTCTCAGCTCTTCACCCTGTACGTTGTCAAAGTTGACCCCGAACACGCCAATCTTCTTGTCCTTGAGCTGCTCAGCCAAGGCATTCAGTTCTGGAATCTCGGTACGGCAAGGCCCGCACCATTCCGCCCAATAGTTGAGCACCAGCCATTTTCCATCCAGGCGATCGGCGACGATTTTCTGACCATTCTGGTCGATGCCATAGTCATTACCGCAGCCCCCCAGCATCAACGCCCCGATGATCGCCAATGCCGCTGCCAGTCGCCTTGTCATGTCGTGTTCCTTGTCAAAAATTGAAATGCGCCTGCGACCCATCGCCTCTCACGGTTCTGGATTGCGCGCTGCACAGTTAGAATAGCCGTCACCTTACGCAAGATGCGACCCGCTCATGACCGATCTGACGCTTTATCACAATCCGCGCTGCTCGAAATCCCGCGGTGCGCTCGAACTGCTTGAAGCCCGTGGCCTGACGCCGACCGTGGTCCGATATCTGGAAACCCCGCTGGACGCCGCGCAAATCCAGAACCTGCTGGGCAAACTCGGGATCGGTGCCCGGCAATTGCTGCGTACCGGCGAAGACGAGTACAAAACCCTAAACCTGGCCGACAGCAGCCTGAGCGAAGCGCAATTGATCGCCGCCATCGCCGCCCACCCAAAACTGATGGAGCGACCGATTCTCGAAGTCGGTGATAAAGCTGTCGTCGGCCGCCCTCCGGAGCTGATCCTGGAACTGTTGCCATGAGTGCGCCCTACATTCTGGTTCTGTATTACAGCCGTAGCGGTTCGACCAATGAAATGGCCCGGCAGATTGCTCGCGGCGTCGAGCAGGCAGGCCTTGAAGCGCGCTTGCGCACCGTACCGGCGATCTCCACCGAATGCGAAGCCGTGTCCCCGCAGATTCCGGAGGAAGGCGCGCTGTACGCCAGCCTCGACGACCTGAAGAATTGCGCCGGCCTGGCGCTTGGCAGCCCGACCCGCTTCGGCAACATGGCGGCGCCGCTCAAGTATTTCCTCGACGGCACCAGCAACCTGTGGCTGACCGGCGCGCTGGTGGGTAAACCGGCCGGAGTGTTCACCTCCACGGCGAGCCTGCACGGTGGTCAGGAAACGACTCTGCTGTCGATGATGCTGCCGCTGCTGCACCACGGCATGCTGATCACCGGTTTGCCCTACAGCGAATCGGCCCTGCTGGAAACCCAGGGCGGCGGCACGCCTTACGGCGCCAGCCACCACGCCGGAGCCGACGGCAAAAGCGCTCTGGATACCCATGAAGTGGCGCTGTGCCGTGCGCTGGGCATGCGCTTGGCGAAGACTGCACAGAAACTGGAGGGCTGACGGTGGCCAGGAAGCCGAAGATTTTGCCCGCCATCGAATGGCTCGAACCCCGTGTGCGAGCCATGCGCGTCATCAGTCTGTTGTGCTTTTTCGGTCTGGTGGGACTGTTGTGCGTGTATTACCTGGCGGTCGCCGATCTGCATGGCGCGCGTCCCTGGGTGATTCTGCTGATCGAACTCGTGCCGTTGCTACTGTTGGCGCCGGGAATGATCGTCGGCAGTCCTCGCGGGCACTCGTGGATGTGCTTTGTGGTGAACCTGTACTTCATCAAGGGCGCATTGGCCGCCTATGACCCGAACCGGCAGATCTTCGGTTTGCTGGAGATGGGCGCGAGCCTGGCAGTGTTCTGCTCGGCGCTGCTGTACGTGCGCTGGCGGTATCAGTTGAACCGCAAGCTGGCTGGCGAGGGCACCCCCTCCGTCGCCTGACCTGACGCCTTCGCCGTCAAGCCGGCTCGTACAGGGTTTGCGGTGAACCTGTAGGAGCTGGCTTGCCAGCGAAGGGGGCGACTCGGTCTCAATGATTGACGGTATACGCCAGCATCATCGATATCTGGCTCATCGCCCGCCCGCCGCTTTCTTCATGCCACTGATTGAACACATCCTGCACCAACGCCAGGTCGCGCAAGCTGGTCGGCACCTTGTCGATGACGTCCTGCGCATTCAGCGCCGCCACCACGTCGTAGCTCGGTACAAAGGTGTCCTTGCCGACCATGCGCAAGAAGCGGGGCGCCGACAAACCGCCCAACTGATGGCCGCGTTTTTTCAGGAAGGTCCAGAGTCCGACGATATCGGTCACCGGCCAATCGGCGATCATCGCGCCGAAGCTGCCCTTCTCATGGGCCACGTCCAGCACGAACTGCGCATTGCGCGGCACGCTCTTGAGTTTGCCCAAGTGGCGGATGATGCGTGCGTCCTGCATCAGTCGCTCAAGATGCTCGGCACTCATCAGCACGACTTTTTCCGGGTCGAACTTGAAGAACACTTCTTCAAAGGCCGGCCATTTCGCGTCCACCAGGCTGTGCTTGAGCCCAGCGCGGAACACGCGCAACGCCATGGTCGAGAGGTAGCGGTCATCGCTGATCTTGCGCAATTGTGCCGGGGTCTTGGGAACGGGCAGATGGGCTTCCAGTTCCGCCGCCGAACCGAAGCGGTTCAGGCAGTACTCATTCAGCCACTTGTAATCGCGCATGCCCTCTCCTGAGGTTTGAAAAATGAACTGGCAACTTGTGACAAAACCTGTGGGAGCCAGCTTGCTGGCGATGGCGGTGTATCAATCAACCTTCATGGGTCTGACACACTGCAATCGCCAGCAGGCTGGCTCCCACAATGATTGCGGTTAGAGATTGACCACGTTGACGAAGCGCGATGCCGCGGACTCGTCGATCTTGAGGCTGGTGAAATCAAACAGGTTGCGGTCCGCCAGTTGCGACGGGATCACATTCTGCAGGCTGCGAAAAATGCTCTCGGTGCGGCCCGGGGTCTTGCGCTCCCAGTCCAGCAGCATGTCCTTGACCACCTGACGTTGCAGGTTTTCCTGGGAGCCGCAGAGGTTGCACGGGATGATCGGGAATTGCTTGAGGTCCGAGTAGGCCTGGATGTCTTTCTCGTTGCAGTAGGCCAGCGGGCGGATCACCACGTTGCGTCCGTCATCGGCACGCAGTTTCGGCGGCATGGCCTTGAGCGAACCGTTGAAGAACATGTTCAGGAAGAACGTTTCGACGATATCGTCGCGATGATGACCGAGGGCCATTTTGGTCGCGCCGATTTCGTCGGCAAACGTGTAGAGCGTGCCGCGACGCAAGCGCGAACACAGCGAGCAGGTGGTCTTGCCTTCCGGAATCAGCTCCTTGACCACCGAGTAAGTGTCTTTCTCGACGATGTGGTATTCGATACCCAACTCTTTCAGGTAAGCCGGCAAGACGTGCTCGGGGAAGCCCGGCTGTTTCTGATCCATGTTCACGGCCACGATCTCGAACTTGATCGGCGCGACCTTCTGCAAGTGCATCAGCACATCGAGCATGGCGTAGCTGTCCTTGCCACCGGACAGGCAGACCATGACCTTGTCGCCGTCTTCAATCATGTTGAAATCGGCAACGGCCTCACCGGCCTGACGGCGAAGGCGCTTTTGCAGTTTGTTCTGGTTGACCGTGAGAGTGCCCATGACGCGAAATCCGTAAGGTGTGACGAAAGGCCGGCATTTTACGCAAAAACACCGCAGGGGCGAAGCGTTCCCGGCTCCCTCTGCAACGACACCCTATCAAACAGACCCTACAGCGATTAACAGCGATGTTTACAGCGCAATTTGCTCTAAAGCCCCTACTCCCTACAGGGAAACTCCTTTCTATACTGCGACATAAGGTCGCACACATATCAAGACCTACACCTTACTTGGCCTATTTGGCCCGTAGGCGCTCCACTGGGGGGCGACGGTAAAAACAAGAGGAGTGACTGGCATGATCCATCACGTTGTGGGGCTCTTCACCCACCCTGACCAAGAATGGAAAGAAATCCGTGGCGATCAGGAGGAAAGCATCAGCCACATGTACCTGACCCATACCCTGATCCTGGCGGCGATTCCCGCCGTGTCGGCCTTTATCGGCACTACACAGGTCGGCTGGGTTATCGGTAATCGACCTCCGGTCATGCTGACGGTTGAAAGCGCGATCTGGATGACTGTCATGTCTTATCTGGCGATGCTCGGCGGCGTGGCCGTAATGGGCGCCTTCATCCACTGGATGGCCCGCACCTATGACGCCAACCCGAGTCTCGCACGCTGTGTTGCATTTGCGACCTATACCGCAACACCGTTGTTCATCGGTGGCCTCGCCGCTCTGTATCCGCACTTGTGGCTGGGGATGATCGTCGGGACTGCGGCTATTTGCTACACGGTTTACCTGTTGTATGTAGGGCTACCGACTTTTATGAACATTCCATCCGACGAGGGCTTTCTGTTTTCAAGTTCGGTACTTGCCGTAGGCCTGGTGGTGTTGGTCGCCATCATGGCATTCACCGTTATTGTCTGGGGACTCGGCGTGGGGCCGGTCTACACTAACTAGTGCTTCACCTAAAATCAGATCTGCCGACACACAGGCCGCCGCAAGGCGGCCTTTTAATTCGCCCGCCAAAACAGCGTTGACGACCATTCGGTGCCCTGGCGATTCGCAAGGCTAAAAGGTTGCGGCATACTCGACTGCTCTGGAGATCCATCAAGCATGCCCGAGCAACTCAATACCCGCGTAGAAGACTGTTTCCAACAAGCCGAATCCTTTTTCAAACGCCCTTTCAAGCGCCCCGTGGTGAGTCTCAAGCTGCGCGGGCAAAAAGCCGGTGTCGCGCATTTGCACGAGAACTTGCTGCGCTTCAATCCGCAGTTGTACCGGGAAAACACCGACGACTTCCTCAAGCAGACCGTGGCCCATGAAGTCGCGCACCTGATCGCCCATCAACTGTTCGGTGACCGCATCCAGCCTCATGGCGAGGAGTGGCAATTGATCATGCGCGGTGTTTACGAACTGCCGCCCAACCGCTGCCATACCTACGATGTGAAGCGCCGCAGTGTGACCCGCTATATCTATAAATGCCCGTGTCCTGACAGTGATTTTCCGTTTTCAGCGCAGCGTCATGGCCTGGTGCGGCAGGGGCGGCGGTATTTGTGCCGACGGTGTCGTAGCACGTTGGTGTTCAGTGGAGAGATGCGGGTCGAATAAGTCGGTTTTTGGTGACGGCACTGGCTTCATCGCCAGCAGGCACTAAAGAACCACCTTGGTACGCCGCAGTTCATCTATCCGCTCAACACTGAACCCCAACTCCCCTAACACTTGATCTGTATGCGCCCCCAACGCTGCACCAACATGCTTGGGCTCAGGCAACCCCTCTGAAAATTTCAACGGACACGCCATCTGCGCCTGGCTCGAACCATCCCCCCGGGGCACTTGTGTCACCAATTCCCGCGTCTGCAACTGTGGATGCTGCAGCGCTTCGCCCAATCTCAACACCGGTTCGACACACGCATCCAGTTCCGCGAACAGCGCGCACAGCTCGGCAAAGTCATGCTTTTCGAATTCGGTCTTCAGCGCGTCTTTGAGCTGCTTCTGATGCGCCGGTTGCGGTGATAACCCAAGGTTCGCCAGCTCCTCCAGACCCAACGCCGCGCACAACTGCTCCATGAACGGCGGTTCCAGACTGCCCACCGACAGCCAGCGCCCATCCCGCGAGCGGTAATAGTCGTAGAAACTGCCGCCATTGAGCATCTGGTCTTGCGGTCCAGGCTCTACGCCACACGCCAGATACCCGGCACCGGCCAAGGCATTCAGGCTGAACGCACAATCGGTCATGCTCACGTCCAGGTGCTGCCCCTGCCCGGTTTGCTGCCGGGCAATTACCGCCGCCAGCAGGCCGATCACCCCGTGCAGCGAGCCACCGGCGACATCTGCCACCTGCATGCCCAACGGCAGCGGGCCACTGTCCGCCCGGCCGGTATAGCTCGCCAGGCCAGCCAACGCCAGGTAGTTGATGTCATGCCCGGCGCGATCCTTGTAGGGACCTGTCTGGCCATAACCGGTGATCGACACATAAATCAGTTTTGGATTGATCGCCTTCAGCGCTTCATATCCCAGTCCCAGGCGATCCATGACGCCGGGACGAAATTGCTCCAGCACAATGTCGTGGTCCTGCAACAGTTGCGTGATCAGCTCCAGCGCTTCAGGCTGCTTGAGGTCCAGCGCGAGGCTGCGCTTGTTGCGATTGAGATAGGCATGGCTGGCCGATACACCCTGATCGTGCGGCGGCAGCACGCGCAGCAAATCCATGCGGGTCGGGGACTCGATGCGCAGCACTTCAGCGCCCATGTCTGCCAGCAACAGTGAGGCGAACGGACCCGGCAGCAATGTCGAGAAATCCAGAATCTTGAGTGATGCCAACGGACCGAGCATGTGCGTTCTCCCTTAACGATGCGCTCAGACTAGGCAGCCGATGGCATTGCAGCAATCACCGTATGCGTCAGTTGTGCTGACCGTTGCGCTCAAACGCCGGGCATGAAAAAACCCGCCGAAGCGGGTTTTTCATCAGGACAAGGCTTACTTGACGCTCGTCGGGGCTGCCGTTTCGACATGGCCCAGAACATCGTCTTTAGGCTCATCGGCAATGCCGCGACCGCCAGAAGCCAGCTCGGCTTGCAGCACGTCGGTGTCCAGCTCCTTGACCCACTTGGCCACAACGATCGTTGCAACAGCGTTGCCGATCAGGTTGGTCAGGGCACGGGCTTCAGACATGAAGCGGTCGATGCCGAGGATCAGCGCCAGGCCGGCAACCGGCAGGTGGCCCACGGCGGACAGGGTAGCAGCCAGAACGATGAAACCGCTACCGGTCACGCCCGCAGCACCTTTGGAGGACAGCAGCAGCACCACCAGCAGGGTGATCTGGTGCGTGATGTCCATGTGCGTATCGGTGGCCTGTGCAATGAAGACCGCGGCCATGGTCAGGTAGATTGCGGTGCCATCGAGGTTGAACGAGTAACCGGTCGGGATCACCAGACCCACGACGGATTTCTGCGCGCCCAAACGCTCCATCTTGATCAGCATGCGTGGCAGCACCGACTCCGAAGAGGAAGTACCCAGCACGATCAGCAGCTCTTCACGGATGTAGCGAATCATCTTCAGCACGCTGAAGCCGTGCAGGCGGGCGATGGAGCCCAGCACGATCAGAATGAACAGCACGCAAGTGATGTAGAAGCAGGCCATCAACTGACCGAGCTGCACCAGCGAACCCACGCCATAGGCACCGATGGTGAAGGCCATGGCACCAAAGGCACCGATTGGCGCGAGCTTCATGATCATGTTGATGATGTTGAACATCACGTGGGCGAACCGATCGATGAAGTCCAGCAGCGGTTTGCCATAGGCACCGAGGCGATGCAGGGCGAAACCGAAGATCACCGAGAACATCAGCACTTGCAGGATGTCACCGGTGGCGAAGGCGCCGACGATGGTGGTCGGAATCACGTTCAGGAGGAAGCCGACGACGCTCTGGTCAGCACCCGCCGCGACATAGCTGGCGACTTTCGAGGCATCCAGGGTCGACACGTCGATGTGCATGCCACTGCCTGGCTGCACGATGTTGACGACGATCAGGCCGACCAGCAGGGCGATGGTCGAGACGATCTCGAAATAGAGCAACGCGTAGCCGCCGGTCTTGCCGACCGACTTCATGTCCTGCATGCCGGCGATACCGCTGACAACCGTGCAGAAGATGATCGGAGCAATGATCATCTTGATCAGTTTGATGAACCCGTCACCCAGCGGTTTAACAGCCACACCGAGCTGGGGGTAGAAATGACCGAGCAAGATACCGATGACAATTGCAACGATCACCTGGAAATACAGGGATTTGTACAGTGGCTGACGAGTCGTCATTGCAAAGTTCCTCAAGAGTGCCCGGTGACAACATCCATCTGTTGTCCGCGACACCGAAATTGCGAACCCTCCTGCACTGGAGGGATTTGTTTTTCGAGCTGCACGTCGGCAGACATCTGCTCGTTGTATCGCAAGGCCCGTGCCACCTTGCGCGAATCCCCCGCAAGCCTGCAGGCATCAAGGACCTCCGGATTTTCCTGGCCATTGGTCCGCGGCCGGTGCATGGCGGATTTCCGCCCTTGCGTCCAAAACCATCCCGCGACTTGGCGGAAATCCGCCTTGTTCTACGCGGTACGGCGCAGCTACCATCGGTCGCTCAAAGGACGGACCTGCCCGCTATGCGTGAACGTACCATCGCCAGTCATTTCGCCCGAGCAGTCCTCGGCGGGGCACATCGACGTGGCTACGACTATTCCAGCCTGCTGCTGCAATTGGGGATCAGCTGCGAGTTGCTCGACGAGCCTCGCGCACGCATTGCTCCGGAGCAGTTCACCCAATTGATCCAGGCACTTTGGCTGGCACTGGACGACGAGTACCTGGGGTTTGGACAGACCCCGAGCAAACCGGGCAGCTTCGCGATGATGTGCCATGCCGTGATTCACTGCCGCAATCTGGAGAAAGCGCTCAATCGCGGCTTATTGTTTTATAGCCTATTCCCTGGGGCTCCGCGCCTGACCTTGACCAAGGAGGACGAATGGGTCCGAATCAGACTGGACGACGCGTCGCTTTGGGATCCGGATCATTTTCTGACCGAGAGTCTGTTGGTGATCTGGCATCGCTTCGGCAGTTGGCTGATCGGCCAGCGCATTCGCCTGGAGCACGCCACGTTCAGCTATCCAAGGCCGGAACACGGTGCCGAGTACGATTTGCTGTTTTCCTGCCCGCTGACTTTTTCCGCAGAAAAGAGCAGCACCGCTCAAAGCAGCCTGCTGTTCCACAGTCGCTACCTGAACATGCCGTTGTTACAGGACGAGCGCACGCTCAAGCACTTCCTCGAACGTTCACCCGCCAATCTTTTATCGCGCCCGGATGACGGCGACAGCCTGAGCAGCCGATTGCGGCGCTTGCTCAGCCGCGACAGCTCACGCTGGCCAGACCTGGAAGCGGTGGCCGCGCAACTGCACATCAGCCCGCAGACTTTGCGCCGGCATTTGCGTGAGGAAGGTTCGAGTTTTCAGGAACTGAAGGATCAGTTGCGCAGGGACATCGCGATTTACCATCTGAGCCGCGCCGACCTGTCGTTGCAACAGATCGCCGAGCAATTGGGGTTCTCCGAACCCTCAGCATTTCACCGGGCGTTCAAGAAGTGGACGGGGCTGACGCCGGGGGCTTATCGGGCGCAGGAGAGCTGAGTTTCAGGACTGGATGTTCGAGTGCGAAATCGGCTACTTCGCGGGCAAGCCCTGCGCCTACAGGTTTGTCGCAAACCTTGAGGGAGCCGGCTTGCCCGCGAAGGAGCCGGTCAGAGCACCATCAACCTCTGGTCAAACCAGCGGAAATTGAATCCGGAATGCCGCTCCACCCATGGGTGAATCCCCGAGTGTCAGCTTGGCGCTGTAGCTCTCGATGATGTCTTTGACCACCGCCAGCCCGATGCCCTGTCCCGGATGTTGACGATCCAGACGCTCGCCACGCTGGAGGATTCGCGCACGCTGGTCCGCAGGTACACCGGGACCATCGTCTTCAACGCATAACTCGCTGCCGCCGGGGATTTCGCGCACGCTGATCCGGATGTCGCGCAGGCACAGCCGATAAGCGTTTTCCAGCAGGTTGCCCATCATTTCCAGCAACGCGCCCTGCTCAATAGGCACATAACATTCGTCCGGCAGATCAAAGGCGACTCTCACATCCTTGTCGCGGTAAACCTTGTCCAGCGTGTCACACAGGCTTTGCAGCACCGGGCGCAGACGCACCTGATGCCGCACTAAACCGCTTTTTCGCAGACTCGCGCGTTGCAGTTGATAGCTGATCTGCTGGCTCATGCGTTCGATCTGGGTTTGCAGCACCCGGGCCTGGTCCCGATTTTCCGGACGTTGCGCCATGTCTTCGCTGACGCCCTGCAGCACTGCCAGGGGAGTTTTCAGGCTGTGGGCCAGATCATCGAGAGAATCACGGTATCGGCTGCGCTGCTCGCGCTCGCTGTGCAGCAATCGGTTCAAGGAGCCGGTCAAGCGCAGCAGCTCCCGCGGGTGTTCCTCGCTGAGGCTTTCACGAGTGCCGCCCTCGATCTGGTCCAACTCCTGACTCAAGCGGCTCAACGCTTTCAAACCCCAGGTCAGCCCGCTCCACAGCAGGGCCAGTAACACCAGCAATGCCGCGCCGAAACCCAGGTAGAGATTTTCCCGCAGGCCTTCCAGGGTGATTTCGTATTCGCGCACCGGTTGCAGCGCAACGATGCTGAACGCGGCACTTTTGCCGCCGAGCAGTTTGACCTCGACGTCGTATACAAAAAATTCCTGGCCGTTGGTTTCGCTGAACCGCGCGAACTCGTTACCGTGTCCGTCGTAGCGCGGTTTGTAATTGATGTGCTCTTCCTGCGTGGCCCTGGATCGCCAGACCAGATGACCTTCGCGGTCATAGATATAACCGAGCAATCGGCTGTCGGTGAGATTGAAGCGCTCGTCGGGCAACTGCGCTGGCATCAGCAACGTATTGTTCTCCACCCGGGCGGCAGAGATCAACGTGGTGACGTCCGACGCCAGGCGCTGCTCGATTGAATCCTGCAAAGCCAGGCTAAACGCGCCCTGCATTGCCGGCAGCAACGCCAGCATGAACAACACCGCCAGGATTGTCGCGGCGAGCATCAAGCGGACGCGAAGCGAGCGAATCAAGTGCAGCGCTCATTGAACAGGTAGCCGAGGCCACGTACGGTATCGATGGGCTTGAATCCGGCCGGACCTTCGAGCTTGCGCCGCAGACGACCAACCAGCACTTCGATCACGTTCGGATCACGCTCGTCGTCATCAGGATAAAGTTGCTCCATCAAACGATCTTTGGGTACCACTTGCTGATGATGGCGCATCAGGTATTCGAGGATGCGGTATTCATACGCCGTCAGCGCCAGCGGTTGCTCATCAAGGGAAGCCTGCTTGCGATTGAGGTCAAGCAGCAGCGGTCCGGCGATGATGGTCGACTGAGTGAACCCGCTGGAGCGGCGTAGCAAAGCATTGAGCCTGGCGTCGAGCTCTTCGAACTGGAACGGCTTGACCACGTAGTCATCGGCCCCGGCAGCCAGGCCTTCAACCTTGTCCTGCCAGTTGCCGCGGGCGGTGAGGATCAGGATCGGGAAGCTCTTGCCGCCCGAACGCAACTGCCGAATCAGATCGAGCCCGCTCATCCCCGGTAGACCAAGGTCGATCACCGCGAGATCAAAATTGAACTGCGCCGTCTGATACAGCGCCTCTTCGGCATTGGCCACAGCCTCGACCACGTGGCCGCTCTCCGTCAGGCGGGTTTGCAGGTGATGGCGCAACAGCGCTTCATCTTCGACGACCAGCAACTTCATAACGCTCTCCCGGGCAAATCAGAATTTCCAGACAACCCTCTGTGGGAGCTAGCCTGCCAGCGATTGCGGTTTGGCAGCCGACAATGCTGTCGAATGTCAGGACGCTATCGCTAGCAGGCTAGCTCCCACAGGGTACTAAGGCGAACAGCTTCAGAAAGCGTAGTTGGCGGACAGATAAGTCTGGGCACTGCTGGTCAGGTCCAGCGAACCCTGTTTGCTGCCGCCGCGCTCGCTCATTTCGGTGCTGGCATTGCTACGCAGGTAACGGTAACCCAGTTCAACCGAGGTGTTTTGCGAAACCTGTTGCAAGACTCCCACCTGGCCGCCGATGGCGTAGCCAATGTCGCTGTCGCGGCTATAACCTGGCGACTCCTGTGTCAGTTTGGTCAAACCGGCCGTGGCCCCCCCGAACAGTTTGGTACTGCCACCCACCGGATAGAAAAGATCGTAGCTGCCCAGCAGGTTTTCCTGGCGCAGTTTAATACCGTTGTGCGAGCCCGACACATTGTCGTAAGTGGCGTAGTAGCGGCCCTGGCTGTTTTGCTGGCCCAGGCGCAGACCCCAGGTGGTGTCCTTGCCGATCACACCATCAGTGTTCGGATGATCGAGATTATCGTTCAAAGCGTGGGACTTTTTGACCTTGTCGCTGGTCTGCCCAAGAGTAAGGCCGGCGAAGTTGTCGTTGGAAGCGAATGCCGCAGTGCTTGCGCCAAAAACAGTAAACGCCAAAAGCAGTTTTTTGAATCCAGTCATGGGGAAGTTCCTTGTGTGCCGTATGTGTTTTGGGTACGAGGCAAGGTTACGCAGCCCGCCCTGAACTCCCCCTGAACGCTCTCTGAACCTGGGCTGAACCATTTGGCCTCGACTGTTTCGACAATTTTCAAGGAGACTCGACCATGCGCATGTTCCTCGCTGCCTTTCTCTTGGCCCTCAGCGGGCTCGGTCAGGCCGCCATCCAGACCATTGAAATCCCCTACGAAAGTGCCGACGGTACGAAAATGATCGGCTATTACGCCTACGATGACGCCATCAAAGGCCCGCGTCCCGGCGTCGTCGTCGTGCATGAATTCTGGGGTTTGAACGACTACGCCAAACGCCGCGCCCGGGATCTGGCCGGTCTGGGTTACAGCGCCCTGGCCATCGACATGTACGGTGACGGCAAAAATACCGAGCACCCCAACGACGCCATGGCTTTCATGCAGGCCGTGACGAAAGACAGCGCGGTATCCAGCGCAAGGTTTCAGGCCGGGCTCGATCTTTTGAAGAAACAGCCGCAGACAGATCCGCATAAAATCGCCGCCATCGGCTACTGCTTCGGCGGCGCTGTCGTGCTCAATGCTGCGCGCCAAGGCGTGCCGCTGGCCGGGGTGGTGAGCTTCCACGGCGCGCTGGCGACCAATACGCCGGCAGCGCCCGGCAGCGTGAAAGCAAAAATCCTCGTCGAGCATGGTTCGGCGGACAGCATGATTACTCCGGATAATGTCGCCGCCTTCAAAGCGGAAATGGACAAGGCCGGTGCCGACTATAAATTTGTCAGCCTCGACGGTGCCAGGCACGGCTTTACCAACCCGGATGCCGATCGTTTGGGTCACGGCGATCATGGCGGACCGGACATCGGCTACGACAAGGCTGCGGATGAAAAGTCGTGGGCGGACATGCAGGCGTTTCTCAAGAAGATCTTCAGCTGACACGTCACAAACACATCTGAATGCGGCGAGGGGGGGTTATCCCCCCTCTCCACAAAAGCACTCGACTACTACCCAGCCCCAAGGCAACCCGGCAAAATGCCTGACATGAATCCAGCCCCCGCCCTGCCCGCCTGCTGCACCCCTCTCGATGACCATTGGCCGCTGCCGTTTGCGCTGCCCGACACCGTTCTGTTGAGCACCCACTTCGACAGTTCGCAACTGGCCCATGATGACTTCCAACGCAGCGCCATCGAAGTGCCGGCGAGTATCCAGCGCTCAGTAGCCAAACGGCAGGCGGAATTTCTCGCGGGACGGGTATGCGCCCGGGCCGCGTTGCTGCGCCTGGAAGGTCTGAGTTTAATTCCGGCCATTGGCGAAGACCGGGCCCCGGTCTGGCCGAGCCATATTTGTGGCTCGATCACCCACAGCACCGGCCGGGCCGCTGCCATCGTCGCGAACAAAAGTCATTGGCGTGGTTTGGGTATGGACCTGGAGAACCTGCTCAATGCCGAACGGGCTGAACGGCTGGCCAGGGAAATCCTCATTCCGGCGGAGCTGCAAAGGATGAAGGCCGGTCCTCGGGACCAACTGGCCTTGCTGGTAACCCTGACGTTCTCGGTCAAGGAAAGCCTGTTCAAGGCGCTCTATCCGATCGTTCAGCAGCGATTCTATTTCGAGCATGCTGAAGTGCTGGAATGGACTGAAGACGGTCATGCACACCTGCGACTGCTCACCGACTTGTCCAGCGAATGGCGCAACGGTACTGAGCTGGATGCACAGTTTGCGGTCAAGGATGGGCAGTTGTTGAGTCTGGTCAGTATCAAGGCCTGAGGTTTCGCTGTTTGTAATGCCCCCATCGCGAGCAGCTCGCTCCTACAAGGGCCAGGATCAGGCAAAATCCCGTGTAGGAGCGAACCTGCTCGCGATGAGGGCAGAACATTCACCACGGCACTCAGCGCTTCTCCTGATTGCGCGGCCAGCTCAAACTGAAACACGCCCCGCCCAGGCTTTTGCTCTTGCCGATCAGCGCACGCCCGTCGTGCCAATGGATGATCCTTCGCACGATCGACAATCCCAGCCCATGCCCACCCGAAGCACGCGTGCGGCTGTCATCAAGACGCAGAAACGGCGTGAATATTTTTTCCCACGCCGATTCCGGCACGCCCGGCCCGTCATCCTCGATGTCCACGCGACAGCGCTGCTGGCCTACCTGATAACTGATGGTCACCCGAGATTGCGCGTGGCGCATGGCATTAGTGACCAGATTCTGGATCGCCCGGTGCAAATACCGCGGCTCGGCTTCGACCCAGGCGTCGTCACAGTCGGCGGCCGACAGGCACAAGCCCCGTTGCACCGTGACATCGGCCCGCAAAGGCGCGAGCTCTTCGATCACTTGATTGACCAAGGCGTCCAGGTCGATGCGCTGAAAATGCAGCGCCGGCGAACCCTGCTCCAGCCGCGCATAGGTGAGCATCTCGTCCACCAGCCGATCGAGGTCCTCGATGTCGTGGTCCATGCCCTGGCAATATTTCTCCATGGCTTGCGGCGTAGTGGCCGTACCGATCATTTCCAGTCCGAAACGCAGACGCGCCACCGGTGTACGTAACTCGTGCGAAACCGCCCGAACCAGTTCACGCTGAATGGCGAGCAGCTGCTGCAAGTGCTCGGCCATGGCATTGAATGCCGAGGCCAGACGCCCCACCGAATCGGCGCCACGTGCCGGCACGCGGGTTTCCAGGCTGCCCTGGGCGATGCGCGTGGCGGCGGCCTCAAGTCCACGCAAGCGCCGTTCCAGTTGGCGCACCAACAGATAAACAATCAATCCGATGAGCGTCAGCCCCAGGACGGTAATCAATACCAGCCACTCCGGCGGATACGGATTCATCTGGTACAACGGGCCAATTTCCAGCACCCACGGAGTACCGACCATCCCGGCAAACACGCGAATTGAATCACCGCCCTTGCCCAGCGCCATCACGGTGTCACCCTCGGATACTCGACGACTCTGGTCTTCGTCCATGTCCGCCTCATCGACAGTGACCAGCCGCAGGTCGAAACCGAAACCCTTTTCCTCCTTTAATTTCGCCAGGTGACTGGGCTGCTCGGCCACGGGTGAGCGCACCAGCTCGTCGGCCAACAGGTAGATCGTCGCCCGAGCCAGTTGTTCGCTGATCTGCTGCACCTCCCCCGTGAGGACCAACTGTTCCTTGTCGCTGACCAGTCGATACACCTTCGCCGCGTGCGGTCCGGTCTGCTCGACCAAGGCCTGACCACGCAATACCCGAGTGCGCTGGGTCAGGTCAAGATCGGTTTCGTTGAAGGTTTTCAGCGCAAGAGGGATACCGAGTAACCGCTCCCACACCAACAAAGCCCGATGGCGCTCGGTCTGATTCATTGGCTCCAGGTTGTCGGCCATCAGCGAAAACGTGCCGTGGGCCAGGCGCTCGCGGTACTGCTCGCTGCGCACCTGATTGAGCAAGTGCATCGCCAGTACGCCGAGCACTGCCACCAGAATCAGCGCGGCGCACATGCCGCCATAAATGCGCAGGAAGATCGAGTTCACAGTGTCGGGTCTACGCAGGCCTCGGGAACGAACAGGTAACCTTTGCTGCGCACGGTCTTGATCAGGCGCGGGTGCTCAGGGTCATCGCCGATTTTCGGCCGGATGCGCGAGATTCGCACGTCGATGGAGCGGTCCTGGCCGTCATAACCGATGCCGCGCAGCGCGGTGAAGATTTCTTCCCGGGACAGGATGCGCCCGGCATTGGCCACCAGCAGCCACAGCAGATCGAATTCGGCGCTGGTCAGTTCGATGCCATTGCCCTGCAACCATGCCTCGCGCAAGGCGTTGTCCACCACCAGCGGGCCAAATTGCAGGCGCCGTTGTTTTTCCGGGGCCACCTCGGGCGCTTCGCTGCGTCGCAGCAAGGCCTGAATACGCGCCAGCAACAGGCGCGGACGCACAGGTTTGCACACATAGTCGTCGGCACCCAGGTCGAGGCCGAGGATCTGGTCAGTATCGTCGGTGCGGGCAGTGAGCATCAGGATCGGGCCGTCATACCGGGCGCGGACCTTGCGGCAAATGCTCAGGCCATCTTCACCCGGGAGCATCAGATCGAGGATTACCAGATCCGGTTGTTCCTTGATGATGCGCTCTGCAGCCAGCGCCCCATTACCTTCAATCGAGACGCGCAGGCCATTGGCTTCCAGGTAATCGCGGGTCAGCTCAGCCAGTCGCTGGTCGTCCTCCACAATCAATACCTGCCAGGCTTCTTGCTCCACGGGTGACCTCTGCTTGCCAAAACGCTAATAAGGAAGGATCCGCCCGTCTTTTTGTAATGATTCGGGGGGATAAATATGTAGACACGCTGGCCGATTGTATAAACGCCGCCCGCCGAGAACACAAGCGGGTAAATGCGTTCGGACAACCGGGTTTTTTGTGATAGGGTTCGCGCCCTTAAAAATCTGATCTGGCGTTTTCAGCCGTTGAAAACGCCTGAAAAAAGCTTCGATCCAGCTAGGTCGCGGCCTACACGCCAGTTGCTTCTTTCACACACAATTTACGCACAGGTTTATCCACAGGTAGTACGTTGCAACACCCCCAGAAACGCATTATCTTGTACCCCAGCGCGAAAAAAACCCTACATGTAGGGTTTTAGTGAAAAAGCCCAACCACATTTCAGACCAGAAACTCAAGCGCTTTATTGCCTGTTTATGGTTGAACCAAGCGTGGATTTTCAAGCCCAAACCGCACAAGCGGGTGGCACCGTTTTTTCAGGCCAGTGCGGTCAAAACGGTACGGGTGTTGCAGTCATTACTGACACCCCGAAAGGAATCGGTTTCGAACCCAGGTTCGTAGCCAAAGACTTCTGGCAAGGATGGCCTCATTAGCCTTTTTCCTACTGTCCTGAAGTCGTTATGCCCGACGCCCGTCGGTTGTAGTGCTTCAGGACAGAACGGTGGGCACCGTGATGGTGCCCAAACAAACATAGAGAATGTGGAGACACTCCCCCATGCAAACCGACACAACTCGCGAGAACCCGCAGGGCACCTTGCCGCAGGCCGCTGATTCGAATTCGGATCTGTCCGCCACTGCGCCAGGGCAGCTGCGCGTGATCAAGCGTAACGGCACTGTCGTTCCTTACACCGATGACAAGATCACCGTCGCCATCACCAAAGCGTTTCTCGCAGTTGAAGGCGGCACCGCCGCCGCCTCGTCGCGAATCCATGACACCGTGGCCCGCCTGACCGAACAGGTCACTGCGACCTTCAAGCGCCGTATGCCATCGGGCGGCACCATCCACATCGAAGAAATCCAGGACCAGGTCGAACTGGCCCTGATGCGTGCCGGCGAGCAGAAAGTTGCGCGCGACTACGTGATCTACCGTGACGGTCGCTCGAAAGAACGCGCCGCCCACGCGCCGGCCGAAGAAGCGGTCAACGCTCACCCGTCGATCCGCATCACCCGTGCCGACGGCAGCCTGGCGCCGCTGGACATGGGCCGCCTGAACACCATCGTCACCGAAGCGTGCGAAGGCCTGGAAGAAGTCGACGGCGACCTGATCCAGCGTGAAACCCTGAAGAACCTGTACGACGGCGTGGCCCTGACCGACGTCAACACCGCCCTGGTAATGACCGCCCGTACCCTGGTCGAGCGTGAGCCGAACTACTCGTTCGTGACCGCCCGCCTGCTGATGGACACCCTGCGCGCCGAAGGCCTGGGCTTCCTCGGCGTCGCCGAAAGCGCTACCCACCACGAAATGGTCGACCTGTACGCCAAGGCTCTGCCTGCCTACATCGCCAAGGGTATCGAGTTCGAACTGCTGAACCCTGTTCTGGCCTCCTTCGACCTGGAAAAACTGGGCAAGGCGATCAACCACGAACGCGACCAGCAATTCACGTATCTGGGCCTGCAAACCCTGTACGACCGTTACTTCATCCACAAGGATGGCGTGCGCTTCGAACTGCCGCAGATCTTCTTCATGCGCGTGGCCATGGGCCTGGCGATCGAAGAGAAGCACAAAGAAGACCGTGCGATCGAGTTCTACAACTTGCTGTCGTCCTTCGACTACATGTCGTCGACCCCGACCCTGTTCAACGCCGGTACCCTGCGTCCACAGCTGTCTAGCTGCTACCTGACCACCGTGCCGGATGACCTGTCGGGCATCTACCACGCGATCCACGACAACGCCATGTTGTCGAAATTCGCCGGTGGCCTGGGCAACGACTGGACGCCGGTGCGTGCGCTGGGTTCGTACATCAAGGGCACCAACGGCAAGTCGCAAGGCGTGGTTCCGTTCCTGAAAGTCGTGAACGACACCGCCGTTGCCGTTAACCAGGGTGGCAAGCGCAAAGGCGCTGTCTGTGCCTACCTGGAAACCTGGCACATGGACATCGAAGAGTTCATCGAGCTGCGCAAGAACACCGGTGATGACCGTCGTCGTACCCACGACATGAACACCGCCAACTGGATCCCTGACCTGTTCATGAAGCGCGTCTTCGATGACGGCCCGTGGACCCTGTTCTCGCCGTCCGAAGTACCGGACCTGCACGACCTGACCGGCAAGGCCTTCGAAGAGCGCTACGAGTACTACGAAGCGCTGTCCCAGTACCCGGGCAAAATCAAGCTGTTCAAGACCATCCAGGCTAAAGACCTGTGGCGCAAAATGCTGTCCATGCTGTTTGAAACCGGCCACCCATGGCTGACCTTCAAAGACCCGTGCAATCTGCGCAGCCCGCAGCAGCACGTGGGCGTGGTCCACAGCTCGAACCTGTGCACCGAAATCACCTTGAACACCAACAAGGACGAGATCGCCGTTTGCAACCTGGGCTCGATCAACCTGCCGAACCATATCGTCAACGGCAAGCTGGACACCGCCAAGCTGGAACGCACCGTGAACACCGCCGTACGCATGCTCGATAACGTGATCGACATCAACTACTACTCGGTGCCGCAAGCGAAGAACTCCAACTTCAAGCACCGTCCGGTCGGTCTGGGCATCATGGGCTTCCAGGACGCTTTGTACCTGCAGCACATCCCTTACGGCTCCGACGCTGCCGTCGAGTTCGCCGACAAGTCGATGGAAGCGGTCAGCTACTTCGCGATCCAGGCTTCCTGCGACCTGGCCGACGAGCGCGGTGCGTACGAGACCTTCAACGGTTCGCTGTGGTCCAAAGGCATCCTGCCGCTGGATTCGCAACAGATCCTGATCGAACAACGCGGTCAGAAGTACATTGATGTCGACCTGAACGAAACCCTGGACTGGGCACCGGTTCGCGCCCGTGTTCAGAAAGGCATTCGTAACTCGAACATCATGGCCATCGCTCCGACCGCGACCATCGCCAACATTACCGGCGTATCGCAGTCGATCGAACCGACCTATCAGAACCTGTATGTGAAATCGAACCTGTCGGGCGAATTCACCGTGATCAACCCGTACCTGGTTCGCGACTTGAAGGCTCGCGGTCTGTGGGACTCGGTCATGATCAACGACCTGAAGTACTACGACGGATCGGTGCAGCAGATCGAGCGCATCCCGCAAGAGCTCAAAGAACTCTACGCGACTGCCTTCGAAGTGGACACCAAGTGGATTGTCGACGCCGCCAGCCGCCGTCAGAAGTGGATCGACCAGGCTCAGTCGCTGAACCTGTACATCGCCGGCGCTTCGGGCAAGAAGCTGGACGTGACCTACCGTATGGCCTGGTACCGTGGTCTGAAAACCACTTACTACCTCCGTGCCCTGGCCGCGACCAGCACCGAGAAGTCGACCATCAACACCGGTAAGCTGAACGCTGTTTCCAGCGGCGGCAACCACGGTGACGATTCGGTCCTGGCGGCTCCTGCAGGTCCCGCTCCAGTGCCGAAGGCTTGCGCCATCGACGAGCCGGATTGCGAAGCTTGCCAATAAGCTGAGCCGGTAAGCGCCGCAAGGCGCTTGCTCGAAACCCCCGATCAGCCTCTGGCGGGTCGGGGGTTTTCTTTTGTCTGTCTGTAATTTTTCGGCCAGCACAAAAAAGCCCCTCTTTCGAGGGGCTCTTTATGCAGCGCAATCCAGCATCAATTCATCTGGATAATGGTCTGCATGATGGTGCTCTCGGTAGAGATGGTCTTGGCGTTAGCCTGGTAGTTGCTTTGCGCCTTGATCAAGTCGACCAGCTCGTTGGTCAGGTTGACGTTGGATTCTTCCAGTGAGTTGGAAACGATCGAGCCCAACGTGCCGGTTTGCGCCGAGTCGTAACCCGGAATGCCCGATACATAGGTCTCTTTCCAACTGGTGCCGCCTACAGGCTGCAGACCTTGTTCGTTGGCGAAGCTGGCCAACGAGATCTGCCCGATGGCTTGGGTCTGGTTGTTGCTGAAGTTCGCCAACAGTACACCGCTGCCGTCGATGGTCAGGTTGGTAATCTGGCCGGTGGCAAAACCGTTCTGTACCGGAATCGAGCGAGCCGTGTCAGCATTGAACTGAGTGGTACTGGCCATGGAAATAGTCACGCCAGCCGGATCGGCCGCCGCGCCATTGGCCTTCCAGACACCATCGGTCACGGTGCCTGGCGTCCAGTTGGTGATCTTCAGGTCATTGCCGAACGTAGCGGTCGGCGGAGTGGTCGGTGGTGTCACGGGAGTACTGACCGAGACAAGTTTGCCGCTGGTATCGAATGACATGGTCGAAGGGATCGGATCAACCGCGCCCGTACCGGTAGTCGAAGTGCCATCAGGATTTCGGCCATCAATCAGGGTGTAGGTATCCCAAGTGTTCGCCCCAGTCTTGACCATGTATTGATCCATGGTGTGCTGGTTACCCTGAGTGTCGAAAATCGGGGTGCTGAACTGTTTGGTGAAAGTTTCCGGTTTGCTCGGATCGAACTTGTTGGTAGCAACCGTCTGGTCGATCTCGGTCGCCGTGGAGTTCAGGTTGATCGTCGACGACACGGTATTGGTGGATTTCGGCGCCAGGTTGGAGGTGTCGATTCGCAGATCGGTCAACACGCCATTGAGAATCTTGCCGTTTTCATCCACACCATAACCCTGCAGACGGGCAGTGCCGTCGCTGTTGGTGACGTAGCCTGCGCTGTCGGTCTTGAATGTGCCGGCACGGGTGTAGGTCAGCGAACCGTTGTTGCTCAGGACAAAGAAACCGTTGCCCTGGATACCCATGTCGAGCACGTTGCCGGTGTTGCCGATGTCACCCTGGCCAAACTGCTGGGAAACGTTGGCCAGGCGCACGCCGTTGCCGACGGTCTTGCTGCCGGTACCCAGTTTAGTTGCCGAGTACACGTCTTCGAATTCCGCACGGGACGATTTGAAACCCGTGGTAGCGACGTTGGCGATGTTGTTGCCGGTTACGTCCAGTTGCTTGTTGGCTGCATAGAGACCGCTAAGGCCGATATTGAAAGACATCATCCACTCCTTTATGCCGGGTTAGTCGGCTCTACATACCAATGGTTTGAACTTTGGACAGGGCAATGCTGCCCAGCCCGGCCAGATTGAGCATCAACTCACCGCCGGTCTGGCTGATGGTCACACTGTTGACGGTCGCTGGCAGGTAAGTGATCAACGCCACAGACTGGTCATCGATCGTGGTCGTTGCGCCGAAGCTGTAAGTACCCGCGGCCACCGTTTCACCCGCATCGTTCTTGCCATCCCAGATGAAACTGGCGTTACCTGCTTTCTGTGCTCCCAGATCGATGGTGCGCACGGTCTTGCCGTCCGTGTCTGTGATCTTCAGGGTGGCAGAAGCCACCGCTGACGGTACGACCACCGTGCCGCTGAAGCTCTTGGTCGTGTCGACCACTGCCTTGTCGCCAGGTGCGATGACCGAACGGCCCACCAGTGATGAAGCCTGCAAGGCCTGGGACGAGTTGTAGTTACTGGCCAGTCCACTCACGGTATCGTTGAGCGTGGTGATGCCTTCCAGGCTGCTGAATTGCGCCAGTTGTGCGACGAACTCACCGTTGTCCTGAGGCTCCAGCGGGTTCTGGTTTTTCAACTGCGTGACCAGTAACTGCAGGAATGCATCCTTGCCCAGGGCTTTGTTGCCCGAGGCACTGCCGGCCGCCGACGCAAGGCCATCGGTCGTGGTATTGGTCTTGACCGAGGAGTTGGCCAGGATGTCGTTAAGGCTCAAACCACTGGTGGAATCGGTAACACTCATCTGAGTCGCCCCTTATCACTGACCGAGGGTCAGGACCTTCTGCATCATGGTTTTAGCGGTGTTCATCATTTCGGCGTTGGTCTGGAACGAACGGCTCGCGGAAATCATGTCGGCCATTTCTTCCACCACGTTGACGTTCGGGTAATAGACGTAGCCCTTCGCATCAGCCGCCGGATGGTTCGGCTCGTAGCGCGCTTCAAGGTTGCTCTGGTCTTCGACCACGCCCAACACTTGCACGCCCTGGCCGGCGGCGTCCTGGTTCTGGAACAGCGAATCGCTGCCGCCGCTCTGGCCGCCCTGGAACATGGTGGCGAACACCGGGTGACGCGCGCGGTAAGTCTGGTCGATGCTCGACGAGACGGTCTCGGCGTTGGCGATGTTCGAAGCGACGGTGTTCAAGCGAGTGGTCTGCGCACTCATGCCGCTACCGGCAATGTTGAAAACACTGGATAGAGACATGGCTTACTCTCCGCGCAGGGCTGATACCAGCCCTTTGAATTTGCTGTTGAGCAGGGTGAAGCTGGCCTGGAAGTCGACCGCGTTTTGCGCGTAGTTCGACTGCTCCAGTTGAGCGTCCACGGTGTTCTGGTCAATCGACGGTTGCATCGGCGTGCGATACATCAGCGATTCGTCGCCATTGCCCAGGCCTTGCGCTTCGATATGACGGCTGTTGGTCATGTTCAAGGCGAAGCCGCCGCTTTTGGTTTTCTCGTTCTGCTCGGCGAGCACTTTGGAGAAGTCCAGATCCCGAGCCTTGTAATTCGGGGTATCGGCGTTGGCGATGTTGTTGGCCAGGACTTCAGCGCGCTGGGCGCGGAAGCCCAGGGCTTGTTCGTGGATACCGAGCGCTTTATCGAAGCTGATGCTCATGTCGGGAAACCTTCGGGTGACCTGATTTTTCGTACGATGGACATAGCAAGCCCCATGCCAATTCAAAAAACCCTGTAAACCGGGGCCTTGCGGGCCATGGCAACGTGGCAATGACAGAAAAGCGGCAACGGTTTTCCGCCGCCTGCCGCTTTTCTGCCGCTTGGCACCGCACTTGAGAACACCACCTCCCCTGTAGGAGCTGGCTTGCCAGCGATGGCGTCGAGTCAGCCGACTTTTAAATTGCGGACACACCGCTATCGCTGGCAAGCCAGCTCCTACAGGGATTGAGAAGCTGTGAGAAATCAGCAGGCATAAAAAAACGGGAACCCCTGAGGACTCCCGTTTTCTGACAACCCCAACGAAATCACTTCGCCTGGTAAATGATCCCCGGACTGCACTGGACCATCTGGTAGTGATCCGGCAAACCGTTCAGCGCTTCAGAGGCGCCGAGGAACAAATAACCACCCGGTTTCAACGTGCTGTGGATGCGCAGCAGGATGTCCTTCTTCACTTCAGCGGAGAAGTAGATCAACACGTTGCGGCAAAACACGATATCGAACTTGCCGAGGCCGGCGTAACTGTCCAGCAGGTTGAACGAGCGAAACTCCACGCGACTCTTGATCGGCGCCTTGATCGCCCAGCGCCCCGGCCCTTTCGGATCGAAGTAACGTTGCAGACGCTCGGGCGACAGGCCACGACCGATGGCCAGGCTGTCGTATTCGCCGGTCTTGCAGTTGTTCAGCATGGTGCCGGACAGGTCAGTGGCAACAATCTGCACACCCATCCGCAGTTGCCCCAGGTTGACCCGCTCGAACTCGTCGATGGACATCGACAGCGAGTAGGGTTCCTGACCCGAAGAGCACGCCGCCGACCAGATGCGCAGACGTTGGCCAGGATTGGCCTTGATCGCTTCGGGCAGCACCTTGTTCTTCAGCACCTCGAACGGATAGGTGTCGCGAAACCACAGGGTTTCGTTGGTGGTCATGGCATCCACCACCTGCTCGCGCAAACCGCTGCGCGGCTGGGTCGTCATGCGCTGGACCAGTTCACCCAGGCTCTTGATGCCTTGCTGTTCCATCAGTTTGTTGAGACGGCTGGAGACCAGGTACTGCTTGTTTTCACCGAGCAAAATGCCACAGGCTTTTTCCAGGAACACCCGGAACTGTTCGAAATCCAAATTACCCGTAGACAATGATGCCGCCTCTTAAATCGTGTTGATTGCCAGGGGCACAGGCCCCTAGCTGATATCTGCTGCCTTGATCCGGTCGACTACCCGGGATGCCAGGTCATCAGGTCGGAATTTGGCCAGGAAGTCATCGGCACCGACTTTCTTGACCATCGCCTGATTGAATACCCCGGACAAGGACGTATGCAGGATGATATGAAGCTTTTGCATGCGCGGGTCGTTGCGGATTTCCGCCGTCAGGGTGTACCCGTCCATCTCCGGCATCTCGATGTCGGAAATCATCATCAGGAACTCCTCTTCCGGCTTCTTGCCCTCATCGACCAGTTTGCGCAGGTAATCCAGTGCTTGCTTGCCGTCGTTCAGCGCCACCACTTCGACGCCGACCGTTTGCAGGCAACGCGTGACCTGCTTGCGTGCCACGGACGAGTCGTCGACCGTCAGCACGCGTAATGAAAGCGCCTTGTGCTGGGTTTCGACATCGATCACCCCGGCAGAAATCGCTTCAGGCGTTGGTGCGACTTCCGCCAGCACCTTCTCGACGTCGATGATTTCGACTAACTGGTTATCGACCCGGGTCACCGCCGTCAGGTAGTGATCGCGTCCGGTGCCCTTGGGTGGCGGATGGATCTCTTCCCAGTTCATGTTGACGATGCGTTCCACCGAGCGCACCAGGAAACCCTGGGTCTTGGTGTTGTACTCCGTGATGATCACAAACGGATTGTTCTTGTCCTTCAAAGCACCGGAGCCAGTCGCCATCGCCAGATCAAGGATCGGAATGGTCGCCCCCCGGATGTTCGCCACACCGCACACGACAGGACTGGACTTGGGCATCAGCGTCAGTTTGGGACATTGCAGCACCTCCCGAACCTTGAAGACGTTGATCCCGTACAGCTGCTGACCGTCAAGACGGAACAACAACAGCTCAAGGCGATTCTGCCCCACCAGTTGCGTGCGCTGGTTCACCGAATCCATTACACCCGCCATGCCCAAACTCCCACACCAACGCCAAGTGTTGTTGCGACGCGCCTTCGTCACTAAACGGCACGGCGCTTGCTTTTTTAATCGTTATGAACACAGAACCGACATTTTTCCGACGCCTGACTACACCCCGCCGCAAATGGCTCGGTGTGCTGGCGGCTGTTTGCCTGTTCAACGCTGGCAGCCCTGCCCTTGCTGACGCGGTTACCTTGCCTGACATGCTTATCGGCGTCACTCAGGGGTTTCTTGAATTCACCGTAGAGGACTATCTGGCCACCAGTCAAACGCAAGGTCGCTACGAGATCCAGGTCAATCAGCTCGATCCACGCATGCACATGCCCATGTGCGACAAGGAATTGACAGCCACACTCGAAAGTCCAAAGCCGATCGGGCGGGTTACCGTGAAGGTTCGCTGCGAAGGCGCAGCCCCCTGGACAGTCTTCGTACCCGCTCAAGTCCGGCTGTTTCGCGACGTCGTAACCTCCGCCCGTCCCCTGCGCCGCGCAGCCATTGTCGAACCTGAAGATGTGCTCCTGCGCGAGCGCGACATCAGCCTGATCAGCCAGGGCTACCTGACCTCCCTCGACCAGGCGATCGGACAGAGACTGACCCGACCAATGGTCACCGACCAGGTCGTCACACTGGTGAACATCGAACAGGCAGAAGTCATTCGCAAGGGCGATCAAGTGGTAATCACCGCCCGCAGCGGTACGCTCAGCGTGCGCATGCCGGGCGAAGCCCTGTCCAACGGGAGTTTGAGCGAGCAGATCCGGGTGAAAAACCTCAACTCCCAGCGCGTCATCAAGGCACAGGTCACCGCGCCTGGACAGGTGGAAGTGTCTATGTAGAGAAGCTGTCCGATCACGAGAATGTGGCGCTCGCCCCGGCTGTTCCCTAGACTGTGCTCTATGCAGAGCAAGCGCTGACGCGCGCAAGGCTCATTGATAAATGGGCCTAAAGTTTTCCAGGGAATGGCCGAAAACATGGCAAGCGTCCAAATCCCCAGAGGTTTTTATCATGGTCATCGATTTCAGCCGTTTGAACAGCTCCGCGCCCCTTACGGGCAGTACACGTACCAGTGCCAGCAAAGAAAGCATCGAGGCCGGAAAATCTGCGCCACTGGAATCCGCGGCGGAGCAGGTCGGTACATCCAAAAGCGGGGAATCGGTACACCTCAGCAATGAGGCTCAGCAGTTGCAGAAGGTCACTGACAAGCTGCGCGATCAGCCTGCCGTCGACAAAGCCCGCGTGGCCGAGTTGAAAGCAGCGATTGCCGATGGCAGCTACAAAGTCGACAGCAACCGCGTAGCCAGCAAACTGCTCAACTTCGAAGCCCAGCGCTAGGCCACGGCCGGCGCCAGGCTTTTGGACGCTTAACACCCAAGGCCAGCCATGCACGACACTAATCTACTGCAACTGATCACCGACGATTTTGCTCCCCTGCAACAATTGATGGGGTTATTGCAGACCGAATCCCTTGCCCTGCACGGTCGTGACATGCCGCTGCTTGAGGGCATTCTGGCGCAGAAACAGGCACTGATCGTTTTGCTTGAACAGCATGGCCGCAAGCGCAGTGAAATTCTCGCCAGCCTCAACCTGCCGGCCAACAGAAGCGGTCTTGAGCAACTGGCCAGCCAATCGAGCATTGGCGATCAACTTCTGATGCAAAGTGACGCTCTGACCGATCTTCTGGCCCAATGCCAGGCCATCAATGCCAACAACGGGCAGTCGATCCTGACGCAGCAGGCCGCTACAGCCACCCAGCTGAAAATCCTCAACGGCGGCGATACTCCGGCGCTTTACGACGCCAGTGGTACTTTCTCCAGGCTTGCCAAGCCGCGACCGCTCAGTCAGGCTTGAGCCGGTCGGTGACCCGCTCTATCAAGACGCGCAACATACTGGCAAAATGATGGCCAGTCGTAGTCAAATTTTGTCTGGAGATTGATTAACCGTGTCCAATGCCTTAACCGCGGAAGATGCTCCGCAGCCACCCAAGGTGCTCAGCACGCCCTTGGAGATCTCCAGCAATCTGCGCCAGCTGCAAGAAAGTCATGACCCGCTGATCATCACCTTCCACGAACGCAGTCAGCGCTTCCAGAGCTATCTGGTGGACCTCGACCGCGACAGCAACATGCTTGCCCTGGACGAAATGATACCCCGTGATGGCGAACGCTTCTTGCTGGCTGGCGAACCTTACAAGGTCGAAGGTTTCCATGAAGGTGTTCGCATTGCCTGGGAAAGCAATGGTCCGTTGACCATCGATGAATCCGCTGGCGCTCGTTGCTACCGCGGCACCCTGCCCGATGAAGTGGTCTACCACCAGCGCCGCAATGCCTTTCGCGCGGCACTGAAACTGGCGCAACTGGTCAGCGTCAATCTGGACGGTGAAAAACTCAAAACGCCTATCAGCGGCAAGTTGCTGGATATTTCCGCCACCGGCTGCAAATTGCGCTTCGAAGGCGACATCACCGGCAGCCTGCAACTGGGCCAGGTTTACGACCGCTTCAATGCCGACCTGCCTTTCGGCAAGATGACCGCACCGGTCGAGCTGCGTTATCTGCACTTCGAAGAAAGAATCTCCACCACCTTCGCCGGCATCCGCTTCCACAACATGAGCGGACTGGTGCAGCGTCAGGTCGAGCGATTCGTCTACCAGCTGCAACGTGAAGCCCGTCGCTTCGACAAAGACGACTTCTGATCTGACGTTTCGCCCCCTGTAGGAGCCGGCTTGCCGGCGAAGGCGTCGCTGGGTCCTGTGTGGATGCAACAGACGCCTTTGCTGGCAAGCCAGCTCCTACAAAAAACGGGCAGCCCCTTGCGGTGACTGCCCGTTTTTTTATCCCCCCGATTCAGGGTCTGGCTTCGGTAAAGCTCTGCTCGCGCCCCGAGTCAGGGTCTTGCGGTGGTTGATCGTTTTCTGTGGGCAACTCAGGCTCGGATTCAGTCTCAGGGGTGACCGGCGACTGCATCTGTTCCTGCACCACTTGCTCATCGACACGCGGGTCAAGCGCCGCGACCAGGGGCGAACTCGACATGCTGTCCGGCATCGCCACGTGATGCAGCGGCGCATCGTCGACCTGGTGCAGATTGGTTACTGCCTTCGGCCGAATCCGCCAGACCAGCACCAACGCAAAGAAACTGAAAAACGCATACAGGCTCTGACTACCGAACAGCTTCATCAGCACCCCCGCCGCCAACGGCCCGACACTCGCGCCAATGCCGTAGGTCACCAGCAGCATCGCCGTCAGCGACACCCGGCGATCCCCTTCGACATGGTCATTGGAGAACGCCACCGCCAGCGGGTACAGGCAAAATTGCACCAGCGAGCAGAGGAAGCCGATGACGAACAACACCTCCAGCGGCACCTTCGGCAGGATCGCCAGCGGTAACGCCGCGACTGCCAGGCACATGGCAAAACAGCGGATCAGCAGCGCCCGGTCATAACGATCGGACAACCAGCCCAGCGGCCACTGCACCACCAGCCCGGCAAAAATGCAGCTACCCATGAACAGACCGACCTGCTCCGTACTCAGCCCTTGCTGCGAGGCATACAGCGGTGCCAGACCATAGAACGAACCAATGATCAGACCCGCACCCAACACCGTGCTCAACGACTGCGGAACGCGCTTGATAAAGAAACGCGGCTCCATCGGAGCCGGATGCAAAGGGGCCGGGTGAATTCGCCGAGTCAAGGCTACAGGCACCAGACACAGCGCAAAACACAGGGCAACCAACATCAGCAGTTCAAGCCCCAGTGCCGGGTGCATGACCAGGATCAGTTGCCCGAGCACCAGTCCCAGATACGACGCGATCATGTAACCGCTGAAGACCATCCCGCGCTGATTGGCATCGGCCTGCTCGTTCAGCCAGCTTTCGATCACCATGTATTGGCACATCATGCCGAGGCCGACGATCACCCGTAAAAACAGCCAGGCCGGCAACCAGTCCACCAGGCCATGACCGAGCACCGCCGCGCCGACGATCCCGGCACAGGCCGAATAGGCCCGGATATGCCCGACCCGGGCAATCAACCGGTGACCGATCTTGCCACCCAGCACCAGGCCGAAATAGTTGGCGGCCATCAACGCACCGACCCACAGGCTGTCGACATGATCGGCCGCCAGGCGCAACGCCAGGTAAGTACTCAACAGGCCCGAGCCGATCAACATCATCAGCGAGGCGAAATAAAGCGCTCGAAAGGATTTCCAGATTTGGCGCATCGGCGTTCCGAGCGGCTCCTTGCAGTGAAGATCGGGCTATCGCTGAACAATAGCCCGATGTCGACGGGACGTCAGGCCTGGGCCGCTAAAACACGCCGTTCCCAGGGAGTAATTTCATCATAAAAGCTGGTCAGCTCCAGGGTCTTCGAAGCGATGTAGCCTTCGATGAATTCCGCACCGAACAGTTCCTTGGCCAACTGGCTACGTTTCAGACGCTCAAGCGCCGCGTGCAAGGTACACGGCAATGAAAGATTGTCCGGCACTTCAAACTCGCCCTGGATCGGCGCGCTCGGCTCCAGCTTGTTCTCGATGCCATGCAACCCTGCCGCGAGGCTCGCGGCAATCGCCAGGTACGGATTGGCGTCAGCCCCCGGCAAGCGGTTTTCGACCCGCCGCGCCACCGGCAAACTCGCCGGAATTCGCAGTCCGGCCGCCCGGTTGTCATGGGACCAGCACGCATTGTTCGGCGACGCATAAGGGTGGCACAAGCGCTGGTACGAGTTCACGTTCGGCGCAAACAAAGCGGTGAAGTCCGCCATGCAGGCCTGCTGACCGGCGATGAAATGCCGGAAAGTCGCCGTCTCCTCCCCCGCCTTGTCACTGAACACGTTACGCCCCGAATCGACCTCAACCACACTCTGGTGAATGTGCATGGAACTGCCCGGCGTATGCGCCAACGGCTTGGCCATGCAGACAACGCTCAGGCCGTGTTTGATCGCGACTTCTTTCAGAAGATGCTTGAACAGGAACGTCTGGTCGGCCAGCAACAGTGGATCACCATGCAGCAGATTGATCTCGAACTGGCTCACGCCCATCTCGTGCATGAACGTATCGCGGGGCAACCCCAACGCTGCCATGCACTCGTAGACCTCATTGAAAAACGGCCGCAAGCCGTTGTTGGAGCTGACGCTGAACGCCGACTGACCGTCCTCGCGACGACCGTCCAGACCCAGGGGCGGCAGGAAAGCTTGAGTCGGGTCGGTGTTGGGCGCAAAAACGAAGAACTCAAGCTCGGTGGCCACCACCGGTGCCAGGCCAAGGGCCGCATAACGGGCGAGCACGGCTTTGAGCTGACCACGGGTCGACAGGTTGGAGCTGGTGGTGGTGCCTAACTCGTTCGCATCGCAAATGGCGAAGGCCCGAGCCGGTTTGCTCCAGGGCAAGCGGTGGATTTGCCCGGGATCGGGAATCAACGCCAGGTCGCCGTCATCGCTGCCGTAAAAGCGCGCTGGCGGATAACCGCCCATGATGCATTGCAGCAGCACACCCCGCGCCAACTGCAAACGCCGACCGTCGAGGAAACCCTCGGAGGTCATCACTTTGCCCCGGGGTACGCCATTCAAATCCGGCGTGACACATTCCACTTCATCAATGCCCGTCAATCGCTGCGCGAGTGAACTCAGGCCAACGGTTGTCATGACGCAATCCTTGTTATTGTGCGAGCCGCGAACGGCGACCGTACAAAATAGACTCCGCATGTTCAGAATATCAAGCAGCCCACATCAATAAAGACACAAAACCTCGTAGGAGCTGCCGAAGGCTCGGGCCGCGTTCGGACGATCGTCTAATTTCCAGGATCAAAAGATCGCAGCCTTCGGCAGCTCCTACGACAAACAATCAAGGGAGATAAAGGCTGAACACTCCACCGCCCAACGGTCCACCGTTGCTGATTTCGGTGCGCCCGCCAACCCCATTGCGCTGATGCAGCGCGGCAATCTGCCCGGCAAAATACAGACCCAGGCCCGTACTGCCACTGCTCTGGTTGATGCCTTGAACATAGTCGGCCTGACGCTCGATCATCTGCGCCGGATAACCCTCGCCGTCGTCGTTGATGGTCAGCACCAGTTGCCCGCCTTCGTCGCTGACGCTGATCAACAACGCATGGCGCGCGTAGCGGATCGCGTTGTTGATGCAGTTGGCCAGAACCGAGGCAATCAACTCGCGGTCGAAGAAACCCAAGGGGCTCAATGGGTCCACTTCATAGGTGACCATGATGCCGCGACTGGCAAACACCTCCTGATGACACGCCAGTTGCGCTTCGATGAAGTCGTCCAGTTCATGGTAGGCCGGTCGCAGGGGCATCTGGTTGACGCCGAGTTTGTACAGCCCCAGCAGCTGCACCAGCATGCCATTGAGGTGGGCGAACTCGAAATCAATCACACCCTGCTCCGGCGTCTGTTGCGCAGGCGCAGGCAAGCGCGCCAGCCATTGGCTGTGGGCTTGCATCAGCAAGGTCAGCGAGTTCTTCATGTCGTGCACGGTGGAAGCGATCACCGTGGAGAAATCCAGGCCCTGCTCGTTGTCGTTCATTCGCCAAACGCCTTGCTTTTGAGCTTCTGATAGCGCGGATACCGCGCGTCCGTTTCGGGCATCAGTCCCACCATTTTCAAGCAGGCCTGGCACTCCTCGAGTTCTGCCGACGCAACGCTGGTGTCGGTGCCATGCAACAACGACTGCGCCATGTTCAGCGCGATACTGATGTTCTTTGGTTGCATCGCCAACGCTTTGCGAAACAGCTGCCGTGCTTCCACCAGGTTGCCGGTCTTGTACACACGCACACCCTGACGGTTGAGGTCCGCCGCAGCGTTGCCTGAGTTGAGGATGGTCGGATCATCGGTTTGCTTGGCGATATCCTTCATCACTACCGGATCGTCGCCGTAGATTTCCACACAGCTTTTCAACATCGCGGTGCCGGCCTCAGACTGGCCCAGCATCTTCAGCTGCTTGGCCACCAGCAGCGCCGCTTCGGCACTCATGAATTGCTCCATGCCATCAAGTCGCAACAAGGCTTGCTCGGTGAGTTTGTCGGCAGTTTCGGCGTCATTGAGCAACAGGCTAGTGGCTTTCATCAGGCGTGCGCGAATTTGCAGCCCTGGATCGCCAGGATTTTCCTTGGCCACAGCACTTAGCGTGGTGTTGATTTCAAGTCGGGTCCGCGTGTCCAGGCCCCGTTCGCTGCCCTTGCTGATCAAGGCGTGGGCCAGGCCAAGATTGCTCTCGGCATCCTTGAAGCGCGACTGCGCGCCTTGGGCCACGGCCTGGCGATAGGCTTTGGAGGCAGTGTCGAAATCTTCGTTGGTCATCGCCAACTTGCCCAGCATCGCTTGCCGGCGCACTGCCAGTGGCGACAGGCGAATCGCTTCTTCCAGCACGCGCTGCGCGCCCCTGGTGTCACCCTCGGTGACCAGCACATCGGCCATGCCATCGTAGAGCGACGGCATCATCGGAAACACTTTAAGGGCCTTTTCGTAAATACCCTTGGCCTGCGCAACCTGGCCGCGCTTGAACAACAACTTGCCCAACCCGGCAAAGGCCCATGGCAAAGGTCGGTCGGCAATGATGCTGTCGTACAAACGCTCCAGTGCTTCGTTTTGATTCAGATCGCGCAGCGCGTCGGCGCGATATCGAAGGCACAGCGGCGAATAGCGAATGTCTTGCTTGCACAGGACGATGCAGGCATTGAGCACTTCCATCGGTTTGCCGCGATCGAGGGCTTGCAGGATCGGCTTGAGCAAGGTCTTGCGCTGCTCCAGCCGCTCCAGGCGCTGAGCCAGGCTGGAACGGTTGAACGGCTTGGTCAGATAGGCGTCAGGCTCATGTTCCAGCGCACTGAGCACCATGGCCTGGCTGGTTTCGGCGGTGACCATGACAAACACCGATTCATGGCTGATCAGCTTCTCCTCCATCAGGTCTTCGAGTACCTGCTGGCCATTCTTTTTGCCATCGCCCAGATGGAAGTCCTGCAGGATGAAATCGTAGGCCTTCTGCGAGCACATTTTCAGTGCCTGCTCGCCGGTATCGGCGGTGTCCACCTCCTTGACCCCCAGTTCGCGCAGCATTGAGCGCACGGAACTGCGGAAGTCCGAGAAATCATCGACGATCAGAAAACGCTTTTGGTGATACGACAGCATCGAAGACTTCCAGGCAATTTAAGAAGAACAACCCAATGGCACATCCACGGATGGACTCAGCTTCGGCGACGCCTGTTTTGGCACGCAGATAATAACTGGCGGCCAGAGGCCATCAACCACCTTCTCATAACTGAGCCCGCATACCGAGCCCGGGAGAGGAACAGATCCGTGATCTGTCCGGGTTATCGGCCAACCATGGCATTCCCTTGAGAACCTCGATTGCCTCCCGAACAATGACCGCGTTTCCACGCAGGTTTTCGATTGTTCGAGGTGTCTAGTCCTGAAATAGGTTTACACCTGTTTCAGTCTCAAAACGCCCGATGCACCGCATCGGGCGTTTTGTATTTCAAGGCCAGATGTGGCCGCTCCGCGTTGTAGATCAGCACCGATTCATCAACCATTCTCACCGCGTCGGCCAGGTTCTTGGGGCGATGCAGCAAAAACTCCGTCTTCAAAATCCCGTTTATTCGCTCCGCCATCGCGTTCTGATAGCAGTCATAGCCATCGGTCATCGAACAAATGACCCCGTGCTTGGTGTGAAAACGCTGATAAAGG
>NZ_LHVM01000002.1:0-97934 GCF_001269805.1 Pseudomonas sp. P1.8
GTGGACTCGGCCATGGAACTCTTCCTCAGCACTCGAATAGACGCGCCTTGGCTCCAATCCTGCCGACCATGCTTGCGTAACCACACCAACACCGTTGACCGACCCTGGATGCCATAGCGCCGTTGAGCCTCTTTATAACTCAACTCGCCCTTTTCGACCTGATCGACCACCGACAATTTAAAAGCCAGCGTGTAATCGCGCTGACTGCGCCTTTTCCCCGAATCCATTGCTCCCTCCTGAAAATAGGTCAGAAGGTGTAAACCTTATTCAGGACGGGACAAACAGCACAAAAAAGCCCCGAACCAGTCGGGGCTTCTTCTTTCTCAGCCCTTTATCAGGCCGGGATACCGAACGGGATCATCAGAAAATGTTGATCGGGTAATCCACAAACACACGCACTTCATTGCCACTCACGTTGTACTCGCTCGACTTCTGCGACACGCGCAGAACCGAGCTGCGCAGTTTCACGCTGAGGTCTTTGGCCGGACCGCTTTGCACGACGTACTTGATCTGGTTGAAGATCTCGCGCTCGGTGCCGCCTTCGCTGGTGGAAGTGGTGATGTTGTCACCACGCACGTAGGCGAAGTTGTAGCTCAGGCCAGGGACACCGAAGGTGGTGAAGTCGAGGCCGTAGCCCAGCTGCCAGCTGCGTTCGTCTTCGGCGTTGAAGTCGGACCAGTAGGAGTTGGCCAGGTAAATGGTGTTGCCACCGTCGCCGATGCGTCCCTGGTCTTTCTGGTAGCCACCGTAGGCGTAGCCCAGGTTGCTGTCGCCCGTGCTGCGCTGGTGCGCGAGGGTGAAGGAGTGCGCGCCGGTAACGAAGGTGGCGGCCAGGCTCCAGATCTTGTTGTCGTCGCCGGTAATGCCGTTGTCGCGAACGTAGGAGTCTTCCAGCTTGGTGCGGTAGCCGTTGAAGTCCAGGTTCAAGGACTGATCCTTGTCGACCGGGATCACGTAGTTGGCGTTGATGTATTGCTTCTTCAGCACGTCTTCGACGTCGGAAGCGTACAGCGCGCCTTTGAATTGCTCAGTGAACTGATAGCTGCCGCCCAAGACGTTGATCGACTTCAACCCACCGCTGTCACGGCCTTCAGCGCTTTTGCGCGATTGGGCAGTGAAGCGACCGGCGTTCAGCTCAAGGCCTTTGATCTCCCTGGAGGTGATCAGGGTGCCGGTGTAGCTTTCCGGCAGCAGGCGCGAGTTGTCGTAATTCAACACCGGCAATGCCGGCATTTGGTCGCCGTAGGTCAGGGTGGTGCTGGACAGGCGGAATTTGACCGCTGCGCCACCCTTGGACAGGTCATCGGCCGGTTCTCCGCTGGCGCCCTTTTTGAAAAAATCGATGCCTTGGGCGCCGCTACGATCTTCGCTGCGCTCCAGGTTCAATGCATACAATCCAAAAGCATCCACACCGACACCGACGGTGCCTTGGGTGAAGCCGGAAGAGAAGGTGCCGATGGCCGCCTGGCCCCACTCGGACTTATCCGGATTGCCGTCTTTGTAGTCACGATTCATGTAGGCATTGCGCAGCAGCACTTTGAGGCTGCTGTCTTCAACGAAACCCTTGGACTCGACCTGGTCGTTAGCCATGGCCGGTGTTGCACTCAAAATCCCCAGAGCGATCAGGCTGATTCGCTTGTTCAACATGGTGTTCTTTTCCTTGTTTGCGGTTGAAACGCGCTGTGTCGAACGACGGAAACGGCGCTATCGCGCTCTTTTTTCGTGACGAAAACAAAAAGGCCCGCCCACGATTTCTCGCGGCGGGCCTTTTTATTGTTTTGAATCGTGGCGGTCGGCCACAGGCGTTGGGCGGGATCGTAGCCGCCCCTCTGACTATGTGTCAATTTCAGGAATCGTCGATAAACAGGCAAAAAACGTCCAGGAAAGACAGTTAGGCGGCAGGAATATTCAATTGACGTAGAACGAAAGGCACGAGTTTTCCTCTCGGTCAGGTGACTCAATACCCGAACGTATCAATCACGACATACTTTGCAACAATCAATCTCTCGAACCTTCAAGAACAATTAACGGAAGCAAATAACAAGCATTACCATTCGCACCCTTGAATTTCCAACCTTCTCGGATGCACTTCGCAATGCCTGCCCCCTTTCGTCTTACGCCCATGACCCTTGGGCTTTCTGCCTTCCTGTCTGCCGGTTTTTCCTACGCAACAACGACCACCTTGCCTGCTACCTCGATCAGCGCCGAAGCGGAAGCGGACGATCCGCGCGTCACCCAAACCAGTACGGCGACCCGCACCAATACGCCGGTGCGCTATGTGCCTCAAGCCATCGATTCGATCAAAACCTCGAACGTCTCGGACTACGGCACCAACGATCTGGGCACGGCACTCAGTGGCATCCCTAACGTCAGCAGCGGCGCCGACACGCGCTTCGACAGCTTGCGCATCCGCGGCTTCGATGCCAGCAACGACTTCTATCTCGATGGCATCCGCGACGACAGCCAATACGTGCGCGACTTGCACAACATTGAACGCATCGATGTTCTAAAAGGCCCCGCTGCTGTGTTGTATGGTCGTGGCAGCCAGGGTGGCATCGTCAACCGGGTCAGCAAGTTGCCGGAGTTCGGTCGCCGCTCGACGATCGAAGCCCAGGGCGGCAGCGAAGATCTGCGCAGCCTGTACGCCGACCTGAGTACCGATCCATCCGAGAACATCAGCCTGCGCCTGAACATGGGCAACATGGACGAAAACAGCTTCCGCGATGGCGTGAGTGGCAATCGCCAGTTGTTCGCACCATCGATGAGCTGGCAGCTGACACCCGACCTCAACTGGCTGGTGCAGTACGAATACAGCCGCTACAACCGAACGCCGGACCGTGGGATCCCCGGTGTAAACGGTCGCCCGGCAGACGTAGGACGCGATACGACCTACGGCGGCGAGCACGATTTCATCGATGACAAGGCACAATCCCTACGCTCAAAACTCACCTATGAGTTGAACGATAACTGGCAGCTGCGCCAGACCCTGGGTGTATTCAAGCTCAATAGCGATTTCGACAACACCTATCTGACCGGCTACATTCCGGCCACCCACCAGGTCACGCGCCAGCACTGGCAGCAGGACTTGTCCACCCGCAACGTCTACAACAACGTTGAACTGGAGGGTGGTTTCGATACCTTTGGCCTGGAACATCGCCTGCTCACCGGCATCGAAATCGGCAGCCAACGCCGCGATCCGCTTTTGTACACCGCTGCCACCACAGGCCCGGGGAGTTCACCGGTGCCGCCGCTGGATCTTTACAACCCCAATCGCGACTTGCGTCATACCGGGCGCATGCAGGTGTCGAGCAACTCCCACACTGAAGTCGAAAGCCGCGCCGTTTACGTGCAGGATCAGTTGCACCTGAGCGATCAATGGCAATTGCTCGCCGGCCTGCGCTACGACACCTTCGATATTGAGTCGACCAACAAGCTGCGCGACATATCCGAAGACCGCGACAGCCACAGCACCAGCCCACGTGTAGGACTGGTCTGGACGCCGTTACCGAATCATTCCTTTTACGCTTCCTGGTCCAAGACGTTCTCACCGGTTGGCGGTGGCTTGATCGGCATCACCCCAGGCGCCGCCGGCAATGCCAATGACCTGAGCCCCGAGCTGACCAAGCAGAAAGAAATCGGCGTGAAGAGTGACTGGCTCGATGATCGCTTGAGCACGACACTGGCGATCTACGAACTGGAGCTCTACAACCGCCGCACCAGCGACCCGAACAATCCAACCATTACCCTGCTCTCCGGCCTGCAACGCTCCCGCGGGATCGAGCTGACCGCCGCTGGCAAGATTAGCGGCAACTGGTACGTGCGCGGCGGTGTGGGTATCCAGGACGCAACCATCGAGGAAGATAACAACGGCCTGGAAGGCAAGCGCATCAACAATGTGGCCAAGCACAACGGCAGCCTGTTCCTGACCTGGAAACCGGAAATGGGTTGGTACGCCGAAACCGGTTTGACGCTGGTCGGCGATCGCTATGCCGACAACCTCAACACCACCGTGCTGCCGGGTTACGGTCGTTGGGATGCCTTGGCCGGTTTCCGTGAGAAAGATTGGGATTTGCGCGCGGCGCTGAACAACATCAGCGACAAAACGTACTACTCGTCGGCGACCAGTGCATTTCAGATCCAGCCGGGGGCACCGCGTAGCCTGGTGGTGACGGGCACCTACAGCTTCTGACCACAACACAAAACCTGTAGGAGCTGGCTTGCCAGCGAAAGCGGTGGGTCAATAACGTAGAAGTCGTTTGACACGACGCCTTCGCTGGCAAGCCAGCTCCTACGGGACTATTCAAGAAAAAAAAGCGCTGCCATCCGAGGCAGCGCTTTTTGTTTTTTCAATCCGTTGTTGTGCTTCTTATCCTTCCATCACATCCCACAACGCATCCAGTTCCGCCTCGCTGAAAAAATCTGCGGGGTAGCGCTCGATCATTGTCCGGCGCGGATCAGTTTCACTGATCGAACGCGTTCCATTGGACTTTAACCAGTGCGCCAGAACCTGGAGCGATTCGCTGTTTATCACCAGGGGATGCAACGACTTGTCGCTCATTGCATTTACTTCGGCGTTCATTTCAGCGCTCTCTCCCGATTTGTGAGCGGCTAACTTATCCAAGGTTTATGACAGAACATCGAAGTTCTCCCCCTCCCCAAGTTGCAACCGTACAGATACAAGAGCTGTGCCAAAGTTTCTGAGTTGTGGACAAGCGGATACAAAAAAACCCGCAGTCCATGGGGGCTGCGGGTTCTGGGCAACGGAACAAGGCGAAAGGCCAGCTTGAGCAATAAGGTAATCAACTCAGGCTGTTACGGCCTCACTCACTCCATGTGCGGAGCCGGTTGCTGCTGGGTAAGGCAGTGAATGTTGCCGCCACCCAGTAACAGTTCACGACCCGGCACCATCACCACTTCGTGTTGCGGGAACAGATTCTGCAAAATCTCTTTCGCCGGACCGTCCTGAGGGTCATCAAAACTCGGGGCGATGATGCCGCCGTTGACGATCAGGAAGTTCACGTAGGAACCCGCCAGACGAACAGTAGGATTGCGTTCCTGAGTGCCGTCGACCGGATCCACCCCGGCACACTCTTCTTCGGTCGCGAACAGCGGCCCCGGAATCGGCATTTTGTGCACGGTGAATGGGCGACCTTTAGCGTCCGTGCTGCTTTGCAGCACTTTCATTGCAGCCTGGCAGCGTGGATAGTTCGGATCCTGGGGGTCGTCAGTCCAGGCCAGCAACACTTCACCCGGACGCACGTAGCAGCAGAAGTTATCCACATGGCCGTCGGTTTCATCGTTGAACAAACCGTCCGGCAACCAGATGATTTTATCCACAGCCAGATTTGCGCTGAGTACCGCTTCGATTTCTGCGCGGCTCATGTGTGGATTGCGATTGCGGTTGAGCAGGCATTCTTCGGTGGTGATCAGCGTGCCTTCGCCATCGACGTGAATCGAGCCGCCTTCGAGTACAAAGCCTTCGGTGCGATAGCGCTGGCTGCGCTCGATTTCAAGAATTTTGCCGCCGACCTGCGAGTCCCGGTTCCACGGTGAATACAGACCGCCGTCGAAACCACCCCACGCGTTGAAATCCCAGTTCACACCACGGACTTCGCCACTGTTATTGATAACGAAGGTCGGGCCGGAGTCGCGGACCCAGGCGTCGTCACTGGACATTTCCACCACGCGGATATTCGGTACGTCGAGACGTGCACGAGCGTTTTCGTACTGGCCGGCGGAAACCGCGACAGTCACAGGCTCGAAACGGGCGATGGCCTTGGCCACTGCCGCGTGGGCGGCTTGCGCCGGCTTGCCGCCCAGGCGCCAGTTGTCCGGCCGCTCTGGCCAAATCATCCAGGCCTGGGTTTGCGGTGCCCACTCGGCGGGCATGTAGAAGCCGTCGGCGCGAGGGGAGCTGTTCAAAGTGGTCATGGCTCAGGACTCCAGAGTGACATTGATACCTGACAAAAAATGGAAGCGCATTGGGGCACGCCGTGGACTGTGGCGACTTTATATCCGATAAATATCGGCTTTTAAAGCGTTACCTATCAGAATTAGCTCATGGCATGCATTTAAAGCCGATAACAATCGGATTAACACCCCCCATCCCTGTAGGAGCGAGCTTGCTCGCGATGAGGCCATGTCAGTCACAGATTTGTCGACTGAAAAACCGCCATCGCGAGCAAGCTCGCTCCTACAGAGAGGGGTGTTTACAACCCCTCTTCAAGCACCTTCGACAGCATGTCCACAAAGAAATCCACGCTCTGGCGTGAGGTGACCATCGGCGGTTTGATCTTCAACACGTTCAGGAAATCACCCGTCGGCTGCATGAAAATCCCGAGCTCACGCAGACGATCACACAGCGCCGTGGTTTCTTGAGTGGCCGGCTCCAGGGTTTCGCGGTTGCGGATCAACTCCACACCCAGATAAAAACCGGACCCGTGCACCGCACCAACCAACGGATGAATATCGATCAGCGCTTCAAGACGCTGCTTGAAATGCCCGCCGACAATTTGCGCGTTCTCCCAAAGCTTTTCCTCTTCCATCACATCCAGCACCGCCATGCCGATCTGGCAACTGACCGGACTGCCCCCTGCGGACGAGAAGAAATAACCTTCGGCCTCCAATGCTTCGGCGATTTCCCGGCGGGTGATCACCGCACCCAACGGTTGACCATTGCCCATGCCCTTGGCCATGGTGATGATGTCCGGCACCACGCCCTGCTCTTCGAAGCCCCAGAAGAAATGGCCCATGCGCCCGTAACCGACCTGGACTTCGTCGGCGATGCACACGCCACCTTGCGCGCGCACCATTGCATAAACCTGTTTCAGATAGCCCGATGGCAGCGAAATACCGCCAGCGTTGCCATACACCGGCTCGCAGATGAAGCCGGCCAGTTGGCGTTTCTGCTCCGCGATTTTCGTCAGGTTGTGTTCGACGCTGCGTACGTAGTCAGGTGCACTGTCCGGACCGCGGAACTCGCCGCGATAGGTGTTTGGTGCGATCACTGGATGCACCCAGTCCGGTCGGCTGCTCAAGGCCTTGGGGTTGTCGGCAATCGAGGTCGACACCGCGTCCGCACCCACCGTCCAGCCGTGATAGGCCTCCAGCACGCTGATCATGTCGCGGCCACCGCTGTAGGCCCACGCCAGACGAATCGCCAGATCGTTTGCCTCGCTGCCGCTGTTGACCAGGAACACTCGATCCATGCCGTCCGGTGACAGTTTCAGCAAACGCTCGGAGAACTCGGCAACCGCTGCGTAGTTGAAGCGCGAGTTGGTGTTGAGCAGCGACCACTGACGGCTGGCGACCGCCGCCATGCGCGGATGGCCATGACCCAACACAGCAACGTTGTTGAGCATGTCGAGGTAGGAGCGGCCCTGCATGTCGATCAAATGGTTGCGCCAGCCGCGCTCGATGCGCGGCGGGTCGACGTAGTAATGTTTTTGCGTGCGGGCGAAGCTGGCATCACGCCGCGCCAGCAAAGTCTGTGCGTCGAGTTCTGCTTCGGCATCACACGCCAGCCCCAGCAGCGTAGCCGGTGACGGGCACAAGGCCTGCCAGGCAGCCGCGCGCGATGGCGTACAGAACAGCGGCGCAGTGATCGACGAGCCTCGGCACAACTGCACAATCAACGGTCCGCTGACCGATCCCAGCACCTGGCCTTTGACCAGGGCTGCGCCGCTGTGCAGCGAAGGCGTGACGCCCCACAACCGCACGCTCAGTTGCGGGCCATCCAGTTGCAGCACGCCGGCCGAGGGTTGATGCACCACGCCAGCAAACGGCGACTCGACCACTGTGCCATGGGGGACGCGTAATTCGACGTGCAACGGGAAGGTATCTGGCTCTGTGGCGCTGTCCGCTTGGGTGCGGGACAAGCGGTACTGTCCATAGCGACTGGCCGCCAGACCATGAGCGGCAAGCGCTTCATCCAGCAAACGCTGATCGATGCCTTGCTGCTCCCAGTTGCCGGCCTCGAAATGCGGGCTCAATACGCCCAGGTCGATCAAGGCAAACGCACGCCCCACCAGGCTCGGCAACAGCGGCGCGAAATTTTCGCCGCCGATGGCTGGCAGTGTATGACCAACCGCCGAGAGGATTGCCGCTTCCATCAACGCCAGCGGAACCGACGTAGCCACGCGGAAAATTTCCCACTCGTGGATCAGATTGTCGCGACTATAGGTGTTGCCCGGATCGATGCTGACTTGCTGCTCACCACTGAGCACCAGCACCGCCGCGCGCGCAACGATCAGCGGCCAGAGCGCCAGCAGCTCTTCGTGTTGAAGCGGGTTGATTGCGTGATAGGCCTGGATCGCCGGCAAAATGCAGAAAGGATCGCCTTCACCGTGGTGCAGCAGGGCGGCACAGGTCACCGACAAATCGGTGATCCGCCAAGTGCGCACCAGATCGCCAAAGTCGATCACGCCTTGCAATTGCCAGTGGCGCTGCGCATCACGCTGCCACACCACGTTGTCATCGGTGATGTCCATGTGGATGGCTTGCACCGGCAGCTTGTCCTCCAGTGGCTGCAAATGACGCTCCGCTTGTTCGGAGGCCTCGACAATCAGCCGACGCTGGGTTTCATCCGTGATGACAGGCAGCAGATGCGCGATCAAGGCATGAGCATGACGAGCATCCCACTGCAGCGTTCGCACCAGGCCTGGGTGATCGAAGTCCGCCAGCGCCAGGTCCATTTCGCCACAAAGGCGACCGTAACCCGCCACCACGGCAGGGTTGAAACGCTTGAGGCTCGTCAGAGGCTGCCCTTCGATGTACTCCAGCAAGCGCACATGGACTGCCTGGCCGCCAACTTCCAGGGAAAGCAGGTCTGCGCCATTTTTTGCCGCGATCACGCCCGGTACATGCACATCGGGATGCGCTCCCAGGTGCCTGAGCCCGGCATGCTGGGCTTGAAGCTCCAGTACCGAATAGTCGCCACGGCAAATTTTCAGGACGAAACGCCCCCGGTCGCTGTCAACGCGGAAGTTCAGGTCCTGCTGGCTACCCAGAGCCTGCAACTTTGCGCTAAACCCGTAATGTTCCTCCAGCAGCTCAAGCGCCTGTTCCGCAGTTACTTGCGGGCTGGGCAAACTGGCGCGATGAATCAACGTGGCGAGCGGCATACAACGACCCCTGAAATTTTATTAGGCGCTTATATCGCCACTGCTCAGGGCGATACGCAACCCCCCACGGTCGGGTCTGAGCGTTTGCGAGGGCGCGAAAGTGCCTTTTTCTTGCGCAGACGGTGACCGCAAGCCTAGGCATAATGCGCCTGTACCCACAGGCGCTCGATGCTCATGACTCCGACCCTTCCCCCCAGACCTCGTTGGCGCAGCCTGGCCCTGCTGGCACTGTGCCTGGCACCGCTGCTCTGGCCGTTGCAGCATCTGGCGGAGCGCTACTACCGCAGCGAATTGGCCAGTCAGAACCGTCAGACCCTCGACCTCTACGTCGCCAACCTGCTGGGCACTCTGCATCGCTATGAAGTATTGCCGCAGATTCTCGGCGACCTGCCGGCCCTGCGCGCCGTGCTCGGTGCACCGGACGATGGCGTCACCCAAGGCAACGCCAACCGCCTGTTGAAGAACATCAGCGCCCAGACCGGTGCCGAAGTCATGTACCTGATGGACGCCACCGGCAAAACCCTGGCCGCTTCCAATTGGGACAAACACGACAGCTTCGTCGGGCGCAATTTTTCCTTTCGGCCCTATTTCAGCGAAGCCATGGCCGGGCGGCTCGGGCGGTTTTTCGGCTTGGGCACCACCTCCGCCAAGCGCGGTTATTTCTTCGCGGCGGGCGTGCGCGACGGCGAGAAAATCGTCGGTGTGCTGGTGGTCAAGGTTGATCTTGACCACACCGAGAGCCTGTGGGGTAAAACCCCTGAGCAATTGCTGCTGACAGACCATAACGGTGTGGTCATTCTGACGTCGCGACCGGAGTGGCGATTCCGCTCCACGCGCCCGTTGAACGAAGCAGAAAGCACCGCCATCACCGCGATCCAGCCTTATCCGACCCGCGATCCACAGCCATTGAAACTCAATCCCAACGCTTGGCTGACTCAGAGCCAACCCATTGCCGAAACCGGCTGGAACGTCAGCATCCTTGCCCCGCGCACCCTGATCGATCGGCCGGTACGCACCGTGGTGGCTGTCGGCGGTGCTGCACTGCTGGTGGTCATGCTGCTACTCGGCCTGATGATGCAGCGTCGTCGCCATTACCTCGAACGCATTGCCTTCGAAGCCAAGGCCCGTCGCGAACTGGAAGGCCGGGTCGCCGAGCGCACGAGTGATCTGGAAGGCCTCAACCGGCGCCTGAAACAGGAAGTGCTGGAGCGCGAACAGGCCCAGCAGGAATTGGTGCGCGCCCAGGATGATCTGGTGCAAGCCGGCAAGCTGTCGGCGCTGGGAACGATGTCGGCGAGCATCAGTCACGAACTCAATCAGCCACTGGCCGCCATCCGCAGTTACGCAGAAAACGCCGAAGTGCTGCTCGACCATCAGCGCACCGATGACGCTCGCGGCAACCTCAAGCTGATCAGCGAATTGACCGGCCGAATGGCCTCGATCATTGCCCATTTACGTGCCTTCGCCCGGCGCGATCGTCACGCCCCTGAAAGCGTCGCCCTGCAACCGGCGCTGGATGATGCACTGGCCTTGCTGGCCAAGCGTCGACGCAGCATGGACGTTGAATTGATCCGCGATTTACCCGCCGCCACCTTATGGGTCGAGGCCGGGGAAACCCGCCTGCGTCAGGTCCTGGGCAACCTGCTGGCCAACGCTCTGGATGCCCTGACCGAAAAAGGCCCGCCACGCAAACTCTGGTTGAGTGCCCAATCCACAGCCGATGGCGTCAACCTGTACATTCGCGACAACGGCCCCGGCTTTTGCATGGAAGCCCTTGGCCGCGCCAGCGAACCCTTCTACACCACCAAGACCCGCACCCAGGGGCTTGGATTGGGTCTGGCGATTTGCGAGACGCTAATGCGCGCCTTCGGCGGTGAACTGTCATTCGCCAACCACAAGGAAGGCGGCGCACTGATTACCCTGAAGCTACGCGCAGGCGCACCGGGTGTGAGCCTGCAACCTTCCGAGGACCGAAGTGCATGACCATCGACAATCGCTTCCAGGTCGTGTTGATCGACGACGATCCCCACCTGCGCCAAGCGTTGAGCCAGACACTCGATCTGGCCGGTTTGAAAATTCTGCCGCTGGCCGAAGCCAAGGGCCTGGCCGGGCAAATCGAACGCGATTGGCCGGGTGTAGTGGTCAGCGACATCCGCATGCCCGGCATGGACGGTCTCGAACTGCTGAGCGAACTTCATGCCCAGGACCCAGAACTGCCGGTATTGCTGATCACCGGTCACGGCGACGTGCCGCTGGCGGTGCAGGCCATGCGTGCCGGGGCCTATGACTTTCTGGAAAAACCCTTCGCCAGCGACGCCCTGCTCGACAGCGTGCGCCGCGCCCTGGCCCTGCGCCGTCTGGTGCTGGATAACCGGAGCCTGCGCTTGGCACTGAGCGACCGAAATGAGCTGAGCACGCGCCTGGTCGGACAATCGACCTCAATGTTGCGCCTGCGCGAGCAGATCGGCGCGTTGGCGGCGACCAGAGCAGATGTCCTGATTCTCGGCGAAACAGGGGCCGGAAAAGAAGTCGTCGCCCGAGCGTTGCACGATCTGTCGAACCGACGCAATGGCCCCTTCGTGGCGATCAACGCCGGAGCGCTGGCCGAGTCAGTGGTCGAAAGCGAGCTGTTCGGCCATGAACCGGGCGCTTTCACCGGCGCGCAAAAGCGCCGTATCGGCAAGTTCGAATTCGCCAACGGCGGCACGCTGTTTCTCGACGAAATCGAAAGCATGAGCCTGGATGTGCAGGTGAAATTGCTGCGTTTGCTGCAAGAACGCGTGGTCGAGCGACTGGGCGGCAATCAGCTGATCCCGCTCGACATCCGCATCATCGCCGCCACCAAGGAAGACCTGCGCCAGGCTGCCGACCAGGGTCGCTTTCGTGCCGACTTGTATTACCGCCTGAACGTGGCACCGTTGCGTATTCCACCGCTGCGTGAGCGTGGGGAAGATGCATTGGTGATGTTCCAGCATTTTGCCGATGAGGCCAGCGCCCGCCACGGCTTGCCGCCACACGAACTGCAACCGGGTCAGCGCGCCTTGCTGCTGCGACACACCTGGCCCGGCAATGTTCGCGAACTGCAAAACGCCGCCGAACGCTTTGCCTTGGGACTGGAACTGGCGCTGGACAACAATGAAGCGCAAACCGGCAACGGCACGACGGCAGAAGTCGTCAGCGGCGGATTGAGTGAGCAGGTGGAAAACTTTGAAAAAACCCTGATTGCCGCTGAACTGGCGCGCTCGCACAGCTCGGTACGCAGCGTCGCCGAAGCCCTCGGTATTCCACGCAAGACCTTGCACGACAAACTGCGCAAGCACGGGCTGAGTTTCGCCGACAGTGGCGCAAGCCCCCAACCTGACGATCTCGATTGAGTTTGCGTCCAGCCATCCACTTCAAACAAAAGGTCCCCGAATGAGCCGCGACATTCGTCAACTGGAATCGGTCCTTCACCACGATATTCCCCTCACCCGGGACATGGGACTTACGGTGCTCGACTGGCATGCACAGCAATTGCGCCTGCACTTGCCACTGGAAGCCAACGTCAATCACAAGAGCACCATGTTCGGCGGCAGTCTGTATTGCGGCGCGGTACTGGCCGGCTGGGGCTGGTTGCACCTGCGTCTGAAAGAAGAAGGTATCACCGACGGGCACATCGTGATTCAGGAAGGTCAGATCAGCTATCCGCTACCGGTGACGGGCGATGCCAACGCCATTTGCGAGGCCCCGGATCCGGTGATCTGGAAAAAGTTTTTGACCACGTTCCAGCGATATGGCCGGGCGCGGTTGACGCTCAATACACGGGTGGTGAATGAGGGCAGTGATGAGGTGGCGGTGAGGTTTGTCGGGCAGTACGTGTTGCACCGTTAAGCGCCACTACCTCTGTAGGAGCCGGCTTGCTGGCGAATGACACACCGCTTCGCCGGCAAGCCAGCTCCTACAGGATCGCGAGCGCCAGCAACTGCTCCCGCCAGGCCGCCTTCGCCGGCAGGGCCAGGAAGAATTCATTCAATAGCGACTCCCGCGCCGGATAGCAAAACGGCTTGCCGCTCAGATCCAGCACTTCCCCGCCCGCGCCTTCCAGCACACCTTGTGCGGCAGCGGTATCCCACTGCGAAGTCGGTGCCAGGCGTGGATAGCAATCCGCCGCGCCTTCGGCCAACAGGCAGAATTTCAGCGAGCTGCCGATATTCGCCAATTGCAATTCGCCAAGGCTGGCGCTCAACCCGGCCAGCAAACGCTCCTGCTCCGGGCTGGAATGTCGACGGCTGGCCACCACAGTGAACGCTTCACCAGGCGCTAAAACATCACGCACCTGAATCGCCACTGGCGTGCCACCCTTGTCGCCACGCCAGGCACCGAGCCCAGCGCCGCCGACATAAAATCGACCGTTGGTCGGCATCGATACCACACCAAAGACCACGCGACCGTTTTCAATCAGGGCAATGTTGACGGTGAACTCTTCGCTGCCGCTGATGAACTCCTTGGTGCCATCCAGCGGATCCACCAGCCACCAGCGCTGCCATCCGGAGCGAACGCTTTGGGGAATGTTGGCGTCCTCTTCGGACAACACCGGGATATTCGGGTCAAGGGCGGTCAGACCCGCCAGAATCAGATGATGCGCCGCCAGATCCGCAGCCGTGACCGGAGAATCATCCGACTTGGCGGTGACAGCTGTGTCTGTGCGCCAGAACGGCAGGATCGCATCGCCTGCCTGCAAGGCCAGTTCGATCACCGGCGCCATCAATGGATGAGGGAAATCCATCACAGAAATGCTCCGCGCTGAGTCAACAGATCACGGGCCAGGTACAGGGCCGCCAAGGCGCGGCCTTCAGTAAATTGTGGATTCTGCGCCAGCGCCGACAACTCGCGCAGGTTGACCTTGCTCACGCCCATTGGCTCGGGCTCATCACCCTCCAGGCGCTCTTCGTAGAGGTCGGTTGCCAATACCACTTGAATTTTTTGGCTCATGTACCCGGGGGACAGTGACAACTCGGTCAAATGTTCAAGTTGCCGCGCGCCAAAGCCTGCCTCTTCCTTGAGCTCACGCTCAGCCGCCGCCAATACGTCTTCGCCCGGCTCGATCAAGCCCTTGGGCAACGACATTTCATATTCATCCGTGCCGCCGCAATATTCCTCGACCAATACCGCATGCTCGGCGTCCAGCATCGCCACGATCATGACTGCGCCGTACCCGGCGCCCTTGCCGACCAATCGCTCATACGTGCGTTCCACGCCGTTGGAAAAGCGCAGCTTCAGCTCTTCCACACAGAACAATCGACTGGTGGCGACAATTTCGCGGGCGAGTATGGTGGGTTTCTGGCGCATGCAAAGCTCCTTGGCGTGAACGCGCTACTATAACGCGGCTTTCCCGATTGTTTACGCCAGAAATCTTTCTATCGCCCGAGACGTTGCCATGCCTTCACTACCCTGGTCCGACATCGACACCGTTCTGCTGGACATGGACGGCACCTTGCTGGACCTGCACTTCGACAACCATTTCTGGCTGGAACACCTGCCCCAGCGCTACGCCCAATTGCACGGCGTCAGCCGAGCCATGGCCGAGCTGGAATTGCAGCCGCTGTTCGAACGCAATGCCGGCCAGTTGCAGTGGTACTGCCTGGACTTCTGGAGCGCCGAGCTGAAACTGCCGGTGCGCGAACTGAAACAGGAAACCGCCCATCTGATCGCCCTGCGCCCGGATGCGGACACTTTTCTGGCAGCGATCAAACAAGCCGGCAAGCGTGTGGTGCTGATTACCAACGCCCACCGTGATTCGTTGTCGTTGAAGCTGGAAAGGGTCGAGCTGGCGCCGTACTTCGAACGCCTGATCAGTTCCCATGATTACGGTTTCCCCAAGGAAAACCCGCAGTTTTGGGATGCCTTGCAAGCCGACATCGATTTCGACCCGGCACGCAGCCTGTTTATCGATGACACCTTGCCTATTCTGCGCAGTGCGCGGGATTTTGGTGTGGTGCATTTGCTGGCTGTGCGTGAGCCGGATAGCCGTAAGGGGCCGAAGGATACCGCCGAGTTTGCGGCGGTTGAGGATTATCGGGATTTGATTGCAGGGCTGTAGATCGAGTTGACTGCATCGCGGGCAAGCCACGCTCCCACAGGATGAGCGTTGTTCGCAACTTCGTGAACGACTCGTAACCTGCAGGAGCGTGGCTTGCCCGCGAAGGCCATCACGTGGTTTTAAACTTTATTCGGGAATTCGCAACGACTGCCCCGGATAGATCTTGTTCACATCCTTGAGCATCGGCTTGTTGGCTTCAAAGATCTTGTTGTACAGGTTCGCATTGCCATACACGCGCAGGGAAATCGCGCTGAGGGTATCGCCCTTCTCGACCACCACAAACTTCGCGGCCACGACCACCGGGCCCGTAACGGTGATCTGATCGTCGACACCACTGACACCGGCTACGTTGCCCAGGGCCAGGAGGATTTTTTCCTTCTCTTCCTGCGTTGCCGCTTCGCCTGTGGCAATGACTTTGTCGCCCTCGACCTTCACCTGAACCTTGGAGGTGTCGATACCGGTCAAGGCACTCTGTACATGCTTGGTCAACGCCTCGCTATTGGCTTCGGCTTTATCCGGGGTCAGCGCATCGAGAATCTTTTCACCGGCTTCTTTTAGAAAACTGAATAGGCTCATTGTTTGCTCTCCATGGGATTAAGTTGTCCAGACGCAAAAGACTAGACCACGGTTATCCCTTGCGAATTCAACCCGACCAATGACGCCGCTTCCCGCCAGGCGATAGAATTCGCGCCTTCCCAGCGCCCTGGAGCGAAGATGGACATCAAACAGCTGAAATTCCTCATCGCGCTCGACGAAACCCGCCATTTCGGCCAGGCCGCCGCGCGTTGCCACATTACCCAGCCGACGCTGTCCATGCGCTTGCGCAGCCTGGAAGAAGAACTCGATCTGTCGCTGGTCAACCGCGGTCAACGCTTCGAAGGATTCACCGCACCGGGCGAGCGGGTGCTGGCTTGGGCTCGCACGGTACTGGCAGCCTATGACGGCTTGTACGCCGAGGCGGCGGCCTGTCGCGGCAATCTGGTTGGCACCTTGCGACTGGGCGTGGTGCCGTTGTCGAGCTTCGACCCGCTGCCGCTGTTGCAACGCTTGCACGCCGAGCACCCGAACCTGCGCTTCGAACTGTCCGCACTGAGTTCCGAGCAGATCCTCGAACAATTGGCGAACAATCGTCTGGACCTGGGTGTGTCTTACCTGGAACGCCTGAACGCCGAACATTTCGACTCACTGTCCTTCAGCGAAACCCGCATGGGGCTGCTGTACGACCAGCGTTTCTTCACCTTTGGCCCCGCACCGCTGAGTTGGGAATCGTTGATCGAGTTACCGCTGGGCATGCTCACCAGTGGCATGCACTTTCGTCAGTCCATTGATCACAACTTCCATAGCCGCGGACTCAGCCCACAGCCCTTGCTGCAGACCGATGCCGTGCATCAACTGTTACAAGCTGTGCACGGCGGCCTGTGTTGCGCCGTGATGCCGCTGGAGGGCGGCCTTGAGGGTCTGACCGAACATCTGCGATTGCAACCGATCGAAAACGCCCAGACTCTCGGCCGACTCGGACTGATCATGCGTCGCAGTGCGCCACGCTCGGCACTGGCGGAAGCCTGTTTTGCGATCTATCAGCAATCGCTGACAGGCTCTTGATCGAGCGCATCTATCGGCGGATCAGTAATAGCGATTAGACGCGACATGTTGTCACGCCTAGTCTTAAAGCTGATCAACCCGTCGGTGATGCCATGAATACCAAGCGCCCTGCCTGCGCGGCGCCTGACCTCGAAACGCCCGCGCCCGCCGCAAGCCAGACCTACAGTTACAGCGATCTTGAATACTCGGAATCGGCCAGCACCGCGCTGGCAGAGGAAGTGGCGCTGGCAATTGCCTATAACGGCATCAGCCAGGCAGTCATGCTGGTGACACCCACAGACCTGGAAGACTTCATCGTCGGCTTCAGCCTGGGCAGCGGCATCATCGAGCACGCCACAGACATTTATGACCTGCAACTGAGCGGCTCGGGGTCGGCGCAGTACGCGCAAGTGACCATTGCCAATCGTGCCTTCTGGAACCTCAAGCAACAGCGTCGGCAACTGGCCGGCACCAGCGGTTGCGGGTTGTGCGGCGTGGAGGCGGTCGAGCAGGCATTGCCGGATCTGAAAGTTTTGCCCGGTGCGCCGCTGCCACCCGCCGAATGGCTCGACGGCCTGCGCCAGCGCATTGGTGCGTTCCAGCCGTTGGGCCAGCATTGCGGTGCCGTGCATGCGGCGGTGTTCATGAATGATCAGGGTGAATTGCTGCTGGGCCGTGAAGACATCGGTCGACACAACGCCCTCGACAAATTGATCGGCGGTCTGATCAGGCAAAAAATCCCGACCGCTGGTGGACTGGCGATCGTCACCAGCCGTTGCAGTCTCGAACTGATCCAGAAGGTCCTGCGCGCCGGCATCCAGACCCTGGTCAGCCTGTCGGCACCCACTGGCCTTGCCGTGCAATGGGCTCGGCGCCACAACCTCAATCTCGTCCACCTGCCGCAAAAGAATGCGCCGCGGGTCTACAGCCCTGCGATGGAGAACCAAGCGTGAGTCAACACCGTCAAGCCGACCAGAAACCCGTCCCTCGTTACAAGCCCTACAGAGGTCCAGCCGGGGGTTGGGGCGCACTGATCAGCGTGGCCCAGGCCTGGTTGACCAGCGACAACGCGCTGAAAAATCTGCGCATTATGCTCAAGACCAACCAGAACGGTGGCTTCGACTGCCCAGGTTGCGCCTGGGGCGATTCGCCGGAAAAGGGCATGGTGATGTTCTGCGAGAACGGCGCCAAAGCGGTGAACTGGGAAGCGACCAAACGCCGTGTCGATGGCAAGTTCTTCGCTAAGCACAGCGTCACCTCGTTGCTGGAGCAGAGCGACTACTGGCTCGAATATCAAGGTCGCCTGACCGAGCCGATGCGCTACGACGCAGAAACCGACCGCTATAAGCCGATCAGTTGGGACGATGCGTTCGCCCTGATTGCCAAGCATCTGAAGGGTTTGTCGAGCCCGAATCAGGCCGAGTTCTATACCTCGGGCCGCGCCAGCAACGAAGCGGCTTTTTTGTACCAGCTGTTCGTGCGCGCCTACGGCACCAACAACTTCCCTGACTGCTCGAACATGTGTCATGAGGCCAGTGGCGTGGCGTTGGCGCAGAGCGTTGGCGTCGGCAAAGGCACCGTGACCTTCGACGACTTCGAACACGCCGATGCGATTTTCGTCTGGGGCCAGAACCCCGGCACCAACCACCCGCGAATGCTCGAACCGCTGCGTGAAGCAGTCAAGCGCGGTGCTCAAGTGGTGTGCATCAACCCGCTCAAGGAGCGTGGACTTGAGCGTTTCCAGCATCCGCAGCACCCGATCGAAATGCTCACCAACGGCGACAAACCGACCAACACCGCGTTCTTCCGCCCGGCGCTCGGTGGCGACATGGCGATCATGCGCGGCATGGCAAAATTCCTTCTACTGTGGGAGCGCGACGCGCAAAGGACTGGCGCCCCGGCAGTGTTCGATCACGACTTTCTCAATGAACACAGCGTTAACGTGCTGGACTATCTGGCGACCATCGACGATACCCCGTGGGACCAGATCATCGAGCAGTCCGGCCTGACCCTCGAGGAAATCGAGCAGGCGGCGCGGATGTATGCCAAGGGCAAGAACGTCATCATGTGCTGGGCCATGGGCATCACCCAGCATCGTCACTCGGTGGCGACCATCCAGGAAATCGCCAATCTGATGATGCTGCGCGGCAACATCGGACGACCGGGTGCCGGCCTGTGTCCGGTGCGAGGCCACAGCAACGTGCAGGGTGACCGGACCATGGGCATCAATGAGCGTCCGCCGGTCGCGTTTCTCGATGCACTGGAACGACGCTTCCAGTTCAAAGTGCCGCGCGATAACGGTCACAACGTGGTTGAGGCGATCCACGCCATGGCCGAAGGTCGGGCGAAAGTGTTCATTGCCCTGGGCGGCAACTTCGCCCAGGCCACACCGGATAGCCGGCGTACCTTCCGAGCCCTGCAGAACTGCGACCTGACCGTGCAGATCAGCACCAAGCTCAACCGCAGCCATTTGACCCATGGCAAGGATGCGCTGATCCTTCCGTGCCTGGGCCGCACTGATATCGACATCCAGACTGGAGGCCCGCAAGCGGTGACCGTTGAGGATTCGTTCAGCATGGTCCACGCCTCTAACGGCCAGTTGCAGCCGCTGTCGAATCAGATGCGCTCGGAACCGGCAATCCTGGCCGGCATCGCCGCTGCGACGCTGGGTAGCCACCCGGTGGACTGGAACTGGCTGGTGGCCGACTACCGCCGCATCCGCGACCTGATCGCCGACACCCTTCCCAACTTCAATGACTTCAATGAGAAGATCAAGAACCCGGGCGGTTTTTACCTCGGTAACAGTGCCGGTGAACGCAAGTGGAATACCGCATCGGGGCGGGCCAATTTCAAGCCAAACGTCCTGCCCCGGGATCTGGTCCACGAACGCACCCGCGCCACCGGTGTGTTGCCGGACCTGATCATGCAATCGATGCGCTCCCACGATCAGTACAACACCACGATCTATGGCCTCAACGATCGTTATCGCGGCGTAAAGGGTCAGCGTGACGTGCTGTTCGTCAACGAAGCCGACATCATTCGCCTGGGCTTCAAGCCAGGTCAAAAGGCCGACATTGTGTCGATCTGGGATGATGGCGAGGAGCGTCGGGTGAAAGGCTTCACACTGCTGGCGTTCGACATCCCGGCCGGGCAAGCGGCGGCGTACTATCCGGAAGTGAATCCACTGGTGCCGCTGGAGAGCACCGGGGATGGCAGCCATACGCCGACGTCGAAGTTTGTGGCGATCCGTTTGGAAGCAGCGAGCGAGACCGGGTTGATCATGGCCAGGTCTGCTTGATGCAATATCAAAAGATCGCAGCCTGCGGCAGCTCCTGCACCGATCTTTGTAGGAGCTGCCGCAGGCTGCGATCATTTGACTTCAATGACCCACTCAACAGCATTCCTTACGCCCACAAAAAAGGCCGTTTTCAATGAAAACGGCCTTTGCGAATAAGTAAAAGACCGACGAAAAATCGTTAAGTTCCGCCCAAAAAACAGTAACTTGCACAATTGTATACAAGTCGTGTTATTCGTCGGATTTCGATTGTCACACCCATTCCAGAGCCTCAGGATCGCGCCGTCATCCCCTTGAGGTTCCTCCATGAAGTTCTCCTCGATTCTCTTGTTGTCCCTTGGCTTGGTCAGTGGCATTGCCTCTGCTGGCGGCACCACCGAAGCAGGTGTGGGCGGCGCATTGGGCGGGGTTCTGGGCTCGGTCGTCGGTCAATCCATCGGCGGTAATACCGGTTCCACTATCGGCGCGGCCTTGGGCGGTGCGGGTGGTAGCGCAGTCGGCGCAGACAAACGCAGCCGTGGCGAAGCCGCCATTGGTGGTGCGTTGGGCGCAGCAGGCGGCAACGTGGTCGGCCGCAGCGTGGGCGGCACCACTGGCAGCCTGATCGGCTCCGCAGCAGGCGGTGGCGCCGGTGGCGCGCTGGGTAACTACATGGGCAACAAGAGCGATGACGACGACGATGATGATCGTCATTCCCATCGCGGCCATGATGATCGTCGCTACTACCGTGATGGTCACCCGGGTCGCGGCCATGCCTACGGCCATCGCAAGCATCACAAGTACTACCGCCATCGTCGCTGAGACCCGAAGGGTTTCGCTGACAGGTGAAAAAATCGCAGCCCAAGGGCTGCGATTTTTTTTCGGTGTTTAAACCACCAACCGCTCCAGCGCACTGCGCAACCCGATCGGAATCGTCACAGGCTGATTCGATGCCCGGTCGACAAACACATGTACGAAGCGCCCTGCCGCGCAGGCCTCGTCTGCCCCTTGCTTGAACACCGCCAGCTCATACTGCACCGAACTGTTACCCAATTTCGCGACCCGCAAACCGATCTCGATCCGATCCGGGAATGCGATGGAAGAAAAGTAATCGCAGGCCGAACTCACTACGAACCCCACCACCTCGCCATCGTGGATATCCAGGCCACCGACCTCGATCAGGTAGGTGTTCACCGCTGTGTCGAAGAAGCCGTAGTAGGTGACATTGTTGACGTGGCCATAGGCGTCGTTGTCATGCCAGCGCGTGGTGATGGGCTGAAAGTGCGGGTAGTCGGTGCGTTGTGGCATCAGCGTTGATTCCTGGAATTGGATAGCCAGTCTAAGTCGAAAAACCGATTTGAACTCATCGCGAGCAAGCTCGCACATTGAATCCTGGTCATACACAAATTCTGCGGGCAACCTGGATCAACCGTGGGAGCCAGCCTGCCGGCGAAGACGCCCGCACGGGCGCCACATCAATCACTTGTCAGCAAACCCCTTACCCTGCGCCGCCAACTCTCCAATCAACCGCGCCGGATTCCAGTGATCGCCCTGGCGAGTCTCCAGCGCCAGCAAGCGTTGATGAATATCCGCCAACCCTTGCTGATCCGCCCAGGCCATCGGCCCGCCCTTGTCTGCCGGGAAACCGTATCCGTTGAGGTAAACCAGGTCGATGTCGTGAGACGACTGCGCGATGCCTTCCTGAAGGATCTTCGCCCCTTCGTTGACCAGTGCCAGCAAGCAGCGCTCCAGAATCTCTTCCTGGCTGATCTCGCGACGCTGGAACCCCAGCCCCTCGCTGACTTCCAGCACCAACGCGTCGACCAGAGGATCATGTTCAGCCTGACGACTGCCCGGCTCATAGTGGTAATAGCCGTTGCCGCTCTTCTGGCCAAAACGCTCCAACTCACACAGCCGGTTATCCACCTGAACCTCAGGCGCATCCTGACCGATACCGGACAGCTGTCGGGCGCGCCATTGCAGATCAACACCGACCACGTCGAACATACGGAACGGGCCCATGGCGAAACCGAAACCCTGCAGCGCCGCATCGACCTGGTAAGGATAAGCCCCCTCCAGCAGCATTTTGCGCGCTTCCAGCACATAGGTATTGAGCATGCGGTTGCCGATGAAACCGTCGCAGTTGCCCGACACCACACTGACCTTGCCCATGCGTTTGCCCAGTGCCAACGCAGCGTCGATGACCGCCGGTGCAGTCTGGGCGCCACGGACGATTTCCAGCAGTTTCATGATGTGTGCCGGGCTGAAGAAGTGCAGACCCAGGACTTGCTGCGGCCGGCGAGTCACCGCCGCAATGGCATCGATGTCCAGCGCCGAGGTGTTGCTGGCCAGAATCGCTTCGGACTTGAGCAGGCCATCCAGTTCGCGGAAGATTTGTTGCTTGAGTTCAAGGTTTTCGTACACCGCCTCGATGACCAGGTCGACATCGCGAATGGCCGCGTAATCCGGCGCAGCACTGACCCTGGCGATACGAGCGTCTGCTTCAGCCTGATCGATACGCTCCTGCCGCACACTGTGGGCGTAGGTGTCTGCCACGGTAACCAACGCCTGCTCCAGCATCTGCGGATTGTTATCAACCCACTGCACCGCCACCCCGGCATTGGCCAGGCACATGACAATGCCTCGGCCCATGGTGCCCGCGCCAATCACGGCTGCGCGCTGAATATTCGTCGGAGTCTGGCTCATATTGTGTTCTCTTGTTGGCGATCCAAAGACAGCCCCCACCATAGTCAGCCACAACGTTTTTTTGAAATTTATTCCTGTGATGAGCAACATTCAGCGGATGGATGTGGCCTCCTGCAGATGCCGCTCGGCCCACGCCCGCACCTCGGCATACGGATAATCCTCCAACGCCGCAAACCCCGGAATCGCCCGCGCCTTGAGCTTGGTGAACAACGGCACGCTGATCCCGCACAAGAATCGCGTCGTGCGCTCAGCCGAGGGCGCGCTGCCCGTATGCTGCTCGTGCCTGTGGATAAAATTGCCACACAGCGCCTCGAAGTTTTTATCCACAAGCGCCGGCAACGCCGGTGGTGCCGGTAACCGCGCCACTTGCCCGTGACACACCGAACAATGCCCGCATTGCTGCGGTGCATTTTCGTCACCGAAGTATTCAGCCAGGCGATAACCCAGGCAGCGCTCGGTAGCGAACAGATCCAGCATCGCGTGAATCCGTGCGATCTCGGTGTGTTCGTGTCGTCTGAAGTAAGCGTGCAGCTCTTCGCTCAACGCGGCGCTGTCGAAATTGCTTTGCAGCAGGCTGTAGACCTCCGTCATCTGCTTGCTTTCCAGCTCGACCCAACCCTTCTCCTGAAAATAATCCAGCGCCTTGACCACTCGATTGCGCTCGGCTTGATGCTGCTCGTACAGGGCATCGAAATTCACCGTGGCCCAGGTTCGGGCACGGCTGGAGGTCTGGATAATGGCTGCGACGAAATCCCTGCGCTCACCCTCAAAACGCGCCAGCAAGGCATCGGGCTCCAGCAAGTACTTGAATCGGTATTCGGCATAGTAGGCGTAGCGCGGGGCGATGATTCCCCGCAGCTCCAGTTGAACCAGCAAGGTCTTGAGCGGGAGCTGACGGATGTTGCTCTGGTCCGCCAGCGGCCCCAGCAAAAACTCCCATTGCCCTTCCGGAGCGCAGGCTTGCAATTCGTCGAGCACATGACGGATGCCATCCAGCTCAGGCGTATCGCCGTAGACAAAGTTTTCCAGCACGTTGAGGCTGTCGCGGTTGGCCAGTACCAGGCACTCGGACGGCTGGCCATCACGCCCCGCACGGCCGATTTCCTGGCTGTAGTTTTCGATGGATTTGGGCAGGTCGAAATGCACCACATTGCGGATATCGCTTTTGTCGATGCCCATGCCGAATGCAATGGTGGCGACGATGCAATTGGACTGCCCGCCCATGAAGCGTTTCTGGATAACGTCGCGCTGATCGTGAGGTAAACCGGCGTGATAAGCCTGCGCTTCAATGCCATTACGGTTCAGGTGTTCGGCAATGTGCTCGGCGGTTTTCTGCAGGGTGACGTAGACGATACTGGGTTGGCCGTGGCGCTCACCCATCCACTCGACGAGACGCCGACGCTTGTCCTGACCACGCACGGGCTCCACCAGTAGATTCAGGTTGGGGCGATAGAAACCCGTGGTCACTACATCGGCGGCGGCGATGGCGAATTTCGACTGCATGTCTGCAATCACTTTGGGCGTCGCCGTGGCCGTCAACAGCAGCACCTGCGCAATGTTGAACTGCCGTTGATAGTCAGGAAGCTTGAGGTAGTCCGGGCGAAAGTTGTGGCCCCATTCCGAGATGCAATGCGCCTCGTCCACCACCAGCAGCGAGATCGGCACCTGCTGCAAAAAATTTCGGAAACGCTCGTTCTTCAGACGCTCGACCGAGATCATCAGAATCTTCAATTCACCGGACTTGGCGCGGGCCATCACATCGATTGCATCATCGCGACTCTGGGCCGAATCGATGCTGCCCGCGGCGATGCCGTGGCGTTGCAGGAACGCCAACTGATCCTGCATCAATGCCAGCAACGGCGAAACCACCAGCGTCAGGTGCGGCAGCAGCACGGCCGATAATTGATAGCAAAGGGACTTGCCGGAACCGGTGGGAAAAATAGCCGCCGCCGAGCGCCCCGCCAGTACCGCGCTGACCGCAGCCTCCTGCCCAGGCCGAAACTGTGGATAACCGAAAACCTGTTCCAGGGTGTTGTGCATAAGCTGTCACTCCGTTGACCGCTGCGATGAGCAAAGCCTAGCCGGCGATCGCAGCGAGTCGAGAAAAGGTCGGGGGCAAAACGATACGCGATGATACAGCGGATGGCTTGGAAGACTTGAGGGATGTAGTGACCGTCAGATAGCTATCGCTAGCAGGCTAGCGATGGGACCAGCACAGTCAACACAACACCCGAAATTGCCTACAACGTCTTAGGCACCTTCAACCACCCCGTAGTCTCTTTCCTCAAAACCCGATAAACCCCCTACAAAGCCTGTCGATCTCCGCCGTCTTGTCCCTCAACACCACGCCCTCCTATAGTTTCCGGCGCGGCTGAAACAGTGTCTCGGCCTGCCGGGCACACTTGCCGATTACGCACAGGACCCACCTCGATGAACAACCCCGATCCACTGACTGATCGATTCCGACCACTCAAATCCCGCTACAGCGAAACCCCGGTGCTGGTCATCGACACCGAGGCCGATCCCTACGAGATCCTCGACGCTGCCCGCCAACGCATCCGCGCCGCCAGCGATCTGCTCGAAACGCTTTACTGTCTGTGCTTCAAACAGGCCGACGCCAGCGACATCCCCAAGATCGTCAGCGCGCTCTACCTGCTGACCCAGGACGGCAACGACCTGCTCGACATCGCCCGGCAACGCCTGCCAAAACTCACCGTCTGAAGAAACACCATCCCCCTCCTTGTAGGAGCGAGCCTGATCGCGAAGAAGAAACGCGGTGCACTGTGGATAAGCCAATCAGCAACGCATGCTCAACTGGAAAAACATATGAACGAAGTTTCGCGGGATGAACGCCGGTTCCGCTCCTTCCCCTCTAGTGCGACGACCAATAAAATCCGCCCAAGCCCACAGGACATCCCGCATGAACCTCGACCCCAATCTCCCTGACGACCCCGCTCTCCATCAGCTCATCCAGCTACTGCACGAAGAACTCGGCTTCCCCGAACGCAAAGCCATCAGCCTCAGCACCTCAATCAACTTTGACCTCGGTTGCAACGGCGCCGATGCACAACATTTGATCGAAACCCTGGAGGACCACTTCGCCATCGACTTCGTGGATTTCGACAGTTATCGCTATTTCCAGCCTGAGGGCTTTGACGTGAATCTAAAGCGTCAAGCCAAGGGGCGCGGTGAGAAGGTGCCATTGACCCTCGGCATGCTCTACCAGGCCATCAAGGCCCAATGCTGGGAAACGGATGTGCTGGCAGGCCTGTAACACTGCGATGCAGTCACACTTGCCCGCGAAAACTGAATTTTGCGCACAAAAAAGCCGCCCCGAGGGGCGGCTTTTTCGTTAGCTCTGTCCCGTCCTGAATAAGGTTTACACCTTCTGACCTATTTTCAGGAGGGAGCAATGGATTCGGGGAAAAGGCGCAGTCAGCGCGATTACACGCTGGCTTTTAAATTGTCGGTGGTCGATCAGGTCGAAAAGGGCGAGTTGAGTTATAAAGAGGCTCAACGGCGCTATGGCATCCAGGGTCGGTCAACGGTGTTGGTGTGGTTACGCAAGCATGGTCGGCAGGATTGGAGCCAAGGCGCGTCTATTCGAGTGCTGAGGAAGAGTTCCATGGCCGAGTCCACGGTACCGCTGTCACCCGAGCAGCGGATCAAAGAGCTTGAAGAACAGCTTGAACTGAGCAATCAAAAGGCTCAGTTTTTCGAGGCTGTCGTAAACGTCTTGAAGAACGACTACGGTGTATCCATCGTAAAAAAGCGACCCGGCAAGTCCTCGCGCAAGGGCAAGTCAAAGACCTGAGTATCAGCAGGGCTTGCCTGTTCATGGGCATTTCACGTCAGGCTTATTACAAGCGCAACCGAGCGTTTGATGCGAAGGCTGGCGACGATCAAAAGGTCGTGGATTTCGTCTTGGAAAAGCGGCGGCGCCAGCCAAGGCTGGGAACACGCAAGCTGCATTATATGCTGCATGCCGAAGCAGAAACGAGTCTGCGGGTGGGGCGCGATCGCCTGTTCAGCATCCTGCGAGAAGCGCGAGAATTGGTCCCTCGCAAGCGGGCATACCACAAGACCACCCACAGCCATCATCGATTTCGCCGCCATCCAAACCTACTCAAGGCAGGCCCGCAGCAAATCATTGCCTGTGCTCCTGAGCAAGTTTGGGTTGCGGATATAACCTATCTGCCTACCCAGGAGAGCGTTGCTTATCTGAGCCTGATCACCGACGCCTACTCGCGCAAAATAGTGGGACATCATGTGCATGAGAGCTTGCATACAGAGTCGGTGCTCAAAGCGCTGAAGAAGGCTGTAGGAGGAAGGAAAACCAAGCAGCCGCTGGTTCATCACTCAGACCGTGGGGCGCAGTATTGCTCCGACCTTTATCAGCGTTTTCACACCAAGCACGGGGTCATTTGTTCGATGACCGATGGCTATGACTGCTATCAGAACGCGATGGCGGAGCGAATAAACGGGATTTTGAAGACGGAGTTTTTGCTGCATCGCCCCAAGAACCTGGCCGACGCGGTGAGAATGGTTGATGAATCGGTGCTGATCTACAACGCGGAGCGGCCACATCTGGCCTTGAAATACAAAACGCCCGATGCGGTGCATCGGGCGTTTTGAGACTGAAACAGGTGTAAACCTATTTCAGGACTAGACAGTTGATTTGCTTATGTCGCCGAAACCCGATTTTGGTAACACGTCTTTCGAACGTGTCGTCCGCGGCGACATGTTCGGAAGACGTGTGGCAAAAAATGAAAAATTGCGACACGTTAACGTCTCATGTCTACACACGGATTTGCTGTTCCAGCATGCCCAAGACACGTGACCTTCAAGCTATTTAGCTAAGACGGCAATTCCCTTTTCAACACATCGCCGCTATTGAGAAAGTCGGCAGGTCACTCGATGGAGGCTCTTGTTGCTTTCTTCTTCATTCATTACGCCACGTAATGAATGAAGTTCCCGTTCCCACCTTTATCCACTCCAGCCTACCTCATACATTCAGCTCCAACGCCTCCCTATCATCCTGACGGGAAGGTCACTGGAGTTGCCCTCATGCCTTTCGTAAGCGTACGCATTACCCGCGATGGCGTTACCCCTGAGCAGAAGGCTCAGGTGATTGCCGAAATCACTGAAACCCTGGAACGCGTGCTCAACAAACGCCCTGAGTTGACCCACATCGTCATCGAGGAAGTCGACACCGATAACTGGGGTTACGCCGGGATGACCACTACCCGTTATCGAAAACAGTTGGCTGAGGCCGGTGAGAAGTCATGACGTCGAGCAGAAGTTGAAGTACAGGGCGAGCCTCCGGCCGAAGCCTGATGCGTCACGTTTTAATCACAATTATCGTCTGAGGTATTCATCGTGAGCTTTTCGAAAAAAGTCATCGTCATCACCGGCGCATCCCAGGGTTTAGGCGACGGTATGGTCAAAGCATTCCGTGAGTTGGGTTACCGCATCGTCGCCACTTCACGCTCCATCAAACCCTCCAGCGATCCCGACATTCTCACCGTGGCCGGGGACATCGGCGAGCCGGCCACCGCCCAGCGCGTCATCCGTGAAGCGATTTCCCGTTTCGGTCGCATTGATACCCTGGTCAACAACGCCGGAATTTTCATTGCCAAACCGTTTACCGAGTACACGGCGCAAGACTACGCCAACGTGCTGTCGGTGAACCTCAACGGCTTCTTCTACATCACTCAACTCGCCATCGCCGAGATGGAAAAGCAGGGCAGCGGCCATATCGTCAACATCACCACCAGTCTGGTCGATCACGCCATCGATGGAGTGCCGTCGGTGTTGGCATCATTGACCAAGGGTGGCTTGAACGCGGCGACCCGATCCCTGGCCATCGAATATGCCAAGCGCGGGATTCGGGTGAACGCGGTTTCCCCAGGCATCATCAAGACCCCGATGCACGGTGAAGAGACGCATGAAGCATTGGGTAATTTGCACCCGATGGGGCGCATGGGCGAAGTCGACGATATTGCGCAGGCGGTGGTGTATCTGGATGGCGCCAGGTTTGTCACTGGCGAGATTCTGCATGTCGATGGGGGGCAGAGCGCGGGGCACTAAAAGAAGGTTTTCCGAACGATAGAAACAACAAAGCCCCGGCGTTTCTGCAGGGGCTTTGTTTTGTATGGTGCGGCACCAGGAGTCGAACATGTTCCTTCAGGCCGCATAAACACTGGTAAGTACCAAGTTGAAAGCAACGACATACCCCTTCGCGTACCCCTAAAAAAGAAAGTACGTCGAGGTGACGTATGGTCAGCAGCATCTAGGCATACGCCATCGTGCTACTGATCCTCTAACCAATGGTTCGCCGTAGTACCCGCTCCGCCAAATCAGCAACCGCGGCACAGGTGATACCGAGCTCGTTCATGGTGAACAGTGACTCGGGAAGGCGTCTCTCATTGCGCGCCTTAATGATCGCTGCCTTCGATATGCCAGCGCGGCGGACGATCTCGCTGATAGTGCACTGCATGACTGCTCACCTTACTGCTGGCTTTCTGCATGCGTAGGGCAGATAGTCGCTCTTTTCGTCTCTAAAGACTGGATACGGGATTGAAGTCCTAACTATGCGCTGTGGCGACACCTAACATATTTGGTCATCATGAACGGCAACTGCCGACCTAAAGGAGATGCTCAGAAGCGTCTCTGGGTTCTGGGGCGTTTCACTTATGCAGGACTTGTCGCCGATAATGGCCGCGTCGAAGAAATGACAGTTTCAGCCAGGTTGGTCGGCCAACAGGCTTGTCAGTCGCCCTTGAATCTCTCCTTCTATTTTTTCAGGCTGCGGGGCTCGGGAGCGCCTTGCTCTCTCGATAGGAAGCAACCCAATTCGAAGGTGTCTTGCCAAACTGGCTGCGGAACCAGCGTGAAAAATCACCGGCCGTGGAAAAGCCAAGCAGTTCGGCCACCTCGTAAAATCGGCGTCTGCTGTTGGCCAAATACTCTTCGGCGAGTTCAGCCCGTACAGCGTTGATGATCGTTGTGACACTCTCACCTTCAGTTGCCAGGTGGCGGTTAAGGGTGCGTCGATGCATGCCAAGATGTTGGGAAACCGCATCGACAGAACACAGTCCGCTTGGCAGCAGCATCTTGACGATCTGACGCACCCGCTGCGTCGGCTCGTCGCGCAGGTTAGCCAACTGCATGTCCAGCGATCGCTTCACTTCGCGATGCAGCGCGGGGTCCGCCTCAGGTATGGCCATATTTAAATCGACCCCGCGGCAAACGATGGCGTTGAACTCCTGAGAGAACTCGATCGCGGTTCCCAACACACGGTGGTGTACTTCTAGGCTGGAGGGGGGGGCGTGAGTAAAACTGACCCTTACCGGTCGGAAGGTATAGCCGCTCAGAATGCACAACGTGCGCAGGATAATTCCGGTTGCTTGTTCTATCGCTTGGCGCCAGACGCCATGATGGCCCTGCATGTTCACCCCCACATGCAGCAGGGTCAGATCGCCCACGTCCTCAAGCCACAATTGCACACCGGCGTTATGCAGACGCGTATAGCGAAAGCAAGACTGCAAGGCGGCGCGCAGTGTTGGCTCTTCGCGGATAAGCAGCGCCAGCATGCCAAAGTTGGAAAGGTGTCTCTTTTCGGCGAGCAGCAGACCGAAGGCTTCCTGACCGGACAATCGGGCTGACTCCTCCAGCAGCCACCCGACCGAATCGCTACTGATCATGATACTCGGATCGTCGAGGGCACTGGCCGGCAGCTTGGCCATCCGCAGCATACGAAAAGGATCGAGCCCCTCTGAACGGGAAACCTGTTCATAGTTGGTAAGGCTGGCACTCCGCGTCAGGGTATACATGATTTCCCTCGTGTCCCAATTTCGCAAGATTGAGTCCTGCGAAGCTTAGTGCAGGATGCCCTGTCAGAGCTACCTTCAGGCTTCCGAAAATAGAGAGCGGAAGGTAATGGATACGCGCTAGAACCTACTGCGGTTCAACAGCACGGCCCTTGGTCATGGGGATGCTCACGCGTGTGGGCATTGAAGTCTCTTTCGTAAGCCGTAGCGGCTACACGCTCGATAACAATAATAAAACAACCACATTGAGGAGGCTGTATGGCCTTTCACCCAATCGACGCGGCCGACGATGACGACTACGGTGGAGTCGGCGTTGCGCGGAAATATGCCTGGATTGTCTTCGCGCTGACGTTCGGCCTGTTGATTTCCGATTACATGTCACGCCAAGTGCTCAACGCGGTGTTCCCGCTGCTCAAGAGCGAGTGGGCGTTGAGCGACGGCCAGCTCGGTCTGCTCAGCGGCGTCGTTGCCCTGATGGTTGGCCTGCTGACGTTCCCTCTGTCGTTGATGGCCGACCGCTTCGGCCGGGTCAAGAGCCTGGCGTTGATGGCGCTGCTCTGGAGCCTGGCGACCCTGGGCTGCGCGGTGGCGCAGGACTACCAGCAGATGTTCATCGCGCGCTTTATGGTTGGTGTCGGTGAGGCGGCTTATGGCAGCGTCGGCATCGCCGTGGTGATCTCGGTGTTCCCCAAACATATGCGCGCCACCTTGGCCAGTGCTTTCATGGCCGGTGGTTTGTTTGGCGCTGTGCTGGGCATGGCGTTGGGCGGTGCTATCGCGGCCAAGCTGGGCTGGCGCTGGTCGTTCGCCGGCATGGCTCTGTTTGGCCTGGTGCTGGCGGTGCTCTATCCGTTGATCGTCAAGGAAGCACGCATTGCGCCCCAACGTGCCGCGCAGATTGCGAACAAGACGGCTGCCGCGGTCAAGCGTCCGCTGCGCACTTTGTGGTCCAGCCATTCGGTGATCGCCACGTACGTGGGTAGCGGTTTGCAGCTATTCGTCGGCGGTACGGTGATGGTGTGGATTCCCAGCTACCTCAACCGCTACTACGACATGCCCACAGACAAGGCCGGCGGCATGGCGGCGCTCATCGTGTTGTGCAGCGGTGTGGGGATGATTCTGTGCGGCATGCTCAGCGATCGCCTGTGTCGCCACTCACCGGAGCGCAAGGTCAGTCTGGCCATCGGCTTTTGCCTGGGCAGCTGCCTGTTGTTGTCGGCCGCTTTTGCGTTGCAGGCGGGGCCATTGCAGCTGTTGCTTATCTGCCTGGGCATGTTGATTGCCACGGGTACCACCGGTCCTGCCGGGGCGATGGTTGCCAACCTGACCCATTACTCGGTGCACGGCACGGCCTTCGCCACGCTGACCCTGGCCAACAACCTGCTGGGGTTGGCACCGGGGCCGTTCATCACCGGTCGGGTGTCCGACCTCATCGGTTTGCATGCCGCGTTTCAACTGGTGCCGCTGGTCAGCCTCGCGGCGGCGGTGGTGTTCTTTTATGCCAAGTGTCATTACCACAGAGATATCGCCCGGCTTCAGGGCCAGAGCGTGCCTGACCCTGTCAGTGAAGCCGGGTTAGAGGTGAGGTTGTGAGTCGTCGTTTACGTATTGATGTGTTTTTCGATTTCTTTTGCCCTGGTACCTGATCGGCGAGCGCCAACTGGAATACTCGCAGGTACAGATTCGACGTGCCGAGTGTGCAGTTCGGCCGGCAGAGGACGGTGGTGGGTTCACGACCCCCCTATGCGCTGCTGGCTTCCATGAGCGAAGCACTGCGCGAAAGTGATCGCGAGCGGTAACTGGCATGCCCGGCTCATTCCTGCACCTGCTGACAAAAGCCCGCCGACCGGGGGGACATACAAAGAGCGGCTATCTGTTCATTTCCACCCAACTCAAAGTCAATAACCACCCGGTCGAGATCATCAACAGCACCGGCTGGATCGCTCCGGTGGTGCAGGGATCGGTCAACGAACTGTCGCGCTGGTGCCTGGTGATTTCCATCAGTGCCCTGGGCATGAAGACCCGGCTCAAAGAGCTCGCAGCGGTTGGCATCAAGCCGATCCTGCTGATGGTGGGAGAGACGGTGTTTCTGGTCGTGCTGGTACTGCTGTTGCTGCACTGGGGCCTCTGAAAACAGGCTTCACCAGGTTTATGGCAGGGCTCTCTGGGCTGGCTCCTCGTTACGGTGAAGCTCACCACCGGTGCCACAAACATCGGTTTTTCGCGGCGACTGTACCAGCAGTCGCCATTTTTTTATCACGAAGGTCGGGAAAGACGCGCTTGATCTACTTGAAAAAGAATTCGCAATACTCATATCACGCACTAGAGCGCCGATTTGTCAGTTGTGTTTGCTCGCACGAACATCATCAGTCAAATCGGCGCTGTTGTTTCTGAGTTTCCCGCAATTGCGCGAAACCCCTTTTTTGCCTTGTACTCAGAAGGATTTAGGGGCTGCGGCACTCTCTGCGCAGAGACCGGACTGTTTCTGCGCGCTGCGCCACGCCGCCGGAGGCATGCCGAACTGGTTGATGAACCAGCGGGTAAAGGAGCTGGCCATGGAGAAGCCGAACATGTCGGCGATGCGGCTCATCGAGTTGTTCGGGTTCTCCAGATAACGCAGCGCCAGGTCGCGGCGCACGTCATTGATCAGGTCGTTGAACGCACAGCCGTCGTCCTGCAGACGGCGTTGAAAGGTGCGCACGTTCATGCCCTGTGACAGGGCGATCTGCTCCAGGGTGGCGCGCCCCATGGGCAACAACAGGTAAATGGCCTTGCGCACCTCGAACAGCATTGAGGTGCTTTCATCGCCCTGCAACGAATCGACGTAGTCTTGGGCATAACGGGCCATGGACGGGTCGGCATTGGGATTGAACATATCGAGACTGGCTTCGGAGCAAACGATGCCGTTGAACTCGCTGCCGAATTCCAGATTGCAGCCGAAAAGGCGCTGATGCACGTGCAGGCTGTCTGGCGGCTGGTGCATGAAGTTGACGCTGTAGGGGCGCCACTTCGAGCCGAGCAGTGTCGAGCACAAGCGGAACAGCACGCCAATGACCAGCTCCGTGGCTTGGCGATTGGGCAGCAGTGTCTCGGTGACCATCACTGCACGAATGATCACCATCCTGCCGGCCTCTTCAACGAAGACTCCCAGGGAATCGTTCATCAGATGACGGTAGCGCGCCATCACCTGCAAGGCGTCGCGCAGGGTGCGCTGTTGGCTGAGCAGCAGGCTGACTACACCGAGGTCCGAAAGCTGGCGTGACTCGGCCATGCGCAGGCCGAAGGTCTGGCAATCGCTGGCGGCGGCCGAATCTTCCAGCAGACGTACGGCGGCATCGATGGGAATGCGGTATTCAGGGGCTTGCAGCTGAGCCTTGTTCAGGCCGGCAACTGCCAGCACGTTACGCGGGTTGAATCCCAGGTCTTGGGTAACTTCCAGGTATTTGGTCAAGACGGCAGCGCGAACAAGCTTGGGCATGTATACGATCTCCCTCGGCCGATGGCGGCGTTTCTTTTTTCATCGAAGGTGTATTGCGCGGGAAGACGGCGCTTGTGGAATTACTGATGGCGCTAGCGATCTTCAACCTTGGTCTGGCGTATTGCAGAGCAGGAAGTGCGGTCCCATTGTAGAGAACACGAGCGCGGCGTTATGGGCATGGCGGGATAATTTCTTTGCATATTGGGACACTACTGGCGAGCCAAGAATGGCGGCGGCAGAAGCAGCTCTATAGTCTTTCGTTCTGGCCCAATTTCACAATATTGTGTCCTGCTAAGCTCAGTGCAGGGCGCCCTCTCAGAGCTACCTTCAAGCCCACAACTAATAAGATGGAGGTAGATAATGGATACGCGAACTTCAATGTGTATCGGTCAGCCGCTCGCTGCAATGGAGCAGGTGGATGCCGACGATCCTGATGCATTCAACCACTGCTTTGCCGACGTCAACGGCATCCGCATGCACTACATCGACGAGGGCCATGGCCCGCTTGTCATCCTGCTGCACGGCTTCCCCTACCTCTGGTACATGTGGCGGCGCCAGATCGTGGCATTGGCCGAGGCTGGCTATCGGGTTGTGGTGCCCGATCAACGCGGGTTCGGGCAATCGGACCGCCCCGATGCCATCGAAGCCTATGACATGAGCCAGTCCGTCGGCGACATGGTGGGTTTGATGGCGGCCCTGGGCGAAACCTCTGCGGTGATCATCGGCCACGACCTGGGCGCCTGGGTGGCCCAGGCGGCCGCCATGTTGCGCCCGGATCTGTTCAGTGGCCTGGTGATGCTCAATACCCCGGTACCACCGCGGGGCAAGGTCAAGCCAACCGTGGGCTTGCAGGCCATGGCGAAAGGCCGGGTCTACCACCACCTGTATTTCCAGCAGCTCACCAAGCCGGATCGCGAGCTGGCCGCTGATCCGCGCAAGACCTTGAGCAGCGTCTTCTACTCGATCTCCGGCAGCGCCGTGGGAGCCAAACGCTGGCGTCTGTTTGTCGAGGCCGGTGAGCCGATTCTCAACGCCTTTACCGAGCCGAAGGGAGCGTTCCCGTGCTGGCTGAGCCCGCGGTCGCTCGACTACTACGTCGCCGAATACACGCGCACGGGGTTTACCGGTGCCCTGAACTACTATCGCTGTCGCGACCGCAACTGGGAAATTACCGCGTTTCTCGACGGCGCGAAGGTCAGCCAGCCAAGCCTGTTCATCGGTGGTGCTGCCGACCCTTCCCTGGAGCCGGTGGAGATCCGCAGCCTCTACGACCAGATGGACGCCTACCTACCCGCTCTGCGCAAAAAGGTGCTGCTACCCGGTGTAGGCCATAGCGCCGCCGAGGAAAGCCCGGCTCAGGTCAACGAATTACTGCTGGAGTTTCTCGAGCAGTTGATGTCCGGCGACCCGGCCTCTAAGCCACCGGCTGGCTAAACCCCTTGATAGCGGTAATGCAAAGGCAGGGCGAACGCTACCGGTATCTGCCGTAACGTCCGCCCTGCCTTTGCACATGAACAGGGCTGGATTTATTCCTTGTTACTCAGGTGGCAGCCTTGACCAGCAGATGATCGCCGAACTGCTCGCGCAGGCGGTTCTTCAACACCTTGCCCGTAGCCCCCAGTGGAATCGCGTCGACGAAGACCACATCATCCGGCGCCCACCACTTGGCAATCTTGCCGTCATAAAAGGCCAGCAGATCTTCCCGGGTCAGGGCTGCCTGCGCTTTCCTGACGATGATCAGCAAGGGCCGTTCATCCCACTTCGCGTGTTTCGCGGCGATGCAGGCCGCCTGGGCGACTGAGGGATGGCTCAGGGCAATATTCTCCAGATCGATCGAGCCGATCCACTCCCCACCCGACTTGATCACGTCCTTGCTGCGATCGGTGATCTGCATGAAGCCATCACCATCGATGGTCGCCACATCGCCGGTGGGGAACCAGGTCTGGCCGGCGTGTTCGAGCAGCGGCGAACAGTCGCTTTCATTTCTGAAATAGTCGCGTACCACCCAGGGGCCACGCACCATCAGGTCACCCGAGGTCGCGCCGTCCCAAGGCAGCTCCAGGCCGTCCGCGTCAACGATCTTCATGTCGACGCCAAACACCGCCCGGCCTTGCTTGGATTGCACGGCATAACGCTCTGCCGGAGACATTTCGAGGTGCCTGGCCTTCAGGGCGCCGACGGTTCCAATAGGGCTAAGCTCCGTCATCCCCCAGACGTGCAATACCGCTACGCCGTAGGTTTGCTGAAAGGTGTGCAGCATGGACGGGGGGCAGGTCGCGCCACCGATGATGCTGCGTTTCATGCTGGAGAATTGCCGCCCGGTTTTTTCCAGATGACCAAGCAGGCCTTGCCACACGGTAGGGACACCCGCGGACAGTGTCACCTGCTCGGCTTCGAGCAGTTCGAACAGCGATGCTCCATCCAGGGCCGGTCCGGGAAATACAAGTTTTGCCCCGACCATGCACGCGATGTAGGGAAGTCCCCAGGCGTTGATATGGAACATCGGCACAACGGGCAGGATCACGTCGTGTGCCGAACAATTCAGGGCGTCAGGGAGCGCGGCGGCATAGGTGTGCAGCACCGACGAGCGATGACTGTACAAAACCCCTTTAGGGTTGCCCGTGGTGCCGGAGGTGTAGCAGAGCGTACTGGCGGCATCCTCGTCCAAAACCGGCCAGGCGTAGTCAGGGGATCCCTGTTGAAGGAGGTCTTCATAGCAAAGCAAGTTGTCGATGCCGGCATCCTCGGGCATGTGCGCCTGATCAGTCATGGCGATGAACGCCTTGACCCCATTGCAGCGCCCGGCGATGGCCTTGATCAGTGGCAAGAAGGTCAAGTCGAAGAAGATGTACTGGTCTTCGGCGTGATTGGCGATGTAGGCGACCTGGTCTTCATGCAGGCGAGGGTTGATGGTATGCACAATGGCACCCATGCCGGCAACGCCGTAGTACAACTCCAGGTGTCGATAGCCATTCCATGCCAGTGTGCCGATCCGCTCGGAAGGCTTGACGCCCAGGCGGGTGAGTGCGCTGGCCAACTGGCGCGCGCGATGGTGGCAGTCACGGAAGGTGTAGCGATGGATATCGCCCTCCACGCGACGGGATACGATCTGCGTATCACCGTGATGGCGGTCGGCATGTTCAATGAGTGAGGAAATCAAAAGCTGCTTTTGCATCATCAGGCCTTTCATGGCATCGCTCCGTTCGCTTGTCTGTGATCGGGGGAGCGAGCAGGCGGCCAGGCCCGGGTCAGATTTCGCGTCAAGACCGCGACCCGACACAGCCTGTTTCCCTCCCCTGAATGATTGCTAACCGGTAACTGGCCCGGTCGCCCCTTGAACCAGAGGCGCCGGTTTTTCCCGTGAAATCCGGGTCAGTTGAATGCCGTCAGGTCTTTCGGCGCGATGTTATGCTGCTCGCAATAAGCTAGATAGCGTTGCAACCCGGTCTTCCAGTTTTCCAGCGCGACGATGTTGTCGTTGCCGTCCAGGAACGCGAGATCGCCCGTCACTTGAACCAGCATGAGCGAATACCCGTCCGCGCTTCCCGTGCTGACGACTTCAGGTGTGTGAGTCGACGCGGCCGTCTCATAGACGATGCTGCCGGGGCCGGCGATCCAGTCATGCTCCTTGTATTTCCACTGACCTTCGATCGTGTAGACCATGACCGTGCCGGTGTGGTGGTGCTTGGGCAGTTGCATGTCCAGCGGCGCCTTCATCATGACGATCCATTCGCCACGGATCGGGTCGAGCTTGAAGTACTTGAGCAGGACGTTATCGGCATAAGGGGTAAACGGAATCCAGGGCAGGGATTCGCCATCGATGACTGCGGTGTCGACGTGTTCGTAGAGCATAGGTATCTCCGTTGATTGTTGTTTTGATCGGGAATTTTTCGGCGGCCGGGATCGTCCGACCATCACGGATGGTCGGGTGCCCGGGCTGTCTGTGTGGCAGTCAGGGTCAGGTCAGCGGGGTTCCCGCAAGAGTTGCGCGCAGCATCTTCCGTGGCGCGTTGCCGTAGTCAGCCACGGCGTAGTGCTGGACTTGCAGGTTGTCCCACATGGCAACGGTGTTGGTGCGCCACTTCAGGCGAACCTGGTATTCCGGGATGGCGGCCTGGGAGATCAGGTAATTCATCAGGTGATGAGCCTGGGGCATAAAGTCCTGGCCGTAGCGGATGTCCTCGAAGTTGAAGAAGTTCGAGAAATGGGTGGTGAATGCGGAATTGACGAACAGCACCTTCTCGCCTGTCTCGGGATGCACAAGCACTACCGGATGCTCGGCGCCGGGGGTCTTCAGAGCCATCGCGTGACGCTCTTCGCGTGGCAACTGGGCGCCAAAGGTCTGCTCGGCACCGTGCTTGGCATACAAGCCATCGATTCGTTGCTTGATGCTTTCGGGCAGCTTTTCGTAGGCCATCACCATGTTGGAAAACAGCGTATCGCCGCCGGTCTCCGGACCCAGTTCGCAGCGCAATACCGCGCCGCGGGGCGGCGCCTGCTTGTAGGTGACATCGGCATGCCAGAGGTTTTCGCGACTAGCCTTTTCCACATAGCTCTTGGGTTTGCTCGGATCGAGATTGCGGTACAGCATCAGCAGCTTGTCCGCCTCCGGATGGCTCGGCGCCAGGGGATGGGCTTCCAGTTCGCTGAATTGTGCGGCGAAGTGCTGTTGCTCCATTGGAGTGATGTTCTGGTCGCGAAAGAACAACACTTTGTGCTTGAGCCACAGGGCCCTGATTTCCGCGATCAGTTCGGGGTCCTGGGCAGCGTCGACAAGGTTGACGTTGCTGAGCTCTGCGCCGATGGCGGGTGTGCAAAGCTCTACCTTGATCGAATGCTGTCGCACCGACGACCGGATAAGGGCCGGTGCGGAGGGTGATGCTGGTGAAGGGCTGTTTTGGATGTCGGCGATTTTTGTCATTGTTGTCTCCAATCCGTGCTTGTACGGCGATGCGCAAGATGTGCATCCGGTATAGGTAGCAGGCCCCTACTGATGGCAGAGGTACTGGTCCTATAGTAGAGATCTCGGGCACGAGACTATGGGCGCGGCGGGACAGTTTTTTAGCATATTGGGACGGCGCGTCGGGGCCACGGACTCAGCTGATTAATGTCCACGCTCCGGCGTAGTTTTGCCTGCTGGGACAGAATTTCTAGAGATGGGCGGAGGAGTGCATATCGTGAGGAGCATCGATGGCGTTGAAAATCCACGCAAGATGGCTGAATCGCCCCGGGTTTCGTAGACACCTCTTTGCCTTAAAGCATGGTTTCAACAATCAGCTGTCGCCGGTAGAGTTTGAAAAGCATTACGCAATGAGCTTGCAAGGTGTCTGGAGAATCCGGGGCGATTCAAGGTGTGAACGTTCAAGCCCGTCGAGCCACTGTTCCGACAAAAAAAAGACGCAATTGCCCGTGCTAGCTCAGTCACCGAGACAGTGGATTGAGTGGTAAAAAGATGGGGTGTTTTTATTTGATGCTAGCCCGGTGCTAGCCCGAGGAAGAAACAAAAAAGGCCCGCATCGCTGCGGGCCTTTCTGTATATGGTGCCGGCACCAGGAATCGAACCCGGGACCTACTGATTACAAGTCAGTTGCTCTACCATCTGAGCTATACCGGCGTGTCTGGGCGACGATTATAGCGATTGGGAAGGTTATGTAAACCCCTGAATTCTGACTATTTTTACGTGGAGCTTTGGTGAGGTTTTTCAGTCGTGCGTTGTGGTGGTCGTGCGACGTGACGGAGTCTTTTGCAACGGGACACTTTTGTTGAAAATTCACTCAACATCCACGGATGGATTCTCTGCCGTAAATGTCCAGATTTCGGCGTTTATGTCCTTTTCATTGAATGCTTATGCACAATGAAAGGTGATGTTTCGCTGCCCGATTCGAAAATTTGTGGAGTTGTTCTCATTGGTCCGCAAATGCCTGTTTTTTCGATTTTTTATGCAGGTGTACGAATATTGAACAGGTTCGTTTCACTCTTGAAACACGCTTGATTATTGGATCCACGATAATTTAATCAACAGAGTTATCCACAGGCTCCGTGCAGTTAAGCGCGCTCAGCCAAAAGCAGGAAATTACGCGGCGTGAGCGGGGTTTCGCAGAAGGTGCCGAGGCGAACGGTGTATCCCTTCTCTTCAAGGAAAAGTGCCCGGTCGAGGACGAGCCAAAGCTCCAGCGGACGTCGGAAAAGTCCGCGCAGCAACTCGAGGTTGCGCACTTGCGCCAGTCGTTGCCAGCCTGCCGCTTCGAGCGCTGTCCAATCCTGCGGACCAATTGTGGATAACTCTTTGAGTGCGGCCAGATGATGGCAGTACTCGGAGAGGGGTTTTTCCAGCCAGGCTGTCGGCAGGGAGGGGGTTGGCAGGTACTCGTCAATACCGCGCATTCGCCGTTGTAGCAGGTCGAAGCCCAGGCGTCGGGCCATTGAGGTGTCGCGCTGACGTCTGACTCGGGCACCGGCGGTGACCGTTTCACTCATTGGCAACGCCAGATCATCAAGCGACAGCTGGAGGTGGGAGCCTTGGGCGATAAGAGAAACCGGTGAATATTCCGGCAGGGTGGTCCGGTTGTAGCAGCACGGGGCGATGGCGAGTTGTTTGCAGCCTGCGGCGCTGGCGAGCTGGATCAGGCGCACGTGCAAGTCACCGCAGGCGTGCAGGGCGACGGGCGTGTGTTCGGCCTGTAAAAGCGAAGCCGCGTCGGTGGCGAGTACATCTTGCTCGACGTGCAACGCATGCAGGTGATGGCGTTGACTCAGCGCCTGACCGCTGGCGACCAGTGCCGGGTCGTATTCCAGGCACGTCAGTTGTTGGCCCGGTTGCAGCAGGCGTCGGCCCAGATACCCTTTGCCTGAGCACCAATCCAGCCAATGCCTGGGCGTATTCGAAAACTGCAACCGACTGGCAAACGCCTCGATCTGCTGCCATTTACGCCCCGGTACGTCGACGTTCAATCGATGGCCTGCGGCTTCAAGCGTATGGGCAGGCAATTTATCCACAGCGCTCAACGCAACGGACATCGCTGCCAGCGAAGCGAAAGGTTCTGGTGCGTTCAGAAGGTCTGGATGGTTGTGGGCGCTTTCCGCTTCGTCCAGCGAACGACCGCGAAGCCAAGCGGCCAATTCCGGGTAGGAGGCTTCCCAGGGAAGGTTCAGATATGTGAACGGTCGTGGCTTCCACAGCGCTTGATGCTCGGTGAGAAAAGCATCCAGCGCGGTGAAACGGGCGAGTAGGTGCTCGCCCGTCAACACGCGGGAATCAACGCCCCTGGCAGGCATCGACGCGCAACCAGCGCTCCAGCAACTTGAAGCCGCGTACCAGCACATAAGCCATCACCAGGTAGAACATGCCCGCGGCGAAGAAGATCTCCACCGGCAGGTAGGTCCGGGCAATGATGGTGCGAGCCATGCCGGTCAGCTCCAGCAACGTCACGGTACTGGCCAGGGCGCTGGCCTTGAGCATCAGGATCACTTCGTTGCTGTAGGCCGGCAGGCCGATGCGCGCGGCGCGTGGCAGGATGATGTAGAACAGCGCCTTGGGTTTGGACATACCCAATGCTCGGGCTGCTTCGATCTCGCCCGGTGGAATCGCCTGAATGGCGCCGCGCAGGATCTCGGCGATATAGGCCGCAGTGTGCAACGTCATGGTCGCCGTGGCGCACCAGAACGGATCACGCAGGTACGGCCACATCGAGCTGTTACGGACCGCATCGAACTGCGCCAGGCCGTAGTAGACCAGGAACAGCTGAACCAGCAACGGCGTGCCACGGAAAAAGAAGATGTAGCCGTAGGGAAATGCCCGCACCCACCACAGACGCGACGAGCGGGCGATGCCCAGTGGAATCGCCAGCAGCAAACCGGCGATCACGGCGATGGCCACCAGCTCCAGGGTCAGGGTTGCGCCCTGGGCCAGCTTCGGCAGCCACTTGATGATGACTTCCCAGTTCATTGGGTGCTCCTCGCGAAGCCGCGAGCGGCACGTTTTTCCAGGAAGTGCATGCCGGTCATGGCGAGAACCGTCAGGCCCAGGTACATGAACGCGGCCACCATATAGAAGGTGAACGGTTGTTTGGAGACGGTCACGCCGATTTGTGCGTGACGCATGATTTCTTCCAGGCCGATCACCGATACCAGTGCGGTGTCTTTCATCAGGATCATGAACAGGTTGCCCAGGCCGGGCAGGGCGATGCGCCACATCTGCGGCATGATCAGTTTGGTGAAGATGCGAAATTTCGACAGGCCCAGGGCTACGCCGGCTTCACGATGGCCTTTGGGAATGGCGAGGATCGCACCGCGAAACACTTCCGTGGCGTAGGCGCCGAAGCACAGGCCCAGTGCAATCACACCGGCGGCGAAGGCATTGAGTTCCAGGTCGGGGTTGCCGAAGAACTCGCCCAGGGCACGCATCAGGTTGACCGTGCCGAAGTAGATCAACAGCACCCAGAGCAATTCCGGGATGCCGCGCACCAGGGTCGAATAAGTACCGCCAAGCCATTGCAGCGGCTTGTACGGGGAAGTCTTGGCCAAGGCGCCGAGCAGACCGAGCACCAGCCCCAGGCACAGGGCCGAGAGTGCCAGTTTCACAGTCATCAGCGCGCCAGCGGCGAGCGCCGGGCCGAATCCGTAGAGGTCGATAATCATGGATTTCTTTTCAAATCGCGGCGGGCGATGCCGAGAACCGGCGCCGTCAAAGGACGGCGCCGATCAGGCAGTCAGGATCAATAGATGCTGAACGGGAAGTACTTGTCGTTGATCTTCTTGTAGGTGCCGTCAGCGACGATTTCTTTCAGCGCATCGTTGAGTTTGGCGCGGATCGGGTCGCCTTTACGTACAGCAATACCGATCTTGTCGCTTTCTTCCACGGGATCGCCCTTGAATTCGTAGGAACGGCCGGCGTCGCTTTTCAGCCACTCGTAGTTGACGTACTTGTCAGCCAGGATGCCGTCCAGACGACCGGAAGTCAGGTCGAGGTAGGCGTTTTCCTGGGTGTCGTACAGCTTGATGGTGATGTCGTTACCATAGGTGTCTTCAAGGAAGGTACCGGCCAGGGTCGCGCGCTGGGCACCGATGATCTTGCCTTTGAGCGCTGCTTTATCGGTTTTGAAGTCGACGTTTTTCGGCGCGATGAATTGCAGCTTGTTGGAGTAGTACGGGTCGGTGAAGTCCACCGCTTGCTTGCGCTCGTCGGTGATCGACATCGAGGAGATCAGGAAGTCGAACTTCTTGGCGTTCAGGGCCGGGATGATGCCATCCCAGTCGGAGGTGACCACGGTGCACTCGACTTTCATCTTGGCGCACAGGGCGTCGCCGATTTCCTTGTCGAAGCCGACGACGTTGCCGCTGGCATCCTTGTTGTTGAACGGCGGGTAGGCCGCTTCGATGCCCATCTTCAGCGTTTCAGCCATGGCCCCGGCGCTGAAGGCCAGGGTGACGGCGGCAGCCAGGAAGACCTTTTTGTAGTTCTGCATGCGGGTAGCTCCGTTAGCGGTTGCTGGACATGAATTGTTTGCAGCGCGCCGAAAGCGGGTTTTCAAACACCTGCTGTGGCGATCCTTGCTCTTCTACCAGGCCTTGGTGAAGGAACACCACTTCGCTGGAGACCTGACGGGCGAAGCCCATTTCGTGGGTCACGAGCAACATGGTGCGGCCTTCCTCGGCCAGTGCGCGGATGACATTAAGTACTTCCTGGACCATTTCCGGGTCAAGCGCGGAGGTGGGCTCGTCGAACAGGATGACCTTGGGCTGCATGGCCAGCGTGCGGGCGATGGCCGCGCGTTGCTGCTGGCCACCGGACAATTGCGCCGGGTAGGCGTGGCGCTTGTCGGCGATGCCGACCTTGGCCAGCAGGGCTTCGGCGACTTCGATGGCTTCGGCCTTGCTCTGGCCAAGCACGCGGCGCGGCGCCTCGATGATGTTGTCGAGCACGCTCATGTGCGGCCACAGGTTAAAGTTTTGAAACACAAAACCGATTTCGCTGCGCAGGCGATTGATCTGCTTGCCGTCAGCGGCAACCAGTTCGCCGTTTTTCGCGGCTTTGAGCTTGAGTTCTTCGCCGGCCACCAGGATCTGGCCCTGATGCGGGTTTTCCAGCAGGTTGATGCAACGCAGGAACGTGGACTTGCCGGAACCGGAAGAACCCAGGATCGAGATCACGTCGCCGTCGCGGGCGGTCAGCGAGATGCCTTTGAGCACCTCCAGCGAACCGTAGCGTTTGTGCAAGTTGCGGATTTCAAGCGCGGGCGTGGCCTCAGCCATGTGCGTTCCTCATATATGTTGCGCTCCTGCTGTTTGGCGGCCTTCCTGGCGAGGCGGCCAACCTAGCATAGCGTTTCAATGGCAGCCAACAGCACTAAGGACGGTAAATGGCTGGTGTGTGGCAGGTTGTCGCATCGGCGCAGCAGACTGTCGCCCCATTAACAACCGAACAGCCGTTTGAACCTTGTCTGTCGATAAAAAGCGCGGTGGCTGCCGCAAAAAAAGGCGCGATGTTGCCAGCTTTGACAGGGTGTTGGAAGCGCTATCCGGCCAAATGCACCGCTTGTGCACTTTTAATGTGCGCGAAGCCATTTTCAGGTGTGTTTCCGGTGCGCTGATTCACCACACAAAGTGAGTCGCAGAGTAACGTTCTGGCGAAGTGCCATTAAATTCAATGGCTTGCGATGACTGTCCGGTCTGGTTGTAATCGCCGGGTTAGAAGGATTTGAAATATTTTGGCGCAATTATTGCGTGCAGAATCCGGAACGCCCCGTTGGTTTCTTTTTACGAGAAGGATCACTAAACGGGATGCATGCATTCGCTTCTCCTTACAAAGGTAGTTTTAATGAGCAGTACCCAAAGCTCTAATGGCCTCGAACAGGGGCTCAAACCGCGCCACGTGACCATGCTGTCGATTGCCGGCGTTATCGGCGCCGGCCTGTTCGTCGGCTCGGGTCACGCCATCGCTGCTGCCGGTCCGGCTGTTCTGTTGGCGTACGCCGCCGCCGGTATGTTGGTGGTATTGGTGATGCGCATGCTCGGCGAAATGGCCGTTGCCTCGCCGGACACTGGTTCGTTTTCGACTTACGCCGACCGCTCGATCGGTCACTGGGCCGGTTTCACCATCGGCTGGTTGTACTGGTGGTTCTGGGTTCTGGTGATCCCGCTGGAAGCCAACGCCGCTGCGACCATCCTGCATGCCTGGTTCCCGGGTGTAGACATCTGGGCCTTCGCCCTGGTCATCACGATGCTGCTGACGGTGACCAACCTTTTCAGTGTGAAGAACTACGGTGAGTTTGAGTTCTGGTTCGCCTTGATCAAAGTGTTGGCCATCATCGGTTTCATTGTTCTGGGCATCATGGCGATCTTCGGCTTCATGCCGAACAGTCAGGTCAGCGGTGTTTCGCACCTGTTTGACACCCAAGGCTTCCTGCCAAACGGCATGGGCGCAGTGTTGGGCGCGATCCTGACCACCATGTTCTCCTTCATGGGCACCGAGATCGTGACCATCGCGGCCGCGGAATCGAAAGATCCGGGCAAGCAAATCTCCAAGGCCACCAATTCGGTGATCTGGCGGATCGGCTTGTTCTACCTCGTATCGATCTTCATCGTTGTGGCTCTGGTGCCATGGAACGACCCGATTCTGGCCAGCGTCGGCTCCTACCAGACTGTGCTTGACCGCATGGGCATTCCAAACGCCAAGATGATCGTCGACATTGTGGTACTGGTTGCTGTGACCAGCTGCTTGAACTCGGCGCTCTACACCTCGTCGCGCATGCTGTTTTCCCTGGGCAAGCGTGGCGATGCGCCGGCGGTGTCCACGCGCACCAACAAAAGCGGCACGCCTTACTGGGCGGTGATGATGTCCACTGGCGCAGCGTTCCTGGCGACCTTCGCCAACTACGTGGCCCCGGCGGCAGTGTTCGAATTCCTGCTGGCCAGTTCTGGCGCCATTGCGCTGCTGGTGTACCTGGTGATTGCGATCTCGCAGCTGCGTATGCGCAAGCAGCGTATGGCTCGCGGTGAGAAAATCGTCTTCAGCATGTGGTTGTTCCCGGGGCTGACCTACGCGGTGATCGTATTCATCGTTGCGGCCCTGACCATCATGTTGTTCCAGGATGCCCACCGTGTGGAAATCCTCGCGACCGGTCTGCTGAGCCTGATGGTTGTCGCTGCCGGCTTGCTGGTATCACGCCGTCGCAAACTGGAGAAACGTGGCGCGGTCGTGCTGAACTGATTCGCACCGCGTAATGAAAACGGCCGCTGTCAGTGATGACGAGCGGCCGTTTTTGTTTGGGGCGTGACCTTTACTCGGCTTTTTCTTGCGGCGCTTCCAGCGACTCGCGGTAGACATCCAGTGCAGCGCTGAAATCGGCGATGAACTGCGGCTCACTCAGCCATGCCTGGGCGCTCTCGCGATCCATGCCATCGGCCCACATGCGGTAGTCGATCAGCATGTCGGCGGCCAGGTGGGTGGCGGCCATGCCTTCGTCGTCGGCGTTTTCCATGTCCAGCAGTTCTGGATGGTCGATGATGATAAAGGCGAGATTTGTCAGCAACACCGAGAGCATTTCGCTGCGGCTGACGGCTTCGGCGTCGTGCATTTTGCTGAACATTGCCAAGGTGTATTCCGGGATCGGCTCGGCAAGGTGGCCAAGGTCATCGTCCAGCTCGACAGGTTTTCTGCCGTGGATGTTGATCTGCTTGGCTTTGGCTTTTGCGCGCTTGGCGCGTTTCTGTTGCTTGTTCAGGGAGGCCATGGGAACTCAGTTCGGTTTCTGTTGGGTTTGCGCGGCAATGGCGTCGGACGCCGCCACGTAGTCGGCCTGGAAGGCCGGTGATTCGATCCACGCCAGGGCGCCGGCCTCGTCGGTTTCGGTGGACCATTGGCGATACTCGATCAGTGCGGCAAGGATGAAGTCCATCGCGCCTTCTTCGCCTTCCTGTTCGTACACCAGTTCCAGCAACGGGTCTTCGAGGAAGGCCGTGCACAGGGCTTGCTGGCTGGTCTTTTCGGCGTCGATCATTTTCTTGAACAGCTCGGTCAGGTCCACCGATTCGAAATCGATGCGGTCGTCGTTCGGGTCCAGTTCGACCGGCGCAGCGGCCCGCTGGGTGCGGTTCTGCTTGGCCTTGGCCTTGGCGCGTGAGGCGCGTTTTTGCTGTTTGCTGGCGGAGGCCATGGGCGTCGTTCCGTAATTCGTGAAAAAGGGCAGGTGGCTCAGCTGCGCGGTACTGTCCGCCCGGGTGTGTCGGGGGCCAGTTCGCCGTTTTGCAGCCAGGACAGTGCAATGGGCCATAGTGTGGCTTGGTATGCGCTGCGAAAAAAGGCGAAATGTCCGACTTCTTGTTCGCCGATGTCTTCAGGAGCGATGCGCAAGTGGGTGTTTGAGCTGCCGGTGAAGTAGCTCAGCAAGCGTTCGATGGCCGGAATCGTGCCGTAGGGATCGTCGCTGATGCTGATGGCGAGGATTTGCGCGGTCACGGCAGCGAAGGGCAGGCGACCGACGGTTGCGTGGAGCACGCGGCCGCTGGGGCGCTTCTCGTATCGATCGGTCGGCGTACTCCAGTCTCGAACGACACCAGCCGGTGTGTCTTCCAGCCAGCCGAGACGCTTGCCGGGGAAGTAGCCGCAAACCCTTGTCACCAGCGGCATCAGCACATGCCATTTGCCGAACATCCGCCAACGATGGGCGGGCGCGTAGTCGCGCCAGTAGGCGAATTGCGCGCCGACGGTCACCAGGCGACGGATCAGATGCCCGGATGCTCCCAGGCCCGCCGCACAGCCGCCAAAGCTGTGACCGACGACATCCACAGGCTGCCCCGCAAACTCCCGCTGTGCGCGCTTGAGCATCGCCTCGAAGTCCAGCGCTCCCCAATCGCTCCATGAAGCCTCAAGCCCTTTTAGAGATCCCGCACGCGATTCGCCGATACCGCGGTAGTCATAGGTGATGACGTCGAAACCGTTGGCGAACAGGTAGTCGGCGAAGCGCGAGTAATGGCGGCAACGGACTGAGGTGGCGGCGTTGATGATCACGACCGGGCGGGCAATGTCTTGAGCGGTGTGGCGCCAGGTGAAGCCACCAAGGATGAAGCCATCCGGTGCCGCTTCCTTGAACGACTTGCCGGGTTCGGGAATCGGTAGCGTCAACTCGATGTGGGTGGGGGCCAGTGGCGGCGTTTCCTGCAAACTCATCGGCTTCAGACCTTTGCGGGTAAGTTGCCAACGATAGTCTTGATGCCGTTGATGGACAATCCATTCGCCTCAACGCAGTTGTCGATGAGTCAATCGCTCTTCAAGTGCCGCTCGCTCCCGATCCAGCCCATTGCGCAGTTCCTCCTCACTCGGCAGGACAAGCTTGTATTTACTGGCGAACAGCTGCTCGTTGCCTTCAAGCACTGAGTAGCGCACCACGGATTCATCGTTTTGCGCACAGAGGATGATGCCGACGGTGGGCCCGTCTTCCTCGCCGCGCTTGAGGTCGTCATACATGCGCACGTACATGTCCATCTGCCCCACATCCTGATGGATCAGTTCGCCGCGCTTGATATCGAAGATGATGAAGCACTTGAGCAGGTAGTTGTAGAACACCAGATCAATGTAGAAGTCTTTGCTGTCGGTACTGATGCGTTGCTGACGGGCAATAAATGCGAAGCCTTTTCCCAGCTCCAGCAAGAAGCCTTGCAGTTGTTCGATCAGCGCTTGTTCGATTTCGCTTTCCTGAAGGTTGCCTGCGTTAGGCAAACCAAGAAACTCCAGTATCACGGGGTTCCGAACGAAATCTCGAGGACTGGCCTTTATTTGCTGGATGTTGGTGGCCGCTTCCTGTTTGAGCGCGCCGCGATCTCGACTGGCCAGGAGGCGCTCGTAGTACAGCGTATTGATCTGGCGTTCCAGGGCACGGCTTGACCAGTTTTGGCTGGCGGATTCGTTCATGTACCAGAGACGAGCGCTGTCGTTGTCGACTCGAAGCAGGCGACGGTAGTGAGTCCAGCTCAATTCGAGACGCAGTGCGTCGCGAATTGGAAACACTTGATAAAACTGGCGCATTTTTCGCAGGTTTGTCTCGTCAAAGCCCTCAATTCCCCCAGGTTACCTGGCAGCGATGCAAGTTTTGGGTCTTGAGTGTCATTGGGTGCGAGGTCCGTCATCAGGTCTTCCGCAGCAGGTTGAACAGGCGCAAGAGAATGACAAGTGAATGCCACGGGAAGATGCCGGGCATTACTGCGAAACAGGCACGAAATACGGACTGCGCTGGCAGGACGTATCTGATGGCGGAAGAGTTTAAGGGACAAATGACGTAGTACGTTTCGTACTCACCCAAAGGCCAAATGAATCTAAAACCCCTCCCGCCGGGAGGAAATCCAAAGTAGGTAACGATTGGGTTCAACAGAACCCGGGAGTCGCCATCATGAAAACCACCCATTCATTCATGTTGTCCCTCGCCGCCGTCAGCATTTTGCTGCTTCCTGCCCTATCGCCCGCCGCGAGCCTTGAGCCTATCGATAGCTCAGGCGTGCAGGTTCAGCGGCAGGAACAAAACGGCATCACCTACCTTTCCGGAGGGATCGGCGAGGATGAAGCAAAGGCCATCCAGCAGACGACGGGTTATAACCTGCACATGACGTTCTCTGTCGGTACGGGAGATGAATACACGCCAGACGTAAATGTCGTTATCCAGAAAAAGCCCGGGGAAACTGTGCTGACGCTCAATGAAGCCGGTCCGCTGGTTTATGTGCAATTGCCTGCCGGCAAGTACATCGTCATTGCCACGCGCAACGGGCAGTCACGGCAAGACACTGCCGATGTCGGCAGCGGTGCGCCTCGCAATCTGGTTTTCCACTGGAATGATGCAAGTTGACCAGAGGCTCTAAACCATGGAGCGAAAATCAGCCCTGGATCTTGCGATTCAGGGTTTTTCGTTTGTGTCCTACAGATCGTGGCGTTGAAAGTTCCCAGGCCAATGAAAGATACTGTTTCTCATTAACGCCTGCGAACAGATTCCATCGTCTCGCTCAATTCACCCCCGGATTTGTCCCTCGATGCCGCCAACGCCCAGCCTGCTGCTGAGTTTCCAGGAACATTACGACGATTTGCTCAGCTTCCTCACCCGGCGCATGAGTGACCGTCAGCGTGCGGCCGATGTTGCGCAGGAAACTTATCTGAAGTTGTTGAATGTCGATGAGTCGGTGGCGGTGCTCAATGATCGCAGCTTCATCTTCCGCGTGGCGGGGAATCTGGCGATCGATACGTTGCGTCGGGAACAACGCTTGAGCGGCAATGTTGCGGACAGTCAGGAGTATGTCGAGGCGGTCGATCCGGCACCGCCGCCAGAAGCGGTGTTCCTGGCCAAGGAGCGCTTGGGGATTCTCGACGATGCCTTGCAGCAACTGTCGCCGAACGCGCGCCAGGCCTTGTTGCTCAATCGCCTGGAAGGCTTGACCCAGGCGCAGATCGCCATCGAACTGGGCGTCTCCGAAAGCATGGTGGCAAAATACATCGGCCAGGCCCTGCGTCATTGCCGCGACTGGTTGAAAAACAACCATGCGTAATCCTTCCCTTTCCAGCCACGATGCCGCCATGACCGAACCTTCGCAAAGCCTTGAAGACACCGCACTCGATTGGGTGGTGCTGCTCAATTCGGGGAAGGCTACCGCTGACGATCAGCGTGCTTACCAGCATTGGCGATCCTTGAGCGCCGAGCACCAGGTGGTGGCCGATGAGGCTCAAGCGCTGTGGGCGATGCTCGGGCATACGCCGACGGCCAAACAGTTCAAGGCAGCGCCGCCTGCTGGCCGCCGCCTCAAGACCTGGTGGCCCGCCCTGGCGGCGTCAGTGGTGCTCGCGGTCGCTGGTTTGGCGGGATGGCAGCAATGGCCGATGCTCAACTCCGATTATCACACCAGCGTCGGCCAGCAGCAGATCGTGACGCTGGCCGATGGCAGCAAGATCATCCTCAACAGTGCCAGCGCGGTGTCGGTGGTATTTTCCGCCGATGAGCGCACGGTCATCCTGCGCGCGGGTGAGGCGTTGTTCGAGCCGGCTACCGATGCGCGGCCGTTTGTGGTGCGCAGCGGTGACGAGCAAATGCAGGCTGGCAACGCTGTGTTCAGCGTTCGTCGAGACGGCGATGCGCTGACACTGGTCGTCAGCGCCGGTCAGGTGCAGCTCAAGGGTTCCCATCAACCGGTGGTGGTGCAGGCTGATCAGCGTCTGGCCTATCAATCGGGGCAACCGTTGCTGGCCCAGCAGAAGGTCGATGCGGCAAGTTTGACGGCCTGGCAGCGCGGCAAGCTGATCTTCAACGGCCGTCCGCTGGCTGAGGTGATGGGTGAGCTGGAGCGTTATCAGCACGGGAAGATTGTGATCTCCGACCGCGAATTGGCAGCGCTGCCGGTCAGCGGCGTATTTGAGCTCAACGACCCCCAGGGCTCGCTGCGAACGCTTGAGCAGCGCTACCCACTGAAGGTCACTTACTTGCCGTGGCTGGCGGTTTTGCACTGACCTGAAAATATTTTCACCAACCGACTGCAAGTTCCTCCCTGGCGAATCGTCGTAGTGAGACTGAGAAGAAAATCATTCTCATTGACGTATTCATCGGGGCGGGAAGGTAGACGTGAAAGGTATGTTCAAGCAGTCGGCACAGGCGCGTAGCAACCACGGCAAACACATCGTGCGTCAGACGCTGTTGGCCCAGGCCATCATGACGTGTTTGCTCGGCCCGGCACTGGTGCTGGCGCAGACGTTAAGCACGGCGCAAGCGGTCGAGGCTCAGGAGCGTCGAGTGTCGTTGTCGCTACCGACCCAGTCGCTGGATCAATCGCTGACCGCTTTCGCCGACCAGGCGGGCCTGCGGCTGCTTTACACCACCGCCGATGTCGAGGGCTTGCAGGCCGACGCACTGAGTGGCCAGCATACCGTCGCTGAGGCCTTGCAGACGCTGCTGGCGGGCAGTGGCATGAGTTGGGCGTTCAGTGACGCGCGTACGGTCATCCTGCGGCGTGCGGAGGCGCCGACGACCATGACCCTCAAGCCGATCGAAGTCAGCGTCGCATCGCGTACCAGCACGTCCATCAGTGAAATCCCCGGCACGGTCTGGGTGGTCGACCAAACCCGGTTGCGCGAGCAGTTGCAAACCGGCGTCAGCCTCAAGGAGGCGATCGGCAAACTGGTGCCGGGCCTCGACCTCGCACCGGAAGGGCGTACCAATTACGGCCAGAACATGCGCGGACGCAACGTGCTGGTGATGATCGACGGCGTCAGCCAGAACAGCTCCCGCGGCTTGTCGCGCCAGTTCGACAGCATCTCGCCGTTCAACGTCGAACGGGTCGAAGTGTTGTCCGGGGCCAGCGCCATCTACGGCGGCGGCGCGACGGGCGGGATCATCAACATCGTCACCAAAAAGGGGGCGCCGGGGCCTGCACAGTTTGAAACGCAGCTCGGCGCCAGCAGCGGTTTCAACAACAGCGATGACCTGGCGACGCGTATCGCACAATCGGTCAGTGGCGGCAACGAGCGCATCAGCGGTCGGCTTGGTATCTCGGGTGAGCAGAACCAGGCGTTCTACGACGGTGCCGGCGACCAGATCTTCATCGACAACACCCAGACCGACCTGCAATACAACCGCACCATCGACGTGATGGGCAGCCTGGCCCTGCAATTCAATGACGAACAAAGCCTGGACCTGTTGGCGCAGTACTACGACTCCGGCAACAACGGCGACACCGGCATTTATTTTCCCAACCTGAACTACCAGAAGCCGTCGAACCTGGAAGACGCCGAACTACGCGACGGTTACTCGACCGATCTCGACCCGCGGACCAAGCGCGTGCTGCTCAACGCCAACTACCACCACAGCGATGTGTTGGGGCAGGACTTCTACCTCCAGGCGTCTTATCGCAAGGAGGATGACAATTTCTACCCGTTTCCTTACTACAACACCGGCAGACCCGTCGGCTCCCAAGGGGTGTACTTTGCTGCCTCGCAACAGAACTTTGAAGTCAGCAGCTTCAAGGCGCTGTTCGCCAAGGAGTGGCAGGCCTTCAAGTTCACCTACGGTGTAGACCTCGATCGCGAGCGCTTCAATGCTCAACAGAGCACCTTCGACCAGCGTCTCTCCTCGGAAAGTGGCGGACTGGACCTGGATACCGCCAGCAAGGCGCCGCGCTATCCCGGCTATCGCGTCGACGGCCTGTCCGGATATGCCCAGCTAGACTGGTACGCCACCGACAACCTGACCGTTTCCGGTGGCGCGAGGCGTCAGCAGATGGACGTCGATGTCGGCAAATTCAAAGGGGTCGAGGGCGGCAGCAACGATTACTCGGTCAGCCTATACAACCTGGGCACCATCTACGACTTCAAGAACGGGCATCAACTGTGGATCAACTACGGCGAGGGTTTTGATCTGCCAGACCCTGCCAAGTTTTACGGCAAGCCGGGCCTGAGCGTCGCAGACAACCCTTTGGCGGGGATCAAGAGTCGTCAGGTGGAAACCGGCTGGCGCTACTCTGACAGCGACTGGGACGCCCAGGCGGCGCTGTATTACATCTGGTCCGACAAAGTCATCACCACTGACAGCGCCACCCTGACCATCGATGTGATCGACCAGAAGAGTCGCGACTATGGCTTTGAAGGCGCGCTGACCCGGCATTTCCTCAGCGGTTGGGAAGCCGGCAGCACCTTGCACCTGGTGCGCTCGGAAGAGGAGGGCACCGACGGTGACTGGATCAAGCGCGATGCGCGCTACGCGTCGCTATCGAAGTCCACGGCCTTCGTTGGCTGGAAAGGCGACCGCACCAGCGTCCGCCTGCAGGGCAACCATGCATTCACCCTGGAAGACGACGCCGACCACAAGATCAGCGGCTACACCACGTTCGACCTGCTGGGCAGCCGCGACACCGGGTTCGGTACTTTCAGTGCCGGCATCCAGAACCTGCTGGACAAGGAATACAGCACGGTGTGGGGGCAGCGGGCGACGCTGTTCTACGCGCCGACGTATGGACCGGCATACCTGTATGACTATCAGGGGCGTGGGCGGACATACACGTTGGGTTGGTCGATGGCGTACTGAAAGTCTCAACCTCTGAAACGACAAAACCCGCGATGCCTGTTCAGAGGCCGCGGGTTTTTTGTGGCCTGTGGTGATGGCCGATTTCGGTGGACATCAAACCGCAGGCATAAAAAAACCCTGAATCTTGCGATTCAGGGTTTTCGGTATTTGGTGCCCAGAGACGGAATCGAACCGCCGACACGGGGATTTTCAATCCCCTGCTCTACCGACTGAGCTATCTGGGCAACGGGGCGCATTAAACTGGTTTTTCAGGGGGTCGTCAAGCAAGTTTTCAAAAAAAATTTAATTATTACCGTCGCTTACGTTCCGACCCCCGATTTTGCGGGGTTATTCCGACGGCGGCACGTAGCCTTCGGCCTTGGCGTAATCCTCGCCGGAGAAGTACTTGTCCATCTCGCCCTGAAGATATTTGCGATCTTCGGCGTTCATCATGTTCAGGCGTTTTTCGTTGATCAGCAGCGTCTGGTGTTTTTGCCAGTCGGCCCAGGCCTTGGCCGAGACGTGGTCAAAAATGTCCTGGCCCTTGGCGCCCGGAAATGGAGGGCGCTCCAGGGCGGGTAATTCTTCTTTGTACTTGCGGCACATGATGGTGCGGGTCATGACGACTCTCCTGCGTTCAATACGGCGGCCGCGCGTTCGAGCAAGGTTTTGACCGGGGCGGCAAGGCCCAGGCGCGGCGGGGTGGCGAGGTTATACCAGAGCCAGTCGGCCTCGGCCACGTGATGGCCGGACTCCTGGACCTGAACCAGCCAGGGTTCGATGGATAACTGAAAATGGCTGAAGGTGTGCACCAGGCTTGGCAGTGCTTGTTGTGTGCCCAGTTCCAGCGAGTGCTGCGACGCCAGATGTTGCAGGTCGTCGAGGTCGTCGAGTTCCGGCAAGCTCCAGAGGCCGCCCCACAGGCCCGTGGACGGGCGGCGGTAAAGCAGGATCGCGCCGTCACCGTTGGCGAGCATCGGCATCAACGTGCGCTTCTGTGGGATGGCCTTGCGCGGCTTGGGGATCGGGTAGCGGGTTTCCAGGCCGAGCATGTGCGCTTCACAGCCTTTCTCCAGCGGACAGAGCAGGCAGCTCGGCTTGCTGCGGGTGCAGAGCGTGGCGCCGAGATCCATCATCGCCTGGGTGTAGGCGTTGACCCGATCATGCGGCGTAAAGCGCTCAGCGTTGGCCCAGAGCTGTTTGGCGACCTTCGGCTCCCCAGGGTAGCCCTCTTGCGCGGTAAAGCGCGCCAGCACGCGTTTGACGTTGCCGTCGAGGATCGGCGCGCGCAGGCCCATGCTGATGCTGGCGATAGCGCCGGCGGTGGACAGGCCAATGCCCGGCAAATCAGTGAGCTTTTCCACGTCTCGGGGAAATTCACCGCTGTACTGCTCGACGACGATCTTCGCGGTCTTCTGCAGATTGCGTGCACGGGTGTAGTAACCCAGGCCCGTCCACAGGTGCAGTACTTCGTCTTCCGGGGCGGCGGCCAGGGCTTCGACCGTCGGCAACGAGGCCATGAAGCGGTCGAAGTAATTCAGCACAGTGCTGACCTGGGTCTGCTGCAGCATGATTTCCGAGACCCATACCCGGTATGGGTTGATGTCCTGCTGCCAAGGCAAATCGTGTCGGCCGTGGCGGTCGAACCAGTCGAGTACCGCCGTTGAAAACTGCTCGGCTCTCATCGCTTGAACAGCCCCTTGAGTGCGTCTTTGAGTTCCGGACTGACCTTGTCGCCCAGCTTCTCATCGATTTTGTCGCTGATCCGCTCTCCCGCCAGCTTGGCGGCGACCTGTCCCATGCGTTCGTTGTCCAGTCGGCAGGCTTTGGCCCCCAGTTCCAGCGGGCCACGGCAACGCAGGGGCCATTCGATGCCGACAAACTTCTCGCCGACCTGGCAGGCCGGGTCTGGCATGTCGCTCTTGTCGCCTTCGACGACGATGCCGACGCGGTAATCCATACCCAGGACTCGCAGATCGACGTCGCCGTTGCCGTTGACGGTCATGCCCGGAATACGCACTTTCAGGTCCGGGTTGCTGGCCACGCCGTTACGGAACGTCAGGTTGCCTTTGAGCTCCTGGAAGGGCGTGTCCTTGCCCCGTGGTTCGCCGCTGAGGGTTTTGCGGTTGAGCGTGGCGATGCCTTTGCACAGCTGTTGCTCGAGGTTGGCATTGAGCAGCACGCCGTTGTTGATGACGAAACTGGTGGTGCCATTGAGGGTTTCGATCAGCGCTTTCTGGCTGTTGCCGTTGCCGGTCAGGTTGCTGTTGAGCGTGACCAGGCCTTTGACCGGCGGATTCTTGCCCTGGCTCTCGAGGATCTTCTCTGCCGGGACGCGGCTGATCTTCGTCAGCAGGTTCAGCGCCGGTACCTGTTGGCGCAGGTCGAGGGTGCCGGCGGCGTTGAAGTTGCCTTCGTACAGGTTGCCGCTCAGGTTCACCAGGGTCAGCAAGCCGCCCTGGCCGGTAGCCTTGAGCGCAGCGTTTTGAATCGGCAGGTTGTCCAGGGTCAACAGGCCGAAGCTCAGGTCGGCGTCCACATCGAGTTTGCTCAGGCGCTCCACCGGCAAAAGGCGTTCGTTGCTCCAGGCCTCTTTGGTCGGCGATGGCGGCAGCGGGGTGCTGCCGGCGCCCGCCATGGCATCGGCTTCGGTACTTGCCACTTCGGCTTGGCGCACTTGCTTGGCGCTGTTGGCCTCCGCAGATTTGGGCGGCAGGTAGCGGTCGACGTTGAAGGTGTCTGCCTTGAGGGTTGCGCGCAGCGATTGCTTGGCGAAATCTTCGACGGCGATGCGACCGCTGAAGGTGCTGTCGTCGAGTTTCAGGTTGATGTTGTCGAATGCCACGCTGGTCGGCGTGCCCGTCAGCCGACTGGCCAGCTCGACCTTGGTCAGACTGCCTTCGGCCATGGCCGGGAGTTTCTGGCCGATGCTGTCGACGAATTTTGCCAGGTCAAACTGGGCGATCGAAATGCCGCCGTTGACCTGCGGAGTCTTGTCGAGGTCGTTGACCTTCAGTTCGCCCAGTGCCCGCAGCTGGTTCGCGGAGATTTTGATACCGGTCCACTCGGCGACATTGGCCGCCCTGTCCAGCAACAGTTGGCCCTGGGCAGCGAAGGTCAAGGTCTTGCCTTGCAAGGGGTCGCCAGCGACTTCGCCGGACAGTTTCATGTCTTCGAATTTGTAGCGCTGCAAGGCGCGCTCGAAACGCAGCTCGCCATTCAGTTCCGTACGCACCCGCAGAACCGGTTGATTGGTGCCCAGGAATGCGGTGAGTTTGACCGGGATGTTGGTGGAATCGTGTACTGCGCCGGTGCTCAGCTGGATGCTTTCGGCGCTGAACTGCTTGCCGGTTTTTTCGTCGTTGTACTCGACGCGGGCGTTGTTGACGGTGAGGCTGTCGATATCCAGGCGCATCGGTTGCGCTGTTTTTTCTGCTTGCGCGGTCGTTTCCGGGGCCGGCTCACCGGGGTTCGCCGCAGGCGCGGTGGAAGAATCGGCAGTGGCCGGGACGGGCTTCTTGCCAACGTCTTCCCAATTGCCGTGGCCATCCTTGTCGCGATTCAGGCGCAGGTTCAGGCCTTCGACGCGCACGTCGCTCATCTGCACTTCACGGCGCAGCAGCGGCAATACGCGCACCGACAGGCCGAGCATTTGCAGGTCGGCGAAGGGCTCGGCCGGTTTGATCAGGGTCGCGACACTGGCGTCGTGCAATTCCAGGCCCAGCCACGGGAACAGGCTCCAGCCGATATCGCCATTGAGCGTCAGCTCGATGTGGGCCTTGTCGCGGGCAATCTGGCGAATCTCGTCTTTGTAGTCGTTGGGATCGAAGAGGTGGGTCAGGGCAAAGCCCAGTGCCACAATGATCAGCAACAGCCCGAGAAGTACCAGACCCAGGATTTTGCCGAACGCTTTCATGGGCGAGTCCTTGTAATTAGTCGATTTCGAAATTTAGCCGAGGAGTATAGCGCCCTGGAATGGACGACCGGTCAGCGATCACAGGGTCGATTCGTGCAGGGGTAATTTCAGTTTGGCCGCCAGCGCCTGAGCCTCCAGATGCCCGGCAGGTGCCAACAGACTGAGTGTCGCGCCCGATTGCTCGGCCATTTTTCGGGCTTCAGTCACTAGCCGTTCAGCGACCCCACGGCGACGGGTAATTTTTCGTACGCATATTTGGGACAAGTACCAAACGTCTTGGTGCCGCTGCAAGCGTGCCGCGCCGAGCAGACGATCATTGAAGCGACCAGCGATCAGCGAGCCGTCTCGCAAACAGTCTTCGATCAGTTGCGCATCCCCGGAAAACGGGGCGAACAGCCATTCGGGAGCGTCGCGGTAAATTTTCTGCAGATCCTGCTGGTCCTGGTTAGTGGCCTGGTTTAGCGGCTCAACAATGATCGGCATGGGGAATCCTGTGCAGTTAGAGGGTGCCATTTTCTGTAGGAGCTGCCGAAGGCTGCGATCTTTAATGATCAAAAGATCGCAGCCTTCGGCAGCTCCTACAGGGGAGGCGTTCACATAATGATGAGATCAGTCGACGTACTTGTCGTGATGTCAGTTTGATTTTTCTGTCAGCTGCAAATGGTAACCTTCGCCCGTTCGTCCGTCTTTCTGCGACCTGTTGTCGCGCGACAAGGTGTTCACTCAAAAAACGGTCATGCCCGCGTGCATAAAGGCCCGGGGTGAGCAGTGGCTGGCGAACCATACTAATAATTGGGGGATTCACAATGACTTCGAGCATCACGGCGGACGGCTTGAATGCCGACCAGCCTGCGTTCCTGTCCAAGGAGCGCATTATCGCCAAGCCCGGCTTCAACCGTTGGCTGGTGCCACCGGCCGCGCTGGCCATTCACCTTTGCATCGGCATGGCCTACGGATTTTCGGTGTTCTGGCTGCCGCTGTCCAAAGCGCTGGGCGTCACCGCTCCGGTCGCCTGCGCGCCGGACATGAGCTTTATCGCACAAGTCTTTTCGTCCCAGTGCGACTGGCCGATCTCGATGCTTGGCTGGATCTACACCCTGTTTTTCATCTTCCTCGGCTGCTCGGCCGCGATCTGGGGCGGCTGGCTGGAACATGCCGGGCCACGCAAGGCTGGCGTTGTATCGGCCCTGTGCTGGTGTGGTGGCCTGCTGATTTCGGCACTGGGGGTTTATACCCATCAGATCTGGTTGATGTGGATTGGCTCCGGGGTCATTGGCGGTATCGGCCTGGGTCTGGGTTACATCTCGCCGGTGTCGACTTTGATCAAGTGGTTCCCGGACAAGCGGGGCATGGCGACCGGCATGGCGATCATGGGCTTCGGTGGTGGCGCGATGGTGGGTGCGCCGTTGGCCGCAGCGCTGATGGGGCATTTTGCTTCGCCAACCAGCGTCGGTGTGTGGCAGAGCTTCCTGGTAATGGCCGCGATTTACTTCGTGTTCATGATCGGTGGCGCGTTGTCCTACCGCGTTCCGCCCACCGGCTGGAAGCCTGAAGGCTGGACGGCCCCGGCGAAAAAAGCCTCGAATGCGATGATCACCCACCGCCATGTACACGTGAATGTAGCGTGGAAAACCCCGCAATTCCGTCTGGTCTGGCTGGTGCTGTGCCTGAACGTTTCGGCCGGTATCGGCATCCTGGGCATGGCGTCGCCGCTGTTGCAGGAAGTGTTCGGTGGCAAGTTGCTGGGCAATGACCTGGCGTTCGGTCAGCTCGATGCTTCGCAACTGGCTTCCATCGCTGCCATTGCTGCCGGTTTCACCGGTTTGCTCAGCCTGTTCAACATCGGCGGACGCTTCTTCTGGGCTTCGTTCTCGGATTACCTGGGTCGTAAAAACACCTACTTCGTGTTCTTTGCCCTGGGCTTTGCGCTGTATGGACTGATTCCAAACCTCGGTCACCTGGGCAGCGTGGCGCTGTTCGTGACGGCGTTCTGCATAATTTTGTCGATGTATGGCGGTGGTTTCGCGACGGTTCCAGCGTATCTGGCCGACCTGTTCGGTACGCAAATGGTTGGCGCGATCCACGGTCGTCTGCTGACGGCATGGGCGGCTGCCGGCGTACTGGGACCGGTGCTGGTGAACTACCTGCGTGAATATCAGTTGAGCATCGGCGTCGAGCGCGCGGCAGCGTACGACATCACGCTGTATATCCTCGCCGGCCTGCTGGTGCTGGGTTTCCTGTGCAACCTGCTGGTGCGTCCGGTGGCGGACAAGTACTTCATGACCGATGCTGAACTGGCCGCCGAGCAGGCGCTGGGCCACGACAAAGGCGCTGATAGCAGCACTTCGCTGGAGTGGAAAGCGGCGCCGGGTACCAAGCCATTGGCGATTGCCGCGTGGCTGGTGGTGGGTCTTCCGTTGGCGTGGGGTGTTTGGGTGACCCTGCAGAAGACGGCGGTGCTGTTCCACTAACGCCAAACTTCTGTAGGAGCCGGCTTGCTGGCGATCAATGCGACGCGGTGTGTCAGGCACACCGCCATCGCTGGCAAGCCAGCTCCTACATGTCATGACAGGTATAGCTCCAGGGTTGATGAGTTCACTCCGTCAGCCATATCACCTCCAATGTTTCTGTTTCGCGCCCGCACGCCTATAATGGCTGCCTTTTTCGCCCAATGATTTTGCGGAGCTGGTGATGGCCGAACGTAAGGCGTCTGTCGAGCGCGACACTCTGGAAACCCAGATCAAAGCCTCGATCAACCTCGATGGCACCGGAAAGGCCCGATTCGATATCGGTGTTCCTTTTCTTGAGCACATGCTGGACCAGATCGCCCGTCACGGGTTGATCGACCTGGATATTGTCAGCAAGGGCGACCTGCATATCGATGATCACCACACCGTGGAAGACGTCGGTATCACCCTCGGCCAGGCGTTTGCCAAAGCCATCGGCGACAAGAAAGGCATCCGTCGCTACGGCCACGCCTACGTGCCGCTCGATGAAGCGCTGTCGCGTGTGGTGATCGACTTCTCCGGCCGTCCAGGCCTGCAGATGCACGTGCCGTATACCCGCGCCACCGTTGGCGGCTTCGACGTTGACCTGTTCCAGGAGTTCTTCCAGGGCTTCGTCAACCATGCGCTGGTCAGCCTGCACATCGACAACCTGCGTGGCACCAACACCCACCACCAGATCGAAACCGTGTTCAAGGCTTTCGGCCGCGCCCTGCGCATGGCCGTTGAGCTCGATGACCGCATGGCCGGGCAAATGCCTTCGACCAAGGGCGTTCTGTAATGCAGACAGTCGCGGTTATCGATTACGGCATGGGCAACCTGCACTCGGTGGCCAAGGCCCTCGAGCACGTGGGTGCCGGCAAGGTGCTGATCACCAGCGATGCCAACGTGATTCGCGAAGCCGACCGGGTGGTTTTCCCAGGCGTTGGTGCGATTCGCGATTGCATGGCGGAGATCCGTCGCCTCGGTTTTGATTCGCTGGTGCGTGAAGTCAGCCAGGATCGTCCGTTTCTCGGCATCTGCGTGGGCATGCAAGCCTTGCTCGACACCAGCGAAGAGAACGACGGCGTCGACTGCATCGGTCTGTTCCCGGGCCAGGTGAAGTTCTTCGGCAAGGACCTGCATGAAGACGGCGAACACCTGAAAGTGCCGCACATGGGCTGGAACCAGGTGAAGCAGAAGGTCAGTCACCCGCTGTGGCACGACATTCCGGACATGGCGCGTTTCTACTTCGTGCACAGCTACTACATCGCTGCCGCCAATGCGCGCCAAGTGGTCGGTGGCGGTCACTACGGTGTCGATTTCGCCGCGGCGCTGGCCGAAGGCTCGCGTTTCGCCGTGCAGTTCCACCCGGAGAAAAGCCATACCCATGGCTTGCAGTTGCTGCAGAACTTCGCTGCGTGGGACGGTCGCTGGTAAATGGCCGTCAAGAAAAAGCCGCCGATTCTGACCCTCACTCCCGAGCAGGAGAGCGAGGCCAATCACAAGATCAAGCGTTTCATGGAAGACCGCTTCGAACTCGACCTGGGTACATTCGAGGCGGCCGAGATTCTTGAGCTGTTTACCCGCGAAATTGCTCCGCACTATTACAACAGGGCGATTTTCGATGTGCAGACGCACCTCAAAGAGAGGTTCGAAAGCATCGAAAGCGACCTGTGGGCGCTCGAGAAAAACTGATTTCCGAGCCAAGCTGAACATTCAATTTTGAAGGTTTGCCAGATGCTGATTATTCCCGCTATCGATCTTAAAGACGGTGCCTGTGTTCGTCTGCGCCAGGGCCGCATGGAAGATTCCACAGTGTTCTCCGATGACCCGGTGAGCATGGCTGCCAAGTGGGTGGAGGGCGGTTGCCGCCGTCTGCATCTGGTCGACTTGAACGGCGCCTTCGAAGGTCAGCCGGTCAACGGCGAAGTGGTCACCGCCATCGCCAAGCGTTACCCGAACCTGCCGATCCAGATCGGTGGCGGTATCCGCTCCCTGGAAACCATCGAACACTACGTGAAAGCGGGCGTGAGCTACGTGATCATCGGCACCAAAGCCGTGAAAGACCCGGCTTTCGTCGCCGAAGCCTGCCGCGCTTTCCCGGGCAAAATCATTGTGGGTCTGGATGCCAAGGACGGTTTCGTGGCCACTGACGGCTGGGCTGAAATCAGCACCGTTCAGGTGATCGATCTGGCCAGGCAGTTTGAAGCTGACGGCGTGTCTTCGATCGTTTACACCGACATCGCCAAAGACGGCATGATGCAGGGCTGCAACGTACCGTTCACCGCCGCGCTGGCGGCAGCCACGAAGATCCCGGTGATCGCGTCCGGCGGTATCCATAACCTCGGTGACATCAAGTCGCTGCTCGACGCCAAGGCGCCGGGCATCATCGGCGCGATCACCGGCCGTGCGATCTACGAAGGCACCCTCGACGTCGCTGAAGCGCAAGCTTTCTGCGATTCGTACAAAGGCTGAGGACTGACCATGGCGCTGGCCAAACGCATCATCCCTTGCCTGGACGTGGACAACGGCCGGGTGGTCAAGGGTGTGAAATTCGAAAACATCCGCGACGCCGGTGACCCGGTGGAAATCGCCCGTCGTTACGACGAGCAGGGTGCCGACGAAATTACCTTTCTCGACATCACTGCCAGCGTCGACGGCCGCGACACCACGTTGCACACCGTTGAACGCATGGCCAGCCAGGTGTTCATCCCGCTGACTGTGGGCGGTGGCGTTCGCACCGTGCAAGACATCCGCAACCTGCTCAATGCCGGTGCGGACAAGGTGTCGATCAATACCGCGGCGGTGTTCAATCCGGAGTTTGTCGGCGAAGCCGCTCAGCATTTCGGCTCGCAGTGCATCGTCGTTGCCATCGACGCGAAGAAGGTTTCCGGACCGGGCGAAACCCCGCGCTGGGAAATTTTCACCCACGGTGGTCGCAAGCCAACCGGCTTGGACGCTGTCGAATGGGCGAAGAAGATGGAAGGCCTGGGTGCCGGTGAAATCCTGCTGACCAGCATGGATCAGGACGGCATGAAGAACGGCTTTGACCTGGGCGTTACCCGTGCCATCAGCGATGCGCTGGGTATTCCGGTGATTGCTTCCGGCGGCGTCGGCAACCTGCAGCATCTGGCGGACGGCATTCTCGAAGGTCACGCGAGCGCGGTACTGGCGGCGAGTATTTTCCACTTCGGCGAATACACCGTGCAGGAAGCCAAGGCCTACATGGCTCATCGCGCAATTGTGATGCGTTAAACAAACCGATGCAGGCCAGTGGACATCATGGCGGGCTCAAGGCACTCTTGAGTACGCCAAGGATTTCGGTAGCCAGACATGCTTAAACGCTTTCTACTCGTTCTCGCCAGCGCTGGCCTGTTGTTGATCAACGGGGCAAATGCCAAAGACAGCCCCGATAGCGACCTGGTGTTGCTCACGGAAAATTTCCCTCCGTACAACATGGCGAAGAACGGCAAGAACTTCGCTCAGGACGAAAATATCAATGGCATCGCCGTGGACATCGTCCGCGAGATGTTCAAGCGCGCCGACATTACCTACAGCCTGACGCTGCGTTTCCCTTGGGAGCGTGTCTACAAACTCGCCCTGGAAAACCCCGGATATGGTGCGTTCGTGATGGCGCGATTGCCCGATCGCGAGAGGCTCTTCAAGTGGGTCGGGCCGATCGGTCCGGATGACTGGATCATGCTGGCCAAGGCGGACAGCAAAATCACCCTCGAAACCCTGGATGATGCGCGCAAGTACAAGATCGGCGCGTACAAGGGCGACGCCATTGCCATGACGTTGGCCAAGCAAGGTTTGAACCCTGTGGTGGTTTTGCGCGATCAGGACAACGCGAAGAAGCTGGTCAGCGGCCAGATCGATCTGTGGGCCACTGGCGATCCGGCTGGACGCTATCTGGCACGTCAGGAAGGCGTGAGCGGGCTCAAGACGGTGCTGCGCTTCAACAGCGCCGAACTCTATCTGGCGTTGAACAAGGACGTGTCAGACGAAACAGTCGCCAGGCTGCAGGCCGCGCTGGATCAGTTGCGCAAGGATGGCGTGGTGGACGAGATCATGGCGAAGTATCTTTAGCGCCTGTTAAAAGATCGCAGCCATCGGCAGCTCCTGCGTTGGGCAATTTCCCGTAGGAGATGCCGAAGGCTGCGATCTTTCAGCGATAAACCCCATCCTTACCATGCGCCGCCGTTGCCCGATTGCCGCGCACACTGATCATTTGCCTGATATCAATCCACTCGATTCCCTGAGCCTTGAGTTTGGGCAGTTCCCGCTCCAGCACTGCCAGCGTCTGCGGATACGGATGCCCGATCATCACCGCTGAGCCTTGCTTGCGCGCAAGACTGATTGCCGTCTGAAGTTGTGTGAAGATCGCCGCTTCCGTTGCCTCATCATCCAGAAAGACATCTCGCGAAACGCTCGCCAACCCGATCTTCTGCGCTTCGGCTGCCGCGACGGTTTGCGCGCTGGTGCGGCTATCGACGAAGAACTTGTGGCGGCGCTGCAAGTCCGCCATCAGCCAGGCCATGGCCGGTCGCTGAGCGGTCATGCGGCTGCCCATGTGGTTGTTGATGCCGCTGGTGTACGGGACCATTTTGAGTGCGGCGTTCAGGCGTGTTTCCAGTTCGTCGATGGGCAAGTCAGGGTGCCAGGCGAACGGCCCGGTGGCCGGGTCCATCGGCATGTGCAGGATCACGATCTTGCCGGCGCGATGGGCCTCGCGGGCGAATTCGGTGGCGTGGGGTGTGTCGGGCATGATCGCCGTGGTCACCGGGCCGGGCAGGGCCAGCACGCGGCGATCCCGGGGCAGGTTCTGCCCCAGGTCGTCGATGATCAGGCTCAGGTAGGCCTTATGAGGCGTTTGATTCGCGGGCTGTGCAAATGCACTACCCGCCAGGAAACACATCAGACCGATCAGTAACCGCAGAAACATCTCAGCGGCCGGACGTGATGCTCAGCCCTTTGAGCAGGCTCAGGGCCTGGGCCAATTGGTAATCGTCGTCCTGTGGCATCGGCTTGGCCTTGCCGCCGGAACCGGTCGGTTTGTCGGCGCCGCCGTTGCCGTTGCCCAGGTGGCCCTGCAAGTCAGCTTCCTTGAAGTAATCGTTGTCCTGCTCGCTGGTGATCTTGGCCTTGCGCACTTCGATGTCCGGCACGATGCCTTGAGCCTGGATCGAGCGGCCATTCGGCGTGTAGTACAACGCCGTGGTGATCTTCAGTGCGCGGTCGTTGTTCAACGGCAGCACGGTTTGTACCGAGCCTTTGCCGAAGCTGGTGGTGCCCATGACGACGGCGCGTTTCTGGTCCTGCAGCGCACCGGCGACGATTTCCGATGCCGAGGCACTGCCGCCGTTGATCAGCACGACCATCGGCACGGCTTCGCTTTCATCTTTACCCGTTGCGGAGAAGCGCAGTTCCGAGTTGGCGATGCGGCCCTTGGTATAGACGATCAGGCCCTTGGTGATGAAGTGGTCGACCACTTCCACCGCTGCTTGCAGCACACCGCCAGGGTTGTTGCGCAGGTCGAGGATGATGCCTTTGAGCTTCTTGCCATTGTCTTTGCGTAACTTGGCGAGGGCCTTGGAAACCTCTTCGCCGGTCTTGACCTGGAACTGGGTGATGCGGATGTAGCCGTAACCGGATTCCAGCAACTGGCTCTTCACGCTTTTCACTTGAATGACGGCGCGGGCCAGCGTGACGTCGAACGGCGTGCCACCATCGCGTACAAGGGTCAGCGTGATTTTTTCGCCGATCTTGCCGCGCATCTTGTCCACGGCCTCGGTCATGCTCTGGCCCCGGGTTGGCTGGCCGTTGATCTTGACGATGAAGTCGCCGGCCTGAATGCCTGCCTTGGAAGCCGGGGTGTCATCGATTGGCGATACGACTTTGATGAAGCCATCTTCAGCGCCGACTTCGATACCCAGCCCGCCGAACTCGCCGCTGGTGCTTTCCTGCAGCTCGGCGAAATCTTCCGGGCCAAGGTAAGCGGAGTGCGGGTCGAGGTTGCTGAGCATGCCCTTGATGGCGTTTTCCAGGAGGGTCTTGTCATCCACTGGCTCGACATACGCGGCCTTGATCCGGTCCATCACCTCGGCAAACGTGCGCAACTCATCCAATGGCAAGGGCGCCTTGGTGGTCGCAGCAGTGCCCGCAGGCGCGACCGCCGGGGCTGGTTGAGCGGCAAACGCCAAAGGCGCGCCGATCACCAGGGCGATCGTCAGGGCCAGCGAGGTAAGGCGGGACAGATGCAGCATGTCGAACGAACTCCTGAATTAGATGGCGCGCTTATCCTTGCGCGCGGCACCATTGTGCCGGATCACTCGGGTGACCCTGCTGGCGAATCGCAAAATACAGCGCTGGGGTGTCCTGTCCGCCACTGTTACCGACAGTGGAGATGGACTCACCGGCTTTAACCACATCACCCGCAGACTTGAGCAGCGTCTGGTTGTGACCATACAGACTCAAAAAACCGTTGCCGTGGTCGAGGATCACCAGCAACCCGGCACCTCGCAGCCAGTCGGCAAACACTACGCGACCGCCATGCACCGCATGCACGGTACTGCCGGCAGACGCACTGATCATCACGCCGTCCCACTTGGTCCGGGTATCGTCGCCACGGCTTTCACCAAAACGTGCCAACAGTCGACCATCGACAGGCCATGGAAGTTTGCCGCGGGTTGACGCAAAAGGGCCACCAAAGGTTTCGCCGGAACTGGAAACCAGCGCTCCGGGTGACGATCTGGCCGGTTTGCGTGGGGCGTCATCGCTGGCATCTGCCTGCGCCTGGGCCTCACGTAAACGCTTTTTTTCGGCTTCCTGCTGGGCAATCAGCGCTTTTTGCCGCGCTTCTTCTGCCTCACGAGCCTGGCGAGCCAGGGTTTCTTCGATGGTTTTAAGGACTTTAGACAGGTCTGCCTGATCCTGCTCGCGGGCTGCCAGCTTCTGGTCGCGAGCCTTCACATCATCATTGAGCTTGGCCAGCACTCGCTGGCGCTCCTGGCGGACTTTGTCGAGTTCGTCGCGCTGGGTGTCGAGACTGCTTTTCTGCACCAGCAGTTGCGCTTGCTGCAAGGCGATGTCTTTTTCGACATTGGCCAGCTGGCGCAGGGTTTCGTTGAAGTTCTTCAACTGCTCCAGGCGGGCTTGGCTCAGGTAATCGTAATAGGTGAGGGTGCGGGCGAATTTTTCCGGATTCTGCTGGTTGAGCAGCAGCTTCAGGTACTCCTGGCGACCGTTCTGGTAGGCCGCACGGGCCTGAATGGCGATCAGGTGTTGTTGTTCAGTGCGCGCGCTCTGGAGTTTTTTTTTCTCGGCATCGAGTCGCTGCAACTCGGATTCGCTTTTCTTCAGCTCTTTTTGCAGGGTTTCGACCTGCTTTTCGAGCTTGCCCATCTCGGTTTCAGTGCCCTTGAGCTCTTTTTGCACGCCGGCTTTTTCTTCCTGGATCTTGCCCAGCAGTTTTTTCAGCTCGGCGATGTCCTGACGCGTGGCGTCCAACTGTTGTTGGGTGTCCGCACGCTCGTCAGCGAAAGCCGGTTGGAGCAGGCAGGTCAGGGCGAGGGCAATCAGGACGCGAAGCATAGGGGCGGGCGGCACCAGGGAAAGGGACGGCCTAGTATGCCCGCCATGGGCGGCAAAAAAAATGCCCATTTCTGACTGTGTGATAACTGGCCCCAACGTCAGGTTGAATTTCATTTCGAAAACACCACAAACCACTGTGGGAGCTGGCTTGCCAGCGATTGCGTCGGCACATTCAACATACCGTTGGTGCCAGATTGCTATCGCTGGCAAGCCAGCTCCTACAGGATTTAATGGCGGTTGGGATATCCCCGTTACACCAGAATCGAAGTCCCGGTCATTTCCTTCGGCTGCTCCAGACCCAGCAGCTTCAGCATGGTCGGCGCCACGTCCGCCAACACACCGCCTTCACGGACTTTCAGGTCGCGTTTGCCGACATAGATGAAAGGCACCGGCTCAGTGGTGTGCGCAGTGTGCGCCTGGCCGGTGGTTTCATCGGACATTTGCTCGACGTTGCCGTGGTCAGCCGTGATCAGCGCTTCGCCGCCGACTTTTTCCAGTGCTTCGACGATGCGTCCAACGCACTGGTCCAGGCATTCAACGGCTTTGACGGCGGCGTCGAACACACCGCTGTGGCCAACCATGTCACCGTTGGCGTAGTTGACCACGATCACGTCGTATCGCTGGTTTTCGATGGCATCGACGATGCGGTCGGTGACCTCCGGTGCGCTCATTTCCGGCTGCAAGTCGTAGGTGGCGACTTTCGGCGACGGGATCAGGATGCGTTCTTCGCCGGGGAACGGTTCTTCGCGACCGCCGGAGAAGAAGAAGGTCACGTGGGCATATTTTTCGGTTTCGGCGATGCGCAGTTGGGTCTTGCCGTTTTTCGCCAGGTAATCGCCCAGCACGTTTTCCAGGCTGCCGGCAGCGAAGGCCGACGGCGCAGGGATGCTGGCGGCGTACTGGGTCAGCATGACGTAGCCGGACAGCTTTGGCTGGCGCGCACGTTCGAAGTCGCTGAAATCGTCTTCGACGAACACGCGGGTCAGCTCGCGGGCGCGGTCAGCGCGGAAATTCATGAACACCACGGCATCGCCGTCTTCGACTTTCACCGGCTCGCCGATGGAAGTGGCTTTGACGAATTCGTCACTCTCGCCACGCGCGTAAGCCGCTTGCAAGCCTTCCTGGGCGGTGGCGGCGTTGAACTCGCCGTGGCCGTCAACGATCAGGTTATAGGCCTGGGACACGCGGTCCCAGCGGTTGTCGCGGTCCATGGCGTAGTAGCGGCCGATGATGCTGGCGATCCGCCCTTTGCCGAGCGCCTGGAACGTGGCGTCGAGCAACTCGATGGACGATTGTGCGCTTTTCGGCGGGGTGTCGCGGCCGTCGAGAAAGGCGTGCAGATAGATCTTTTCGGCGCCGCGCTTGTAGGCCAGTTCGGCCATGGCAACCAGGTGGTCCTGGTGGCTGTGCACGCCGCCATCGGACAGCAGGCCCATGAAGTGCACGGCTTTACCGGCAGCGACAGCCTTGTCCACCGCGGCGCAGATGGTCGGGTTCTCGAAGAATTCGCCGTCGCGGATCGATTTGGTCACGCGTGTGAAGTCCTGATACACCACGCGGCCAGCGCCGAGGTTCATGTGGCCGACTTCGGAGTTGCCCATCTGGCCATCCGGCAGACCGACGTCCATGCCGCTGCCCGAGATCAGGCCGTTTGGCACGGTGGCCCACAGGCGATCCAGCACAGGCTTCTTCGCAGCAAAGATAGCGTTGGATTCGGGGTTATCACTGTGACCGAAGCCGTCGAGAATCATCAGGACCAAAGGTTTAGGCGTGGTAGTCATGGAATCCACTCGTGGCTGAGGTAAAAGGGGTAATGAAAAAAGGGAGTCGCAGTTTAATGCGAAGTTCCGGCCACGTCACCGCCGGACGGGGTTTGGCCCACCATAGTGGCTGTGTATACTGGCCGACATTTTAACGCCCTGGAACCTCCTTCGATGGTTGCTCACCTGATTGAATTTGCCACTAACCACTACATTCTCGTCGGTATCTTCGTCGTACTGCTGGCGTTGCTCATTGCCTATCAAATGCAGGGCGGCGGCCGTAGCCTGAGCACCGGCGAACTGACCGGGCTGGTCAACAAGGACGCAGGCGTGGTGATCGACATTCGTCCGACCAAGGATTTCGCCGCCGGTCACATTGTCGGCGCGCTGAACATTCCTCAGGACAAACTGACCGCTCGCGTCGGTGAACTGGAAAAACACAAGGCCAAGACCATCATTCTGGTCGACGCCATGGGCCAGACTGCTGGCACTCACGCCCGCGAACTGATGAAATCCGGCTTCACGGCCGCCAAGCTGTCCGGTGGTATCTCCAGCTGGAAAGCCGATAATCTGCCGCTGGTGAAGTGAGATGAACAACGTCGTCGTCTACTCCAGCGATTACTGCCCTTACTGTTCGCGAGCCAAGTACCTGCTCGAGAACAAAGGCGTGGCCTTCGAAGAGATCAAGGTCGATGGCAAGCCGCAGGTGCGCGCCGCCATGGCTCAGAAAGCCGGACGCACGTCCGTGCCGCAGATCTGGATCGGCAGCACCCACGTCGGTGGTTGCGATGATTTGTTCGCCCTGGAGCGCGCCGGCAAGCTCGACGCGCTGCTCAAGGCCTGAATTCCATACCCTATAAAAGCCCTAGATCACAAAGGATCTGAGATGACTGACCAACAGAACACTGCAGCTAGCGAAGAAGAAACCGCACCGCAATTCTCCTTGCAGCGCATCTACGTACGTGACTTGTCCTTCGAAGCGCCGAAAAGCCCGGCGATCTTCCGCCAGCAGTGGGAGCCGAGCGTCGGTCTGGATCTGAATACCCGTCAAAAGGCGCTGGAAGGTGACTTCCACGAAGTCGTGCTGACCCTGTCGGTTACCGTGAAAAACGGTGACGAAGTGGCATTCATTGCTGAAGTGCAACAGGCCGGTATCTTCCTGATCAAGAATCTGGACGACGCTTCGATGAGCCACACCCTGGGCGCGTTCTGCCCGAACATCCTGTTCCCGTACGCTCGCGAAACCCTGGACAGCCTGGTGATCCGCGGTTCGTTCCCGGCATTGATGCTGGCGCCGGTGAACTTCGACGCTCTGTACGCGCAAGAGCTGCAACGCATGCAGGCAGCCGGCGAGACGCCAACCGTGCAGTAAAAGCTTCGTTTGCTCCATGAAAAAAGCGCCTCTGAAGGCGCTTTTTTCATGGGGGAAACGAAAACTTCGTGTAGGAGCTGCCGAAGGCTGCGATCTTTTGATCTTGAAAACCAACATCAAAAGATCGCAGCCTTCGGCAGCTCCTACAGGGTGGGTGGTGTTAGTTGAAGCCGTTCTGACGCCAGGCTTCGTACACGGCGACGGCCACGGTGTTGGACAGGTTCAGGCTGCGACAGCCTTCACGCATCGGCAAACGCAAGCGTTGCTCGGCGGGCAATGCGTCGAGCACTTCAGGCGGCAAACCACGGCTTTCCGGGCCAAAGATAAACGCATCGCCCGGGGCGAAGCTGGCGTCGTGGAACGGTCGCGAGCCCTTGGTGGTGAAGGCGAACAACCGAGGATGACCGAGGCTTTCCAGGCAGCTGGCGAGATCTGCGTGGCGTTGCAGGGTGGCATACTCGTGGTAATCGAGGCCGGCCCGGCGCAGACGCTTGTCGTCCATCTCGAAGCCTAGCGGTTCGATCAAATGCAGGTGGCAGCCACTGTTGGCGCACAGCCTGATAACGTTGCCGGTATTCGGCGGAATTTCTGGTTGGAAAAGGATGACGTGAAACATGCACGGCTCCGAAGGTAAAGATGAGCGGCATTCTACGCCGCAAGCCGACTTGCGTTCGAAACTATTCCTGCGGGTGATGGCATCACTGGCGATTGTCGGTGTGATGGTGGGGCTGATGATTGGCCGCCTGACCACGCCAGACCCCAGCGAACTGCAGCAAATTGAAGTGACGAGCGACGGTCTGGTGGTGTGGTTCAACAATGAACCCAAGACCCACGGCGAGATCGTCGATGGCAGTGTGGCGCTGTTGTTCGGCGCCCAAGGCAAGACGCACAAAGGCCAGCTCAAGCTGGGCGACAAGGACGTGAACTGGCGGGTTCGTTTAAGTGATGAGGGGGTGTTGCTGACACTGGTTGCGGCCCGACCCCTGCAAGGCGAGTGGGCTGGTAGTGAGGTCGATGACCGCTGGCGGCTGGAGATCCATCTCCGAGAGCAATAAAAGAGGGAATCCCCGGCCTGCCTGTACCAAGGTCCCCAAAACGTGCGGCTCGTCGCGAATGCGGGGTGAGCCTGGTGTAAAGAAGGAACCCCTGACCTGCCTGTATCAGGAGCCCCAAAACTGTTTGGGCTCGTCGCAAGTGCGGTATGAGCCCGTGTAAAGAGGGGAATCCCCGGCCTGCCTGTACCAAGGTCCCCGAAACCGGGTAGTGAACTGAATCACTGAATGGACTATTGCAGGCGGCGTGCCAGTTTTCACAAAGTGAAACCAGAAACCGTTTTTGAAACGCTGAAAGCCCCTGAATTCGGGGCTTTCGTGTTTTTTCGGAAGGGGTTCGATTGCGAAAGCAGGTTGGGTTTCGAAGCTGTTTTTGTGCGCGATTGCGGTTCACGGTGCATTGCGGCGGTGCACAAACAAAAAAGATCGCAGCCTTCGGCAGCTCCTACAGGGTCTTGCGCAGGCCTGTAGGCGCTGCCGAAGGCTGCGATCTTTTCGCTAATGGCTAATTTCTGAAGACGACCTAGCCCTCATCCCCCTCATCTTCATCCCCGCCATCCACCTTCATCCCCAATTCCTTGATCTTGCGCGTCAGGGTGTTGCGCCCCCAACCCAGCAAGACGGCGGCATCGCGACGGCGACCGGCGGTGTGTTTGAGCGCAGTCTCGATCATGATCCGCTCGAAAGCCGGCACGGCACTGTCCAGCAAGCTCGACTGACCGCGAGACAGCGCCTGATCGGCCCACTGACGCAGTGCCTGTTCCCAGTTGGTCACGGGCGCCGAGTCCTGCGGCAGGCTCAGCAGTTCAGGCGGCAGGTCGCCGATGTGCACTTCGCGACCCGAAGCCATCACCGTGATCCAGCGACAGGTGTTTTCCAGTTGCCGCACGTTGCCCGGCCAAGGCAGGTTCTTCAGGTATTCCTCGGTTTCGCTTTTCAGCAGCTTCGGCTCGACGGCCAGTTCCTGGGCGGCACGGCTGAGGAAGTGTTTGGCCAGGGTCGGAATGTCTTCGCGACGATCCGACAGGCGCGGGATGTGGATGCGAATTACGTTGAGGCGGTGGAACAAGTCTTCACGGAATTTCCCGGCGTGCACCAGCGTTTCCAGATTCTGGTGGGTCGCGGCGATGATTCGCACATCGACCTTTACTGGCACATGACCGCCGACGCGGTAGAACTCGCCATCGGCCAATACCCGCAGCAAGCGGGTCTGGGTATCGGCCGGCATATCGCCGATTTCATCGAGGAACAGTGTGCCGCCATCGGCTTGCTCGAAACGCCCGCGACGCAGGTTGGCCGCGCCGGTGAATGCGCCTTTCTCGTGGCCGAACAGCTCGGACTCCATCAGGTCTTTCGGGATCGCCGCCATGTTCAGCGCAATGAATGGCGACGCGGCGCGAGGGCTGTGACGATGAAGGGCATGGGCTACCAGTTCTTTACCGGTACCCGATTCACCGTTGATCAGCACGGTGATGTTGGAATGGCTCAGGCGCCCAATGGCGCGAAACACTTCCTGCATCGCCGGCGCTTCGCCGATGATTTCCGGGGTACGGGTCAGGATCGGGGCGACTTCCAGGCCTTGTTGTTCCTGGGCGTGCTGGTTGGCGCGCTTGACCAGGGAAACCGCTTCGTCGACATCGAACGGCTTGGGCAGGTACTCGAATGCGCCGCCCTGGTAGGACGCTACGGCGCTGTCCAGATCCGAGTGTGCCGTCATGATGATCACCGGCAGCCGTGGGTGCGATTCGCGAATCCGCGCCAGAAGGTCCAGGCCGCTGGCGCCGGGCATGCGGATGTCGGAGATGATCACATCCGGCTGCTGGCGCGCCAGGCGGCTCATCACGCCATCGGCACTGTCGAAGCTTTGCGTGGTCATGCCTTCCTGTTGCAAGGCTTTTTCCAGGACCCAACGGATAGAACGGTCGTCATCGACGATCCACACGGTTTCACTACGGCTCATGTCGATGTGGCTCCTTGTTCCAGTGGCAGAAAGATCGAGAAGGTGGTGTGGCCCGGGTGGCTGTCACATTCGATCAGGCCCTGGTGCTGACTGATGATGTTCTGGGTGATGGCCAGGCCGAGTCCGGTACCGTCCGGGCGTCCGCTGACCATGGGGAAGAAAATGGTTTCCTGCAGTTCAGCAGGAATGCCCGGACCGTTGTCGATGATCTCGATCTTGGTCACCAGGCGATGGCGCACATGGCCGATCGTGAACTGGCGCATGGCGCGGGTGCGCAGACTGATGCGGCCAAGGCGCAGCTCGTTCTGACTGCTGATGGCCTGCATCGCGTTGCGCACGATGTTCAGCACGGCCTGGATCATTTGTTCGCGGTCGATCAAGACGTCGGGAATGCTCGGGTCGTAGTCACGCACCAAAGTGATGCAACCCTGGCTTTCGGCCTCGACCAGATGACAAACGCGCTCCAGCACTTCGTGAATGTTGCACATCGCCAATGACGGCAATTTGTTGGAGCCGAGCATGCGGTCGACCAGGTTACGCAGGCGGTCTGCTTCTTCAATGATGACGTTGGTGTAATCCTTCAGACTTTCTTCCGGTAGCTCTCGGGCCAGCAATTGCGCTGCTCCGCGAATTCCGCCCAGCGGATTCTTGATTTCGTGGGCGAGGCCGCGCACCAGCATCTTGCTGGTTTCCTGCTTCGACAGCTGCGCTTCTTCCTTGGTGATACGCAGCAAGCGGTCCCGCGGATGGACTTCAAGCAGCAGCAGGGTGTCGCCATTGCTCAGGATTGGCGTAACCGCGTAATCGACGGTCAGGGTCTGACCGGTGAGGGCGGTGAGCATGGCTTCACGCTTGGTGAACGGGTGGGCCTGTTCAACCGCCTGACGCAATGAATTGAGCGCCTCGGTGGATTCGGTAAACAGCTCGCTGATGAACTGCCCATGACTGCGCTGACCGCTGATGGCCAGTAACATTTCCGCTGCCGGGTTCATGTACTCAAGGCGCAGTTGCGCGTCGAGCAGAATGGTTGCGGTCGTCAAATTGTCGAGTAACAGACGATGCAGTGCGTCGCTGATGGTCATTCAGGACCTCTTTTGGAGCAGGGCGCGCGCATGAATAAAGCGCTGATGCAGACAAAATGCAAAAACCAAACCAAGGCTCCGAAAAGAAGCGCTAAAGGCCTGATACAGGCGTTTGACGCTCGATTGCGTGGCGTTCTGCCAGCTTTGGCGGGTACTTTCGAACCAAAATGGGTTGGAGTTGTGCAGTAGTGTGATCGATTGCACCAATATAGTGCTTAAAGCTGCGCGGTGTTATTGGAGTCTCAAGACCGATTCTGTCGTCGCTCAAGGCTATGGATGCTTAGCGCGGTGGCAGACAAGCGGTTAGCCATAGCCCTCAGCGTTTGTGTGCTCTTTGAACAGTGAAGGTTGCGGTAGGGCTCTGCTGTACAACTCTTTCGCCGTCGATCACTTGCACCGCCAGACCGTGTTCACCGCGATCAATGTTTATCAGTTGCAGGCTCGGTACGTTGCTCGGCTGGCCATAAGGTTGGCCATCGAGCAACAGGCGTAATAAATGCGTGCCTTGCAATCGCGGTTCAATCAGCACATCGACCGTGAAAGTACCGTTGTTGGCGCGCACGACTCCGGCGGTTGGCAGCCCGCTAAGCTCCAGGACGTTGTAGTCGTTGTGGGTCGGCCTGGAGCGGGTGCCTGCCGCTGGCTGTTCAGTATCGCTGGGTAGTTGGCGCTGGATGCTGTTGACGGGGGGCAAATCAACCGTCTGGGCGTCAACGCCATTGGGCGGTTGATTGCTGTAGGCCGTGTTGCCGGCGGCATCGGTGTATTTGAAGATTTGCGCCATCACGGGATAAGCGAGGGACAGCAACAGAAGTAATAAAAGTGGCCGCATTTCGGACTCCCTGTGCGAAGCAAGATTACTCCGCCAATGGAATGCCCTCGCTCCCAGCATAGAACACAATAAGTTCTACCGGTTCATCGCCGGTGACGCCGCGATGGGCGATATCGACCATTTCGGCCAGTGCTTCTCCTTGTTTGATGCGCCGGGTCTGGCCGTTGTCCCTGCCTTCGATGATCAGCTCACCTGAGAGGATGTAACCGGCGTTCGGAGTGGGGTGGGTGTGCCAGGGCAGCTGGGTGTTGGGCGGTATCCTCAGCTTGAGCAGCGTTAGCTCAGGCGCGGCACGCGGATAACGAGCGTAAGGTGTGCCATCCCAGGATTTGCTGCTTTGCAGCAGAATTTCCTTTTCGATTGCGGACGGTGGAGATTGTACGGAGCAGCCCTGGAGAGAGAGGGCGGCCAGTGCGATCAGCGGTGACCGGAACAGGGTGTTTTTCATCATTCCATCCTTTGAATACAGGTAGTGATCAGGCTACGAGTGATTCAAGGTGTTTGATGCCAGACGTCGCCGCGTTTGCTGGAGGATATGGCGAAATAATTTGTCAGACGTTGCCCACAAAAAAGGCCTCCCGAAGGAGGCCTCTTTTTGTCACGCCGCGTGCCGCAGCGCTACCGGATCAGCAGCTGTAGTACAGCTCGTATTCCAGTGGGTGTACGAAGGTACGTACCTTGATTTCTTCTTCGCTTTTCAGAGCGATGTAAGTGTCGATGAAATCGTCGGAGAACACGCCGCCTTTGGTCAGGAACGCACGACCTTTGTCCAGCTCTTCCAGGGCTTCTTTCAGGCTGCCGCAAACTTGTGGGATCTCTTTCGCCTCTTCAGGCGGCAGGTCGTACAGGTTTTTGTCAGCTGCGTCGCCTGGGTGGATCTTGTTCTGGATGCCGTCCAGGCCAGCCATCAACAGTGCGGCGAAGCACAGGTAAGGGTTGGCAGCCGGGTCCGGGAAGCGTGCTTCGATACGGCGGGCTTTCGGGCTCGACACGTAAGGAATACGGATCGAAGCGGAACGGTTGCGAGCCGAGTAGGCCAGCATTACCGGAGCTTCGAAGCCTGGAACCAGACGCTTGTAGGAGTTGGTCGCCGGGTTGGTGAAGCCGTTCAAGGCCTTACCGTGCTTGATGATGCCGCCGATGAAGTACAGGGCGGTGTCGGACAGGCCGGCATAGCCTTCGCCAGCGAAGGTGTTCTTGCCATCTTTCCAGATGGACATGTGCACGTGCATACCCGAGCCGTTGTCGCCGTACAGTGGCTTAGGCATGAAGGTCGCGGTGCGGCCGTAGGCATCGGCTACGTTGTGTACAACGTATTTCAGGGTTTGAGTTTCGTCGGCTTTCTTCACCAGGGTGTTGAACTTGACGCCGATTTCGTTCTGACCGGCAGTTGCCACTTCGTGGTGGTGAACTTCGACGGTCAGGCCCATTTCTTCCAGTGCGTTGCACATGGAGGTACGGATTTCGTGGTCGTGGTCGAACGGTGGAACCGGGAAGTAGCCGCCTTTGACGCCTGGGCGGTGACCTTTGTTGCCACCTTCGATGTCCTGGTCGGACATCCACGAACCTTGCTCGGAGTAGATTTTGAACATCGAGCCGGAGATGTCCGACTTGAATTTCACCGAGTCAAAGATGAAGAATTCTGGTTCTGGACCGGCGAACACGGTGTCACCGATACCGGTGGCTTTCAGGTGCTCTTCGGCGCGCTTGGCGATCGCACGTGGGTCGCGGTCGTAGCCTTGCATGCTCGAAGGTTCGATGATGTCGCAGACCAGGATCAGGGTCGGCTCTTCGGTGAACGGATCCAGAACAGCAGTGGAATCGTCCGGCAGCAGGATCATGTCGGAAGCTTCGATGCCTTTCCAGCCGGCGATGGAGGAACCATCGAACATTTTGCCGACTTCGAAGAAGTCGTCATCCAGCGCGTCGCGAGCCGGCATGGTCACGTGGTGCTGAGTGCCTTTGGTGTCCGTGAAGCGCAGATCAATCCATTTGACGTCATGATCTTTGATGAGTTGAACCGACTTCGACATAGTGTCCTCCGGGTGGCTTCGGGCTTAGTAATGGATAGCCCTTGGAATGTGGGTGATGCCGGCGCGAATACTCTGCCAAGGCAACCTGCCTCACAAGGGAGCAAATTGCATGCCAGTGCCCCACCATGGGTTTTTTGCCCCAAAAACACGCTTATAAGCCTTCTATACGCGTTAAAGCAGAAAATACCGCCCTGTAATGTAGCGCTTAAATCACAAAATGACCTGTTTTGGTGCACGATAAACCTTCTGCACATTAACTGGTTAAACCTTGAGCAATTTCCGCTATAATCCGCGCCCCCCTTTTTCGGCAGGCCATGCGCGCGCTGTTTCCATGAAATTAATCGTAAAAGTCTTCCCCGAGATCACCATCAAGAGCCGCCCGGTACGGATGCGTTTCATCCGTCAATTGGCCAAAAACATCCGTGCCGTGCTCCGCGATCTGGACCCGGCCGTGGTGGTGAACGGCGTGTGGGACAACCTCGAGCTGGAAACCCGTGTCGCCGAGCCCAAGGCCCTCAAGGAGATGACCGAGCGCCTGAGCTGTATGCCTGGCATCGCGCATTTCCTGCAAATTGATGAGTACCCGCTGGGCGATTTCGATGACATCGTCGAAAAGTGCAAGCAGCACTACGGTGATGCGTTGACCGGCAAGATCTTTTCGGTGCGTTGCAAACGGGCCGGCAAGCACCCATTCAGCTCCATCGATATCGAAAAGTATGTCGGCAGCCAGTTGCGCCGTCAGTGCGGCGCCGCCGGAATTGACCTGAAAAAGCCGGAAATCGAAGTCCGGATCGAAGTTCGCGACCAACGGTTGTTTGTGATCCACAGCCAGCACAACGGCATCGGCGGTTATCCGCTGGGAGCACTGGAGCAGACGCTCGTGCTGATGTCCGGTGGCTTCGACTCCACCGTGGCGGCCTACCAGATCATGCGCCGCGGCCTGATGGCGCACTTCTGCTTCTTCAATCTGGGCGGACGAGCCCACGAACTGGGCGTGATGGAAGTCGCGCATTTCATCTGGAAGAAGTACGGCAGCTCCCAACGCGTGCTATTTGTCAGTGTGCCGTTCGAGGAAGTGCTGGGCGAAATTCTCGGCAAAGTCGATAACAGTCATATGGGCGTAGTATTGAAGCGTATGATGTTGCGCGCTTCCTCCCAAATTGCCGATCGACTGCACATCGAGGCATTGGTGACTGGAGAGGCGATCTCCCAGGTGTCGAGCCAGACGTTGCCGAACCTGAACGTGATCGACTGCGTGACCGAGAAGCTGGTCTTGCGCCCGCTGATCGCCAGCCACAAGCAGGACATCATCGACCTGGCCAACGAAATCGGCACCGCCGATTTCGCCCGGCACATGCCGGAATACTGCGGCGTCATCTCGGTCAATCCGAAGACCGCAGCCAAACGCCATCGCGTCGAGCATGAAGAGAAAGAGTTCGACATGGCGGTGCTCGAGCGTGCGCTCGAAAACGCCAAACTGGTGCCGATCGATCGCGTGATCGATGAATTGGGCCAGGACCTGCAAATTGAAGAAGTCAGCGAGGCGCTGGCCGGTCAAATCGTCATCGATATCCGTCACCCGGATGCCGCTGAAGACGACCCGCTGGACCTGGCTGGCATCGAGGTACAAACGATGCCGTTTTATGCACTGAACGCTCGTTTCAAGGAACTGGACCCTACTCGCCAGTACCTGCTTTATTGCGACAAAGGCGTGATGAGTCGCCTGCATGCCCACCATTTGCTCAGTGAGGGGCATGCCAATGTGCGCGTTTATCGACCGAGCTAAGAGCCCGGGGCTGTATGCCTGTGGCCTGCGTCACCGGCCCCCCGACTCTGCCGTCAAGCTGTAACGGCAAGGCCTGACTCTACTGTAAATCGCTGCCAAGACTTGTCAGCACACCGAATCCTCTGATCGAGATACACAAGTGATCGAAAATCTACGCAACATCGCCATCATTGCTCACGTTGACCATGGTAAGACCACCCTGGTAGACAAACTCTTGCGTCAATCCGGCACCCTGGAGCGCAACGAGCTCAACGACGAGCGCGTGATGGACTCCAACGACCAGGAAAAAGAGCGCGGTATTACCATTCTGGCGAAAAACACCGCCATCAACTGGAACGGCTACCACATCAACATCGTGGACACCCCGGGCCACGCCGACTTCGGCGGCGAAGTTGAACGCGTAATGTCGATGGTCGACTCCGTTCTGCTGCTGGTTGACGCTCAAGACGGCCCTATGCCGCAAACCCGTTTCGTGACCAAGAAGGCTTTCGAAGCCGGCCTGCGTCCGATCGTGTGCATCAACAAGGTTGACCGTCCAGGCGCGCGTCCGGACTGGGTTCTGGACCAGATCTTCGATCTGTTCGACAACCTCGGTGCCACCGAAGAACAGCTGGACTTCAAAGTCGTCTACGCCTCGGCCCTGAACGGTATTGCCGGTCTGGACCACAACGAAATGGCTGAAGACATGACCCCGCTGTACCAGTCGATCGTCGACAACGTACCGGCGCCGGCTGTTGACCGTGATGGTCCGTTCCAGATGCAGATCTCCGCACTGGACTACAACAGCTTCCTGGGTGTTATCGGTGTTGGCCGTATCGCTCGTGGTCGCGTCAAGCCGAACTCCCCGGTTGTCGCTATCGGCGCCGACGGCAAGAAGCGTAACGGTCGTATCCTGAAGCTGATGGGTCACCACGGTCTGCACCGTGTAGACGTTGAAGAAGCTGCTGCAGGCGACATCGTGTGCATCAGCGGTATGGACTCGCTGTTCATCTCCGACACCCTGTGCCACCCGGACACCGTTGAACCGATGAAGCCGTTGACCGTCGACGAGCCAACCGTTTCCATGACCTTCCAGGTAAACGACTCGCCATTCTGCGGTAAAGAAGGCAAGTTCGTGACTTCCCGTAACATCAAGGAACGTCTGGACAAAGAGCTGCTGTACAACGTTGCTCTGCGCGTTGAAGAAGGCGACTCGGCTGACAAGTTCAAGGTTTCCGGCCGTGGCGAACTGCACCTCTCGGTACTGATCGAAACCATGCGTCGCGAAGGCTTCGAAATGGCTGTAGGCCGTCCGGAAGTGATCATCCGTCTGGTTGACGGCGTGAAGCACGAACCGTACGAAAACGTCACCATCGACCTGCCGGAAGAATCCCAGGGCAAGGTGATGGAAGAGATGGGTCTGCGTAAAGGCGACCTGACCAACATGGTGCCGGATGGCAAAGGCCGTGTTCGTCTGGAATACAACATCCCTGCTCGTGGTCTGATCGGTTTCCGTAACCAGTTCCTGACCCTGACCAACGGTGCTGGCATCCTGACTTCGATCTTCGACCGTTACGACGTGATGAAGTCCGGCGACATGTCCGGCCGTCAGAACGGCGTTCTGGTTTCGGTTGAAACCGGCAAGGCACTGACCTACTCCCTGGAAACCCTGCAGGCGCGTGGCAAGTTGTTCGTAGAACACGGTCAGGAAATCTACAACGGTCAGATCGTTGGTCTGAACAGCCGTGACAACGACCTGGGCGTTAACCCTACCAAGGGCAAGAAGCTCGACAACATGCGTGCTTCGGGTAAAGACGAAACCATCGCTCTGGTTCCACCTGTTCGCTTCACCCTGGAACAGGCTCTGGAATTCATCCAGGACGACGAGCTGTGCGAAGTAACGCCTAAGTCCATCCGTCTTCGCAAGAAGATCCTGGACGAAAGCGAGCGTACCCGCGCTGCCAAGAAAGCCAAGAACTGAGTTTTAGTTCCGGCTGAATGAAAACGCCCCCGGTCGAAAGGCCGGGGGCGTTTTTGTTTGTCTGGGGTTTGTGCGGTGTTTGTGCTAGCGATGGCGGCCGATCAGCTGCCAGAATTTTCAGGGCAGATCAGAACCGCTCAATCGACCGAGAATTGCGCTCGCGCTCCACTTCCTTGGGCTTGTACGCGCAATACCCCGGCCGCGGGCCGATTTTCGGGTGATTGCGGCAAGTATCCGGGCGCTTTTCATAAATAGTGCACAGACGGCTCTTACGATCCAGATAGTAGCAATCGTTGTTGCTCATGCGCTGAAGGGTGAAGATGCCCGACTTCTGGTTAAAGCGCTCGACCAGGCCTTCCTTCTGCAGACGCTTGGCGATGTTCTTCGGCGGATCGCCCAGCTCGAATTCATCGACGATGCCGATACGGATCAGATCCTTGATCTTGACCTCGACCGGCAGGGTGCAGCAGCTGGACATGCACGAGCCGCACATCGGGGCAGAGTACTTGGCCCAGGTATCGAGTCGGTCGATCTCCGCGGCGGCGATCAGGTTGGGCTTCATCATCGGTTGTTACCAGCGTGTGCATCAGGGCGCGCGATCATACCGGGACTGGTGGATTTTTGAACAACCTTTCGCCAGTTTTTTTCACGCTCGGTTCAAGAGGATCAAAATTCGGCACGGCCCCTGCATTCATTCAGGCACACGACAACCTAATGTCGACCTGGCTCACACTCACTCGAAAAACTGCCGAACCAGAGCCTCTACCGCCTGTCAGACCGTCTAGGCTCAGACAACCCAAGCTCGCTCGAGGTCTTATCGATGACTCAAGAACCACTTGTTCGCGAAGCAGAGGTGGCCGCATTCCGCGACGCCGTCTTGACGAAACTCACCTACGCGGTGGGCAAAGACCCGGATCACGCCTTTGACCATGACTGGTTCGAAGCCATTGCCCTTGCCGCACGTGATCACATGGTCGAGCACTGGATGGACCATACGCGACAGATCTACCGCAAAGGTCAGAAGCGCGTTTATTACCTCTCCCTTGAGTTCCTCATCGGCCGGCTGCTCTACGACAGCTTGAGCAACCTCGGCCTGCTTGACGTCGCCCGCGAGGCGCTGACCGAGCTCGGTGTCGATCTTGAACGCATCCGCTTGCTGGAACCCGACGCGGCCCTGGGCAACGGTGGTCTCGGGCGATTGGCGGCGTGTTTCATGGAAAGCATGTCGACGCTCGGCATCGCTGGTCACGGTTACGGCATTCGTTACGAGCACGGCTTGTTCCGTCAGGCCATCGTCGACGGCTGGCAGCAGGAACAAACCGAGCACTGGCTGGATTTCGGCAACCCGTGGGAGTTCGAGCGGCCGGAAGTTGTCTACACCATCGGTTTCGGCGGCAGTGTGCAGACCGTGACCGACGACGCCGGCAAGTCCAGGCAAGTCTGGCATCCGGCAGAGACCGTGCGAGCCATCGCTTACGACACGCCGGTGGTGGGCTGGCGCGGGGCGAGCGTCAACACCTTGCGGCTGTGGCGCGCCCGGGCCATGGAAGATCTGCATCTGGAACGCTTCAACGCCGGCGACCACCTGGGCGCCGTGGCCGAAGTGGCCCGGGCCGAAAGTATCTCCCGCGTGCTCTACCCGGCGGACAGCACCGAGGCCGGTCAGGAACTGCGTCTGCGTCAGGAATACTTCTTTGTCGCCGCCTCCTTGCAGGATCTGCTGCGCCGTCATCGCAACATGCACACCTCGGTACTGACCCTGGGCGACCACGCGGCGATCCAGCTCAACGACACACACCCCTCGATTGCCGTGGCCGAACTGATGCGGCAACTGGTCGACGTGTACGACGTCGCGTGGGACGCGGCGTGGCAGGTCACTGTCGATACGCTGTCCTACACCAACCACACGTTGCTGCCTGAAGCGCTGGAAACCTGGCCGGTCGGCCTGATGGAACGCATGCTGCCGCGGCACATGCAGATCATCTACCTGATCAACGCCCAGCACATCGACTCCCTGCGCGCCAAAGGCATCCACGACTTCGACGTGTTGCGCGCGGTATCGCTGATCGAGGAGGACAACGGTCGCCGGGTCCGTATGGGCAACCTGGCGTTTCTCGGATCCCACAGCATCAACGGCGTGTCCGGGCTGCACACGCAACTGATGCGCCAGACGGTGTTCTCCGAACTGCACAAGCTCTATCCGGATCGGATCAACAACAAGACCAACGGCATCACCTTCCGCCGCTGGCTGTATCAGGCCAACGCCGAACTGACGTCGATGCTGGTTGATGCCCTCGGGCCTGAAGTACTGGATAACCCGGAAGACCGTTTGCTCGCCCTTGAACCGTTTGCCGAGAAATCCGCGTTCCGCAAGGCCTTCGCCGAGCAACGGCTGCATAGCAAGAAAGCCCTGGCGTATCTGATCCATGAGCGGCTGGGTGTGGCGATCAATCCAGCGGCGATGTTCGACGTGCAGGTCAAGCGGATCCACGAGTACAAGCGGCAGCTGCTCAACCTGTTGCACACCGTGGCCTTGTACCAGGCGATCCGTGCCGAGCCGGAAATCGACTGGGTGCCTCGGGTGAAGATCTTTGCGGGTAAGGCTGCAGCCAGTTATCACCAGGCCAAGTTGATCATCAAACTGACCAACGACATCGCCCGGGTGGTCAATAACGACCCAACGGTTCGCGGCTTGCTCAAAGTGGTGTTTCTGCCCAACTACAACGTCAGTCTGGCGGAGAGCATCATCCCGGCGGCGGATTTGTCCGAGCAGATTTCCACCGCAGGCTTTGAAGCCTCAGGCACCAGTAACATGAAATTCGGACTCAACGGTGCGCTGACCATCGGCACCCTGGACGGCGCCAACGTGGAAATGTGCGACCGCATCGGCGCCGAGCACATGTTCATCTTTGGCCTCAGTGCGCAGCAGGTGGAGGCGCGCAAGCAGAACCATGAGTTCAACGCCGCGTCGGACATTGCCGCGTCCCACCGTTTGGGCGATGTACTGCAAGCGATTCGCAGTGGGGTGTTTTCACCCGATGATCCGTCCCGTTACACCGGGTTGATCGATTCGCTGGTGGATCACGACCGCTTCCTGGTCTGCGCCGATTTCGACTCGTACTGGAACGCCCAGATGCGCGTCGAGGCTCATTGGCACGATTCGAAGGAGTGGTGGCGCTCTGCGGTGCTAAATACATCGCGGATGGGCTGGTTCTCATCGGACCGGACCATTCGCGAGTACGCCACGGAAATCTGGAAGGCGCTGGAGTAAGTCTTCAGACAGGCGGATATACTGGCGCGCCGAAAAAGATCACAGCCTTCGGCAGCTCCTACAGGATCGCGTCATACCGCGACTATGCAGGAGCTGCCGAAGGCTGCGATCTTTATGGATACGGCTGAGCTAATCTTTCCGGATTGGCCAATGCGCTTAGGGATATCGACCATGCAATGGATGTTCATGCTGACAGGGCTGGTGCTCGGCTGGATACTTGACGAGTCATTCAGCGATGCACTGTTGGGCGCGTTACTCGGATTGGGTATCGGCCAGGCCCTGCGCATGGCTCGAATGGACTCGCAGGCCGTCGAGCAGCAACGTTTGCTGGAGCAGGCGCAGGTAGCGCTGCAGGCGGTCGAGCAAAGGCTGGCGCTGCTCGAAGCATCGGGCGTCAAGGTGCCGGAAATCCGCGAACCCCTTGTCTCACCTGAAGCCATCCTCGATGAAGCATCTGCCGCAGCCACGGAGTTGCTCTGGGAGCTGCCACCCGAACTCGAGCCGATCGCCGCAGCGGCCACCGAAACCAATCGTGCGCAGCCCGCCGATGCCTGGAAGGCCGAGACGCTCGCCCGTCAGACACAACCACCTGTCCCCCCGCGCGGCCCGAACTTCATCGACCGAGCCATCAGCGGCGCCCGGGCCTGGTTGTTCGGCGGCAATACCGTGTTGCGGGTCGGCGTGGTGCTGCTGTTCCTCGGTCTGGCCTTTCTGCTGCGCTATGCGACCGAAGGCGTGGTGGTCCCGGTTGAGTTGCGGTACGCAGGCGTTGCGGCGGCAGCCTTGGGGTTGCTCGGGTTGGGTTGGTGGTTGCGAGCGCGCAACAACGGTTATGCGTTGATCCTGCAAGGCGCCGGGATCGCCGTACTGTACCTGACGGTGTTTGCCGGGATGCGTCTGCATCCACTGCTCGACCCCTCGGCGGGGTTTGGCTTGCTGGTGGCGGTGACGGTCTGTTCGGCGATTCTCGCCATTACCCAGGACTCCCTGGGGCTGGCCGCCGCTGCCGCACTGGGTGGTTTCGCCGCACCACTCCTGGCCTCCACTGGCGCCGGCAGCCACGTCGCGCTGTTCAGCTACTTTGCCCTGCTCAATGCAGGCATCTTCGCCATCGCCTGGTTCAAGGCCTGGCGGCTGTTGAATGCCATCGGGTTCAGCGGCACCTTCGGCATCGGTTTCGCCTGGGGCCTGCGCACTTACTCGCCGGAGCAGTTGTGGAGCACCGAGCCGTTTCTGATTTTGTTTTTCCTGATGTACCTGGCCATTGGTCTGCTGTTCGCCCGCCGCAGGCTGCTGGAAATGAGCGATGCACCGGCAGAGGGCAGTCGCCAGTCGCTGCTGCAATGGTCAGCGCGCAAGGGCAACTACGTCGACGGCACGCTGCTGTTCGGTCCGCCGCTGGTGGGTTTCGGCTTGCAGTTCGCACTGGTGCAGCATCTGGAGTTCGCGGCGGCATTCAGTGCCTTGGCGCTGGGCATGATTTACATGGGGCTGGCCCGTTGGCTGATGGCCGGGCGCACGCTGTTGCTGGGGGAAACCTGCCTGGCCTTGGGCGTGATCTTTGCCAGCCTGGCGATTCCGCTGGGGCTCGATGCACGCTGGACGACAGCGGCGTGGGCGGTAGAGGGCGCGGGGATCTTCTGGCTCGGCCTGCGCCAGCAAAGGCCCGTGGCCCGAGCCTTTGCCTTGCTCCTGCAACTGGGTTCGGCGCTGGTGTTTCTCAGCGAACTGCACGACAGCGAGAGCAGCCTGCTCGGCGGCGTTCCGCTAGGCGCGCTGTTACTGGGCGTCGCGTTGCTGTTCAGCTTCTACCAGTTGCGTAAGGCCCTGCCGGAACAGATCAGGCCTTGGGAACTGAAAGGCCTGCCAGTCCTGGCGTGCCTCGGGCTGGCGTTTCTCTATTTGCTGGCGCCGTTGTTTTTCTTCAGTCATGGCACGGTGATCAGTTGGGCCCTGTCCGGGGCGCTGACCTTGTTGGTTGGCCTGCGCCTGTCATCGCGCTCGTTCGTGTTCACCGCGCTCGCTGTTCAGCTGTTGGGTGGCGCGTTTTTCCTGGCGACGCGGCCGCTGTTCAGTGAAGGGCTGAATCCCTTGGCTCACGCTGGATTCTGGGCGCCACTGGTGCTGGGGCTGGCGGCGATGGCCGGAGCCTGGCGTTTGCAGATTGGTCATTCGCTCGCGGCGTTGGAGGGGCTAAACCTGTTGCGCCTGTCCCAGGCGCTGTTGGTGTGGGGCGCAGGCTGGTGGGCGTTGGCCTGGATCATCGAAGTGGTGCATTTTGCGCCGTTGCCGATGTGGGCGACTTTGTTATTGGGCATCGCTGCCGTGAGTGTGGCGTTGTGGACAGTATTGGCGCTGCGTCTGAAATGGCCGTCACTGGGGGGACTCGGCACGGTGTTGATTCCCGCGGCGGCGCTGGTACTGCTCGCGGCCTGGCACTCGCGTTATCACCCGGCGGCCAACTTTGGCTGGCTGGCTTGGGCCGCCGTGTTCGTCGTGCATTTCATGTCCCTGCACCGCCTGGCGCCAATGCTGCCAGCACGCGTGGCGAGCGTCGCCCATGTGCTCGGTTGTTGGCTCTTGATGGGTGTACTGGCTCTGGAGCTGCGTTACGGCTTGCTGGTGTTGTCCGAGCAATACAACGCCTGGCGCTGGTTGGGTTGGGCAATTCTGCCAAGTCTGTATCTGGTACTGATGGCGGCACCTCGCGCTTGGCCTTGGCCGGTGTCGGCGTATCCGCGTGAATACCGTATATACGCCGCCGCACCGCTGGCGTTGATGATGCTCGGCTGGTTCTGGTTGGCGAATGTCGCCAGTGACGGCAACGCCGACCCACTGCCCTACTTGCCATTGATCAACCCGCTGGAGCTGGGCCTGTTGTTCGCGTTGTTTGGCATCTATGTCTGGTCCCGCAGCGCCATGACACAATTGGCGGTTCGCGAGGATTACGCCGTCATCGCCACTCAAGGGGCCGTAGGCGCCTCGCTGTTCGTGTTCTTTACCGCTTTGGTAATGCGTACGGCGCACCATTGGAGTGGGGTGCCGTTCGAGCTGGATCTGTTGTTGGCGTCGATGCGTGTACAAGCCGGTCTGTCCATCGTCTGGACCTTGATGGCCCTGAGCCTGATGATCGGCGGCCATTTGCGCCGTCGCCGCGAAGTCTGGTTGATCGGCGCGGCCTTGATCGGCGTGGTCGTGACCAAGCTGTTCTTTGTCGAATTGAGTAATCGCGGCGGGCTGGCGCGGATCGTGTCGTTTATCGGTGTCGGCGTGTTGCTGCTGGTGGTGGGCTATTTCGCCCCGCTGCCGCCCAAGCGTGCCGAACCTGTGCCGGATATCGAGAAACCGGTCACGGATGGCGAAGGAGTGTCGTCTTGAGGCAGAAGCTGAACCTGGGTTGGCTGGGTGTTGTTGCCATGGGTGTGATGTTGTCGGCGGTTGCCCAGGAAAAACCGGCGGACTTCACCACCCAAGTGCCTTTGTCGGTGACGGGCGACGGTCCTTGGTATCGCCTTGAACTGCCCCTGAACGTACAACTGAGTGCACGGCAGGCCGACCTGAGCGACGTGCGTGTGTTCAATGCCGTGGGCGATGTTCAGGCTTATGCCTTGGCCAGGGAGTCGGCGCGGAGCAATGAAACGCGCACCTTGACCGAGGTGAAATGGTTTCCGTTGTACAACTCCATGGACGCCACTGAAACCGCGCCGAGCGTGCGGGTGCAATCGAGCAGCAACGGCACATTGGTCCAGGTGCAGCCCTCCAGTCAGCTGGAGGCGGGTGAGGAGGAGTTGCGCGGCTGGTTGCTCGACGCTTCCGCTATCAAGGCGCCGTTGCAGCAGCTGGTTCTCGACTGGACCAGCGAGCGCGACGGCTTCCAGCGTTTCACCGTCGAAGCCAGCGATGATTTGCAGCATTGGCAGTCCTGGGGTGAAGGGCAGGTGGCGCGTCTGACCTTTTCCGACGAGCGGGTCGAGCAGCATGAAGTCAACCTGCCGGGCCAGTCGGCGCGTTACCTGCGGTTGCTGTGGATCACGCCGCATTCGGCACCGACACTGACTTCGGCACAACTGCAGAGCGCCAGTACTCGAAACCTGCCGCTGCCGTTGGTCTGGTCCCAGGCATTGGCCGGCAGCAGCGTGAAGACAGGTGAGTACACCTGGCAGTTGCCGATGGGGCTGAGTGTCGAGCGGGTGCAGGTCGAGTTGAGCCAGCCCAACAGCCTTGCGCCAGTGAGTCTGGCCGGGCGGCGCGACAGCAGCCTGCCATGGCAGTCGTTGAGCAACGGATTGCTCTATCGCCTGACCCAGAATGGTCAGGACGTAGTGCAAAACGAACTGCAGTTGTCGGGGCAAATCGTCCAGCAATTGAAACTGAACGTGGACGAACGCGGTGGTGGCCTGGGTGATCAGGTGCCGGCGCTGAAGTTTGCCGTGCGTGCTACGCGACTGGTGTTTCTGGCGCGTGGGCCGGGGCCTTACACGCTGGCCGTGGGCAATACGACGGCGAAGGCGGCGAACTTGCCGCTGTCGACGCTGATCCCGGATTACAGTCCGGCGAAGCTCGCGACTTTGGGCCGGGCCAGGGTGGATGTCGGGGCGGTGGTGACGCAGCCGTCTACAAGCGCCGCGTCTGCGCCGATCGAGACCAACTGGAAGAAGTTCGGCTTGTGGGCGGTGTTGTTGCTCAGTGTGTTGTTTTTGGCGGCGATGGCGTTCAGCCTGCTGCGCAGACCATCAGAAAAATCCTGATGGTGGGTGCTGCGCACCCAATCGCGAGCAGGCTCGCTCCTACAGTTGGAATGCGTACCCCTGTGCGAGCCTGCTCGCGATAGCGGTCGTCCAGTCAATAAAAATGCCGAAATGACCTCTGTTCGCAAGCTCACATCCAGCCCATTTCCATCTACGCTCAACCCCGCGCATGAACTCTCTTTGGCCGATCACGTCTGATAGGAGGAAATGCGCCCCGACTCGCGTTAAACTGCGCGGGTTTTTAGCCCCCCCATTCCACCGGAGCCTTCCATGTCCCGCGTTACCTTGAGTCGCTATTTGATTGAGCAGACCCGTAGCAACAACACTCCTGCCGATCTGCGCTTCCTGATCGAAGTGGTGGCGCGTGCCTGCAAGGAGATCAACCACGCCGTGTCCAAAGGCGCCCTCGGTGGCGTTCTGGGCAGCATGGGCACTGAAAACGTCCAGGGCGAAGTGCAGAAGAAGCTCGACGTGATCTCCAACGAGATCCTGCTCGAAGCCAACGAATGGGGCGGTCACCTGGCCGGCATGGCGTCCGAAGAAATGGACAATGCCTACCAGATCCCGGGCAAATACCCGAAAGGCGCCTACCTGCTGGTATTCGACCCACTGGACGGTTCGTCGAACATCGACATCAACGCCCCGGTCGGCACGATCTTCTCGGTACTGCGTTGCCCGAACGAATACCTGAGCCAGAACGAGCCTTTGAATGAAAAGGCCTTCCTGCAGCCAGGCACCCAGCAAGTGGCCGCCGGTTACGCGATCTACGGTCCACAGACCATGTTGATCCTGACCTTGGGCGACGGCGTGAAAGGCTTCACCCTGGACCGTGAAATGGGCAGCTTCGTACTGACCCATGAAAACATCACCATTCCTGAAGCGACCCAGGAATTTGCCATCAACGCGTCCAACCAGCGTCACTGGGAAGCGCCGGTACAGCGCTACGTCAGCGAGTTGCTGGCAGGCGATGAAGGCCCGTTGAAAAAGAACTACAACATGCGCTGGGTCGCGGCGATGGTTGCCGACGTGCACCGCATCCTGACCCGTGGCGGTCTGTTCATGTACCCACGTGACAGCCGCGAGCCGTCCAAGCCGGGCAAACTGCGCCTGATGTACGAAGCCAACCCGATGTCGTTCCTGGTGGAACAAGCGGGCGGCGCATCCACCGACGGTCACCAGCGCATCCTCGACATCCAGCCCGAAGGCCTGCACCAGCGTGTAGCGGTGTTCCTCGGTTCGAAAGAAGAAGTTGCCCGCGTCACGGCTTACCACAAGGAATAAACCATGAACGCGCCCTGGCAGCCGTTGCTTGACTGGTGGTTCGGAAACTTCGAAACACCGGGTGAAGTGGCGGCGCAGCAGGGCAAGTTGTGGTTCGGCAAGCGCGACAGCCAGGACCTCGAAGCGCGCACGCGTTTCGGGGACCAGGTCGAGCAGGCACTGGCCGGCGGATTGACCGAGTGGATGCAATGTCCCGAAGGTTGGCTGGCGCTGGTGCTGTTACTCGATCAACTCCCACGAATGATCTTTCGCGACACGCCCAAAGCATTTTCCGGCGATCCCCAGGCACAGACTCTTGTAGTCCAAGGCATTGCGGCGGATTTCGATCGGCAGTTGCGGCCGATTCAACGGGTGTTTATCTATCTGGTGTTCGAGCACAGCGAAAACCTCGCGGTGCAGAACGAAGGCGTCTGGCGTTACATCGAGTTGGTGGCGCAGCAGCCTGACGGTGATCGGGCGCTGTTTGCCGACTACCTGGATTACGCCGAGAAGCACCAGAAAATCATTGCGCAGTTCGGACGGTTTCCCCATCGCAATGCGGTGTTGGGAAGGGAGAGTACTGCACAGGAACTCGTGTTTCTGTCGAAGCCGGGCTCTCGGTTCTGATTTTTCGCTGTTGTTGATGCCGCCATCGCTGGCAAGCCAGCTCCTACAGTAGATCTCCAGTACGACAAAGATCCCTGTAGGAGCTGGCTTGCCAGCGATGAGGCCCGCGAGAGCGCCTCAGATCCTGAAACTACCCACCAACTGCTTCAACCGCGCCGCCTGCCGTTCAAGATCGGCACACGCACGCAAGGTCGACTGCAGGTTTTCCACACCTTCCTGGTTCAGCGTGTTGATCTCGGTGATGTCGACGTTGATCGACTCCACCACCGCCGTTTGCTCTTCTGTCGCGGTCGCAACCGATTGGTTCATACCGTCGATTTCACCGATGCGCTGGGTCACGCTCCCCAGTCGCTCACCCGCCTGGTTGGCGATGCCGACGCTGCTTTCGCTCTGGCGCTGGCTGTCGGTCATGATGCTCACCGCTGCCCGGGCGCCGACTTGCAACTCTTCGATCATCGTCTGCACTTGCTGCGCCGAGTCCTGGGTGCGGTGGGCGAGGTTGCGCACTTCATCGGCAACCACTGCGAAACCGCGACCTGCTTCACCGGCTCGTGCGGCTTCGATGGCGGCGTTGAGTGCCAGCAGGTTGGTCTGCTGGGAGATACTGGTAATCACTTCCAGGATCTGCCCGATGTTGACCGTGTTGCTGTTGAGCGTCTCGATATTGCCGCACGAATCGCTGATCTTCGCCGAGAGCTGTTGCATGGCGGCGATGGTTTTATCCACAACCTGTTGACCGTCTTCAGCCAGAGCGCGGGCGTCGCTCGAATGTTGCGAGGCAAGGGCGGCGTTCTGTGCGATTTCCTGGGCGGCGGCACCGAGCTGGTTGATTGCCGCGGCCACGCTGCTGGTGCGCGTGGCTTGCTGGTCGGAGTTGAACATCGACGAGTTGGACGCTGCTACAACACGCAGAGCGACTTCGTTGACCTGGCCGGTGGCCGAGGACACTTCGCTGATCGAGGTGTGAATACGTTCGACGAAACGATTGAACGACAGCCCCAGCGCGCCGAATTCGTCATGGCCGTGGATGATCAAACGTTTGGTCAAGTCACCTTCGCCTTCAGCAATGTCATGCATGGCGCGACCCATGGTCAGCAGCGGTTGCATCAACAGGCTGATCAGCATGCCCAGCAACGCGATGATGATCACCACCGCGATCACCATGGCAATGATCGCCGAGGTGCGAAACTCGCTGAGCATTGCGAACGCGGTGTCCTGGTCTAGCACCAGCGCCACGTACCAGTCTGCCGACGGTACGCCGTTGACGTGGGTGAACGAGATGAACTGGCGCTTGCCGTCGATCTCGACTTCTTTCATGCCCGGGCTGACTCTCGGCGCGCCGTTGGGATAGGCCTCGCTCAGGTTCTTGAGTACCAGTTTGTTGTCCGGGTGAATCAGGATTTTGCCGTCGGCGCCGACGATGAAGGCATGACCGTGACCGCCAAAATTCAGCGAATTGATGATCGCGCTGACGCTGGACAGGTCGATGTCGGCCCCGGCCACGCCAATCATCTGGCCTTGACGCTGCACCGGGGTTGCCACGGTGATCACCAGTTTGCCGGACGAGGCTGCGATGTACGGTTCGGTGACGATAGTCTGTTGCGCGCTGTCCGCTGCCTTGTACCAGCCACGGGCGCGTGGGTCATAGTCCGCTGCGCGGTTACCGGCCGGGACGGAGAACATCACGCCCTCGGCACCGCCGAAGTAACTCAGCTGGAAATTACCGGTGTAGGCGGGCAGGTCGATGATGCGCTTCAGGCTGGCGGTCGCATTGCCGTCGGCACTGACCTGTTGCGCCATCGATTGCAGCAACTGCATGCGGCTTTCCAGCCAGGTCTGGATGTTGCTGGTGGTCAGGCTGCCGAGCTCCTGCATCGAGGCTTCGGTGTTGCTGCGCAGGGTCTGGCGCTGGCGATAGTCGTTGAACAGGATGAAACAAGCGAATGCGACGGCCACCACGAGGGCGGCAGCCAGCAAGATCTTGTGGCTGAATTTCATGTTTCGGGTCATTGGATGAGCTACCGCAGAGGGGCTGGTCAACAAAGGAGAGGCAAACGTCACGTGCGTGGCGTTTGCGTTGCACCTATGTCGACTGTGCGGCGCCAAAGATTAGGCGGATTTGATGAAAATCGACGAAAAACCGGATAGACAAAAAAGGTTGCCTGTTTTTTCGCCGAGTGGCAGACGAGCGGGTCAATAAATAGCCCTGTCGTCAGGGAACCAGACAGGGGTTTTCTCTTCTAAGGTTCAGCTTGGCAGTCATGCCATTCCCCTACACCCCGGAGTTACACCATGTCGCTGCGTTCCATCGCCCTGCTTTCCTTTTGCGTATTGTTGGCTGCGTGCAGCAAGGTCAATCAGGAAAACTATTCGAAGCTCTCGTCAGGAATGACCAAGGCCGAGGTCGAAACCCTGTTGGGCAAACCCGCCGATTGTTCCGGCGCGCTCGGCATGTCCAGTTGCACCTGGGGTGACAAGAACAGCTTTATCAGCGTGCAGTATGCCGGTGACAAAGTGCTGATGTTTTCCGGCCAAGGCCTGAAGTAAACCGGGGCGAGTTGCCCACGGGAGAAAAATAATGAAGCGGTTGTTGATCATCCTTTTTGCCGGCCTGGTGTTGGCCGGCTGCGCCACGTCTGGCCACGATCCGTTGGCGCCCAAAACCGTCAACAGCGTCAACCTCAAGCGTTACCAGGGCACCTGGTACGAATTGGCTCGGTTGCCGATGTATTTCCAGCGCGATTGCGCGCAATCCGAAGCCCATTACACGCTCAAGCCTGACGGTAACGTCGCGGTGTTGAATCGCTGCCTGACGCCGCAGTGGCAATGGGAGGAGGTCAAGGGCACGGCTTATCCGCAGGTACCGGGCAAGACCGACAAATTGTGGGTCGAGTTCGATACCTGGTTTTCCCGGTTGATTCCGGGCACGGCAAAGGGCGAATACTGGGTGTTGTACGTCAGCGATGACTACAAGACCGCCATCGTTGGTGATCCGAGCCGCAAATACTTGTGGCTGTTGTCACGCACACCAACCGTAAACGGTGTGGTGCGTGAAGAGCTGCTGAGCAAGGCGCGTCAGCAGGGTTACGACACTACGCGGCTGATCTGGCGAGCATCGGATACGCAGATGGCGAAAACGTCGAACTGACCACACATACCCCTGTAGGAGCTGGCTTGTCAGCGAAGAGGCCATCAGACCGCAACCGATGTGTTGCCTGACAGATCGCCTTCGCTGGCAAGCCAGCTCCTACAGGGATTTGTTTCAGCCCAGGAGATCGCGCAGGACCTGAGTGAAGGCGCGGTTGCTTTCTTCTTCGTCCGCATGCCGACCGTCACGCACCACCCACTGCCCATTCACCAACACATCGCGCACTTGGCGATCCCCACCGGCAAACAGCCAGCGATTCAAAATCCCGTCGCCATTGGCTGTCGCCAGGTACGGATCGTTGCCGTCCAGCACCAGCCAGTCGGCGCGCTTGCCGACTTCCAGCGCACCAATCGGTTGCCCCAGCGCCTGGGCACCACCGTCCAGCGCCGCATCAAACAACGTGCGCCCGACCATCGGCTGATCCGCGCCATACAAACGGTTGCGTCGCTGATCGCGCAGACGCTGGCCGTATTCCAGCCAGCGCAATTCTTCCACCACACTCAGCGACACATGACTGTCGGAACCGATGCCCATGCGTCCGCCCTGAGCGAGGAAATCCACTGCCGGGAAAATCCCGTCGCCGAGGTTGGCCTCGGTGGTCAGGCACAGGCCGGCGATGGCGCGACTCTTGGCCATCAGCGTGATTTCTTCCGGGTTGGCATGGGTCGCGTGGACCAGACACCAGCGCTGATCAACGTCGACATTTTCGTAAAGCCATTGCAACGGACGTCGGCCACTCCAGGTCAGGCAGTCTTCGACTTCTTTCTGCTGCTCGGCGATATGGATGTGCACCGGGCATTGCTGGTCGCTGGCCGCCAGCACTTCGCTGATTTGTTGCGGCGTAACTGCGCGCAATGAGTGGAAACACAATCCCAGGGACTGCGCGGGTTGCTGCGCCAGCATCGGTTGCAAGCGTGATTGCAGCGTGAGGTAGTTTTCGGTGCTGTTGATAAAGCGACGCTGACCCTCGTTCGGCGTCTGGCCACCGAAACCGGAATGGCTGTAAAGCACCGGCAGCAGGGTCAAGCCGATCCCGGCAGCGCTGGCAGCCTGGCTGATACGCAGCGCCAGTTCAGCCGGATCGGCGTAAGGCTGACCGTTGCGGTCGTGATGGACGTAATGAAACTCCGCCACCGAGGTGTAACCGGCCTTGAGCATTTCGATGTACAGCTGACGGGCGATGACGCCGAGTTGCTCCGGGCTGATTTTTCCGACGAGGCGATACATCAAATCGCGCCAGGTCCAGAAGCTGTCGTTCGGGTTGCCCGCCACTTCCGCCAGTCCTGCCATGGCCCGCTGGAAGGCGTGGGAGTGCAGGTTCGGCATGCCCGGCAGCAGCGGACCGCTCAGCCGTTCGGCGCCATCTGCGTTGGAATCGGCCTGAATATGGGTCAATACGCCGTCGGCGTTGACCTCAAGACGTACATTGTTGGCCCATCCACTAGGCAGCAGCGCGCGTTCGGCAAAGAAGGCGGACATGGTTCAGCACCCCATCGTGTGTTATTTGTATATACATATACAGACGTTTGCCTGCTCGGTAAACTCCGGCAAGCTAGCGACATTCACTAAACGACCAAGGATTAACCGTGCCGACTCCGCCTCCAGTCTCTCCGTTGGCCGCGAACATGGGCGACAGTCCGGCGCCCTTGTACGCCCGCGTCAAACAGATGATCACCCAGCAAATCGACAGTGGTAACTGGCCGCCGCACTATCGCGTTCCGTCGGAAAGCGAACTGGTCAGCCAGTTGGGCTTCAGCCGCATGACCATCAACCGCGCCTTGCGCGAGATGACCGCCGACGGCCTGTTGGTGCGCATGCAAGGTGTCGGCACGTTCGTCGCCGAGCCGAAAAGCCAGTCCGCCCTGTTCGAAGTGCACAACATCGCCGACGAAATCGCCTCCCGTGGCCATCGCCACACGTGCAAGGTCATCACCCTCGAAGAAGAGGCCGCCGGCTCCGAGCGCGCTTTGGCGCTGGACATGCGCGAAGGCCAGAAGGTGTTCCATTCGCTGATCGTGCATTTCGAAAACGACATCCCGGTGCAAATCGAAGACCGTTTCGTCAATGCGCTGGTGGCGCCGGACTACCTCAAGCAGGACTTCACCCTGCAAACGCCTTACGCCTACCTCAACCAGGTCGCGCCGCTGACCGAGGGCGAGCACGTGGTCGAGGCGATTCTGGCCGAGCCGTCCGAATGCAAATTGCTGCAGATTGAAAAAGGCGAGCCGTGCCTGCTGATTCGTCGCCGCACCTGGTCCGGTCGTCAGCCGGTGACCGCCGCTCGCTTGATCCACCCTGGTTCCCGTCATCGTCTTGAAGGTCGGTTCCACAAATGAATGAGTTGAAGGTTCTACGCGCCAAAGACTACCCGCGTATGCCGTGGAAAAACGGCGGCGGCAGCACTGAGGAAATTGCCCGTGACGCTGGTACTGGCCTGGATGGCTTTGGCTGGCGCCTCTCGATTGCCGACATCGGAGAGTCGGGCGGGTTTTCCACCTTCGCCGGTTACGAGCGAGTGATCACGGTTTTACAGGGTGACGGCATGAGCCTGACGGTGGATGGCCAGGACACTCGGTCACTGTTACCGCTGGACCCGTTTGCGTTCAGCGGCGAGAGCAAGGTTTCCTGCACATTGCTCGGCGGTCCGATCCGCGATTTCAACCTCATCTATGCACCGCAGCGTTATGCCGCGCGGTTGCAGTGGTTGAGTGGGGAGCAACGGTTCTTCAGTTCGGCGGGCACCGTGTTGGTGTTCAGCATCAGCGAAACGCTGGAAGTGAAAGTCGGTAACAGTGCTTCGCAACTGGGTCGCCATGATTGCCTTCAGCATGTTGGTAACATAGGTCTTCTCGAGGTTTCCATTCGCGGCGCCTGTTGCGTGATCGAATTGACAGAGCGCTGAACCCCACCCTGTAGGAGCCGGCTTGCTGGCGATAGCGATCTTAAGGACGCTAT
>NZ_LHVM01000020.1:0-186409 GCF_001269805.1 Pseudomonas sp. P1.8
CATGGATCCGCGGGTGAGGCAGTCAGGACAAAAGGATCAAAGGCGTCGGCTATCCAAGCGAGGGGACTCTGAGTTTCGGCGCCTGTTTCACAACAGTGCCATGGCCGCCAGCCGCTCGCCGGTCTGGAAACCGTACTACCAGAGCTACCTGGCCAGAGGCCTAAAAGGTACTCAAGCCTTGGTTATCCTGGCACGCAAGCTCGCCAGAGTGATGTTCGCGCTGATGAAAAACCAAAGTGAATACACGCCAAATTCTATGCTTGGGAGTTCCCCCCAAACATAGAATCTCCCACAATAGGATTGGATACATCTTTGAGAGATTGGTCGGCTGACAGGCCGCCACCGTCGGAACGCCGCCCGGAGCAGGCTCGCCCCTACAGAAGAGCAAAGGCAGAACAGCGTACACCAAGCTCTTCACCACTCATCAGGCCGAGCGTTAGCTCGCCTTCAGCTTTTGATCCTGATCCACCCGCCCCGTCGGAAGGCTGAGTGGAGGTGTTCATCCGGGGGTGGGCGCGAAGCGCCGTTCGACGAAGTCGAACACATCGAGAGGAGGTCGAAGCGAAGCCGACCGGAGGCGATGCCCCCGGATGAATGCCGGAGCGAAGGAACACCGAGCCTCAGCGAGGGGCCGGACGTCAGGGGCGAGCCTTTTTTTGCTTACTTTTTTGGAGGGGTTTGAAAAAAAAGTGAGTCGCCGTAAGGGCGAAACCAAAAGTGGCCGTTACCGAAAAAACGGATATGCACTCACCCTCTCAGCCAACAAAAAACCCAATGAACCTGGTCGGCCCGAAGGCCGCCAAGGTCAAACCATCAATCCGACTCTTTGCGAACCCGAAACCAGGCCGCATAGAGCGCCGGCAAAAACAGCAGCGTCAACGCCGTCGCCACAATCAACCCGCCCATGATCGCCACCGCCATCGGCCCGAAGAACACACTGCGCGACAACGGAATCATCGCCAACACCGCCGCCAGCGCCGTCAGTACAATCGGCCGGAACCGCCGCACCGTCGCCTCGATAATTGCCTGCCAAGGCTTGAGCCCCGCCGCGATATCTTGCTCGATCTGATCGACCAGAATCACCGAGTTGCGCATGATCATCCCCGACAATGCAATCGTCCCGAGCATGGCCACAAACCCGAACGGCTGACGGAACACCATCAGGAACAGCGTCACGCCGATCAGCCCCAACGGGGCCGTCAGAAACACCATCGCCGTGCGTGAGAAACTGCGCAATTGCAGCATCAGCAACGTCAACACCACCACGATGAACAACGGCACCCCGGCCTTCACCGAGTTCTGTCCGCGCGTCGAATCCTCCACCGTGCCACCGACATCCAGCAAATACCCATCCGGCAATTCAGCGCGGATCGGATCAAGCGTCGGCATGATTTGCTGCACCAACGTTGCCGGCTGCTCCTTGCCATAAATATCGGCCCGCACCGTCACGTTAGGTAGCCGATTGCGATGCCAGATCACGCCTTCTTCGAAGCCGTATTCCAGGGTCGCTATCTGCGACAACGCCACGCTGCGACCGTTGTCCGTCGGTATCGCCAGGCTCGGCAGCAACGACAGCTCCGTGCGTTCATGCACCGTGCCGCGCAGCAGGATCTCGATCAACTCGTTGTCTTCGCGGTACTGACTGACGCTGGAACCGGTCAGCGAACTTTGCAAGAACTTCGACAGGTTCGCCGTGCTCACGCCCAATGCTCGGGCGCGGTCCTGATCGATGTTCAGATAAACGACTTTGCTCGGTTCTTCCCAATCGAGGTGAACGTTGACCACATGCGGATTTTCCCGAACCTTGGCGGCGACTTTGCGTGCCAGAGCGCGGACTTCCTCGATGTGTTCACCCGTGACCCGAAACTGCACCGGATAACCTACCGGCGGACCGTTTTCCAGGCGTGTGACCCGCGAGCGCAGGGTCGGGAACTGTTCGTTGAGCGTTGAGATCAACCAGGTGCGCAGAGGTTCGCGATCCTCGATGGTCTTGGCCAGCACGACAAACTGGGCGAAGCTCGGGGCAGGCAGTTGTTGATCCAGCGGCAGGTAAAAACGCGGCGAACCGGTGCCGACGTAGGCCACGTAGTTATCGATCCCTGCCTTGTCCTTGAGCAATGCTTCGAGACGTTTGACCTCCTCGGCGGTGTTGCTCAAGGAAGCGCCTTCGGCGAGTTTCAGGTCGACCATCAACTCCAGTCGGCCGGACGCCGGGAAGAACTGCTGCGGAACAAAACGGAACAGCACGATGGAGGCAATGAACAACACCACGGTCGCCGTGATCACGGTTTTACGCCAGCGCACACACCACTCCACCACACGCCGGACACGCTGATAGAACGGCGTGGCGTAAGGATCTGGCTGGCCAGGGCCGTGTTTCGACGCATGAATTTTCGCCAGGTCCGGCAGGAGTTTTTCCCCCAGATAAGGCACGAACAGCACCGCCGCCACCCACGATGCCAACAGCGCGATGGTGACCACCTCGAAGATCGAACGGGTGTATTCGCCAGTGCCCGATTGCGCCGTGGCAATCGGCAGAAAACCGGCCGCGGTGATCAGCGTGCCGGTGAGCATCGGGAACGCGGTACTGGTCCAGGCATAGCTCGCCGCTTTGACCCGGTCGAAGCCCTGCTCCATTTTGATCGCCATCATTTCCACGGCAATGATGGCGTCATCCACCAGCAGGCCCAGCGCCAAAACCAACGCACCAAGGGAAATCTTGTGCAGACCGATGCCCAGGTAATACATGCAGGCAAACGTCATGGCCAACACCAGCGGAATCGCCAGGGCGACCACCATGCCGGTGCGCACGCCGAGGGAGAAAAAACTCACCAGCAACACGATGGCCAATGCTTCGACCAACACCTGGACAAATTCGCCGACACCGGTCTTCACCGCGGCTGGTTGATCGGACACCTTGCGCAGCTGCATGCCGATCGGAAGGTCTTTCTGGATGCGGTCGAACTCGATTTCCAGCGCCTTGCCCAGCACCAGAATATCGCCGCCGTCCTTCATCGCGACCGCAAGACCGATAGCGTTCTCGGCCATGAAGCGCATGCGCGGTGCCGGTGGATCATTGAAGCCACGGCGCACATCGGCCACATCGGAGATACGGAACGTACGATCTGCGACGCGGATCGGGAAATTCTTGATCTCGTCAACCGTCTGAAAATTCCCCGTTACCCGTAACTGCAATCGCTCGCTGCTGGTTTCGAAGAAGCCCGCCGTAGACACCGCATTCTGCTCTTCAAGCGCCTGCTGTACCGCCGCCAGTGGCAGGCCGAGGGTGGCGAGTTTGACGTTCGACAACTCGATCCAGATTTTCTCGTCCTGCAGGCCGAGCAACTCGACCTTGCCCACGTCCTTGACCCGTTGCAACTGGATCTGGATGCGGTCGGCGTAATCCTTGAGCACGGCGTAGTCGAAACCCTCGCCGGTCAGGGCGTAGATGTTGCCGAAGGTGGTGCCGAATTCATCGTTGAAAAACGGCCCTTGAATGCCCGGCGGCAAGGTATGGCGAATGTCGCTGACCTTCTTGCGCACCTGATACCAGAGCTCCGGAACCTCCACCGAATGCATGGAGTCACGGGCGATGAAGGTCACTTGGGATTCACCGGGGCGAGAGAAAGAAACGATGCGATCGTACTCGCCGGTTTCCATCAGTTTCTTTTCAATGCGCTCGGTAACCTGGCGCGAGACTTCCTCGGCGGTCGCCCCCGGCCAGTTGGTGCGGATCACCATGGCTTTGAAGGTGAACGGCGGGTCTTCACTTTGGCCGAGCTTGGTGTAGGAAAGAGCGCCGACGATGGCGAGCAAGAGCATCAGGAACAGGACGATCTGGCGATTGCGCAGCGCCCAGGCAGAAAGATTGAAACCCATCGGGGATTACTCCTTGTCGGCCAGATTGACCACGCGATTGGAGCGATCCACCGGGCGCACGGATTGCCCGTCCAGCAGCACATGGACGCCGGCGGCCACTACCCAGTCGCTGGCGTTGAGGCCTTCGAGTACCGGTACGCTTTTCTCGCCAAAGGCACCGACCCGCACCGGTGTCTTTTTCAGCGTGTTGTTGGCGCTGACGACCCAGACATAGGTCACGCCGCTTTCTGCGGTCAGCGCCGACAGCGGCACCGACAGCGCAACGGTTTCGGCGGTCTGTATGAAGACGCGGGCGCTCTGTCCGAGTTCGGCGGGTACCTTGGTACTACTGAAAGCGATGCGCGCAGCGAAGGTACGGGACTTTGGATCGGCAGCCGGCGACAGCTCGCGAATACGCCCGTCGAAACGCTGGTCCGGCTGCGTCCACAGTTCCACCGATACTGGCTGACCGACCTTGAAGCGGCCAAAGCTCTGTTCCGGCAGGCTGATCAGGACTTCACGTTCGCCATCGGTGGCCAGGGTAAACACCGTTTGCCCGGCCGCGACGACTTGCCCGACTTCCACCGCACGCTTGGCGACCACGCCATCCTGCGGCGCACGCAGCACGGCGTAGCTGGCCTGATTGGTCGAAACGTTGAATTCGGCTTTGATCTGTTTGAGACGCGCTTCACCAGAACGGTAAAGGTTTTCGTGGTTGTCGTACTGCGAGCGGCTGACCAGTTGACGCTCCATCAGGGTTTTATAGCGATCACGCTCGGCGCGCACCATGCTCAGGTTGGCCTCGGCGGCCGCGACCTGGGCGCGGGTGGCTTCCAGTTGCAGGCGCACGTCCTGGGGATCGAGTTCCGCCAGCGGCTGATCGGCCTTGACCCTCTGCCCTTCGTCGACCAGTCGTCGGCTGACTTTGCCGCCGATGCGGAACGCCAGGTCCGGCTCATAACGGGCGCGTACTTCACCGGGATAGCTTTCCATTGCCTGGGACGAAGGCTCTGGCTGAACCACCATGGCCGGACGAATGCTGACTTGCGGCGCCTCTTCGTGACCGCACGCCGTCAATAAAAATGCCAGGCTGACCGGCAACGCGAGGGGCAAGGCATAGCGGAACATGGTGAAGGACCTTTCGCTAATGGTGCTTGGAATAATTATACTGGCGAGTATGTTATTAATAGCAAACTCACCAGTCCAGTAATAAAAGCGAATATGTCGAACAATCTTTCAGCACCCAATGGCCCGGGCCGCCCCAAGGATCTGACCAAGCGCCAGGCGATCCTCGATGCAGCGAAAACGCTGTTTTTGACCAAGGGTTATGCCAACACCAGCATGGATGCTGTCGCCGCGGAAGCCGGCGTATCGAAGCTGACGGTCTACAGCCATTTCAATGACAAGGAGACGCTGTTCTCCGCCGCCGTGGTGGCCAAGTGCGAAGAACAACTGCCGCCGCTGTTTTTTGAATTGCCCGAAGGCGTGGCGGTGGAAACGGTGCTGCTGAACATCGCGCGCGGTTTTCATCAGCTGATCAACAGCGACGAGTCGGTGAACCTGCACCGCTTGATGATGACCCTGGGCAGCCTGGACCCGAAACTCTCGCAGATTTTCTTTGAGGCCGGGCCCCAGCGCATGGTGCTCGGCATGGAACGTTTGCTGAGCAAGATCGACGAAAGCGGCGCGTTGAGCATCGACAAACCGCACAACGCGGCCGAGCACTTCTTCTGCCTGCTCAAGGGCGCGGGGAATTTTCGTTTGCTGTACGGCTGCGGCGAGCCGCCGGTGGGTGAAGCGGCGGAGAGCCATGTGCGGGAAGTGGTGGGGTTGTTTATGCGGGCTTATCGGCCTGAGTGAACCTGATGGCTTGAGCGTGTCCGGGCTGACGCCTTCGCTGGCAAGCCAGCTCCTACAGGGCCCGAGGTGTTCCAAAATCCTGGGGCCGACACAAAACCTGTAGGAGCTGGCTTGCCAGCGATGAAGGCGACTCGGTCCTAAGGCTTGAGCGCCTTCTTCGGATAGATGTCATACCGGCTGGATTTACCATCCAGCGCATGACTCGGCTTCGGCCCTTCAATGCACGGCGCCTTGCGTGGCCGCTTGACCACCACCCGATGGCTGGCCAGCGCCAACGCCGCTTCGAGCAACGCCGGTGCATCCGGGTCATCACCCACCAACGGTCGGAACAGGCGCATTTCCTTCTTCACCAGCGCGGTTTTCTCGCGGTGCGGAAACATCGGGTCGAGGTAGATCACCTGCGGCGGCTCACCCTCCCAATTGCGCATCACCTCGATCGAATTGCCCTTGAGCAAACGCATGCGCGCCACGATCGGCGCCACATCGAAATCTTCCGCCCCTCGGGCCAGGCCATCCTCAAGCAAGGCACCAATCAATGGCTGGCGCTCGATCAGGCTCATCTCGCATCCAAGGCTGGCCAGCACGAACGCATCCTTGCCCAGCCCCGCCGTAGCGTCCAGCACCCGTGGACGCACGCCCTGCGCCACACCAACAGCCTTGGCGATCATCTGCCCGCTGCCGCCACCGTACAGACGGCGATGGGCCGCACCGCCTTCGACGAAGTCCACCCGCACCGGTCCCGGCGCATCCGGCCCCAACTGTTGCAGTTGCAAACCCTGCTCGCCCACCTGCAAGGCAAACTCGCCCTCAGCCACTTGCAGCGGCAAGCCCAGGCGCTCGGCCCATTGCCCGGCCTGTGGCTCGAACGCAGGGGTCAGCGCCTCGACATGGATGCGGCACACCGCGGGTTGATCAATCATCGGAAAACACGCTCAAAAAATTAATGATCGGCAAAAACGGCCGATAACAAAACTATCGAGCATTTTGCCAGAGCTGAGCGTCGACCGAGAGAAATGTCAGACATTCAACCCACAATCACAGGTTTTATCTCGCCCTACGGCGACTACAACCTGCGAAACACCCAGACGCTGAGCGGCGTCAGCCACATCTGGCAGGATTTCTTTGCCCGTGCGCTGGCCGAACAGTCGGGTGAAGTGCTGCCTGAATCACTGAACTTTCCACCGGTCGATCTCGACAGCCCGGTTGAACCTACCGTCGGCAGCGACCTGCTGGCGCACATCGTTTCCCAGCGTGAATGCGATGTGAAGGACAACGAAGTCCGCCCGCCCGAACCGTTGTTCCTGCCGATTGCCGAGTTCGAAATGGACCTGGCCGACAAACCATTCCCAGCGTTCCCGGCGGATGAAATTGTCGCCCAGCAGAAGCAACAAGACTTCGAAAGCGGCTGGGTTCGCCCGATCGTCCTTAACGCCGGCCAGCCTGTGGCGCAGATCACCCCGGCACCACAACCTCGTCCGCTGCACTTGCCGATCGCCGAATTTGAACTCGACTTGCTCGACAAACCATTCCCGCCGTTCTCACCGAAAGAACTGGCAGAACAACAGAAACAATTCGATTTCGATAACGGCTGGGCCCGCCCGATTGTCCTGCAAAACCTGCGCATCGCCGCCTGAGCCTTAACGACAAACCCACCACGGCCCGACATCCACATGAAAGTGATTGCGGTGGGCTGCGTTGTAGTCCGGGCTCAACACCACACTGAACATGTCGCAGGCGCCATCGCGGATCTGTCTTAGAAACTGTGCGTCCTGGTTATCCTTGGGCCAATCCTTGAGCACGCTGATGGATCGACCGTCGGCCAGGCGAAAAGCGGCGATATCCAGTGCATCGGCCGACGCGTGCTGACTGCGCCGCCCATTTTCACGCCCATAAACGTTACGACAGGCAAAGCTGCCGAGATGATCGACTCGACCGACCGCTTGCCCGTAAACGGTCTGTGCGGCGGGCTGCAAGACGTGGTGTTCGAACAAGGCAAACGACACAGCGAGGCGGCAACTGGCGAGGAAACTGCTGCTCAGGGCTACCTCGCCGCCCTGCACGCGCAGGGCATTGGTGAGCGGGCATTTGGCATCAGGGCTGTCAGCCTGCGGGGCCACGCGCAAACCGGAACTGCTCAAGGCCTGTGCGCACAGTTGCGGGTCATCGCGCAGGCGCATCAGCTTGTAGCGGGTCAGCAGGTTGGGCGTGGCCTTCACGTCCAGCGGTGCCCAAGGGTTCCATTGCGGTGGCACTACCAGCCAACCGCGCCAGGCACCCACACCCGCCGCAGCGATGATCGACAGCACCAGCAACAGCCACCACCGGAACCGCATCGTCAGCCTTTGAACAATTGATTGGCCTGTGCGTACGGCATTGAACGCGAGGTGAAGCCGAATGTGCCGGACGTCTTGATCTCTTCGGCTGCACGATAGAACTCGCCCAATGCCGCCAATGCCAGCGCCGAGCCGACACTGACGCGCTTGACGCCCATTTCGCTTAGTTGCTGCACGGAGAGTTTCAAGCCGCCAGACATCAACACATTGACCGGTTTCGGCGCCACCGCACGGACCACCGCCAATACGTCTTCAGCACTGCGCAAGCCTGGCGCATACAACACGTCGGCCCCGGCTTCGGCGAAGGCCTGCAAGCGGCGAATCGTGTCGTCCAGATCCGGATTGCCATGCAGAAAATTCTCGGCCCGGGCCGTCAGTGTGAAAGGGAAAGGCAAGCTGCGGGTGGCTGACACGGCAGCCTCGATACGCGCCACAGCATGCTCGAAACAATAGATCGGAGCGCCTTCACGCCCCGTCGCATCTTCAATCGAACCACCGACAGCCCCCGCCTCTGCCGCGCGCAAAATGCTCTTGGCGCAATCGGCGGGGGCGTCGGCAAACCCGTTTTCCAGGTCCACCGCCACCGGCAAATCTGTAGCAGCGACAATCGCCCGTACGTTAGCCAGCGTGTCGTCCAGGGTCAGACCACCATCGGGACGAGCCTGGGAAAAGGCATAGCCGGCACTGGTGGTCGCCAGCGCCTCGAAGCCGAGACTGGCGAGCAACTTCGCCGAGCCGGCATCCCATGGATTGGGAATCACAAAAGCGCCGCTGCGTTCGTGCAAGGCTTTAAACGCTTGGGCTCGAAGGGTTTGCGCGTCCATTGACAGGCTCCTGAAAAAGGCGAACGAATCCGCCTTCAGAGCAAGCCAAGTTGCTCGGCGGCGGGTTCTCTGTATAGCTCAGGCAGCGCTGGCAAGCCAGGCAAACGCAACATCAGGCGCCCATGAAAACGCTGCGCCAGTTTCGCCGCGAGCACATTATCGGCGGTATGCAGGAAGATATATGGCGTACGCCCCTCTTCGATCCACCGTGCGACTTTCTCCACCCACGGCAACAGGAATGGATCGTTGGCTTCAAGCTCGGGATGACCGATGAAACGCACCTGCGGGAACTGCGTAAATGCTGCCGGACGCGGTGGGACTCGAGGTTTCTTGGATTGCGCATGGAGCACCGACGGCTCGGTCGAGGTGCAGCTGAACAGCGCACGCGGATCGAGGCAGATGCGTTCGACACCGCGATCGAGCAACAGGCGATTGAGCATGCGCTCGCTATCGCCCTTGGCGAAAAAATCGTCGTGGCGCACCTCCACAGCCAGAGAGTGCCCAAAGGCGTCGATAAATCCGGCCAGTTCGGGCACGCGTTGCGGCGTGAAGCTTTTCGATAACTGCAACCACAATGGCGACACACGCTCGCCGAGGGGTTTGAGCAATTGCAGGAATGTTTCGGCGGCGGTGAGCTGTTCGCGCAAGTCGCCGCCGTGGCTGATCTCGCGGGGGAATTTGGCGGTGAAACGAAAGTGCTCGGGCATGGTTTCGGCCCAACGCTGCACGGTGGTTGCAGACGGACTCGCGTAGAAGGTCGTATTGCCTTCCACGGCGTTGAAAACCTGGGAGTAGAGATTCAGAAATTCAGCGGGTTTGGCGTCTGGCGGATACAGATAGTCACGCCAGGCGTTTTCACTCCACGAGGGGCAACCGAGGTAATACGGCAGCAACATCAGATGTACAGATCGAGACCCAGCACGTCCGCATCCCAGTCGACGAAAGCTGCAGTGCTCAGGTAACTGGCCAAGGCCATTGCCACGCTTTTGCTCATCGCACGGTGGTAAAGCATGTCCTGCTGACGGGCGGGGAGATTGCTCAACTTTTGCGCAGAAGCTTTGGCGGCGCGGGCAGCCAGTTGCTCTTCAGTTGGAATTTCCAGCTCGCCGTCGATATCGACGGATTCGTCTTCCTCCACACGGCCTTTGCGAGGCTTGCGATTGATGGGATAGGACTGAGAGGAAACGCCGTCTATACGCATAGAGATATGCTCGGGATCAGTGATGGCAGTTTAGTGGCGCATCATCCACTTCGCAAACCGCCGAGTGATAACTAGAACACATAAAAGACAAAAGGTTTAAAAGCGGTGGTTAGAAACCGATGATTGGTGTTTCTGTAAAAGAATCGCAGCCTGCGGCAGCTCCTACAGGCAAATGCGATCGTCTGTAGGAGCTGCCGCAGGCTGCGATCTTTTAAGGCTTAACGTGCCTTCGGCGTCGCCACTTTATCGCGCAGATAAACCGGCTGTGCCTCATCGGCGACGATCGCCTCGCCACGATCCCAGGCAAAGCGCGCCAGGGTCAGCAAGTCTTCAGCGTGAGGCAACATGCCTGCGTCCTGCCCGCTCAGGCTGACAGCGATACGCTCGGCATATCCCCAACCGGTGCCCGCGCCAAACCACTCACCGTTGGCATCGGCCGGCAACGCAGCCGACTCTGGTGGCAGCACGGCTTCAGCGCCGACCAGACGCATCTCCCCCGCTGTCTCGCGGTAGCAACCCCAATACACTTCGTCCATGCGCGCGTCGATGGCCGAGGCGACCTGGCTGGCACCGTGTTCGCGATAGGCACGCTGGGCCAACACGGCGAGGTTCGACACCGGCAGCACCGGGCGCTCCAGCGCGAACGCCAAGCCTTGCACCACACCGATGGCAATGCGCACGCCGGTAAACGCACCCGGCCCGCGACCGAACGCAATGGCATCGACTGCTTGCAGGGTGGTCCCGGCATCGGCCAGCAACTGCTGAATCATCGGCAACAGCTTCTGCGCATGCAGGCGCGGGATCACCTCGTAATGGCTCGTCACCTTGCCGTCATGCAGCAAGGCAACGGAGCAAGCTTCAGTCGCGGTGTCCAGGGCCAGCAAGGTGCTCATCGATGTATCCACAAGAAAGGTCAAAAAAGTGCGTCAGTATAAACAACTACGGCCCGCAAGCGGGCCGTAGAAGGTGAAGCGATTCAGACTTTTCAGCTCAGCGCTGCCAGCACCTTGGCGGTGATGGCTTCAACCGAACCCACGCCTGCGATATGGCTGTACTTCGGCTTGCCGTTGGCGGCCGACAGCTTCTGGTAGAAATCCACCAGCGGCTTGGTCTGCGAGTGGTAGACCGACAGGCGATGACGCACGGTTTCTTCGGTGTCGTCCTTGCGCTGTACCAGTTCTTCGCCGGTGATGTCGTCTTTACCGGCAAGTTTCGGCGGGTTGTAGACGATGTGGTAAACGCGGCCGCTGGCCTCGTGAACACGGCGACCGGCGATACGCTGAACGATTTCTTCGTCTTCAACGGCGATTTCAACCACTGCGTCCAGCTCAACGCCTGCAGTCACCAGGGCTTCAGCCTGAGGAATGGTGCGCGGGAAGCCATCGAACAGGAAGCCATTGGCGCAGTCGGCCTGGGCGATACGGTCTTTGACCAGCGCGATGATCAGGTCATCGGAGACCAGGCCGCCGGCATCCATGATGCTCTTGGCCTTGATGCCCAGCTCGGTGCCAGCCTTGACCGCGGCACGCAGCATGTCGCCGGTGGAGATTTGCGGAATGCCGAATTTTTCGGTGATGAACTGTGCCTGAGTACCTTTACCGGCCCCGGGAGCTCCCAGCAGAATGACGCGCATCGATGTGCTCCTCAATTTTTTATATAGATAACGTCAGATTCGCCTCGTGGGGCCAATCTCAAAAATAGGGTCGTGACCGCCCAAACGGCCAAAGGCTGATCAAGATACACAGCAGGCTGCGCCCACACAAGACGCCGAAAGTCGGAGAAACCGCTGCCTCATGCGACCATTGCGCACAGTTCCCCAAGTCGCAACCCCATCATTAACTGTCGCCTGGTAACACTTTTGGACCTGTCACAGGCCGGCATCCGACTCAACCGCCGGATGCCTGATCTCACAACAAAATCGTTAGCCGGTGTTACGCAATCCGGCGGCAATCCCCGCTACAGACACCAGCAGCGCCTGTTCTACCGGGCTGCCCTGCGCCACGTCCTGTTGCCGCGAACGGGCCAGCAACTCGGCCTGCAATAGATGCAGCGGGTCAAGGTAGGTGTTGCGCAAACGGATGAACTCGAGGGTCGCTGGGCTATGTGCCAGTAGCTGCGACTGCCCGGTCAGGCCGAGGACGATGGTGCACGCCTGCGACAATAGGTCGCGTAAGTGCGCGCCCAACGGCAACAGATCCGGCTCGACCAGACGCCCGTCATAGGACTGGGCAATTTCCGCGTCGGCCTTGGCCAGGACCATTTCCAACATATCGATACGGGTGCGGAAGAACGGCCACTGCTCGCGCATCTGTCCCAACAGCTCGCCTTCGCCGCGCTCCAGCGCCTTGCTCAAGGCCGCTTCCCAGCCGAGCCAGGCCGGCAACATCAGGCGCGTCTGGGTCCAGCCGAAGATCCACGGAATCGCCCGCAAGCTTTCAATTCCGCCGGCCCGACGCTTGGCCGGACGGCTGCCGAGCGGCAAACGTCCGAGTTCCTGCTCCGGCGTCGACTGCCGGAAGTACTCGACGAACTGAGGATTTTCCCGCACCACGGCGCGGTAAGCGCTGACACCATCTGCCGCCAATTCATCCATCAAGTGCCGCCATTCTGGCGTCGGCGGCGGTGGCGGCAGCAGCGTCGCTTCGAGCACCGCCGCCAGGTACAGATTGAGGTTCTGTTCTGCGATGTCCGGCAGGCCGAATTTGAATCGGATCATTTCGCCTTGTTCAGTGGTGCGAAAACGCCCCGCCACCGAACCCGGTGGCTGCGACAAAATCGCCGCATGTGCCGGGCCACCACCACGCCCCACAGTGCCACCGCGGCCATGGAACAACAGCAGTTCCACTTGTTGTTCGCGGCAGATATCCACCAATCGTTCTTGCGCCCGATACTGCGCCCATGCAGCCGCCGTAGTACCGGCGTCCTTGGCCGAGTCGGAGTAGCCGATCATCACTTCCTGCGGCCCTTGCAAGCGTGCGCGATAGCCCGGCAACAGCAACAGCTTCTCGATCACCGGCCCGGCGTTGTCGAGGTCGGCGAGGGTTTCAAACAACGGCACGACGCGCATTGGCCGCAATACGCCGGACTCTTTGAGCAGCAATTGCACAGCCAGCACATCGGAAGCGGCACCGGCCATGGAGATCACGTACGAACCGAGGGACGCCCCCGGCGCAGCCGCGATTTCGCGGCAGGTTGCCAACACTTCGGCCGTGTCGGCAGACGGTTTGAAGTAGGTGGGCAGCAACGGTCGGCGGTTGCTCAGTTCACGCATCAGGAAGGCAATGCGTTCCTCTTCGCTCCAGTCTTCGTAGCGACCGAGGCCCAGGTAATCGGTGATTTCAGTCATGGCCGCACTGTGCCGAGACGAATCCTGACGCACATCGAGCCGCACCAGGAAAAGGCCGAATGTCACAGCCCGGCGCAGGCAATCGAGCAGCGGACCGTCCGCGATCACACCCATGCCGCAATCGTGCAACGAGTGGTAACACAGCTCCAGGGGATCAAGCAGGTCGCGATTGTTTTGCAGTACATCGGCGGTGGCTGGCGCAGGTGCTGACAGCGCGGTGTGTGCCCAGTTGCGCGTCGCACGCAGGCGTTCGCGCAGTTGCTTGAGCACCGCCCGATACGGTTCGGCACTGTCCCCGGCCTTGGCTTTCAATTCATCACTGGCCTGCTGCATCGACAGTTCGGCAGCGAGGTGATCGACATCACGCAGGTACAAGTCAGCCGCCATCCAGCGCGCCAACAACAGCACCTCGCGGGTCACGGCCGCGGTCACGTTGGGGTTACCATCGCGGTCGCCGCCCATCCATGACGCAAACCGAACCGGCGCAGCTTCCAATGGCAAACGCAGGCCGGTGGCGGCATGCAGCGCCTGATCGGCTTTTCGCAGGTAGTTGGGAATCGCCTGCCAAAGCGAATGCTCGATCACCGCGAAACCCCACTTGGCTTCATCGACCGGTGTGGGGCGCGTGCGGCGGATTTCTTCGGTGTGCCAGGCTTCGGCGATCAGGCGCTGCAGCGTGGTTTTGATCTGATCGCGTTCGGCAGTGGTCAGATCGCGGTGGTCCAGCGCGGCCAGTTGCGCGGCGATGGCGTCGTACTTCTGGATCAATGTGCGCCGCGCGACTTCGGTCGGGTGTGCGGTCAATACCAGTTCGATTTCCAGTCGCCCCAATTGCCTGGCCAGGGCTTCCGCACCGTGACCTTCGGCGCGCAGGCGAGCGAGCAACTCTGGCAACACCCGGGATTCGAACGGCGCCTGCTGGGATTCTTCACGACGATGAATCAATTGGTACTGCTCGGCGATGTTGGCCAGGTTGAGGAACTGGTTGAATGCCCGCGCGACCGGCAGCAATTCATCTTCGGTCAGCTGATTTAGGCTGGCGCTGAGTTCGACGTCCATGGAGCCGCGACGGTCAGCCTTTGCGCCCTTGCGGATCTGCTCGATCTTGTCGAGAAACCCCTCGCCATACTGTTCACGAATGGTATTGCCCAGCAGCTCACCCAGCAGGTGAACGTCTTCGCGCAAGCGTGCATCAATATCGGTCATCAGCAGTTCTCCAGCAAAAATCCGGGCGGCTACGAACCTAGAGAGTGCCGCGCCAGACAGGTTCTTACAAGCCAGTCGACGAAGGACCTTTAAACCTTGCGCGTTAAAGCTAGTCTGAAGAGTGGGTCGTACAACGGCCGTCATCGGCTACGGCCGGACACTCTCCAGACCTGCCACGAGCAGGCGTGCAATGAGGTCATTATGAAAATCCGCGAGCTCGCCCACCACTGGGAAGAAAACGCCAAGGGTCGTCTGACCGATACCGGCTATGCCATCCATCTGGACGTAGAGTCTGCCGCACGGCTGGCGGCGATCATCGAAATGTACCCCAAGCGACACCCTGAAGAACTGCTCGGCGACCTGATCGGCGCCGCGCTGGAAGAACTGGAAAGAAGCTTCCCGTATGTGAAGGGCTCGACCGTGGTCGCCACCGATGAAGAAGGTGATCCGCTGTACGAAGATGTCGGGCCGACCCCGCGTTTTCTGGCGTTGTCTCGCAGGCATCTACACGATTTGTCGACCGGTCACGACAAGCAGAAACACTGATTCATTTCCCCGCCTTACCGCTCAATGTGGGAGCGAGCCTGCCCGCGATGTTCCTTAACCAAACCGCGTGATATCTGAAAAAAAGCGGCGTCGTTAAGTCCATCGCGAGCAGGCTCGTTCCCACAAATAGCGACTTAGAGCCCTGTCGACTCACTCAAGATTTTTTCGATAGCTAACTAAATTCTCTGAACTTTCAAAAAAAGCCTCGGGTCAACCCCAGTAACCACACCTGGGACGAGCGTTTCTGAACACACCGCAAACGAAGGTTAAAGCTCCTTGCCCAGGATGGATTTCGACGTTTTTTCAGGAGCTGGCCCAATGGAGTTGAAGACCATGAAAACCCGAACTGGTACATCCTCGTTCACTCACCTGCGCAGCTTGAAACTGGCGGCACTGGCCCTCGGTAGCAGCCTTGTGCTGGCCGGTTGCGCCGGCAACCCGCCGACCGAGCAATACGCAGTGACCCAATCGGCCGTCAATGACGCGGTGAGCGCAGGCGGCACCGAATTCGCCGCCGTGGAAATGAAGTCCGCCCAAGACAAGCTCAAGCAAGCTGAAATTGCCATGCACGACAAGCAATACGACCAGGCCCGCACACTCGCCGAGCAGGCCGAATGGGACGCTCGCGTGGCAGAGCGCAAGGCCCAGGCAATGAAGGCTGAACAATCAGCGAAAGACGCTCAACAAGGCGTTCAGGAACTGCGTCAGGAAAGCCAGCGCACCGTTCAATAAACGGCGTGGCACGACGTGTTTCTTACTCGACTAAAAGGACGAAATCATGAAGCGTAATCAACTGATGATCCCTGCTCTACTGGCTGTTACCGTGTCTTTGGCGGCCTGCTCGACACCTCCCAACGCCAACCTCGAACAGGCCCGCACCAACTACACCGGCCTGCAAGCCGACCCGCAAGCGAGCAAAGTTGCCGCCCTGGAAACCAAGGAGGCCAGCGACTATCTGGGCAAGGCCGACCAGGCTTACAGAGACAAGGAAGACGCGGCCAAGGTTGATCAGCTTGCCTATTTGACCAACCAGCGGGTTGAAGTGGCCAAGCAAACCATCGCCCTGCGTACCGCGGAAGCCAATCTGAAAACCACCTCGGCACAACGGGCCGAAGCGCGCCTTGACGCTCGCGATCAGCAGATCAAACAACTCAAGGACAGCCTCAACGCCAAGCAGACCGACCGCGGGACACTGGTGACGTTCGGTGACGTGCTATTCGCCACAGACAAGGCCGAGCTGAAATCCACCGGGCTGATGAACATCAACAAACTGGCGCAGTACCTTCAGGAGAATCCCGACCGCAAAGCGATCGTCGAGGGTTACACCGATAGCACCGGTACGGCATCGCACAACCAGTCGTTGTCGGAACGTCGCGCGGGTTCCGTACGAGCGGCGCTGGTGAAAATGGGCGTTGACCCAACCCGCGTCGTCGCCCAGGGCTATGGCAAGGAATACCCGGTGGCAGACAACACCAGCACCTCGGGACGGGCGATGAATCGTCGGGTGGAGGTGACCATTTCCAATGACAACCAACCGGTGATACCGCGTTCGGCGGTGAGTGCCAATACGCAGTAACGGGTCTCAAGATCAAAAAGTTCGCAGCCTGCGACAGCTCCTACAGGGAGTAGGTGTAGGAGCTGCCGCAGGCTGCGATCTTTTCTGCTGGGTTACGGCGCCAGCTTCTGCGGCGTTTCCTGCCCCATGCAACGCACAGCTTTTTTCTTGTTGTCCACCAGCACACCGGTCAGGCCTTTCTGCTCCATGTCAAACAACACCAGCACGCCATCGATGCACTGCGCCACTTGCGCGGCCGGCTCCAGGGAGACTCGGTAGTCTTCGCCCGGCACGGTCTTGAGCATGGTGAACTCGTTGAGCAACAGCGCATCTTCGGGTTTGGCGAAGTGCAGGTAGCCGTACCACCACAGGGCACCGACGGTGCCGAGGATGCTGCAGATACCGGTGATGATCAGCGGGATGGCGTTACGTTCTTCACTCATTACAGACTCTCTGGTGGTTCATTTTCAGAATTCGGGGGTGCCGGGTAATTGGGGATTTCACCCAGGCGGCGCAGGCCGTTGAAGTGCTGCGGGTCTTCGAGGTATCGCAACATGACGGTGCGCCAAACCGGGTTGGCGAACGTCTGCACATGCCCGCCGCGTGTCAGTTGCAACACCCGCGGCGGCGGCGCAGCTTGATACAGACGGATGCCATTGGAAAGAGGCACGATCGGATCGTCGATGCTGTGATAGAGCAGTTTCGGCACGCCATTGAGTTGCGCCATGGAATTTATCGCGCTGTCGCCGTCCGGCACCAGCCACGACAACGGCACCTGGAACGGCCAGGTCAGCCATGAAGTGCTGAGCGCGAACTGGCCGACGCTGCGGTAACTGGCAGGGGCGCCATCGAGAATCAGGGCTTTGAGCTGCTTCTGACGCTCCGGGTGTTGCACCAGGTAATGCACGGCCATAGAACCGCCGAGACTCTGGCCGAGCAGGATCAGCGGCTTTGCTTTGACCTCTGGCGCCTGGTCGAGCCATTTGAAGGCGGCGTCGATGTCCTGATAGATGGCCGGCAGACTCGGTTCACCTTCGGACAGACCGTAACCGCGGTAGTCCACAAGTAATACCTGGTAACCCTTTTTCGGCAGCCAATAGCTTCCGCCCAAGTGCATCGGCAGGTTTCCGCCATTGCCATGCAGGTGCAGCACCGTGCCTTTGACTTCGACGCCTTGTTTCGCAGGCAGCCACCAGGCATTCAGCTTGAGGCCGTCGGCGGTGGTCAGGGTGATGACGCGGTACTCGAGCCTGGCCTTTACCGGGGTGAACAACTGACCGGGTTCGGGATAGAACAGCAGCGAACTGCAACCGGTCAAGGTCAGGAGAAGCCAGAGGGTGCCGAGGATTCTCATCCGGTGAAACCTCGCAGATTACGGGATTGGAATGGATCCCCTGTAGGAGCTGGCTTGCCAGCGAAAGCGGTTCAACATGCAACATGGTTGTTGTCTGATATGACGCATTCGCTGGCAAGCCAGCTCCTACAAGGAAGGTCGCCAGGATTACAGGATGTTGGAGTAATCCGCCTCGATCCGGTCCAGACTCAGGTGGTTGAGGAAGTTCGAGAAGCACATCCACGCCGACAGCGCGTTCATGTCGCGGAACTGCTCCGGCAAGTACTTGGGCGGCACCACCAGGCCTTCGTCCACCAACTGACGCAACGTGCGCATGTCTTCCAGCGTGGTCTTGCCGCAGAACAGCAGCGGTATCTGCTCCAGCTTGCCTTTGCGCACGGCCAGCTGAATGTAGTTGTAAATCATGATGAAGCCCTTGAGATAGGACAAGTCTTTGGTAAATGGCAGACCTGTCGGTACCGAGCCACGGAAAACGCGGCTGGTGTTGCTGTAACTCTCGGGCATTTCGAAACCTTGCTCGCGGAAGAACTCGAAGACTTGCATGAAGTCGGCGCCCTCCTCGACCATGTGAATGGCGCGGGTGCGGTTGGTCAGTTTGCGCAGGCGACTGGGGTAAGAGGCGAAGGTAATGATCTCCATCAGGATCGCCAGGCCTTCCTGAGTCACCGTCGACGAGGGCGGCCCCTTGGAGAGAAAGGTGCAGATCGGCTGGTTCAAACCATTGAGCGTGGTGCCGACGTGCACCAGCCCTTCGTGGACTTCCAGGGCGCGGACGTCACGGTTGTTGAACATCGCATCGGAGCGAATCTTGATGTAGTCCGCGCCCGCCGCCGCATCCGCGACGATTCCGTCAGACTCGAATACCCGAATGGTTTCCTCCGCCTCGCCAAACACCTTGTTCAAGCGATGCTGAAGCATCTCGACCGCTTCCTTGGCGGTCAGGGTCTTGGGTTCATCCTTGAGGTCGCCACGGCCGTCGATGTTGTTCAGGTAATCGGAGAGCATCAGGCCCAGGTCGGACAAGGTCGGGTCGCCGGCGTGGAAGGCGTCCGAGGCGGCGCCGTACAACTCCTGGGAAATCAGGCCGAAGTCCTCGGTGCCGCGCGCTTCGAGCATGCGGATCACCATGCGGTATTCCTTGCACATGCGTCGCATGATCTGGCCGACGGGGTTGAACTGGCCGAGCTGGCGGGTGATGTCGCGCTCGATGTTCTGGAATTCCAGCTTCACTTTGCTGGAATCGAACGCCAGCGGCCGGTTGAGGTAATAGTCGCGATCGATCGCCGGCATTTCCTTGCCCTTGGCCTTGAGAAAACCCTGGCGAATGCTGTCGTCCCACTTGACCGCATCGAGGACGCGAATGGGCGTCTGCGCCAGCACAATGCGATCGGACAATATGCGTATCGACTGCTGGTAATCGTCCACCCGAAACTCCTGTAAGTACCTATTGTGTGCTGGTTATTTGATTTTGGCCTGACGCTGGTAGCGTACCGCCTCGATGAACACGTCGGAATTGGCCGGGTCGTCGAGGTAAGCCGCGACCTTGTCCATCGGGCTGTTGATCAACACACCCTCGCCGTCGTCAGTGTCAAACGCTTCGCCGCTCAGGGCGTTTTGTTTCAGCGCCTGGTTGATCTGTTCGAGGTCGAGGTTGTACAGCACCAGTTCACGCTGGTCGGTCAGTTCGAAGCCGCCGATGATGAAATGCCCACCGAACTGCGCCGGCACCTTCGCCGACAGATACCAGCGGCTGCCATGGCGCGACACGGTGAAGGGATAGGCTTCACGCTCCTTGGGTCTGGCCTTGAAGTAGCTGACGGCCTGATAGCGATTATCAGCGATGCGCGTCAGTTCCAGATTGACTGGCTCACCCCAGGCACTGGTGCTGGTCCATTTACCGAGCAACCCTTTGGGCGCGGGTTCGCTGGTGGGCAGCGGCTCCTTGAAGGTCACCAGACAGCCACTGAGTAACAGGAACGACAAGGCGATCACAACGAAACGCCAGGCTTTCATTCAACACTCCCTTTGAACACACACCACTTTCGTAGGAGCTGCCGCAGGCTGCGATCTTTTGATCTGGCTTTGCAGCGGTATCGAGAAGGTCAAGATCAAAAGATCGCAGCCTTCGGCAGCTCCTACAGGGGTTATACCGACGCGAGTACCAAATGCATGTACCGCGTCAGATTGCCGAGCATTTCCTCTTCGGCGACCGGCTCGGTGTCGTTGATCAGGCCCTGATATTCCATCCGTCCGATTATAGCCGTCAACACTTTGGCATCTTGTTGCGGCTCACGCGAGCCCAATACCTGGAAAAGCTGGCAGGAGCCCTGCAAAAGGATTTGCTGATGCGAGCGTACCAATACGGCAAGGCGTGGGTTGAGCAACGCTTCCTGACGGAACGCCTGCTCCGCCAACAGATGCTCGCGGCGCGTAACCAATTGTCGATGCACATAGTCCGCCATCAACCGTGCGATATCGTCCGCCAGATTTGAACGGGCCTGCGGGCTACCGTCGCCACTGGCGATCATGTCACGCAGCAGACCTTCGTTGTTCACCCACAACTTGGCCATGTAGGCCGCGCTGCGTTCCACGTATTGCGCGAAGGTATCGGTGAGCAAGTCATCGATATCCTTGAAATAGTAGGTGGTCGCCGATAACGGCACTTGCGCCTCGGCGGCCACTGCACGGTGTCGCACAGCGCGTACACCATCGCGCACGACGATGCGCATCGCGGCGTCGAGAATGTCCTGTCGTCGCTGTTCACTGCCCTGTCGGCTGGCCTTGCGGCCCTGGTACTGAACACTTTCAGCGACCGCAGTGGCGATACCCGCTGCACCTTCTTGAGCCATTGCACCGTTCACGACAGGAATCCTCTCACTTCAAAAGTAACCAATTGATACGTTTGTACCAGACAGGCAATAAAAAGCCGCCCATTTCAGGCGGCTTTTTAATTGAAACACTTACGCTTGCGGTCGCATGTGCGGGAACAGGATCACGTCGCGGATCGACGGGGAGTTGGTCAGCAGCATCACCAGACGGTCGATACCGATGCCTTCACCCGCCGTTGGCGGCATGCCGTACTCCAGCGCACGAACGAAGTCGGCGTCGTAGTGCATGGCTTCGTCGTCGCCAGCGTCCTTGTCGGCCACCTGCGCCATGAAACGCTCCGCCTGGTCTTCCGCGTCGTTCAACTCGGAGTAGGCGTTGGCGATTTCACGACCACCGATGAACAATTCGAAACGGTCGGTGACGTTCGGGTTGTCGTCGTTGCGGCGGGCCAGCGGCGACACTTCGAACGGGTACTGGGTAATGAAGTGCGGCTGTTCCAGCTTGTGCTCGACCAGCTCTTCGAAAATCATCACCTGCAGCTTGCCCAGACCTTCGAAGCCCAGCACCTTGGCGCCGGCCTTCTTGGCGATGGCACGGGCCTTGTCGATGTCATTCAGGTCGTCAGCGGTCAGCTCAGGGTTGTACTTGAGGATCGAGTCGAACACGGACAGACGCACGAACGGCTCACCGAAGTGGAACACCTTGTCGCCGTAAGGCACGTCGGTGCTGCCCAGAACCAGCTGCGCCAGTTCGCGGAACAGTTCTTCGGTCAGGTCCATGTTGTCTTCGTAGTCGGCGTAAGCCTGGTAGAACTCCAACATGGTGAATTCAGGATTGTGACGGGTCGAAACGCCTTCGTTACGGAAGTTGCGGTTGATCTCGAACACTTTCTCGAAGCCGCCAACCACCAGGCGCTTGAGGTACAGCTCCGGCGCGATACGCAGGAACATGCCCATGTCCAAGGCGTTGTGGTGGGTTTCGAACGGCTTGGCTGCCGCGCCGCCAGGAATGGTCTGCAGCATCGGCGTTTCCACTTCCAGGAAGTCACGCTGCATCAGGAAGCTGCGGATGTGGGCGATGACTTGCGAACGCACGCGGAACGTCTGGCGCACGTCTTCGTTGACGATCAGGTCAACGTAACGCTGGCGGTAGCGTTGTTCGGTGTCGGTCAGGCCGTGGTGCTTGTCCGGCAGCGGGCGCAGGGATTTCGTCAGCAGGCGCACGTTGGTCATTTCGACGTACAGGTCGCCCTTGCCCGAACGGGCCAGGGTGCCTTCGGCGGCAATGATGTCGCCCATGTCCCAGGTTTTCACCGCGGCCAGGGTTTCTTCGGACAGAGTCTTGCGGTTGACGTAGACCTGGATACGACCGGTCATGTCCTGGATCACCATGAACGAGCCACGGTTGAGCATGATGCGACCGGCAACCTTGACCGGGATTGCAGCTTCTGCCAGCTCTTCCTTGGTCTTGTCCGCGTACTGTTTCTGCAGGACATCGCAGTAGTTGTCGCGGCGGAAGTCATTCGGGAAGGCATTACCCTTGGCGCGCTCGGCAGCAAGCTTTTCCTTGCGCAGGGCGATCAGGGAGTTTTCTTCCTGTTGCAGGGCTTGCGGGTCGAGTTCTTGGTCGCTCATGTCTTTAAATATTCCATCTGGTTCGTTGTCCCCGGCCTGCGGCCGGGGATCGCCGGCAAGCCGGCTCCTACAGGGGATCGCGGTGTGTCAGTAACTTACAGCCCGGATTTCAGGCTGGCTTCCAGGTATTCGTCGATGTCGCCGTCGAGCACCTTGTCGCAGTCGCTGCGTTCGATGTTAGTGCGCAGATCCTTGATGCGCGAGGCATCGAGTACATAAGAGCGGATCTGATGACCCCAGCCGATGTCGGACTTGGTGTCTTCCAGCGCCTGGGACGCCGCGTTGCGCTTCTGCATTTCCTGCTCGTACAACTTGGCCCGCAGCATTTTCATGGCGGTGTCCTTGTTGGCGTGCTGGGAACGTTCGTTCTGGCAGCTGACCACGGTGTTGGTCGGTACGTGGGTGATACGTACGGCCGAGTCGGTGGTGTTTACGTGCTGACCACCGGCACCGGAGGAACGATAGGTGTCAATCCGCAAGTCTGCCGGGTTGATTTCGATTTCCACCTTGTCATCGATCTCTGGCGAGACGAACACTGCGCTGAACGAGGTGTGGCGACGGTTGCCGGAGTCGAACGGGCTCTTGCGCACCAGACGGTGTACGCCGATCTCGGTACGCAGCCAACCAAAGGCGTATTCGCCCTTGATGTGCACGGTCGCACCTTTGATCCCGGCGACTTCACCGGCCGACAGCTCCATGATGGTCGCGTCGAAACCGCGTTTGTCGGCCCAACGCAAGTACATGCGCAGCAGGATGTTGGCCCAGTCCTGGGCTTCGGTGCCGCCGGAACCGGCCTGGATGTCCAGGTAGGCGTTGTTCGGGTCCATTTCATGGCTGAACATGCGCCGGAATTCCAGCTTGGCGAGGTTTTCCTCAAGACGGGCCAGCTCGGCGACGACATCGTCCACTGCGCCTTCGTCGTTTTCTTCGACGGCCATGTCCAGCAGGTCACGGCAATCGGCCAGACCGGTGTTCAGTTCGTCCAGAGTCTCGACGATCTGCGCCAGCGCAGCGCGCTCGCGGCCCAACTCCTGGGCGTATTCAGGTTTGTTCCAGACACTCGGATCTTCAAGCTCGCGATTGACTTCGGTCAGACGCTCATGCTTTTGATCGTAGTCAAAGATACCCCCGAATGGTTTCGGAGCGCTCGGACAGGTCCTTGATGGTGTTCAGGATCGGATTGATTTCCATGACGGGCAGCACTCGTTGGCGAACTTTTGAAAGCCGGCGAGTATACCGTAATCAAGCGGTCCCGGCAGCCCGAATGGCTGGTTTACCGGCGAATGGTTTCTGTTATTCCTGCCTCGCACCAACCATGAACGCTGCCATCACCCTGCTCACTTCTTCCAGTGATGCCGCTGTCGACTGTCAGTACAGTACTGGTGATCCCCGAAGGCTGATTCGATACCGAAAACGGAATGGTCTGGGCTACATCAGCCGGCTGACCGTTACGCCGCGGTTGATGGAAAGGGTTAAAGGTCGGCAACGTCCTTGACCGACTCGACTCCCAGCATGGTGCCTTTAATGGCTCACGCAACTGCCACGGCTAAAAACAACTCGCTCTTGAGCAATGATGCCTTAAACATCTCTCAGAGCACTAACCAACAACAAGATTAAGATCTCGACCGATCTGTAGGAAAACAACTTCAACAATAACGGACCAATCCTACTTAATTGGCAATTGCGCAATGCATCTGCCTTCCCTATAACTATGCAACACAAAAAATTTCTAAAAACTTACTAGCACCATCACCGAAAACCTTAACCCTCAGAAACCTAAGCAAGCTACAGCACCACCACAAAACATGGATAGTCAACCCAACCCTTTAACCAAAGGACTACCATGAAAAAAATCGACAGAATAATAATTGTAGGCTTTGGAAGTATCGCCCAGGCTTTGCTACCGCTACTTTCAGAAAATTACGATTCGGAAATTATCATTTTCGACAAATAAATCGACGCAATTCAAAAAATATCGCGAGCGAGTATTCCGCAATATTAATTAAAAATCTGATAACCCCAAACAACTTCCACAGTATTTTGTCACCACTATTAAGCAACAACAGCGTCCTCTTAAATCTGACGGTATCTGTTTCCAGCTTAGCGCTGATAAATTTAACCCAGCGATTCAACACATTGTATTTAGACACATGCATAGAGCCTTGGGACTACACAAACCATAACAATAACCACTTAAAAAGCAATCACTCTCTAAGAGAAAATATGAAGCAATATGTGCAAACCCAAACCAGCACAACAACAGCAATTGTTGGGCACGGAGCAAACCCTGGCTTTATATCTATACTCCTAAAAAAAGCAATGCTTGAAATGGCACAAAAAAATGGAATACCTGATCAACCGAAAACCCAATCCGAGTGGGCCAAACTATCAGAACACCTTTCTTTTTGATCACGACGGCCCTCACTTTTTGCTCAATTCAAGCGAACTCGGAGCCCCTGTAGTAGAAGACATTTTATCCATACTAACCAAAGGTTAAAGATGAGAAACCACTACTACATGGCAGCCTCCTTAATACTTATGGTTTTCGGCTAAATACTAACAATTTACAGTGAAGTATACGCCTCGAAGCTGCCCGACCGCTCGCTGGATAGCCCTTTAATATTCGTAAAACCTATAGTACTTATCAGCATTGCTGGCATCAGTCTAATTTTTGCGTACTGGCTAGGATATCAAGCAACTGGAAATATATGGATAGTTACCGTTGCATCCTTGACACTCCTTCTGATTCTTGAGCCAATTGTGATATACGCAATGCTAAAGGAACTACCGGAAAGAGGCGCTCTAATTGGCTTCATCTTAGGAGCAACTGGCTTGATCGCTACTATCACACTTTAATCTACCCTCAGGAAAAATCATGTTAAGCAAAGAAAACATAATGCGGTGCACTGTTTGCGGCTATGAATATGATCCCGCTCTAGGCGACTCTGAAAATGGAATACCACCTGGCACGCCTTGGAACAATCTGCCCGAAGACTGGTTATGCCCAGATTGTCAGATGCCCAAAGAAGATTTTGAGTAAGAACACTTATTGCGGCGCTCCCTTTCACTTTCATTGAACGGGACGTTGCCCTCCTAAGCCTTTATTAAAAGCTGGCACGATTATTTTCTGAACGCCCAAAGTAAACTCGCCAGCATTCTTATACATAGCAATAATCAACTGTGTTGAACGACTATCCGTACAAAAAACCTCGTAAACTATGCAACAAGCCTCTTTAGTCAAACTCCATGCACAGGGTTTGCGAGGACTTTGTCTTCGGACGCAGTCTCGCGGGCTCCGCAGCCGCTACTGCACTACGGAGCGTTGTACCGTCACGCCACCCCCACCTGATTGCGCCCATTGTTCTTCGCCGAATACAGCCCCTTGTCCGCCGCCGAGATCAGGTCACGGCAGTTGCTGCCCGCTTTGGGGATAATCGTCGACAGGCCGATGCTGACGGTCAGGTTCGAACCTTCACTCGGCGAATTATGCGCGATCTTCAGGGCCTCGACGGTCTGGCGCAGTTTTTCCGCCACCAGTCGTGCGCCACCCGGTGAAGTATTGGGAAGCACCAGCGCAAACTCTTCGCCGCCGTAACGGGCTGGCAAGTCCGAAGGTCGGGAGCTGGCGTCCTTGATAGCGGCAGCGACCTTGCGCAGGGCTTCATCGCCTTCCAGGTGTCCGAAGCTGTCGTTGTAGGCCTTGAAGTAGTCCACGTCGATCATCAGCAACGACAATTGGCTCTGTTCACGCAGCGCACGACGCCACTCCAGCTCCAGGTACTCATCGAAATGTCGACGGTTCGACAACCCGGTCAAGCCATCGGAATTCATCAGGCGTTGCAGCACCAGGTTGGTGTCGAGCAACTGTTGCTGGCTGACGCGCAGCGCACGATAAGCCGCGTCCCGCTGCAACAGCGTCATGTAGGACCGCGAGTGATAGCGGATACGCGCGACCAGTTCGATATTGTCCGGCAGCTTGACCAGATAATCGTTGGCCCCGGCCGCGAACGCCGCGCTCTTGATCAGCGGGTCTTCCTTGGTCGACAGCACAATGATCGGGATATCCTTGGTCGCCGGATGATTGCGGTACTCGCGCACCAGACTCAGTCCATCCAGCCCGGGCATCACCAGGTCCTGAAGGATCACCGTCGGTTTGATGCGGACCGCATGGGCGATAGCCTGGTGCGGGTCGGCGCAAAAATGGAAGTCGATGTTCTCTTCGTTCGACAACCCGCGACGCACGGCTTCGCCGATCATGGCCTGATCGTCTACCAGCAACACCATGGCGGCGTATTCATCGGACTTGAAATCGTCGAGCTGTAAATCATTCATGTGCGTTCACCTGAATACTACCTGGGCCAGGACTGCGGGAAAAACCACTCATTTTGCGAAAATCTCCAGCAATCGTGGCGCTATCTTGTTCAGCGGGCGAATCTCTGCGGCAGCATCGATGGCGGCGGCCGCCTTTGGCATGCCATACACCGCACTGCTGTTCTGGTCTTGAGCGATGGTCAGGTAGCCCTGCTGACGCATGAGTTTAAGCCCCTGCGCGCCATCACGCCCCATGCCGGTGAGCAATACGCCGACCGCGTCACCGTTCCAGTAACTGGCCACACTCTCAAAAAAAACATCGATCGAGGGCCGATAAATCTCGTTGATCGGCTCGGCGGTGTAGGCCAGCGTGCCGTTTTTCAACAATCGGATATGGTGATTGGTGCCGGCCAGCAACACCGTGCCGCTTTGCGGAGGCTCGCCTTCCCGGGCCAGGCGCACGTTGAGGCCGCTGGCGCTGCCGAGCCATTCGGCCATGCCGGCGGCGAATACTTGATCGACGTGCTGCACCAGCACAATGGCCGGTGAAAAGTTGCGCGGCAAGCCCTTGAGCAGGATCTCCAGCGCCGCAGGCCCACCGGCGGATGAGCCGATGGCGATCAGGCTCTGGCAAGAGCCGGGGTTGCGCAACGGTGATGGCGCCCGACTCGGGCGGTTGCCCTTATCGCCGATCAACCAGCCGATGTTCAGAATCTTGCGCAGCAACGGCGCGGCGGCTTCCTTGGCATTGCCAGCGCCGAGGGCTGGGGTGTCGACCACATCCAGCGCCCCGTGGCCCATGGCCTCGAATACGCGATGCACGTTCTGTTGACGATCCACCGTGACAATGACGATGGCGCATGGGCTTTCGGCCATGATCCGGCGGGTTGCCTCGACGCCATCCATCACCGGCATGATCAAGTCCATCAGGATCAGATCCGGAGTGTCCTGCGCGCACAGGCGAACGGCCTCGGCGCCATTGCCGGCGACCCAGACCACCTGATGCGACGGTTCGAATGCCAAGGCGCGGCGCAAGACCTCCACCGCCATGGGCATGTCGTTTACGATGGCAATCCTCATGCCCGGGCTCCTCCGATGAGCTCGACCACTGCATCGAGCAAGGCGTCGTCATGAAAACTGGCCTTGGCTAGATAATAGTCGGCCCCCGCATCCAGTCCACGACGCCGGTCCTCCTCACGATCCTTGTAGGACACCACCATCACCGGCAGCGATTGCAGGCGAGTGTCCCGGCGCAGCAGCGTGACCAGTTCGATGCCGTCCATGCGCGGCATATCAATGTCGGTGATCAGCAGATCGAAATCCTCCGAACGCAGCGCGTTCCAGCCGTCCATACCGTCCACCGCAACCGCCACATCGTATCCGCGATTGAGCAACAGCTTGCGCTGCAACTCTCGCACGGTGAGTGAATCGTCGACCACCAGAATCCGTTTGCGTGAGGCTTCGACCACCTGGCTGCCCTGACGGGCGATACGCTCCAGGCGCCCGGTGTTGAGCAATTTATCCACCGAACGCAGCATGTCTTCGACATCGACAATCAGCACCACCGAACCGTCATCGAGCAAGGCCCCGGCGGAAATGTCCTGCACCTTGCCCAGGCGCTCGTCCAGCGGCAGAACCACCAATGTGCGCTCGCCGATAAAGCGCTCGACCGCCACGCCATACATCGCATCACGTTCGCGAATCACCACGACTTTCAGCGTTTGCCGGTCGCTCTGGCTGGCCGGGCGTTGCAGCAGTTGGCTCGCGGCAACGAGGCCGACATGCCGACCCTCGTGCCAAAAATGCTGACGCCCTTCGACTTGCACGATGTCCGCTGGCTCCAGGTCGCACATGCGCTCGATGTGTGCCAGCGGGAAGGCGTAGGCTTCGGCGCCGACTTCCACCACCAGACTGCGTACTACCGACAGGGTCAGCGGTACTTCGAGATGGAAACGACTGCCCCGGCCCGCCGTCTGCTCCAGCATCACTGCGCCGCGCAACTGACGGACCATATGTTGAACAGCATCCAGACCGACGCCGCGCCCGGAGACTTCTGTGACAGTGTCGCGCAGGCTGAAACCCGGCAGGAACAGGAACGTCAGCAGCTCTTCTTCGCTCAGTTGCGCAGCGGTTTCGACGGGTGAAAGATTGCGTTCAACGATACTGCGGCGAACCTTTTCCAGGTCCACGCCATTGCCGTCATCGCTCAACTCCAGGACCAAAAGGCCGGCCTGATGAGAAGCACGTAAACGGATCACGCCTTCCGCTGGCTTGCCCGCCAGCAGGCGCTGCTCAGGGGTTTCGATCCCGTGATCGACCGCGTTGCGCAGCAGGTGAGTCAGCGGCGCTTCGAGCTTTTCAAGCACGTCGCGATCGACCTGGGTTTTCTCGCCTTCGATCTCCAGCCGCACCTGTTTGCCAAGGTCACGCCCCAGATCACGAACCATGCGCGCCTGGCCGGTCAATACATCGGCAAAGGGCCGCATGCGGCAGGCCAGCGCCGTGTCATACAAGACCTGCGCGCGTTGGCTGGCCTGCCAGGCGAACTCATCGAGTTCGGCATTCTTCTCCACCAGCAATTGCTGGGACTCCGCCAGCAGCCGCCGCGCATCTTCGAGTGATTCTCGGGCTTCCAGGCTCAAGGCGTGATCCTTGAGGTGCACGTTGAGATTTTCCAGCGCGCGCAGGCCGTTGCTCTGCGTGCGTTTGAGCCGCTGCATGGTGGCCAGGTGCGGCTTGAGCCGCAGGGTTTCCACCAACGATTTGCTCGATAGGTCGAGCAGGCTGTTCAAGCGTTCGGCAGTGACGCGCAGGACTCGCTCGCCGTTTTCGGTGGCGCGTTTGGTTTTGCGCGGCGCGGGCGTGAATGGGGGGACGACGTCAGGCGCCGGGGTTTCGACCTTGGGCGCGAACACTTCAAGCTGTAACTCGGCCAGCACCGGCGCAGCGCTCGCAACCCGCGCAGCAGTCGGATCAAGCAGACGCGCCATCAACACCACATAGGCGTCGATATCCGCCGATTGCGGATTGTTGTTCGGCGTGGCGATGCGCATCAGCAGATCGGTGCCTTGCAGCAACGCATCGATGTGTTCGGGGCGCAGCAACAAACGCCCTTCCTGGGCGCTCACCAAGCAGTCTTCCATGACATGGGCGACGCTGACTCCCGCATCGACACCGACAATTCGCGCCGCCCCCTTGAGCGAATGCGCGGCACGCATGCACGATTCAAGTTGATCGGCCTGGGTCGGATCGCGTTCCAGCGCCAGCAGGCCGGCGCTCAGCACTTGGGTCTGGGCCTCGGCTTCGAGGCTGAACAACTCCAGCAAAGAGGCGTCGCGCATTTGCTCGGGGGTCATGTGAGGCTCCGGGTCACGGCGCACAGCAACTGTTCTTCATCCAGCCAACGCAGGCTGCGACCTTTGAATGGCAATACGCCCCGGGTGTATTTGGCGCTGGCCTGGGTGCCCGATTGCGACGCGGCTTCGAGGATCCGCTCGTCGATGGCGTGAATACCGTCGACTTCATCCACAGGCACCACCACGGGTCCGCCGTGGGCTGCAATGATCAACATGCGCGGCATGACCCGTGCACCGACTTCCACGCTGCTCGCGCTATCGAGCCCGAGCAGTTCCACCAGCGACAGACACGCCACCAGCGCACCGCGCACATTCGCCACGCCGAGCAAGGCCCGGGAACGCTGGTGCGGCAACGAGTGAATCACTTGCAACGGTGCCACTTCCACCAGGCTGCGCGTGGCCAGACCGAGCCATTCTTCGCCCAGGCGGAACATCAACAGCGACCGGGTTTTCACCTCGCTCTCGACCGCGACGGACACTTGCCCGCGGTCGTCCTGCTGCAACGCATAACGATCCAGCAAGCGAGTAGCCGCCGCCGAATACACCGCGCAGTTGCGGCAATGAATATGTTCGCTCAGTAACGGGCACGACTTGTCGCCATGGATACCGATGCGGTTCCAGCAATCGTCGATGGCCTGGGCATCCCGGCTGACGCTGAAGGTGTCGGAGGCAATCATCGTTTACGCTCACTGTCGACGGCGCGCGCGCTGCGGGCGGCACGCTCCTGCAATCGTCTGGCACCCGCCGTGTCGCCCTGGGCTTGCAGCAACGCCGCCAGGTGTATCAACGCTTCGGGGTGTTGCGGCTCGAGGTACAACGCCTTGCGGTAAAAGCCTTGAGCTTCGAAGGCATTTCCAGCGACATCGCTGAGCAGCCCTAACCAACAGAACACCTGAGCCACGGGTTCATGGTTGCGCAAATAGCGTTCACAGGCGGCTCGCGCTTCTGCGCTCTTGCCTTCGTTGGCCAAGGCGCCGATATTCGCCAGCAACGCAACCGTGTCGGAGACAGACGTCTTCGGCGCAAAAACCTCGGGCTGGGCGCTGGCGAAGGGGCGGCTGTGTACCGACGACGGCGGGCGGCTGGGCGGTGGCGGTACCGGCAATGGCGCGGGAACGAAGGTCGGCAACGGCAACGGTTGTGACTCCTGCGCACCCTGCCGACTGAAGGCGAAGGACTGCGCGATACCCATCGAGCGCATGCCAAAACGCCCCAGCAAGCTACCTTCGGCGGGACCGATAAACAGTACGCCATCGACGTGAGTCAGTTGCTTGAGCACCTCGAACACCTGCTTCTGCGTCGACTGGTCGAAATAGATCAGCAAGTTGCGGCAGAACACGAAATCAAACGCGGGCTCATGGGCGAGCAAGCTTGGGTCCAGCAGATTGCCAACCTGCAAACGCACCTGATCAATCACGCGCTGATGGAGGCGATAGCCCTCGCCTTCGACACTGAAATGACGGTCACGAAACCCGATATCCTGGCCGCGAAAGGAGTTTTTCCCGTACACCGCGCGCCTGGCCTTTTCCACCGACAACGGGCTGACATCCATACCGTCGACCTTGAACTGATGCCGCTTGAGCCCGGCATCGAGCAGCGCCATGGCAATTGAATAAGGTTCTTCGCCGGTGGAACACGGCAAACTGAGAATCCGCAGGGCACGCCGGTTATTGATTGCAGCCAGGCGCTTGCCGGCCATTTTGGCGAGCGTAGTGAAGGACTCCGGGTAACGGAAGAACCACGTTTCCGGGACGATTACCGATTCGATCAACGCTTGTTGTTCGTCACGCGAGCCCTGCAAGGTGAGCCAGTATTCATCGGCTGTTTGCGCCTCGACGGCGTGACTGCGCTGGCGTACGGCGCGCTCGATGATGGCCGGTCCCACCGACGTCACGTCGAGGCCGATGCGTTCCTTGAGGAAGTCGAAAAAACGCTGGTCAGAGCTCATGGCCGCGCCTCAAGCAGCGCCAGGTCCAGCGGTGGCGACGGAAACAGCAGCGCGCGAACCTTATCGTCCAGCAAATCGGCGACCCGCACCCGTTGCAGCAAACCTTGCTCATCCTTGCGAACCGGCCCCAGATAGGGCGCCTGCCGGTTGTCCACGCCGTAGGGTTGAAAGTCCGCCGGATCACAGCGCAAGGTATCCGTGGCCTGCTCGAGAATCAGCCCGAGCAATTGCGTGCCGGCGGTTTCGCCCGGGCGGTAGTTGACCAGCACCAGCCGCGTGCTGGTGCGTGACTGGGCAGGTGTACCAAAGGTCAACGCGCTCAGGTCGATCACCGGCACTACCGCACCACGGTAGGCGAACACCCCGGCAACCCAATCGGGTGTACGGGGAATCGGCTTCAACGGCAGGCACGGCAGCACTTCCGCCACCTCGATGGCCTGCAAGGCATACCGTTCGTTACCGATGCGAAACACCAGAAACAACGCGTGCAACGCCTGCTTCGCCACAGGACGTTTGGCCGTGATTTCGCTCATCAGACTTTAAATCGCGAAACGCCGCTGCGCAGCCCTACGGCCACCTGGCTCAGCTCATCGATGGCGAAACTCGCCTGGCGCAAGGATTCGACCGTCTGGCTGCTGGCATCACCCAGTTGCACCAGTGCGTGATTGATCTGCTCGGCACCGGTGGCCTGGGCTTGCATGCCTTCGTTGACCATCAGCACGCGCGGCGCCAGCGCTTGCACCTGGTGGATGATCTGCGACAACTGCTCGCCGACCTGCTGCACTTCGGACATCCCGCGGCGCACTTCTTCGGAGAATTTGTCCATGCCCATGACCCCGGCCGATACCGCCGACTGAATCTCGCGCACCATCTGCTCGATATCGTAGGTGGCGACGGCGGTCTGGTCCGCCAGGCGCCGCACTTCAGTGGCAACCACGGAAAAACCACGGCCGTATTCACCGGCTTTTTCCGCTTCGATGGCGGCGTTGAGCGACAACAGGTTGGTCTGGTCGGCAACCTTGACGATGGTCACGACCACCTGGTTGATGTTGCCGGCCTTCTCATTGAGGATCGCCAGCTTGGCGTTGACCAGATCGGCCGCGCCCATCACCGAATGCATGGTCTCTTCCATGCGCGCCAGCCCTTGCTGCCCGGAACCTGCGGCCACCGAAGCCTGATCGGCGGCGGTGGACACTTCGGTCATGGTGCGCACCAGATCGCGGGAGGTGGCGGCGATTTCACGGGAGGTCGCGCCGATTTCCGTGGTGGTCGCGGCGGTCTCGGTAGCGGTGGCCTGTTGTTGCTTGGAGGTGGCTGCAATCTCGGTGACCGACGTGGTGACCTGCACCGATGAGCGCTGGGCCTGGGACACCAGGGACGTAAGCTCGGTCATCATGTCGTTGAAGCCGGTTTCCACTGCACCGAACTCATCCTTGCGCTCAAGGTTCAGGCGACTGCTGAGGTCGCCGGTGCGCATGATTTCGAGGATTTTCACGATGCGGTTCATCGGCGCCAAAATCGCGCGCATCAGCAGCAGGCCACAAAGGGCGGCGGCCAGCACTGCCACCAGCAGGGAAATGCCCATGATGATTTTTGCCGTGACGACTGCATCGTCAATGGCTGCGATGTCCGCGTCCGCCACCGATTTGTTATGACGCAGAATCTCATTGACCTTCATTCGGCCTGCTGTCCAGGCCGGAGTCAGCTCACTGGTGAACAGCTTGATGGCTTCTGCACTTTGGTTGCGTTTATGCAACTCGATCACGGCGGCCAAAATCCGGTGATAGTCCTCATGCAGTTTTTCGAACGCAGCGTACTCGACCCGGTCTTCTTCGTCGGCAATCGTTCCACGGTAAAGGTCCATCTGCTCTTTCAATCGCGCGGCATAGCCATTGAAGTTCGCGGCTTCCTCGACCGTGAAGCCCTGCCCCTGCTCCAGGCCCAGCATGGCCTGAATGCGTACATAACTGTCGGACCACGCACCACGAATCATCGAGCTGTAATAAAGGCCTGGCAGAGCGTCCTCACGTACGCTGGCTTCGCTGCTTTCGATCTTCAACAACCGCGAATACGAGACGACCACCATCAACAACATGATGGCGATAATTACCGCAAAGCTCGCCAAAATGCGTTGGCGCAACGTCCAGTTCTTCACAGTCAGTCCTCGGGGCGGATTCGAAATGCGGGGAGTATAGCCGAGGGCGGTGTTTCATTTATAAGACGGTTGCGCACCACTTCTCATCTTGCTGAAAAAGCCTGGCACGCCGGCTTAAAGCAAAAGATCGCAGCCTTCGGATGACGCGGATCCCGTAGGAGCTGCCGAAGGCTGCGATCTTTTAAGCAAACAAACTACATCGAAGCCTGGCGAACCTGCTTTTCAAGCTCGGCCTTCAACCCCGGCTCCAGCTTGAGCTGGCGCGCCAGTTCATCGAGATACGACTTTTCCATGAAGCTCTCTTCATCGACCAGCATCACACTGGCGATGTACATCTCAGCGGCCATTTCCGGGGTGCTGGCGGCGCGGGCGACGTCGCTGGGGTCCAGCGGCTTGTTGAGTTCGGCATGCAGCCAGTGCTGCAACTCCTGATCGTTATCAAGTTTGGTGAACTCGCCTTCAATCAGCTCCCGCTCGCGCTGATCGATATGCCCGTCCGCCTTGGCCGCGGCCACCAGCGCCTTGAGAATCGCCTGACTGTGCTGTTCGACCTGAGCCATCGGCAAACGATCGAGGGTTTGCGGCGCGGTCTTCGGCGCAGTGCCTTGCTCGGCCTGCCAGCTGCCGTAGGCCTTGTAGGCCATCACGCCCAATGCCGCCAGCCCACCGTAGACCGCCACCTTCCCGCCGACCTTGCGGGCTTTTTTGTTACCCAGCAGCAAACCCATCGCGCCCGCCGCCAATGCACCGCCGCTGGCCCCGGAAAGCAAACTGCCCAGACCACCGGAGCTACTGCTCGCCCCTTTGTTCTGCGCGGTACCGGCCTTGTTTTGCAACATGTCCTGGCCGGACTTGAGTAGCTGCTCGAGCAATCCACGGGTGTTCATTGTCGCCTCCATAAAAGGTGTAACCGGACATTAAGGCCCCCAGCCTAGATCGAAAGTGCCCGAGCACGGCCTGCGAGAGTACTTCCAGATGTTGCTCGACTGCTTTTAACGCTGACAGTTTGAATATGCATTCAGAATTTTAGATATACACTCGACAAAATCGATAAAAACCGCCCACCGGGTAATTTCTCCATGATGACCTTGCGTCAGATCCGCCACTTCATCGCCGTTGCCGAGACGGGCTCGATCTCGGCCGCCGCACAAACGGCATTCATTTCGCAGTCGACACTGACCCTGGCGATCCAGCAACTGGAGGAGGAAATCGGTGTAAGCCTTTTCAGTCGCCACGCCAAGGGCATGACGCTGACTCACCAGGGGCATCAATTCCTGCGCCAGGCACACCTGATTCTGGCCACCGTAGATAACGCCAAACGCAGCCTGCAACAGAGCACCGACCAGGTCGCCGGGCAGTTGATCATCGGCGTGACCAGCCTGGTCGCCGGTTACTATCTGGCGGATTTGCTCACCCGTTTCCAGCGCGCCTACCCCAATGTGGAAATTCGCGTGATGGAAGACGAGCGCCCCTACATAGAGCATTTGCTGGTGAGTGGCGAGATTGATGTCGGTGTGCTGATCCTCTCCAATCTCGAGGATCGCCACGCCTTGCAGACCGAAGTGCTGACTCATTCGCCCCATCGCTTGTGGTTGCCGGCCCAGCATCCTTTGCTGGAACACGACAGCATCAACCTCTCCGATGTGGCCCGCGAGCCGCTGATCCAGCTGAACGTGGATGAAATGGACCGCAATGCCCAACGCATGTGGTCCGCCGCTTCGTTGCAGCCGCGCATCACGCTGCGCACTGCCTCGACCGAAGCGGTGCGAAGCCTGGTGGCCGCCGGCCTGGGTGTGTCGATCCAGCCCGACATGACTTACCGCCCCTGGTCACTGGAAGGCGACATCATCGAAGCGCGGCCGATTGCCGACCTCAACCAGACCCTCGATATCGGCCTTGCGTGGCGTCGCGGCACAGCCCGCCCGGCATTGGTGGATCCATTTCTCACCGTGGCACGGGAACAACCCCACGGCAAACGCAAGCCATCTATTTAATCGAACGCAACCTTCAGTATTTAGTATTTGTCGACCTCGGGGCCGCGCACTAGTCTTGTTACATCTATATAAGACGGCCAGCCCCAGTCACAGGGAGCAGCATGGCCACACAAGAAAAGAGAACCCGAAAAATGCCTGGCGCGCAGACCCCGTTGTTCACCGCATTATTGATCGATGGTGAATTAGTCGCCGGGCAAGGCTGCGTCGAGCCGATTCTCAACCCCGCCACCGGGGAAGTTCTCACCCAGATCGCCGAAGCCAGCACCGAGCAAGTCGAAGCGGCCATCCTTGCCGCTCACCGCGCCTTCGCCGGTTGGTCGCGGACCACGCCGCAGCAACGCTCCAACCTGCTGTTGGACATCGCCAACGCCATCGAAAAAAACGCCGACCTGCTCGCCCGCCTCGAATCCATGAACTGTGGCAAGCCGCTGCACCTGGCTCGTCAGGATGACCTGAGCGCCACCGTTGATGTGTTCCGCTTCTTTGCCGGTGCAGTGCGCTGCCAGACCGGCCAACTGAGCGGTGAATACATGCCGGGCTACACCAGCATGGTTCGGCGCGATCCTATCGGAGTCGTGGCGTCGATTGCGCCATGGAACTACCCCATCATGATGGCCGCGTGGAAAATCGCCCCGGCCCTCGCCGCTGGCAACACGCTGGTGTTCAAACCGTCGGAACACACGCCGCTGTCGATCCTGGCCCTGGCTCCGGCGCTGGCCGAGATCCTGCCGCGTGGCGTGATCAACATCATTTGCGGCGGCGGTGAAGGCGTCGGCAGCCATTTGGTCAGCCACCCGAAAATCCGCATGGTGTCGCTGACCGGCGATATCGTCACCGGGCAAAAAATCCTGCAAGCCGCATCGAAAACGCTCAAACGCACCCATCTCGAACTCGGTGGCAAGGCTCCGGTGATTGTCTGCAACGATGCCGACATTCAAGCCGTGGTCGAAGGTGTGCGCACCTACGGTTACTACAACGCCGGCCAGGATTGCACCGCTGCTTGCCGCATTTATGCCCAGGCCGGGATTCATGATCGTCTGGTCGCCGAACTCGGCGCGGCCGTCAGCAGCCTGCGCTTTGCCGGCAAACGCGATGCCGACAATGAAATCGGCCCGCTGATCAGCACCCGCCAGCGCGACCGCGTGGCGAGTTTCGTCGAGCGTGCCCTCGGCCAGCCGCACATCGAGCGGGTGACCGGCGCCGCCGTGCATTCCGGTGCCGGGTTTTACTATCAGCCGACCTTGCTCGCCGGCTGCAAACAGAATGATGAAATCGTCCAGCGTGAAGTGTTTGGGCCGGTGGTCACCGTGACCCGTTTCGATCAACTCGAACAAGCGGTGGATTGGGCCAACGATTCAGAGTACGGCCTGGCGTCTTCGGTCTGGACGCAGAATCTCGACAAGGCCATGCAGGTCGCCGCCCGATTGCAGTACGGCTGCACCTGGATCAACAGCCATTTCATGCTGGTCAGCGAAATGCCCCACGGCGGCTTGAAACGCTCCGGCTACGGCAAAGACCTGTCCAGCGATTCGCTCCAGGACTACAGCGTGGTGCGCCACATCATGGCGCGCCACGGCCAGCATTTGTAAAAGCGCACTACGCTAACAATTAGCCGTAAAGGCATAGATGTCGAAACGTCACAACATCGCGCCCCTTGTAGGAGCTGGCTTGTCAGCGAAGGCGCCAGCCAAGGCACCGCAAGCATGCCGGCTCCTACAGGACCGTGTTTACAACGTTGAAACCTCGATCAAAAAACTGCCCCGACCATAATTTAAAGAAGAGGGAAACCCCATGTTCGTGCACAAGACCGCACTGCTCAGTGCAATCACCACCGCGCTGCTGGCCAGCGTCAGTGTCCAGGCCGCCGAGCCGCTCAAAGCTGTCGGGGCGGGCGAGGGTCAGCTGGATATTGTCGCGTGGCCCGGCTACATCGAACGTGGCGAGAGCGACAAGGCCTACGACTGGGTGACCGGTTTCGAGAAGGAAACAGGCTGCAAGGTCAATGTGAAAACCGCTGCAACCTCCGATGAAATGGTCAGCCTGATGGCCAAGGGCGGTTACGACCTGGTGACGGCGTCCGGCGACGCCTCCCTGCGCCTGATCGTCGGCAAGCGTGTGCAGCCGATCAACACCGCGCTGATCCCGAACTGGAAAAACCTCGACCCGCGTCTCAAGGATGCGCCGTGGTACGTTGTCAACAATCAGACTTATGGCACCCCGTATCAGTGGGGCCCGAACGTGTTGATGTACAACACCAACGTGTTCAAGACCGCGCCCACCACCTGGGGTGTGTTGTTCAACGCCGAAAACCTGCCGGACGGCAAACCGAACAAGGGCCGCGTGCAGGCCTATGACGGCCCGATCTACATTGCCGACGCGGCGCTGTATCTCAAGTCAACCAAACCGGAGCTGGGTATCCAGAACCCGTACGAATTGACCGAGGCACAATACAAGGCCGTGCTCGATCTGCTGCGCGCCCAGCAGCCGTTGATCCACCGCTACTGGCATGACACCACCGTACAGATGAGCGACTTCAAGAACGAAGGCGTGGTCGCGTCCGGCGCCTGGCCGTATCAGGTCAATGGCCTGATGAACGAGAAACAGCCAATCGCTTCGACCATCCCGAAAGAAGGCGCCACCGGTTGGGCCGACACCACCATGCTGCACACCGAGGCCAAGCACCCGAACTGCGCCTACAAGTGGATGGACTGGTCGCTGCAACCGAAAGTCCAGGGTGACGTCGCCGCGTGGTTCGGTTCGCTGCCAGCGGTTCCCGCAGCGTGCAAGGAGAGCGAACTGCTGGGCGCCGAAGGCTGCAAGACCAACGGTTTTGACCAGTTCGACAAGATCGCCTTCTGGAAAACCCCGCAGGCTGAAGGCGGCAAGTTCGTGCCGTACAGCCGCTGGACCCAGGATTACATCGCGATCATGGGCGGCCGCTAAAAGTCATTCCGGTAGCTACTGCGCGTCGACCAGCCGCGCCCGGGCAGTGCTCGCCTCCTCACGTACTGACGTACGCTCCGGGGGCTGCGCGCTGGCCGGACACGGCTAATCGCCGCTCGCTACGCTCCCGAAACGACTTTATGTGATCGACGCTTTTCAAGAAGCAAAGCTGATTTTCGAATTACTGTTTTTTCAGAAGTCCAGGCGGGGCCGCTGCGACGGCCTTCGCCTTTTTGGAGCACCGCACCATGACACTTGCAGTCCAGTTCACCAACGTTTCCCGTTTATTCGGCGAAGTGAAAGCCGTAGACCGGGTTTCCATCGACATCCAGGACGGCGAGTTTTTCTCCATGCTGGGGCCTTCCGGTTCCGGCAAAACCACCTGTTTGCGCCTGATCGCCGGCTTTGAACAGCCGAGCGCAGGCTCCATCCGCATTCATGGCGAAGAGGCCGCCGGCCTGCCGCCGTACCAGCGCGACGTGAACACCGTGTTCCAGGATTACGCGCTGTTCCCGCACATGAACGTTCGCGACAACGTCGCCTACGGTTTGAAAGTCAAAGGTGTCGCCAAGGCCGAACGGCTCAAGCGCGCCGAAGAGTCCCTCGACATGGTCGCCCTCGGCGGTTATGGCGAGCGCAAGCCGGTACAACTCTCCGGTGGCCAGCGCCAGCGTGTGGCCCTGGCCCGCGCCCTGGTCAATCGTCCTCGGGTGCTGCTGCTCGACGAACCGCTCGGAGCGCTCGACCTGAAACTGCGCGAACAAATGCAGAGCGAATTGAAGAAGCTGCAACGCCAGCTCGGTATCACCTTCATCTTCGTGACCCATGACCAGACCGAAGCGCTGTCGATGTCCGACCGCGTGGCGGTGTTCAACAAGGGGCGAATCGAACAAGTCGATACGCCGCGCAACCTGTACATGAAACCGGCGACCACCTTCGTCGCCGAATTCGTCGGCACCTCGAACGTGATTCGCGGCGATCTGGCCAAACAACTCAGTGGCAATCCGCAGCCGTTTTCGATTCGCCCGGAACACGTGCGTTTCGCCGAAGGCCCGCTGGCCAGCCACGAAATCGAAGTCAGCGGTTTGCTGCACGACATCCAGTACCAGGGCAGCGCCACGCGCTATGAACTGAAACTGGAAAACGGCCAGACCCTGAATATCAGCCAAGCCAACAACCAGTGGCTGGACACCAGCGCGCAGCATCAGACCGGACAACGACTCAGCGCACGCTGGGCGCGTGAAGCGATGGTCCAGTTGCACGACACCGTTGTCGGCGGGGTGTGACATGAACACCTTGGCTGTTTCTCAATCCCCCTCGGGCGGCTCGCCACTGCGCAGGTTTTCCAACCTGCTGTATCGCCGGCCGAACCTGTACCTGTCGATGCTGCTGGTGCCGCCGCTGCTGTGGTTCGGCGCGATCTATCTGGGTTCGTTGCTGACTTTGCTCTGGCAAGGTTTCTACACCTTCGATGACTTCACCATGGCGGTCACGCCGGACCTGACGCTGGCGAACTTCGCCGCGCTGTTCCAGCCGTCGAACTTCGACATCATCCTGCGCACCCTGGGCATGGCGATTGTCGTGTCGATTGCCAGCGCCATCGTCGCGTTCCCGATTGCCTACTACATGGCGCGCTACACCACCGGTAAAACCAAGGCGTTTTTCTACATCGCGGTGATGATGCCGATGTGGGCCAGCTATATCGTCAAGGCTTACGCCTGGACGCTGCTGCTGGCAAAAGGCGGCGTGGCGCAGTGGTTCGTGCAGCACCTGGGGCTGGAACCGGTTCTGCAATTCGTGCTGGGCATCCCGGGCGTCGGCGGCAGCACCTTGTCGACCTCGCACCTGGGCCGTTTCATGGTGTTTGTCTACATCTGGCTGCCGTTCATGATCCTGCCGATCCAGGCCTCGCTGGAACGCCTGCCGCCCTCGCTGCTGCAAGCCTCCGCCGACCTCGGTGCCAAGCCGCGCCAGACTTTCATGCAAGTGATTCTGCCGCTGTCGATCCCGGGCATTGCCGCCGGTTCGATCTTCACCTTCTCGCTGACCCTGGGCGATTTCATCGTGCCGCAACTGGTCGGCCCGCCCGGCTACTTCGTCGGCAGCATGGTGTATGCCCAGCAAGGTGCCATCGGCAACATGCCAATGGCTGCCGCCTTCACACTGGTGCCGATTGTGCTGATCGCCATCTACCTGTCCATCGTCAAACGCCTGGGGGCCTTCGATGCACTCTGAAAAAGCATCCTTGGGCCTGCGCATCGCAGCCTGGGGCGGGTTGGTGTTCCTGCACTTCCCGATCCTGATCATCTTCCTGTACGCCTTCAACACCGAAGACGCAGCGTTCAGCTTTCCACCCAAGGGTTTCACCCTGAAGTGGATCGGCGTGGCGTTCTCGCGCCCGGACGTGCTCGAAGCGATCAAGCTGTCCTTGCAGATCGCCTCGATTGCCACACTGATTGCCATGGTCCTCGGCACATTGGCTTCGGCGGCGTTGTATCGCCGCGACTTCTTCGGCAAGCAAGGCATCTCGCTGATGCTGATCCTGCCGATTGCCTTGCCGGGGATCATCACCGGTATCGCGTTGCTGGCGACGTTCAAAACACTGGGGATCGAGCCGGGGATGTTCACCATCATCGTCGGCCACGCGACCTTCTGTGTGGTGATCGTCTACAACAACGTCATCGCCCGCTTGCGCCGCACTTCCCACAGTTTGATCGAGGCCTCGATGGACCTCGGCGCCGACGGTTGGCAGACCTTCCGCTACATCATCCTGCCGAACCTCGGCTCGGCGTTGCTGGCCGGCGGCATGCTCGCGTTTGCGCTGTCGTTCGACGAAATCATTGTCACCACCTTCACCGCCGGCCATGAACGCACCCTGCCGCTGTGGCTGCTCAACCAGCTCAGCCGCCCACGGGATGTGCCGGTGACCAACGTCGTGGCGATGCTGGTGATGATGGTGACCATGCTGCCGATTCTTGGCGCTTATTACCTGACCCGGGGCGGCGAAAGCGTTGCGGGCAGCGGCGGGAAATAACCGAATAACCACTGAAGGAACCGAATCCTGTAGGAGCCGGCTTGCTGGCGATAGCGGTAGATCAGCCAACTTCTTTGTTGAGCCTGATGGCCCCATCGCTGGCAAGCCAGCTCCTACAAGGGACTGGTTTCCACAGAGAACAACAACAGTTCCAAGAGGACACACGCCATGCAAACCAAACTCTTGATCAACGGCCAACTGCTCAACGGCGAAGGCCCCGCCCAACCGGTGTTCAACCCGGCACTGGGCCGTGTGCTGGTGGAAATCAACGAAGCCAGCGAAGCCCAGGTGGACGCCGCAGTGCGTGCCGCCGACACCGCGTTCGACAGCTGGTCGCAAACCCCGCCGAAAGAACGTTCGCTGCTGCTGCTTAAACTCGCCGACGCTATCGAAGCCCACGGCGAAGAGCTGGCCAAACTGGAATCGGACAACTGCGGCAAGCCCTACAGCGCTGCACTGAACGACGAGATCCCGGCGATTGCCGACGTGTTCCGTTTCTTCGCCGGTGCCAGCCGTTGCATGAGCGGTTCGGCCGGTGGTGAGTACCTGCCGGGCCACACCTCGATGATCCGCCGCGACCCGGTGGGCGTGATCGCCTCCATCGCGCCGTGGAACTACCCGTTGATGATGGTCGCCTGGAAAATCGCCCCGGCCCTCGCCGCCGGTAATACCGTGGTACTCAAGCCGTCGGAACAAACCCCGCTGACCGCTCTGCGTCTGGCTGAACTGGCGTCAGACATTTTCCCGGCCGGCGTGCTCAACCTGGTGTTCGGCCGTGGACCTACCGTCGGTAGTCCGCTGGTCACTCACCCGAAAGTACGCATGGTGTCGCTGACCGGTTCAATTGCCACCGGCTCGAACATCATTTCCAGCACCGCTGACACCGTCAAACGCATGCACATGGAACTGGGCGGCAAGGCCCCGGTGATCATCTTCGACGACGCCGACATCGACGCCGCCGTCGAGGGCATCCGCACCTTCGGGTTCTACAACGCAGGGCAAGACTGCACCGCCGCTTGCCGCATCTATGCCCAGGAAGGCATCTACGACAAGTTCGTGGAGAAGCTCGGCGCCGCTGTCAGCAGCATCAAGTACGGCTTGCAGGATGACCCATCGACCGAACTTGGCCCGCTGATCACCGCGCAACACCGCGACCGCGTGGCCAGTTTCGTCGAGCGCGCCATCGCCCAGCCGCACATTCGTCTGATCACCGGCGGCAAAGCGGTTGAGGGCAATGGTTTCTTCTTCGAACCGACCGTGTTGGCCGACGCACAGCAGGACGACGAAATCGTGCGTCGCGAAGTGTTCGGGCCAGTGGTGTCGGTGACCAAATTCACCGATGAAGCACAGGTGCTGGGCTGGGCCAACGATTCGGACTACGGCCTGGCCTCCTCTGTGTGGACCGCCGACGTCGGCCGCGCCCATCGGTTGTCGGCACGGTTGCAGTACGGCTGCACCTGGGTAAATACGCACTTCATGCTCGTCAGCGAAATGCCCCACGGCGGTCAGAAACTGTCGGGGTATGGCAAGGACATGTCTATGTACGGGCTGGAGGACTACACCGTTGTGCGGCATGTGATGTTCAAGCACTAAGAAACGCATCGCCTGTAGGAGCGAGCTTGCTCGCGATGGACGTCAACGATGACGCGGGGATCCTGACGCCCCGCGGTGTCCTCAGGTTTTTCGCGAGCAAGCTCACTCCTACAGCGAACGTGTCACCGCGGTTTCAAGGCAGAAACCGGCAGTACGCACCACCAGGCCTCAAACCAAAGAAAACAAAACAAAACAAAACAAAACAAAAACCATCGATCCGGGCGGTGCCCCCAAGGCTCCGTCACGGTTTCGGACATCCGAAATCTGCCGATTTTCCGGAGCAAACACACATGAGTGCATCACCCGATCTCTCTGCCGCCCTTGCCGACAGCGATGCCGAGCAACTGCGCAAACTCGGTTACACCTCCAATTTCAACCGCAGCATGAGCCTGTGGGAAAACTTCGCCCTGGGCTTCACTTACCTGTCTCCGGTGGTCGGGGTGTATACCCTGTTCGGCCTGTGCCTGGCCGCCGGCGGACCACCGATGTTCTGGGCCTATTTGCTGGTCGGTTGCGGCCAGTTGCTGGTGTGCCTGATCTTCGGTGAAGTGGTTTCGCAATTCCCGATTTCCGGCGGCGTTTACCCGTGGGCCCGTCGTTTGGTGGGCAAGCGTTGGGCGTGGATGGTCGGCTGGATCTACTCCATCGCCCTGTGCGTGACCATCGCTGCCGTTGCCGTGGGTGCCGGTCCTTATCTGGCGGCCATGCTCGGCTTTGAACCGAGCAACAACACCAACATCGTCATCGCCCTGGTGCTGACGCTGTTCGCCACCCTGGTCAACCTCAGCGGCACCAAAGTGCTGGCACGCATTGCCATGTTCGGCTTTCTTTGCGAACTGGTCGGCGCGGTGATCGTTGGTGTTTACCTGCTGGTCTTCGAGCGTCACCAACCGATCAGCGTGTTGTTCAACACCTTCGACATCAGTGTCGATGGCTCGTACCTGCCGGCGTTCCTCACCGCGTCGTTGGCGGGGATGTTCCTGTATTACGGCTTCGAGGCTTGCGGCGATGTAGCCGAAGAAACCCCAAACCCGAGCAAGCGGATTCCGGTGGCCATGCGCATGACCATCTACATCGGCGGCATCTCGGCGATGTTCGCTTGCCTGGCGCTGATCCTCGCGGTGCCAGACATGCAGGCCGTGATCAACGGCACCGACAAGGACCCGGTCACCACCATCCTCAACAACGCTTTTGGTCCAGTGGGTTCGAAAGTGGTGATGGGCGTGGTGATGATTTCCTTCATCTCCTGCGTGATCAGTCTGCAAGCGGCGGCCAGTCGCCTGCTGTATTCCTACGCCCGTGACGAAATGGTCATCGGCAGCCAACTGCTGAAGAAGATTTCCCCTACGACTCAGGTACCGGTTGCTGCGCTGTTCGTCTCCGGTGTCCTGCCGGCACTGATCATCATCCTCGGTTTCTTCCTGCAGGATGCGGTCGCGACCATCGTCAGTTTCGCCGCGATCGGCATCTACCTGGCGTTCCAGATGATCGTGCTCGCCGCCCTGTACGCCCGCCTGAAGGGCTGGAAACCGAGCGGTAAATTCACCCTCGGCGCCTGGGGTTGGGCGGTGAACATCGGCGCGCTGGTCTATGGTGTCGGGGCCATCATCAACATGGCCTGGCCACGCACCCCGGATGCCGCGTGGTACATCAACTACGCCATGGTGTTGAGCACGGCCATCGTCATTGGCCTGGGCCTGCTCTACATGTGGATCGCCAAACCGTATGACCACGGCACTGCCCCTGCGGGCGATGCCTGGAAAGTCAGCCGGTAACGGCATTCGCTCCGGTGCCGCTGTGGCGCCGGGGCGATCTAAAAAAACCAACAAGGATTGAATATGGATATCACCCGCCGCGACTTTCTCAACGGCGTCGCAGTCACCATCGCTGCCGGCATGACCCCTCTGCAACTTCTCCAGGCCGCCCCTGACGGACGCTACTACCCACCGGCCTTGACCGGTTTGCGGGGTAGCCACGTGGGATCGTTCGAAATTGCCCACCAGATGGGTTGGGAGAAAAAGGTCTTCGACACCGACAAGCTGCCGATCACCGAGGAATATGACCTGGTGGTTGTAGGAGGTGGTCTCAGCGGGCTGTCCGCTGCGTGGTTCTACCGTGAGAAACATCCGAAAGCGCGCATCCTGATTCTGGAAAACCACGACGACTTTGGCGGTCACGCCAAGCGCAACGAATTCTCCGCCGGGGGTCGCATGATCATCGGTTACGGCGGCAGTGAAGCCTTCCAGTCGCCGAACCATCTGTACAGCAAGGAAGTGAACGGCCTGCTGAAAAAACTCGGGGTGAACATCAAGCGCTTCGAGACTGCTTTTGATCGCCAGTTCTATCCAGGCCTGGGCTTGTCCCGCGCAGTGTTTTTCGACAAGGAAAACTTCGGCGAAGACAAACTGGTGACCGGTGATCCGACGCCGATGGTGGCCGACGACATCGCCCCTACCCAATTGAATGCCCGCTTGATCCCGGACTTCATCAATGATTTCCCGCTGCCGGAAGCCGATCGCCAGGCGTTGATCGCCTTGCACGTGGCACCCAAGGATTATCTGCCCGGCAAAACCACCGAAGAAAAAACCGCACACCTGGAAGCCACCAGCTACCAGGACTTCCTGCTCAAAGACGTAGGACTGTCGGCGCAAGCGGTGAAGTATTTCCAGAGCCGCACCAACGACTTCATGGCCCTGAGCATCGATGCGGTCGCCGCGTCCGACGCTTACTCGGTCGGTTTCCCCGGCTTCGGCGCGATGAATCTGGAGCCGATCAGCGAAGAAGCCCAGGCGGAAATGCAAGAGCCTTACATCTACCACTTCCCCGACGGCAATGCCTCGCTGGCCCGTCTGCTGGTGCGCAGCCTGATCCCGTCCGTGGCACCGGGGCACACGATGGACGATATCGTCCTGGCCCCGTTCGACTACGCCAAACTCGATCAGGCCAAAGCCCCGGTACGCATCCGCCTCAACAGCACGGCGGTCAGCGTGCGCAACGTTGGCACTGGCGTAAACGTCGGCTACAGCCGTGGCGGTCAGCTCCGCCAGGTGCGCGGCAAGCACTGCATCATGGCCTGCTACAACATGATCATCCCGTACCTGCTGCGCGACCTGCCGCCTGAGCAATCCCACGCCCTGAGCCAGAACGTGAAGTTCCCGCTGGTGTACACCAAGGTGGTAATCCGCAACTGGCAGTCGTTCCAGAAGCTCGGGGTGCACGAAATCTATGCGGCGACCCAGCCCTACAGCCGGATCAAACTCGACTACCCGGTGAGCATGGGCGGCTACGACCACCCGAAAGATCCAACCCAGCCCGTCGGCCTGCACATGGTCTACGTGCCCACCAGCCCCAACAGCGGCATGAACGCCCGCGACCAGGCCCGCGCCGGCCGTGGACGTTTGTACGGCCAGAGCTTCGAACAACTGGAAGCGCAACTGCGTGACCAACTGCAACGCATGCTCGGCCCTGGCGGTTTCAAACACGAAACCGACATCCTCGCCATCACCGTCAACCGCTGGTCACACGGCTACGCGTACTTCTCCAACAGTCTGTTCGACGATGCCGACGAAAGCGAAAAACTGATGGAGCTGGCGCGTCAGCCGGTTGGGCGAGTCAGCATCGCCAACTCGGACGCAGCGTGGAGCGCATATGCCCATGCGGCGATTGATGAGGCGTATCGCGCGGTGGGGGAAGTGGGTTAAGCCATCGCCGCAATCATCAGGGAGAGTATTTGGCAACACATCCCTCTCCCTCATTTGAGTTTGTCGCACTAGAGTTTTCGTACAGCCCTTGCACGACTGCGGTTGACGAAAATCACGGCTCGGGCAGGCCTTCAGGTATGCCCGATGTCCGCGAATTGGTACTTGGCCGTCTTCCCTTTATCGCCCCTTACCGATTTTTCCAAGGCCAGGTACAGGTTCTGCGCGTGCTGGATCAGCGATCTGAGCGCTCTCAGGATTGGTAGATGGGAGCATCCAGTCAGGACTGGATGTCCCATTGCTTCAAAACCGCGAAACACTCCTCATCGCATCCACCAGATACCTCATCGCGATACGGTCACTCTCCGACAACTCCCGATAGCGCTCCACCAACTTCATCTCTTCGGAATTCAACCGGCGTATTCGTCGCCCCAGGGCAAGACACGGAAAGATCCCCAACATTTCGGTGATGCCTTGTACTTTCGACATGGACGATGTCCTTCTCTACGTCAAAGAAAACTTCAGAAACCGCATCGCCCTAACCCTTTTTCAGCAGCGCCTCGTGCCAACTGAACCGCACCGGCCCGAAGGGCATAAACCGGTCATGTGCACAGAATAGAAATATTCCGGGCGCTGAAAAGCGGTTTTTAGAGTAATTAGTCGAAAAAAGCAGAAATGCCCTGTAAATCAGAAACCACTGTCGGAATTGTTTCCCGACATGTCTTGTTTCATTGCCGAGCCAGCGCAGTGCCATCAATCAATTTTGCTCTGCAATCGAACGGTTTAAGCTATCGGGCATCTGTTTAAAAGTCCGTTGCGTTTGGCCGAAGGCATGTCCGAACCGATATTTCTGATCCAGCACGTGCCAGGAACGGCGCGGGATTGTTCACGACAGGTTGTAATTATGCACCGCAGGAATCTGCTCAAAGCGTCCATGGCCATTGCGGCTTACACCGGTCTCTCGGCCACCGGTCTGCTGGCTGCCCACGCCTGGGCCGCCTCCGATACAGCCGACGGCGAGGCCAGGGCCTTCGATTTCGAAGCGCTGAAAGTGCAGGCCAAGCAACTGGCCAGCAATCGCTATCAGGACACCAAACAGGTCCTGCCGCCGACACTCGCGACCATGACCCCGCAGAACTTCAATGCGATCCGCTACGACGCCAATCATTCGTTGTGGAAAGACCTCAAGGGGCAGCTGGATGTGCAGTTCTTCCACGTCGGCATGGGTTTCAAGCAACCGGTGCGCATGTACAGCGTCGACCCGAAAACCCGGATGGCCCGCGAGGTGCATTTCCGTCCTTCGCTGTTCAACTATGAAAACACCACAGTCGATACCGCGCAGCTAAAGGGTGACTTGGGTTTCTCGGGCTTCAAGCTGTTCAAGGCCCCGGAACTGGACAAGCACGATGTGGTGTCCTTCCTCGGCGCCAGCTATTTCCGCGCCGTCGATGCCACTGGCCAATATGGCCTGTCGGCTCGCGGCCTGGCGATCGACACTTATGCCAAGAAACGCGAAGAATTTCCCGACTTCACCAAGTTCTGGTTCGAGACGCCGGACAAGAACAGCACCCGTTTTGTGGTCTACGCCCTGCTCGACTCGCCGAGTGCCACGGGCGCTTATCGCTTTGATATCGATTGCCAGGCCGAACGCGTGGTGATGGAAGTCGATGCCCACGTCAACGCGCGCACCGCCATCGATCAACTGGGCATCGCGCCGATGACCAGCATGTTCAGCTGCGGCACCCACGAGCGCCGGATGTGCGACACCATTCACCCGCAAATCCACGACTCCGACCGCCTGGCCATGTGGCGCGGCAACGGCGAGTGGATCTGCCGCCCGCTGAACAATCCGGCCACCCTGCAATTCAACGCCTTCGCCGACACCGACCCGAAAGGTTTCGGCCTTGTGCAGACCGATCACGAGTTCGCCAGCTATCAAGACACCGTCGACTGGTACAGCCGCCGCCCGAGCCTGTGGGTCGAACCGACGACCGCGTGGGGAGAAGGCTCGATCGACCTGCTGGAAATTCCAACAACCGGCGAAACCATGGACAACATTGTCGCCTTCTGGACACCGAAGAAACCCGTAGCGGCCGGCGATTCGCTTAACTACGGGTACAAGCTCTACTGGAGCGCCTTGCCACCGGTCGGCACGCCGTTGGCACGCGTGCAGGCGACCCGCTCGGGGATGGGCGGTTTCACCGAAGGCTGGGCGCCGGGCGAACACTATCCGCCCGTGTGGGCGCGGCGCTTTGCCGTGGACTTCACCGGTGGCGGTCTGGACCGCCTGCCCGAGGGCACAGGCATAGAGCCGGTCGTGACCTGTTCAAACGGCGAGGTCAAGGACTTCAGCATTCTCAAACTCGACGACATCAAGGGCTACCGCATCCTGTTCGACTGGTACCCGACCAATGACAGCGTCGAGCCCGTGGAGCTGCGTCTATTCATCCGCACCAACGACCGAACCCTGAGTGAAACCTGGTTGTACCAGTACTTCCCGCCAGCACCGGACAAGCGCAAATACCCGTGATGAACGGGTAGCACCCTGCCAGCATTCGGTTTTCCGAACGCGACCTGTCGGTCGGTTCGGTTAACCGGATCTTTCAACCGGAATATCAGCGCCATAAATATTTAATTTCCTTATAAATCAATAGCTTGATCATTCTTGACTGGTCTGGCACGAGTCATGCTCTACACTTCTTCGATGAATGACCTTTGCGCTCACACTCAGTAGCGCTCTGGTAGTTGCAGCACAAAAGGGCCGGTGAACTGGCTCCATAAAAAAAACAATGTCGAGGAAAATTTGATGCGCATCGTTCCCCATATCCTGGGCGCAGCCATTGCTGCCGCTCTGATCAGCACGCCAGTTTTCGCCGCCGAGCTCACCGGCACCCTGAAGAAGATCAAAGAGTCCGGCACCATCACCCTGGGCCATCGCGACGCTTCCATTCCGTTTTCCTACATTGCAGACGCTTCCGGCAAACCGGTCGGCTACTCCCACGACATCCAGTTGAAAGTCGTCGAAGCCATCAAAAAAGACCTGGACATACCGAACCTCCAGGTCAAATACAACCTGGTGACTTCGCAGACCCGTATCCCGCTGGTGCAGAACGGCACCGTGGACCTCGAGTGCGGTTCCACCACCAACAACGTCGAGCGTCAGCAGCAAGTTGACTTCTCCGTCGGCATCTTCGAAATCGGTACCCGCCTGCTGTCCAAGGCAGACTCCAAGTACAAGGATTTCGACGATCTCAAAGGCAAGAACGTCGTGACCACCGCCGGCACCACGTCCGAGCGCATCCTCAAGGCAATGAACGCCGACAAGCAGATGGGCATGAACGTCATCTCCGCCAAAGACCATGGCGAGTCGTTCCAGATGCTGGAAACCGGCCGTGCCGTGGCCTTCATGATGGATGACGCCCTGCTGGCCGGTGAAGCAGCCAAGGCCAAGAAAGCCAGTGACTGGGCCGTAACCGGCACTCCACAGTCCTACGAAATCTACGGCTGCATGGTGCGCAAAGGCGACGAGCCGTTCAAAAAGGCTGTAGATGACGCCATCAAGGCCACCTACGCATCGGGCGAGATCAACAAGATCTACGAAAAATGGTTCATGCAGCCGATCCCGCCAAAAGGCCTGAACCTGAACTTCCCGATGAGCGACGAGCTCAAGGCCCTGATCGCCACTCCGACCGATAAAGCGGCTGACGACAAGAAGTCCTGATTTCTGACTAACCTTATCTCCTGAGAGGGCTTCTGCCCTTTCAGGAGGTGTCACTCCCTGCTGGCATTTTTGGAAACACTCGAACCGGTGGCTGTCGAGCCGGGAGCGTGTGCCTGATCGGAGTGGCCTGTACGGTTAGTTCGTTGGCTCAAATTCGGATGCCAGAAGTTCATAGCCAAGGCGCTGTGACGAGTCATAGCCCGCTATGGCGAGGAACAGCAACGCAGGATATGGACCTCTGGCGCCGAAGTTGAGCTAACAGAACTGACCACACAGGCCACCTGGGTCGGGCGGGAACGGAGCTTCCCCCAAGCGGGCATTTGTATATCGATCGATCTGAGGGGAGACCCTAATGAATTACAACTGGGACTGGGGCGTGTTCTTCAAGTCCACCGGCGTGGGCAGCGAGACCTATCTCGACTGGTACGTGACCGGTCTGGCGTGGACCATCGGCATCGCCATCGCGGCCTGGATCATCGCCCTGACACTGGGCTCGATCCTGGGCGTCATGCGTACCGTGCCGAACCGCATCGTATCGGGCATCGCCACCTGCTACGTCGAACTCTTCCGTAACGTGCCGCTGCTGGTTCAGCTGTTCATCTGGTACTTCCTGGTACCCGACCTGCTGCCGGCCGACTTGCAAGAGTGGTACAAGCAGGATCTGAACCCGACCACCTCGGCCTTCCTCAGCGTCGTCGTGTGCCTGGGCCTGTTCACTACCGCCCGCGTTTGCGAACAGGTGCGCACCGGTATCCAGGCGCTGCCAAAAGGCCAGGAATCCGCGGCCCGCGCCATGGGTTTCAAGCTGCCACAGATCTACTGGAACGTGCTGCTGCCCCAGGCCTACCGGATCATCATTCCGCCGCTTACCTCGGAATTCCTGAACGTCTTCAAGAACACCTCCGTGGCCTCGCTGATCGGTTTGATGGAATTGCTCGCGCAAACCAAACAGACCGCCGAGTTCTCCGCCAACCTGTTCGAAGCCTTCACCCTGGCCACGCTGATCTACTTCACCCTGAACATGAGCCTGATGTTGCTGATGCGTCTGGTCGAGAAGAAAGTCGCCGTACCGGGCCTGATTTCCGTAGGGGGTAAATGATGGAATTCGACTTCTCGGGCATCATCCCGGCCATTCCCGGCCTGTGGAACGGCATGGTCATGACCCTCAAGCTGATGGCCATGGGCGTGGTTGGCGGGATCATCCTCGGCACGATTCTGGCGCTGTGCCGTCTGTCGCACAACAAACTGCTGTCGAACCTGGCCGGCGCCTACGTTAACTACTTCCGCTCGATCCCGTTGCTGCTGGTGATCACCTGGTTCTACCTGGCGGTACCGTTCGTGCTGCGCTGGATCACCGGGGAAGACACGCCGATCGGCGCGTTCGCCTCGTGCATCGTGGCGTTCATGATGTTCGAAGCGGCGTACTTCTGCGAAATCGTCCGTGCCGGTGTGCAGTCGATCCCCAAGGGCCAGATGGGCGCTGCCCAGGCGCTGGGCATGACGTACGGCCAGATGATGCGCCTGATCATCCTGCCGCAAGCGTTCCGCAAGATGACACCGCTGTTGCTGCAACAGAGCATCATCCTGTTTCAGGACACCTCGCTGGTCTACGCCGTCGGCCTGGTGGACTTCCTCAATGCTTCGCGTGCCAGTGGCGACATCATTGGCCGCTCCAATGAGTTCCTGATTTTCGCGGGTCTCGTGTACTTCATCATCAGCTTTTCCGCCTCGCTGCTGGTCAAGCGTCTGCAAAAAAGGTTCGCCGTATGATCTCTATCAAAAGCATCAACAAGTGGTATGGGGACTTCCAGGTACTGACTGATTGCAGCACCGAGGTCAAAAAAGGCGAAGTGATCGTGGTGTGCGGGCCGTCCGGTTCCGGCAAGTCGACCCTGATCAAGTGCGTCAACGCCCTGGAACCGTTCCAGAAAGGCGACATCGTGGTCGACGGCACCTCCATCGCCGACCCGAAGACCAACCTGCCGAAACTGCGCTCACGCGTGGGCATGGTGTTCCAGCATTTCGAGCTGTTCCCGCACCTGACCATCACCGAAAACCTGACCATCGCGCAGATCAAGGTCTTGGGCCGCAGCAAGGAAGAAGCCACCAAGAAAGGCCTGCAACTGCTCGAGCGTGTCGGTCTTTCGGCCCACGCGCACAAGCATCCGGGCCAACTGTCCGGCGGTCAGCAGCAGCGTGTGGCGATTGCCCGTGCGCTGGCGATGGACCCGATCGTCATGCTGTTCGACGAACCGACCTCGGCGCTCGACCCGGAAATGGTCAACGAAGTGCTGGACGTGATGGTGCAACTGGCCCATGAAGGCATGACCATGATGTGCGTGACCCACGAAATGGGCTTCGCCCGTAAAGTGGCCGACCGTGTGATCTTCATGGACGCCGGCAAGATCATCGAGGACTGCAAGAAAGAGGAGTTCTTCGGCGACATCAGCCACCGCGCCGAGCGTACGCAGCACTTCCTCAACAAAATTCTGCAGCACTAAGAAACACACCGCTCCCTGTAGGAGCCAGCTTGCTGGCGATGGCGGTGGTCCAGACGACATCAATGTCCGGGACATCGTCATCGCCAGCAAGCCGGCTCCTACAAGGGTCGGCGGTGGCTTGCAGATTTGTGTGGTGGTTGACCCAAGGCATCTGTGATGAAATGCGACCCCAATCTCTATCGCGCAGCGCCGCCATCTCTCGCCGTGAAACCCCGTCTTGTTCGACATCTGTTCCTGCCGCCGCTGATCATCGCGCTGATGATCGGACTGGGTTACATCGGCTTCTGGGTCAGTGAGCACTATGGCATCCGCCACCTCAGCGAAAACGGCCAGCGTCAGCTGGAACTGCACGCCCGCGCCGTCGAAAGCGAAATCAGCAAATACACCTACCTGCCCAGCCTGCTGGAACTTGAAACCAGTGTTTCGCAGCTGCTGGCCGACCCGACCCCGGAACACCGGCAAACGGTCAACGATTACCTTGAGGGCCTGAATCGGCGCAGCCGTAGTCGGGCCATCTACGTGATGGACACCACCGGCCGTGTCATGGCCACCAGCAACTGGCGCGACTTCGACAGTTACCTGGGTGAAGACCTGTCCTTCCGCGCCTATTTCCAGAACGCCATACGCGGTCAGCCCGGACGCTTTTATGGCATCGGCAGCACCAACGGCGAACCCGGTTACTACCTGGCCCATGGCCTGGAGGAACACGGCAAGATCATCGGCGTCGCGGTGGTCAAGGTGCGCCTCGAAGCCATGGAAGAACGCTGGCAGCGAGCGCGCCTGGAAGCCTTTGTCAGCGACGAAAACGGCATCATCATTCTCTCCAGCGATCCGGCGCGGCGCTTGAAATCCGTGGTGCCTTTGAGCGATGAAACCAAGGAGAAACTGGCCCGCAGCCTTCAGTATTACTGGTTCCCGCTCAACGAACTGCAACCGCTGGCCCGGGAAACCCTGTCCGAGGGCGTGGAAAAGCTGACCTTCCCGGCCAACAGCGAACTGGTGTCCGACGAAGAGAACATCAGTTACCTGTCGCAAACCCGGCCCTTGAGTGACACACCGTGGAATTTCACCCTTCTGACCCCCTTACAGGATTTGCGCCGTGAAGCGATCAATCAGGGGATTCTGGTGGCGGTGGCGTTTGCCCTCTGCGCCTTTCTGTTGATTGCCTGGAACGAGCGGCGCAAGGTGATCGCCACCCGCTTAGCGGCCCGTGAAGCCTTGCAGGAAGCCAACAATCAACTGGAGCGTCGGATTACCGAACGCACCGTCGACCTGCGCGCCAGCAATGAACGGCTCAAGGGTCAGATCCGCGAACGGCGCCACGCCGAAGAGACTTTGCGCCACGCCCAGGATGAACTGGTGCAGGCCGGAAAACTCGCGGCCATCGGCCAGATGTCCACCAGCATCGCCCACGAACTGAACCAACCGCTGGCGGCGCTGCGTACCCTGTCCGGCAACACCGTGCGCTTCCTCGAGCGCGGGCAACTGGACGTGGCCAGCACCAACCTCAAGACCATCAACGAGCTGATCGACCGCATGGGCCGCATCACCGCGAGCCTGCGTTCCTTTGCGCGACGCGGTGACGACAAGGGGCAGGCTAGCCTGGGCAAAGGTGTTGACGCAGCCCTGCAATTGCTCGATGGCCGGATAAAAAACATCCACCTGCACCGCGATTTCGCCGATGTGCAGGTACGTATCGACCAAACCCGTCTGGAGCAAATTCTGGTCAACCTCATCGGCAACGCCCTCGATGCCATGCAGGCCCAGCCGCAACCGGAGTTGTGGCTTGAGGGTGAGGAGTTCGATGGCAAATATCGCCTGCGCGTTCGCGACAACGGCCATGGCATCGACGCCGAAACCCGCAAGCATCTGTTCGAACCGTTCTTCACCACCAAACCCGGCGAACAGGGCCTGGGCCTTGGCCTGACCCTTTCGGCGAGCCTGGCCGCCGCCACCGGTGGACACCTGGGTGTCGAGCACCCGACCAGCGGCGGTACCGCATTCGTCCTCAGTTTACCGTTGGTAAGCCCCACTCCCGCGAAGCCAATATGAACAATGACCTTAGTGTATTGATCGTCGAAGACGACCCCCATGTGCTGCTCGGCTGCCAACAGGCGCTGACCCTGGAAGACATTCCCTGCATTGGCGTGGGCAGTGCCGAAGAAGCCCTTGAGCGCGTCGGCGACAACTTTGCCGGCATCGTTATCAGCGACATTCGCCTACCGGGTATCGATGGCCTGGAACTGCTCGGCCGGCTCAAGGAGCGTGATCGCAGCCTGCCGGTGGTGCTGATCACCGGCCACGGCGACATTTCCATGGCCGTCGGCGCGATGCAGAAAGGTGCCTACGATTTCATGGAGAAACCGTTTTCACCGGAACGCCTGGTCGATGTGGCCCGCCGCGCGCTGGAGCAACGCAGCCTGGCGCGGGAGGTCTCGTCGTTGCGTCGGCAACTGGCCGAGCGCGACTCGCTCGAAGGCCGGATCATTGGCCGCTCGCCCGCCATGCAGAGTCTGCGCGAATTGATCGCCAACGTCGCCGACACCTCGGCCAATGTGCTGATCGAAGGCGAAACCGGCACCGGCAAGGAATTGGTTGCCCGCTGCCTGCATGATTTCAGTCGTCGCCACACCAAGCAGTTCGTCGCTTTGAACTGCGGCGGCCTGCCGGAAAACCTGTTCGAAAGCGAAATATTCGGCCACGAAGCCAACGCCTTTACCGGTGCAGGCAAGCGGCGGATCGGCAAGATCGAACACGCCGACGGCGGCACACTGTTCCTCGACGAAGTGGAGAGCATGCCCCTGCCCTTACAGATCAAACTGCTTCGGGTGTTGCAAGAGCGCACCCTGGAACGCCTCGGGTCGAACCAGAGCGTGGCGGTGGATTGCCGGGTAATCGCGGCGACCAAGTCTGACCTCGACGAATCGAGCAAGGTTGGCGAGTTTCGCAGCGACCTGTATTACCGACTCAACGTGGTGACGTTGGAACTGCCGCCGCTGCGCGAACGCCGCGAAGACATCCTGCAACTGTTCGAATACTTCTTGCAGCAATCGTCCTTGCGCTTCGACCGGATTGCGCCGGAACTGGATAACCAGACCGTGTCGAACCTGATGAGCCACGATTGGCCGGGCAACGTGCGCGAACTGCGCAACGTCGCCGAACGTTTTGCCCTGGGCTTGCCGGCGTTCAAAAAGCCCGGCGCTGGCGGCAGCACTCATGGCCTGGCCTTCGCCGAAGCGGTGGAAGCCTTCGAACGCAACCTGCTCGGCGATGCCCTGCAACGCAGCGGCGGTAATCTCACGCAAGCGAGCCAGGAGCTGGGCATGGCCAAGACCACCCTGTTCGACAAGGTAAAAAAATACGGATTGAGTCACTGATGGACCGGGTGGCGGCGGGTGTTTCGGGTCGTCTCCCGACCTGACCGCAGCCCCTGTAGGAGCGAGCTTGCTCGCGATGGCGGTCTCTGCGCGAATGATGATGTCGACTGATGCGCCGCTATCGCGAGCAAGCTCGCCCCCACAGGTTTGATTGTTGGTCAGTTGACCGTTCCGCCGTTCGCTTCAGCCATGATCTGCCGGATGGCCATGACGAAACTCTCGACGGGTTGCCCGCCCGTCACCGCGTACTGCCCGTTGAACACCACGGTCGGTACCGAACTCACCCCGCGCGACAGCCACAACTGTTCTTCCTGGCGGACCTCGTGGGCAAACTCATCCTCGGCCAGAATCGCTTCGGCGCGTTGGCGGTCCAGTCCCACGCTTGCAGCAACCTGCGCCAACTGAACGTGATCGGACGGGTTGCCGCCGTCGGTGAAATACGCCTTGAACAACGCTTCCTTGAGTGGCAGTTGCAGCCCTTCCAGACCGGCCCAATGCAAGAGGCGATGCGCATCGAAGGTGTTGTAGATTCGGCTGTTGCCGTCGGTGCGAAACGCGAACCCCAACTCGGCGCCACGCTCGCGGATCATTTCGCGGTTCTTCTGCGACTGCTCGGGTGTCGAGCCGTACTTTTCGCTGATGTGCTCGGCGATGTTCTGCCCTTCAGGCCCCATCTTCGGGTTCAGTTCGAACGGCTGAAAACGGATCTCGGCGCGGACTTCGTCACGCAAGAGGTCCAGGGCTTTGGTCAGCCCATACAAACCCACCACGCACCAGGGGCAGGACACGTCGCTGACGAAATCGATTTTCAATGCGGTACTCATCACCCACCTCGCACACTGGAAATGCAACGGAAAACCTGCACGATACACCCCGGATTCCGAGTACGCAGCAGTTCCCCTGTAGGAGCGAGCTTGCTCGCGATGGCGGCACATCAGTCAACATCATCATCGACTGACATACCGCTATCGCGAGCAAGCTTGCTCCTACAGTTGATCTTTGGTGTTAGAGGAGGTTGTGATCGGCCACTGGATCGATCTGTGCCCAGTGTGACGTGTCTTCACGGTGCGCCCGTAAATACGGCAATACGGCTGCGAGTAGTGGCGCCTTGAACGCCTCCTGAAACCTGTGGGCCAACCCGGGAATCAATTTCAGTTCGCTGCCACGCAGATGCGCCGCCAGGTGCACGCCGTGCATCACTGGCAACAACGGGTCCGCCGTGCCATGCACTACCAGCGCCGGCACCCGCAATTGATTGAGTAATGCCACCCGGCTCGGTTCGGCCAGAATCGCTGTGATCTGCCTTTTCACGCCTTCGGGATTGAACGCCCGGTCATAGGATTGTGCGGCCTGTTCGAGCAGTGCCTGGCGATCATCGCTGATCGTCGGGCTGCCCAACGCCGCCAGCAGGTCGGCCTGTTGTTCCAGCGCCACTTGCCGATTCGGTGCGCCACGTCGCGCCAACAGTTGCATCAGCGCCGCACTCGGTGCCGGCAAGCCTTCGGCGCCGGAGGTGCTCATGATCAAGGTCAGGCTCTCGACCCGTTGCGGTGCCATGGCCGCCATGTGCTGGGCGATCATGCCGCCCATGCTCGCCCCCAGCACGTGGAACTGCTCGATGTGCAACGCATCCATCAGGCCCAGGCCATCGTCGGCCATGTCGGTCAACGAATACGGTGCAGAGACCGGCAAGCCGAGTTTGTAGCGAAGCACTTCGAAGGTCAGGTTGGCCTCGAGCGGTGCTTGGCGCCAGGTCGACAGACCAACGTCACGGTTGTCGTAACGAATCACCCGAAAACCTTGCTGACACAGCGCGACCACCACTTCGTCGGGCCAGTGAATCAACTGCCCGCCAAGGCCCATCACCAGCAACAGCGCCGGGTCCGATTCACGGCCGATGCTCTGGTACGCCAGGCTCACCTGAACCAGATCGACCCGTTCGGTCGCGACATTGACGTCACAACGAGAGGCCGCAAAAGACGGAAGACCAAACAACAACGCGGCCAAAAAGGCCGCTGTCGATAATAATCGTGCACACATGACAAAACACCGAAACGCAGAACCCCAGTAGAGCGCGAGTCTGATGAAGTTTGTTCAAGCGCGCTGCCACAGTTCCATGACAGTTTGATGAAGAGTGCCGGGCGGTCACTTTTTTAAGACCGCGTTATCGTTCTTCGTCGGAACGCCGCCCGGAGCAGGTTCGCTCCCACAGGGGCTGGCACACGCCGTTAAATTGCAGGAGCAAGCTTGCTCGCGATGGCGTCCTCAAGCCAACTGACTACGCAACTGCCGCGCCGCCGCCACCATGTTCACCAGCGCCGCCTCCGTTTCCGGCCAGGCTCGGGTTTTCAGGCCGCAATCGGGGTTGACCCACAAGCGTTCGGCAGGAATGCGCTTCACGGCCTTGCTCATCAACTTGACCATCTCGGCCGTGTCCGGCACCCGTGGCGAGTGGATGTCGTAGACGCCCGGACCGATGTCATTCGGGTAATCGAAGGCTTTGAAGGCTTCCAGCAACTCCATGTCCGAACGCGAGGTTTCGATGGTGATCACGTCGGCGTCCATGTCGGCGATGGCCTTGATCACATCGTTGAATTCGCTGTAGCACATGTGGGTGTGGATCTGGGTTTCGTCACGCACTCCGCTGGCGCTCAGGCGGAACGCTTCCACGGCCCAATCCAGATACGCCTGCCATTGCGCCCGGCGCAGCGGCAGGCCTTCACGGAACGCCGCCTCGTCGATCTGCACGATCTTGATGCCGGCGGTTTCCAGGTCCTGCACTTCGTCGCGCAGGGCCAGGGCCAATTGCTGCGCCTGGACTTTGCGCGACACGTCTTCACGGGGGAACGACCACATCAGCATGGTCACAGGACCGGTGAGCATGCCTTTCATGACCTTGCCGGTCTGCTGCTGGGCATAGGTGATCCAGTCGACGGTCATGGCGTTCGGGCGGCTCAAGTCACCGTAGATAATCGCCGGTTTGACGCAGCGCGAACCGTAGCTCTGCACCCAACCGAAACGGGTAAACAGATAGCCGTCCAGTTGCTCGGCGAAGTACTCGACCATGTCGTTGCGCTCGGCTTCACCGTGCACCAGCACGTCCAGCCCCAGGCGTTCCTGGATCTGCACGGCGTGGCGAATTTCGTGGCGCATCGCATCGTTGTAGTCATTGGCCGACAACCTGCCTTGCTTGAACGCCTGCCTGGCCAGACGGATCGAGCCCGTCTGCGGAAACGAGCCAATGGTGGTCGTCGGGAACGCGGGCAATTTCAAGCGCGCACGCTGCTGTTCGATGCGCTGGGCGAAAGGCGATTGACGTTGGGTATCCTTTGCGCTGATCGCGTTGATCCGCGCCTGCACTTGGGCTTTGTGAATACGCGGCGACTGCGCGCGACTGGCCTCAATGGCGCGGCTATCAGACAGCGCTTTTTGAACATGGGCGGCTTGCGGGTCATTCAACGCATCGCGCAACACGGCAATTTCGCCACACTTCTGCACCGCAAACGCCAGCCAGCTTTTCAGTTCAGGATCGAGTTGATCTTCACGACGCAGATCCACCGGGCTGTGCAGCAGCGAACAGGAACTGCTGACCCACAGGTTGTCGCCGAAGCGTTCCTGAGCCGGTTGCAGTTGCGCCAGCGCCTGCTCCAGTTCACACCGCCAGACATTGCGGCCATTGACCAGGCCCACGGAAAGAATCTTGTAGGTCGGCAGGCGATCAAGCACCTGGCCGAGTTGATCCGGCGCACGCACCGCGTCGATGTGCAGGCCTTGCACCGGCAGGCTCACGGCCAGGCCGAGGTTGTCTTCCAGGCCACTGAAGTAGGTCGCCACGAGTTTTTTCAGCGGCGAATACTGAAGGATGTGATAAGCGCGTTCGAAGGCACTTTTCCACGCTTGCGGCAGGTCGAGGGTCAGGATCGGCTCGTCGATCTGTACCCACTCCACGCCTTGTGCAGCGAGGCGATTGAGAATTTCGTTGTACACCGGCAGCAGGCGTTCGAGCAGGTCGAGTTTGTCGAAGTCATTGCCCTTGGCTTTGCCCAGCCACAAGTAAGTCAGCGGGCCAATGATCACCGGTTTGACGTTATGGCCCATGGCCTTGGCTTCATCGACTTCGTCAAACAGCTGTTCCCAGCTCAGTTTGAACTGCTGCTCAGCGCTGAACTCCGGGACCAGGTAGTGATAGTTGGTGTCGAACCACTTGGTCAGTTCTTGCGCATATTGCGCTGTGCCGCGTTCGCCACCGCAGCAAGTCGATGTGGCGCCACGAGCCATGCCGAACAGGGTGTCGAGGGTCGGACGGCCATCGGCATCTTTAGTGTTGTCGAAACGCTCGGGGATCACACCAAACGTCAGGGAATGGGTCAGCACCTGGTCGTACCAGGCAAAGTCCCCCACCGGCAGCAGGTCGATGCCGGCGCCTTTCTGCAATTGCCAGTGCATGGCGCGCAATTGACGGCCGACGCGATTCAGGCTGTCCTGATCAATGTCGCCCTTCCAGTAAGCTTCGAGGGCTTTTTTCAATTCACGGTCGGCGCCGATGCGCGGGAAACCAAGGGTGTGGGCCAAAGCCATGGTGAGATGCTCCCTGTAAAAGATGGCGCTATTGTCGACAGCCAACCCAACATGAGACAAACTCAACCTTTTCGTGTTGATCACAAGTTTTCCTCATGGAGATCCCCCGGTGCTTGAAATCCGTCACCTCAAGACCCTGCACGCCTTGCGCGAAGCCGATAGCCTGGTGGACGCCGCCGATCGCCTGCACCTGACGCAGTCGGCCCTGTCCCACCAGTTCAAGGAACTGGAGGAGCGCATGGGCATGCCGCTGTTCGTGCGCAAGACCAAACCGGTGCGTTTCACCAGCGCCGGTTTGCGCCTGCTGCAACTGGCCGACGCCACCCTGCCGCTGCTGCGTGCCGCCGAGCGCGACATCAGCCGCCTGGCCGGTGGCACCGCCGGGCGCTTGCACATGGCCATCGAATGTCACAGTTGCTTTCAGTGGCTGATGCCAACCATCGATCAGTTCCGCGATGCCTGGCCGGAAGTCGAGCTGGACCTGGCGTCGGGCTTCTCTTTCGCGCCGCTGCCGGCCCTGGCCCGTGGTGATCTGGACCTGGTGGTGACGTCCGATCCGGTGGATCTGGTCGGCATCACCTATGTACCGCTGTTCACCTATGAAGCGATGCTCGCGGTGGCCAACCAGCACAAGTTGGCGAGCAAGGCTTATATCGTTCCGGAAGATTTGATCACCGAGACCTTGATCACCTACCCCGTGGAACGGGATCGCCTGGATATCTTCACCCGCTTCCTGGAGCCGGCCGACATCGAACCGGCCCAGGTCCGCACCTCAGAACTGACGGTGATGATGATGCAGTTGGTGGCCAGCGGTCGCGGCGTGTGCGGCATGCCCCATTGGGCGCTGCATGAATACTGTTCACGGGGTTACGTGAAGGCCAAGCGACTGGGTGAGAAAGGTTTGTTTGCGACGCTTTATGCGGGGATCCGCGCCGACATGCTGGATGCACCGTACATGCGCGATTTCCTGCTGACGGCCAAGGACACGTCGTTTTCGACACTCGATGGTGTCAGCGCCGTTCGTTAAAGCAATACATCCCCCTGTAGGAGCGAGCTTGCTCGCGATAGCGGTCTGACATTCAACCTCTTCACTGACTGACACACCGCCATCGCGAGCAAGCTCGCTCCTACAGGGGATTGTGTCGGGTCAGGCCATGCGTCTTTGCTCGAGCATCATCCGCACCGCCAGCGTCGACAGCACAAAGCCCATGAAGTAACGCTGCGTCGCCAACCACGTCGGGTTGTTGACGAACCACGACGCGATGCCCGCGGCAAACACCGCGATCAGCAGGTTGACGGTGAAACTGACGCTGATCTGGGTCAGACCGAGGATGAGGCTTTGGCTGAACACCGAACCGTGTTCAGGTGAAATGAACTGCGGAAATATCGAGAGATAGAACACCGCGATTTTCGGGTTCAGAGCGCTGGTCAGAAAACCCATGGTGATCAGTTTTCGAGACGAATCCGGCGGCAGTTGCCGGGCTTCGAACGGCGAGCGCGCACCCGGTTTGACGGCCTGCCAGGCCAGCCACAGCAGGTACAACGCGCCGGCCCATTTCAACACTTCATAGGCCATCGGCACCGCCAGGAACACCGCCGTCAAACCGGCAGCGGCAGCGAACAGATGCACAAAGAACCCCGCTACCACACCCAGCAACGAAATCACCCCGGCCTTGCGTCCCTGACAGATCGAACGGGAGATCAGGTAGACCATGTTCGGCCCCGGCGTCAGCACCATCAGCAATGCGGCGGCGGCGAAGATCAGCAAGTCCTGGAGCGGGATCATGGCGGTTCCTTTGCGTAGATGATCAGGCGATCGCGGTCAGCGAGGCTCGATAAAACGGCAGGATCAGGTCTCGTGTCAATGGCGCCAGCGTGACACCAGCGTCGCTGGCCGGGTCGATCCAGATCACTTCTTCGATCTCTGCCGCCGGGGTGACGTCTGCATCGATTGTCAGCTGAAAGATATCTGCCTGTACGACAAATCCCGGCTCGTTGGCGGCGGGGGCAGAGAACTGCCCAAGAAACGTCGCGCTGACGGGATCGATGATCAGACCCAACTCCTCTTCCAGTTCTCTGGCCAGCGCATGAACCGGCAACTCATGGGCTTCGATTTTGCCCCCCGGTTGCATGAACGCCTGCGTACCGCGCTTTCGCACCAGCAGGGTTCGACCGTCGGCACCGATCAATAGCGCGGCGGCAATGCGGATTAGTCCAGTGGACTGGTCTGGAAACGTCGACATGGAAAAAGGCCTTTGACTCAAAACGGCAAGGATCACATGTCCGCCGCCCGCGAGCAAAGCGAACGGCCTCATCACAGACCTTCACATTGTTTAGGTTTCCTCCGGGCACTAAATCCTGACATAACATTGAAATGCTTTCATGTAGGAGCAAGCTTGCTCGCGAATGCTGAGTATCGGTCAACATCTACGTTGAACATGGAATCGCCTTCGCGAGCAGACTCGCTCCCACAGTGTTTTGTATCGCTAAATTTATTGAGTCCGAACCCAAGGAAACCGTATGAGCCTGTCACTCCTGAGCCGCTACGCCTTCTTTGCCGTCTGCGTCATCTTCACCCTCGCCAGCCTGCCCTTTCTTGAACACGATTGGCTCTGGCCGATCACTGCCGTCACCGGCGTACTGAGCCTCATAGGGCTGTTCGACCTGCTGCAAAGCCCTCACGCGGTGCGCCGCAACTATCCGATCCTGGGCAACATCCGCTATCTGGTCGAAGGCATCCGCCCGGAGATCCGCCAGTACCTGCTCGAATCCGACAGCGACGCCCTGCCCTTCTCCCGGGCGCAGCGCTCGCTGGTCTATTCCCGGGCCAAGAACGAAACCGCCGACAAACCCTTCGGTACGCTGATTGATGTGTATCAGTCGGGCTTCGAATTCATCGGCCACTCCATGCGCCCGGCACCGCTGAGCGACCCGGGCAGTTTTCGCGTGACCGTGGGTGGCCCGCAGTGCACACAACCGTATTCGGCGTCCGTGTTCAATATCTCGGCCATGAGTTTCGGCTCACTCAGCGCCAACGCGATTCGCGCGCTGAACCAGGGTGCCAAACTCGGCAACTTCGCCCATGACACCGGCGAGGGCAGCATCAGCCCTTATCACCGCGAGCACGGTGGCGACCTGACCTGGGAACTGGGCAGCGGTTACTTCGGCTGCCGCACCGCCGACGGCCGATTCGATCCGGAGCGTTTCGCTGCGCAGGCACAAACGCCTCAGGTGCGGATGATCGAAATCAAGATGAGCCAAGGCGCCAAGCCCGGCCACGGCGGCATCCTGCCCAAGCACAAGGTCACCCGGGAAATCGCCGACACCCGCGGCATTCTCATGGGTGAAGACTGCGTGTCGCCATCGCGGCACAGCGCGTTTTCGACACCGATTGAAATGATGCATTTCATCCAGCAACTGCGCGAACTGTCCGGCGGCAAACCGGTGGGCTTCAAGTTTTGTCTCGGCCATCCGTGGGAGTTCATGGGTATCGCCAAGGCCATGCTGGAGACGGGCATCCTTCCGGATTTCATCGTCGTCGACGGCAAGGAAGGCGGCACCGGCGCCGCCCCCGTGGAGTTCACCGACCACATCGGCGTGCCGATGCGCGAAGGCCTGCTGTTCGTGCACAACACCCTCGTGGGCCTGAACCTGCGGGACAAGATCAAGCTCGGCGCCAGCGGCAAGATCGTCAGCGCCTTCGACATTGCCAGTGTTTTAGCCATTGGTGCCGACTGGGCCAACTCCGCACGTGGCTTCATGTTCGCCATTGGTTGCATCCAGTCGCAAAGCTGCCACACCAACAAATGCCCGACCGGCGTCGCCACCCAGGACAATCTGCGCCAACGGGCCCTGGTGGTGCCGGACAAGGCTCAGCGGGTGTTCAGTTTCCACCGCAACACCCTCAAGGCTTTGGCGGAAATGCTTGCCGCCGCCGGCCTCGACCACCCTTCACAACTGTCGGCCAAGCATCTGGTGCGACGCATGTCGGCGACCGAGATCAAGTTGTTCTCGCAACTGCACGTGTTCCTCAAACCCGGCGAATTACTCAGCGGGGAAGTGAGCGGCGAGTTCTATTCGCGGATGTGGCAGATGGCGCGGGCGGACAGTTTCGAGCCCAACGAGGAGGCTGCGGCATGAACTCCGACGGCTCTGCCTTGCGCTCACCAGCGCAATGATTTGATCGGGGCCGGTTCTTTCATCACGATGAAGCCGTAATCACCAATCAGGAAAATCCGGTAGTACTGGCTCTCCACCAGCGCCGGATAACCTTGATAACCCACGCGTGTGGCGTTGCGCCGGTCCTTCTCCGCGACCACGTTGGTGATGCCGACTTTCGGCAGGTTTTCCGCCAGCATGTAAAAGTCGATATTGAGCAAATAATGCAACACCGGCATCTGCTTGAACGAACCGGCCGCGCCCGCCAACCAATGATCGGAATAGCTCACCGACAGGTAAATGCGCTTGGCGTCACGCAGTAGCGGGCGGCTGGCGATGTCTCGTTCAAGGTTGAACAAGGCGCTGGTCGCGAAGGTTTTCTGCACGGTCAATACTCGCCCGTACGCGAACGACAGCGACAGCATCGCCAATAGCGGCACGACCAACAACAAGGGCAGTCGCTCATGCACGGACGCCAACGCCAGATAACTCAGGTAGAACAGCAGCACCAGCAACACAGCAAACCCCATCAGGGTTCTGGCGCCTTCGTTGAAGTCGCGAAAGAACAACGCCACACCCGACACCAACAGCACCACGACCGGCACGGTCAGCAAACACAGCAGGCCGATCAAAAATTTTTTCGCACGACTGTCTTCGCGCTGCACCACCATCAAACCGAGGCGAATAGCACCGGCGACGGCGCACAACAACAGCCCGGCAAAGACCCAGACCAACCCCCCATGAAACAGCAGCACGACTTTTTCCAGCACCCGGGCGATGTTGATGTGGATCTGCAGCCAGGGGGACGCCGCCCAATTGAGCAATAGCGTTCGACTTGAGCCCATGAACGGATAGGCGCTGACGCAGTAGATCAGCCAGCCCAGAAGCACTTGGGCGAATTTCCAACCGATCAGACCGGGCCATTGCGACCAGGCTGTTTTGTCGTGTGCAGCCCGCAATACCTCCAGGCAACACAGCCCCAGAAACACATTCAGGCTCACCTGATAAAGTCCCAATGCCAACGCAATCAGAAAGGACGGCACCAGCCATTGCACGCTGCGCCTGGGATGACGAAAGGTGATCGCATACATCACCGCCACAACACTTAATGCCATGGGTGCGCCGTCGTATTGATAGGACAGGTTCTGCAGGAAGAACGGGTTGTACCAGAGGGGCAACAACACCAGGCAACAGGCGATAGTCGGTTGGCGAAAGCAATGAAAGGTCAGGCTGGTGAGCGCCGAAGCCATGGCCAGCGTGGCGATCAACAAGGGCAGCGGAAAGATGTTCGGCGCCGCATCGGTGAACGTCAGTACGTTGAAAAACAGCTGGGCAAACAATCGCCCCTGCTCGGCCCAGGCCATGCCCGCAGACAGCGAGCGCCAGTTGTCATCGATGTAGGGGAAGTCCGCAAGGATCAACGGCAACGCATAGACCAGGGTCGCCAGCAGAAAAAAACACCAGACCTGGCGTCGCCCCAGTTCACGAATAAAAAAGTCGCTGAACCGGCCCATGCTAGGGCTCGACCCGGTCTTTGCCGCCGACAATGTCTTTGACCACGTAGCGCGGCCGGTGCTTGGCTTCGATGTAGATGCGTCCGATGTATTCGCCGAGGATGCCGATGCCGATCAGTTGCACGCCGCCAAGAAACAGGATTGCCGTCATCAGCGACGGGTAACCGGGAACGCTGTTGCCGAAGAAAATCTTGTCCAGCACCATGTACACCGCATACAACACAGCAAAGATCGAAACGGCGCCCCCCACATACGTCCATAACCGCAAGGGCACGGTGCTGAACGAGGTCACGCCTTCCAGCGCCAGGTTCCACAGTTTCCAGCCATTGAACTTGCTGCTGCCCGCCACTCGCCCGGCCCGTTCATATTCCACCACCACGGTGTTGAACCCGGCCCACGAGAGCACGCCTTTCATGAACAGTTGATGCTCGGGCAAAGAGCGGATCACGTTCACGACCTTGCGATCCATGAGCCGGAAGTCCCCGACATTTTCTTCGATGCGGGTGTACGCGATGCGATTGAGCACGTGGTAGAAAATCGATGCACTGTGGCGCCTGAGGTAACCGTCGGCGGATCGGGTGCGGCGCTTGGCAAGCACCACGTCGGCGCCTTTTCGCCATTGTTCGATCAACAGCGGGATGACGTTGATCGGATCCTGCAGGTCGACGTCCATCGGGATCACCGCATCGCCGCTGGCGTATTCCAGGCCCGCGAACAGCGCTGGCTCCTTGCCGAAATTGCGCGAGAAATTGATCAGCACCACCTGGTCATCGGTTTGGGCCAGGGCGGTGGCCTGCTCCGCCGTTCGATCGGTGCTGCCGTCATTGATGAACACAATCTCGACTTCGATGTCACCGAGCTGCAACTCGCGTCGAACCGCCTGATAAAACAGGTTGATCGACTGCTCTTCATTGAACACCGGGACGATGAGCGAAACCTTCATGCATCGTGCTCGCGAAAGACCACGTACTTGGAGTACAGGAAGCCGAACACCAGGCTCAACGCGGAAAACAGAGCCACCGTCAGCAAGCCATGAAGACGCCAGACGTCGCCGGCATGGCCAACGCCCAGGCTCAACGCGCCCATGCCAGTAATAAATAGCACGTAACCGGCGACCGAGGCCTTGGCGTCGAAGGTGTAGAGCGCGTTCATGTAAAAGGAAAACGAAGCGGCCACGCAGAAGGCCGCTAGATTGCTGATAGCCTGACGCAGGCCTGCCGCCACGCTCAGCAAAAAAAAGATCTGCCAGTGGATCAGGGTGTTGGCGACCCCGATGACCGTGTAGCTGGACAATCCTTTCCATACCCTTCTCATGAATGCTCCCGTTTCAGAACGCTGCACACATAAGTATTTGAGCTGGTCTACTGTCAGAAATCGCAGATCAAGCGGCCTTTCAGACCGGCGGTCAAACGTTGAGGCAATGGCAGAGACATCCGGTAATATCCCGACTTTGCAATTGCCCGCGAATCACGCCACCCTGCGCGCCGCCGATGGCGCGCCTACTCAGTGCGCTCGCGACCAATCCTTTTCATCAGCCGTTCACGAGCCTGCCGACATGACGTCAACGCGCGATCACCGGATCGACTTCTTTCGTGGTCTGGCACTGATCTTCATTTTCTGGGATCACGTGCCCCACAATCCCTTGGGACAAATCACCCTTCGCAACTTCGGTTTCAGCGATGCCGCCGAAGTCTTCGTATTCCTCGCCGGTTACGCGGCGGTGCTGGCCTACGGCAAAGTCCTGGCGCGGGAAGGATTGCTCATCGCCTGCGTGAAAATCCTGCGCCGTGCCTGGGTGCTCTATGTCGTCCACATCTTTTTGCTGGCGATGCTGATGGGCATTGTGTTCTTCGCCAACAGCCACGTGGAAACACGCGACCTGGTCGAAGAAATGGGCATGCACCACTTCATCAGCAACCCGCAGCAAGCCTTGATCGATGAACTGCTGCTGCGCTTCAAACCGAACCTGATGGACCCGCTGCCGCTGTACATCGTGCTGCTGGCGGGTCTGCCGCTGGTGTTGCCGTTGCTGGTACGTCAAGCGTGGATGGTGGTGGCCATGTCATTGGCGCTGTACTTGATGGTGCCGTTGGCGGGCTGGAATCTGGCCGCGATCAAAGATGGCGTCTGGTACTTCAACCCCGTGGCCTGGCAGCTGTTGTTCGTACTCGGTGGCGCGGCCGCGATTCATGGACAGCGTCCAGTGTTGCCCGAGTCTCGTCCACTATTGCGCCAGCCGTTGTTTGTTGGCGCAGCTGTTTATGCCGTACTGGCCGGGGTGCTGACCGTCCTTTGGCGCTGGCCGGAAATCCACGATGCCGTGGTGCCAGCCAGCCTGAGAAATCTGTTGTACCCCATCAGCAAGACCGACTTGTCTCCCGCGCGCCTGATGCACTTCCTCGCATTGGCCTACGTCACGGCGAAACTGCTGCCCGACAACGGCTGGACGCAAAACTGGCTGGCGCAGCAAAGCTGCCGCATGGGGCGTTTTTCGTTGGAGATTTTCTGCCTGGGTGTGTTGTTGGCGCCTTTGGCGGACATGATCAACGCGTTGACCGATGATGCCTTCGCCATGCAGATCTTCACCGCGCTGGTGGGCGCCGGTCTGATGGCGTTGCTGGCGGCGTGGCTGGAATTCAACAAGCGGTTGAACCAGACAAGTAAAAGATCGCAGCCTTCGGCAGCGCCTACAGAAGCTGATCGTATTCCCCTGTAGGAGCTGCCGCAGGCTGCGATCTTTTGATCTTTAAAATGCAAAAGCCCCGGCCAATCGCCGGGGCTTTTTCATTTCACGCGTTACCGCTTACGAAGCCGAACGCACCGCACCTTGCGAAGCATTGGTCGGTTGCAGCTTGAACACATAAAACAACACCGTCAGCAGCACCAGGAACGCCGGCCCCACATACAGCGCCACGCGGGTGTCCGGGAAGTACGCCATCAGGCCGACCACCAGCACCAGAAACGCCAGCGCCAGATAGGAGCTGACCGGGTACAGCCACATACGGTATTTCAGGCCGGCACGTTCGCTGGCGCTCAAGCCTTTGCGGAATTTGAGCTGGGCCAACAGAATCATCACCCAGGTCCAGATCGCGCCAAAGGTGGCAATCGCCGTCACCCAGACGAAGACTTTCTCCGGCACCAGGTAATTGAGCAGCACGCCCAGCAGCAAGGCGCCAATCGACAGCAGCAGCGCACGACGCGGTACGCCGTTGTTCGAAGTCTTGGCGAAACCGGCCGGGGCCTGGCCGTTCTGCGCCAGGCTGTACAACATGCGCCCGGTGCTGAAGATGCCGCCGTTGCACGACGACAATGCCGCGGTGATCACCACGAAGTTGATGATACCGGCCGCGGTCTTGATGCCCAGTCGCTCGAAGGTCATCACGAACGGACTGCCCTGGGTACCGATTTCATTCCACGGATAGATCGACAGGATTACGAACAACGCACCGACGTAGAACAGCAGAATCCGCCAGAACACCGAGCCGATCGCATCCGGAATGGTTTTCTGCGGGTTCTTCGCTTCACCGGCGGTCAGGCCGATCATCTCGACGCCCAGGTAAGCGAACATCACCATTTGCAGCGACATCAGCACGCCTTGCACGCCGTTGGGCATGAAGCCGCCGTGGGTCCACAGGTTGGAAATGCCCAGCGCAACACCGTCGTTACCGAAGCCGAAAGCAATAACGCCGATGCCGCCGAACACCATGGCGACGATGGTGACGATCTTGATCAGGGCGAACCAGAACTCGAACTCACCGAAGGCCTTGACCGCGATCAGGTTGATCGAGCCCATGCTGATCAGTGCCGCGAGGGCCCAGATCCAGCGGGGTACATCGGGGAACCAGACGCCCATGTACACCGCCACCGCAGTGATTTCCGCAACGCAGGTCACCAGCCACAGGAACCAGTAGTTCCAGCCGGTCAGAAAACCGGCCAATGGGCCGAGGTAGTCTTGGGCATAACGGCTGAACGAGCCGGCGACCGGGTTGTGCACGGCCATTTCGCCAAGGGCGCGCATGATCACCAGGATCGCCAGACCGCCAATGATGTAGGACAGCATGATGGCCGGACCGGCCATTTCGATAGCCTTGGCCGAACCGAGGAACAGGCCGACGCCGATGCAGGCGCCAAGTGCCATCAGGCGAATATGCCGTTCGCCGAGTTCGCGTTTGAGCGGGCCGCCTTGAGCGGTCTCGCCATGGGGCAAGTGATTGCCGGTAGGCATGGGGGACAACCTCGTCTTGTTATTGGATATGACCACCGAGTGGCGAAGCATTGACCGATAAGCCAGTGCTCCCCGAAACCGACTCTGCTTCGTGGGCAGACCCGTCTTGTCAGAGACCCCTGCAAGATCAGTGGGAAAAACGGCGCCGAGTATTGCACAACAATGGTGCATCGTCATGCCCCTGCCAAAGCCGTATTTACCTAGTTGAAAGCTCTAAACCAGGTCTTTCAGCCCATAGCACCACTGTGGCGAGGGGGCTTGCCCCCGCTGGACTGCGAAGCAGTCCCTGAGATCAGCCCCCCTTGATCGGTCAGATACACCGCTTTACGACTGCTGCGCAGCCGAACGGGGCGGTGCGGCGTTCCGACAAGCCCCCTCGCCACAGAAGCACTTCGGCGCTATTGGATTCGTCAACGGGCAGGGAAATTTCACTCAGCAATGGCGGATTCACGTAGGAAAACGAGGCGCTAACGTGTTCAAACAACAATTCAAGGACGCAACGGAATGCCTCCACATCCAAACTCACACCTGCTGCGACGTGGGCGTTACTCAGAATCGGGACGGGGTTATCTCATTACGGTGGTAGTGCATCAACGCCGCCGAATTTTCGGCGACTGGCGGATTGGGCGTCTGTTGGTTGATGAGTTTCGACGGGCTCAAGAACAAAAAAGGGTCAGCTCAATGGCCTGGGTCATCATGCCGGACTACTTTCACTGGCTGGTACAGCTTGAACAGCGATCGCTGGCGCAACTCATGCAGTCAATCAAATCCCGTAGCACACTCACCATCAACCGCGCCCTGAACCAAAGAGGAGCCTTCTGGCAAACCGGATACCACGACCGAGCCATCCGCGATGGCGAGGATCTACTTCCTTTCGCCCGCTACATTGTTGCCAATCCCCTGAGGGCAGGACTGGTTAAAAAAATCGGCGACTATCCACTCTGGGATGCCTGCTGGCTATGAATCCGATTTGTAGACTTACCCCCTTGTGGCGAGGGAGCTTGCTCCCGCTCGCCTGCGCAGCAGGCGCAAAACCGGCGGGTCCGACTTATCAGACCAATCGAAAAAAATCATTGGGGCAGCTTCGCAACCCAGCGGGAGCAAGCTCCCTCGCCACAAAAAACGGCAAAAACCCGTCATTTTCCACCTCACAATTTTTTCACCATCGCCAAGCACCGTCTAAGCTTGTGACAAGTCCGATCAATCTGCGTGAATGGATCAGTCGACTATGGGCGCTTTGTGGCAAACCGATTCGAGTAAAACCGTGGTCCCGACTGAACGAGTGGATGAAGCGCCAACACCTGAAAAACCCCGTCGCAGCCGACACGGATGGGGAGCGTTCTGGCTTTTGCTGTTGATTATCGCGATTGTCGTGGGGCTGGCCGCCGCGAGGGAGATGCGCACCTCGAAGTTTCAGGCCCGGGAAGTCAGCAAATATGCCGCGTCGCTCAACTATGAACTCAAACCCGGTCCCAGCGATGCGATCCGTTATCCGGGTGACGGCCCATTTGACCGGCGTCTGGGCTACAGCTCGCTGGACGAATTCCTGCCGCGCTTGATCAAGCGCGATTTTGTCGTTGAAGCGCAAACCCGTTTCTCCCCTGCCCTGATGGACTACAGCGGCAAGGGCCTGTTCGTACCGTATTCAGAGAAAATCCAGGCCGGCCTGTCGATCACCGATTGCAAGGCGGCGCCGCTGTACCAGTACAACTACCCGCAACAGCTTTACTCAAGCTTTGCCTCGATTCCGCCTGTGGTGGTCAGCAGTTTGCTGTTCATCGAGAACCGCTTCCTGCTCGATCCCAAACAGCCTCTGGCCAACCCGGCGGTGGACTGGCCGCGATTCGGCATGGCGGCATGGTCCCAGGTCGCCAAGATGTTGCACATCCCCGGCCAATCCGCGGGCGGCAGCACCTTGGCGACGCAACTGGAAAAATACCGGCACTCGCCCGATGGCCTGACTGTCAATGGCGCCGAGAAAATACGCCAGATGATTTCCGCCACCGTGCGCGCCTATCAAGCCGGGCCGCAAACCCTCGAAGCCCGGCAGAACGTGGTACGCGATTACCTCAACAGCGTTCCCCTGTCGGCCGTACCGGGGCATGGCGAAGTGCACGGCATGGCCGAAGGGTTGCGCGTGTGGTACGGCGCCGACTTCAACAAGGCCAACGAACGCCTGTCCAGCACCGCGACGGATCCAAAAACCCTGGCAGAAAAAGGCCTGGCCCTGCGCGAAATGCTGTCGTTAATGATCGCCCAGCGTCGTCCTTCTCACTACTTGACCAAGGGCCACGATGAACTGGCCGAACTCACCGACAGCCACATCCGCCTGCTGGCACAGAATGGTGTGATCGACGCTCAATTCGCCGCCGCCGCCCTGGCCAGCAAAGTGACCTATCGCGACTGGGCGACCCAGCCGACCATCCAGCCGATCGAAACCAACAAAGGCATCAGCGTGGCGCGCAGTCGTCTGGCCGGCATGCTCAACCGTCCGCTGTACGACCTCGACCGTCTTGACCTGTCAGCCACCAGTACCCTGCAAGGCGAACTGCAAACCCAGGCCACCGAGTACCTCAAGAAGCTCGCGGACCCGGCTTTTGCGACAGAAATCGGCCTGATGGGTGAACGCCTGCTGACCCCCACCAGCACCGCCCAGGTCCGCTACAGTTTTACCTTGTTCGAGCTGACCCCTGACGGCTCGCGGGTGCGGGTGCAAACCGACAGCACCGACCAGCCGTTCGATATCAACGAAGGCAGCAAACTGGAATTGGGCTCCACAGCCAAGATGCGGGTGATGACGACCTATCTGCAGATCATTGCCGAACTGCACGATAAATACGCGCAGATGAGCGTTCCGGAGCTGAAGAAAGCCGAAGTGCCGGATCAGGACCGCCTGAGTCGCTGGGTCGTTGATTACATGATCGAGAACAAGGACCGCAGCCTGCCGACCCTGCTCGGGGCCGCGCTGGACCGCAAATACTCGGCCAGCCCCGGCGAAGCGTTTTTCACTGGCGGCGGCCTGCATGTATTCCATAACTTCCGCAAGGAAGACAACGGCCGCATACCGACCCTGCGCGACGCCCTGCGCGAGTCGATCAACCTGCCATTCATTCGCCTGATGCGCGACCTGGTGCGTTACACCACCTACTCCGGCCCCAACAACAGCGCCGAACTGCTCAAGGACGACCGCGACCCTCGGCGCCAGGAATACCTGGCTTCGTTTGCCGACCGCGAGGGCACTTCATTTCTGCTCAAGTTCTGGAAGAAGTACAAAAACAAGGACACTCAGGACCGGCTCGAAACCTTCCTCGACAGCATGCGTCCGACGCCGATCCGCTTGGCGGCCGTACACCGTTACCTGCTGCCACAGGCCAAACAGGAAACCTTCAATACCTTTGTACGCTCGCACCTCACGGGAGCCAAACTGACAGAAAAGCTCACCGACGAGCGTCTGGTACGCCTTTATCAAGCCTACAGTCCCGGTGCCTACGATTTGCCGGATCAGGGCTTCATCGCCAAGGTCCACCCGCTGGACCTGTGGATGATGGGCTATTTGCTCAATCACCCGGACGCCACCTTCCCGGACATCGTCAAAGCCAGCCAGTTTGAACGTCAGGAGGTTTACAGCTGGCTGTTCAAGAGCCGACACAAGGGTGCTCGCGATAGCCGTATTCGCACCATGCTGGAGATCGAAGCATTCCTCGACATTCACCAGCGTTGGCAGAAAGTCGGCTACCCGTTCGATCACCTGGTGCCGTCGCTGGCAACCGCCATCGGCAGCTCCGGCGACCGCCCTGCCGCACTGGCTGAATTGATCGGCACCATTCTCAATGACGGCGTGCGCATGCCGACCTTGCGTATCGACAGCCTGCATTTCGCCGCTGCCACGCCTTATGAAACCAGCCTGATCAACGACCCGGATGTCGGCAAGCGAGTCATGCCGTCTGAAGTGGCGACGGCGATGCGCGAAGCGCTTTCGCAAGTGGTTGATGCAGGTACCGCCAAGCGCGTTGCCGGCAGTTTCAAACTGCCCGACGGCACGCCGCTGGCCATGGGTGGCAAGACCGGTACCGGTGACAACCGCATCGAGGCCGTCGGTTCGGGTGGACGGATCCTCAGTTCCAAATCGCTCAACCGCACGGCCACCTTCGTGTTCTACATCGGTGATAACCACTTCGGTACGTTGACCGCCTTCGTGCCTGGGCGCTCGGCTGAAAGCTTCACCTTTACCTCGGCATTGCCCGTGCAAGTGCTCAAAGGCATGGCGCCGATACTGACGCCATACCTGCAACCGGGTACGCACACGATGTGCAATCCGGCAACCACGACGGCGCTGCGCTAACCCAAGAGAAAACCGCGAAGCATGCGGTAACTATGTATTTTTCACTCTTGAATTTTGAAAGGTTCGGAGCGGATTCAGCCGTTTTCCGAACCTGTATTTGCGCTTTTTTTGGGGAGTCTGCTTACCTAGTCTGATCGCTCCACTTTTGATCAATGGACGATCATGCAATGCCCAATTCTCCCCTGACGCTTGTGAAGCCGGACCTGGTTTCCCCTGCCGATAAAAGTACTCATTACGAACACGTCAAAAACGCGCTCCCAACCTGGCTGGCCCAAGCAACTCCCCGACGCATCGTCGATTTGAAAAGCGCTCGCCTGGACACATTTTCCTGGCAAAAGGACGTGTCGGATACACAGCACCAAATTCTGAAAAAACTGAACGAAAACCACTGGACCGAGCAGAACGCGGTAGATCGGATGCTCAGTGGTTTGCAAGATCTCCAGACCTTCGCCGAGCCGCTGTTGCGCCAGGCTCTGGTGCAACGGTATGGCGTCGACGTCGATGTCAACGAGACCTGGCTGTGCCTTTACGCGCCCGCTAAAACGCCCTGGTGGGTTCACGACGTCAAGGGTGGTGTCAAAAGCCTCAAAAAATCCCTGCTGGATGCCGCACTGCATAACTTTGCCAACAGCGAAACCTATACCGTCGACTCGGAATTCATCAGTCGACCCGACGCCCGGGGTCATTTTCGGGTTGAACCGCTCAGGCAAAAAATCACCATCACTCAGTTCATCGCGCTGTGCAGGGAGCTGGATATTGGCGCCCAATACCAGAAGCATCTGAACGATTGCCTGAAGCCAAAAGACGGCGTGGCGCAAAGTGCCCTGCAATTCAAAGTCATCCGCAGCCAGAAGAGCGCACTGGCGGTTGCAGCACAAATGGCATTGGCTAAAAAGGACATCAGCGCGCAAGCCTACGATGTCGTCCTCGGCATGCTGTACGACAGTAAAGATCTGCAATGGAACGGCAAACCCGTCGGTTATCACACCCTGTGGATGATGGATGCGGCACTGACTGGCATTGTCGTGATCACCGCCGAACTGCAGACCAGCGGCAAACCCGTACCTGTCATCGTGTATGTGCCAAACGACCCGGAACATCCCCTCAAGGAATACCCGTCATCCCTTGAGTTCATGGCCGAACTGACACGACAGTTGCGCGATACCTCAGGCAAGGCGTCCGAAAGTTATCAACAGTTTTTCAGTCAGTTCGTCGCCCATCAGCAACGCGGGCATTTTTTCGCCGGGTTGAACGACCGATTGAGCACGGTGAAATGGCAGCCCGTCCCATCTGGATCCGGTTTGCCGAGTTGGCGCGAAACGCCTGTGAATAAACCGGGCCTGCAATTTGCTCTTTCGAAAATTGAAGAGGACCGTCAGACACGCTTCACCGGCAACCTCTGGCCATATCTTTACCAGCAAAAACTCAACAAGATTTTCAACGATGCCCGGGAAATCGCCATTCCCACCGAGTATGCCGACCGCATGGCCCGGTGGGCCTGGTGGGACAACCTGGAAAAAATACTCTCGGACATTCTCAACGCCGCGTTGCTGGTGGCAACGCCTTTACTACCTGGACTGGGCGAATTGATGTTGGCCTACACCGCTTATCAATTGACCAGTGACGTTGTCGAAGGGATCGTCGATCTGGCCGAGGGACGTTGGGCAGACGCCGCTGAGCAAACCATCAATGTATTGCAGAGCGTTGTTCAGCTAGGGGCATTTGCTGGCGGTGCCGCGCTAGGCAAAGTCGTGCAGGCGAAACTCTCCCCCTTCTTCGAGGGGTTGCAGCCGGTGCATATCCCCGGTGGCCAGAGGCGATTATGGAACCCCGATCTGGCACCGTATCAACGTTTGCAAACTGCCCTGCCCACTGACGCCAAACCCGATGCATCGGGCATCTACCAGCACCAGGGACAACGCATCGTGCGCCTGGATGACCAGCATTTCGTAGTGGATAACGATCCTGTCACCGGGCAGCATCGCATCAAACATCCACAACGGCCCGATGCCTATGCGCCGAGACTGAAACACAACGGTCATGGCGCCTGGGTTGCAGAAACCGAAAACCCGCGCCTGTGGCAAGGCCCGACGCTGATGCGGCGTCTGGGCCATACCACCGACGCTTTCAATGACGTGCAACTGGAACAGGTTCGACAGATCAGCGGCACCGACGAAGCCGAACTGCGCAGGGTTCATGTGGACAATGCGCCACCGCCACCGCTGCTGGTCGATACTCTGCAACGCCTCGACTTGACGGCCGAACACGCCGCTGCCGAGCTAAAACCCGAGACGGCTTTGTTGTTCCTGGACTTCCCCGAATTGCCAGGCAACATTGCGGAAAAGATCCTGGCCGGCGCCTCCGTATCGGAGCGCCAGCGAATCGCAGAGCAACATCACCTGTCGATGCGCCTGAAAACCCAGGCACGGGAACTTCAGTTCGAAACACAATCGGTTCGGGCCGCCCAAGGGCTGTACCACGATGCATTGACCAACATCGACACCGAACGCCTGGTGCTGGGCGCCTTGCGAATCCATACCGACACCTTTGCTGATCTGCGCATCGAGATCCGTGAGGACACGGTCGATGGCGTACTGCGTTGCAGCGCGGGGTCCGAGGACTCAAGCCTGCTCAGGATCCTGGTGCGCGACGAATCGGCTCAGTACACCGTGTGGGGCGCCTCGAACCAGCGCCTGCATGGGGCCGACAATCTCTTCGAGTCAGTGCTGCACGCCTTGAATACCGACCAACGTCGCGCACTGGGCTACAAACCCGGTGATGCCGAAATGTTCAAGGAATGGATCATCGCCAAAACCGCGCCGCCAAGCGAGCGCCGGACCGTCCTCGCCCGTCCTCCCCTTCGCCCGATTGGCGAACGTGAAACGATGTTGCTGGTGCGCGGTGCCGGCCTCAGCAGAGATGGGCAAACGCTGCACGAGCGGATTCAGGACCTCCACCCGCACTTCAGTGAACACGAGGTCGATGCATTCGCCGATGCCCTGAGCGCAAAAGGTGAACCGCTGAAGATCATTGAGCAGCATGAAGATGACCTTGATGAGTTGCGCGTCATACTCAATCGCTGGGAGTACCAACAACCGGATAGCTGGGGGCCTGGTAGCCGGTCCTTTCAGGACGCCGGTGGCCTTCATATCAGCGAACGCCTCATGGATTGCTTCACACGCAAAAACACCGAACTCGGCAACCGTGCCGACCCGGACAGCTACTCACTGGACCTGTCCCGAGAGCTGCTTTCGATTGACCTGGAACTCTGGTGGAAAAAACGCCCGGATCTGAAGAAGTTTCTCGACAAGGTCACTGTACTGAAGCTAGACAACACTCTGTTTTCCTTCCAAATGACCGGCCTTTTGAAAGATTTTCCCAATCTGCACGAGCTCAGCGCCAAAGGCTGCGAACTGACTCGACTGCCGAATCAGATCGGCAATCTGCCCCGGCTCCAACGACTGCGATTGAGTGACAACAAAATCGTGCTGGACGCCGATGATGTAGAAAAGCTGAAACAGCAGACGCGACTGGAAGTCCTCAGGCTCGATGAGAACCCACTGGGCAGACTTGTGGACATCGGACACATGCCGAGGCTGAAAGTAGTGGGTGTGAGAAACACCGGGCTCGCTTCCTGGCCCAAGGGCACCCTCAAAAAAAGCCGGCCGCGCGGCTTCTTGCTGGACCTTCGGGGAAATCCCCTGGAGCAGATCCCCGACGTGGTGCCCGGCTCGGCACACGCCTGGGTCGTGGCCCGTACACGCCTGGATGTCAGCAACCTGTCGGATATCAATCAGGTGCTCTATCAACAAGTCCGCCAGTCGGTCGCACTGCCGCCTGAACCGATCGTGCCCGCCGACAACCCGATGGAGGCAACGATCACATCAAATTACAGCACCACACACTGGAACGATGTACCGGGCTGGGGCGTAGACCGGGCCAACCTCTGGTCGGACCTGATTGACGAACCCCAGGCCGAGCGGTTCATGACCGTGTTGCTCGAGACAAAAAACTCGGCCGATTACCGTGCGGGCGGTGACGCCAGAGACCAATTGTTGCAACGCATCTGGCGCATGCTCGATGCCGTGCAGATCGATACCCCGCTGCGACAGGAACTGTTCACTATGGCGATCGCGCCGGTGGACTGTGCCGATGCGGGCGCACAGTTGTTCAACAACATGGGGATAAAAGTGCTGGCCTCAGAGGCGAGTTCGTACTCCACCGATGCGGCGCAACGAGAGCAGAAACTGGTAACCCTGGCCAAAGGCGCCGCACGCCTGGAGCACGTGAACGACATCGCGCGCGCCGACATTGCCGGTCGCCAGGGCAATCCTGACGATGTCGAAGTCTATCTGGCTTATCAGACCGGATTGGCACAGCGCCTCGGCTTGCCCTGGCAGTCGGAGCGCATGCTGTATCGCCCCGTATCTGGCGTGACCGACGCGATGATCGATCAAGCCTGCGATACGGTGCTGGCGCTGGAGGAAGGCGATGGTCTGGTGAACAAAATGCTTGAGCAGGACTTTTGGGAACAATACCTGAAGGAGAAATTCCCGATCCGCATCGAAACCAACAAGCGTCTATACCAGAGCCAGTATGAGCAGCTTGAAACCCTGCGAACCACGCAACTTGAATGGGCCGATTCGTCCGAACTCACGCAGACCCAACGCGCCGAGCTGAACGACCGGCTCAAGGTGCTCGCAAACGATTTGGCCATTGCGCAAACACTGGTGTTTACCGAAGACGCGATGAGCGAGACAACGTTTGAAAGCCTTCTCGTGGACCTGGGTTACCAGGAAAAAAACATGTTGAGAAGTCTGACCCGTGAAGCCCTGAGCAGAGCCGGACAGTAACCCCCGCTGACACCCCGATGATTGATGTCATCGGGGTGTTTTTCATAGATCCACGCATCAGACCTCCGGCACCTTGGCGTTGAACAGCAACACGACGTTGCCCGTGTATTCTCCTCCCCGGAAACCATTTTCCGGTCTTAGCGCATCAACCTGCAACGCCACCCGTTTCCCTACAGCCGCTTCAGGGGCCGATACCACTTCACGCGGCGTCATGTCTGTGCTGACCAGTACGCCATTGAATGTCACCCGCAGCGGTATGTCCTGATTCGCAAAACCGTTGGACAAATAGGGCGGCGTTTCAAGTCGCGCTTCAATCGCACTGCTGTCATGCCGCACGACGAAATATCGGGTCAGCGTATTGAAGCCCCCATTGAAGTGGTTCCAGATCATTGTCTGTGGCAGATGAATCCAGCCCGGTTCCGCCGGCATGATGTAAAACGCACGGTTCGGAATGGTCAGCGACACGTCGAATACAAGTGTTTCCCGAGCCCCCCAGGCCAACGAGCCTGGCAGCGAAGTGATTGTCACCAGCGCAATGATGACTGCGTTTTTGATCATGTTCGTTTACCCACAACAGCAATGGAGAGCCGGGTTATCGGCTGACGATTTTCAGGTTTTTCTTATTGTCGCCCTCGACCAGGGTGAAGCCATACTCACGTCCCTTTTCCTTATCGAAACCAAATGTCCGGCCCGCCATGACATGGTGTTTGGTCGTCGGTGCGCAGTCCGTTTCGTTGGCCAAAGAACAGTTTTTGAATTCATCGACAACGACCACCGTATTGCCGTTGTTGCGCAACTCATAGCGGTGATCGGCTTCAGTAATGGCCGTGTCGAAACGGGCCCCCGTCGGCCGCACAAAAAAGATCGTGCCGAAACCGGTCATGACATTGACGCCGGCCGAAAGGGACTCCTTGTAGTCTTCACGCTCTTCGTTGGAGACCACAAAGGCATCTTCCTTTTCCGGGATCACCGGAACAAAGCGCACCCGAAAATATCGCTCGCGATCCCGCTCGCCCATGAACAGCAGGCGCGTGGCCTGTACCCCATTGACTGGCACGATCAACCGCGCCGGGCTGGCCATGACGCCATTGCGTGAAGCGCCATCGGCCGAGGTTTCCACGGGAATTTCCCGGGGTTTCCCATCAGCGTCGTAAAGGATTTCCAGCACGTTGACCTTGACGAAGGCAGTGCTGTCGCCGCCGTTGAATACCCGTTTCAGGTACGTGCTCTTATCGCCATCCAGATAGTCGTACACCGCGCCTACGTTAATTTGCGGACCGGCATTGGCCCCTGCACAAAACATACTGAGTGCCCACAGCAAAAACACACGGTTCATCGTCTTCAACCTCGATAAAAAAATAATGGTCAGCCACCGATTCTCAAGCATCTGAATCCCACATGAGGGTGACGTTGCCGCTGAAGGTGTCAGTGAATCCGGGAAGCAGTAACGTATCGATGTCGGGCTCATACAGCTCAAATCGCAGCGTCCCGGGTTTTCGATCGATGTACCGCGAAGTCTGGTAGGGCCCTCCCGCTGTCCACCTCCCGGAATAGAGGCGTTCGTTTCGCACCGGCGATGCATTCCGATTGACGATGCCGTCAGGCAAGTCCAAGAACACCTGCACGTTAGCGACATTGCCTTTGGGGCTGCGCAGCTTGCAGAGGGATGTCCCGCGCACTCCGTCACAGTCCATCCAGATGCTGAAGCGCGACGTGGTCGAGACGTAGAACACTTGCTCACGATAGATCCTGGAGGGCTTGCGCCCACCGTCGATCCATTGCTGCCAACCGCCCTCTGGCTCCAACGCTACCTTGTCGCCACCCGGTGGCAGATCAACTTTGAGGGTGTGCTGCACGTCCAGTACGAAATCGAAGGTGAGATTGCGGTCATCAGCAATCATCAACGGCCCGAAGTCGAAGTCACCGAGAAACCCGACGGTATAAGCCAGCGAGCCTGTGTATTGCCCATTGATCATGGCCAGGGGATTGGGGGTACGCAGTTCATAGGCAAAATCGAGCGTCTCGAAGGACAACGACGGTATGTTGTACTGGGCAGTCTTGGTACACGCCGCCTCTATGGGTGTTTTCCAGAAAAAGCGGTACCTCGTTGGGCTGTAAGCCCCGACACCGCTGATTTGGCAGGGGGGCGGTGCGAATGCCCAACTACTGGTACTCCATAGCCAGTTATGCCCGTCGCGTACGGTCGGCGCGCCTGTCAGTTGGTCGACCGGACTACTGACTACATACTCGGAGCCGACACCGACGATCCGTATTTCCACTGTTTCGGCTTGTCCTGAAGTCTTGCTGTAGACGGTCGCCTTGTGCCAGCTGGCCGGCACCTTGATCGAAACGTTGTCACCGGGGCGTATTTCGCGATTGGATTTAAACCCCATTGGCACCCGAATACTGAACATATTGTATTGGGCGCATTGGTCCGGGTAAGTCGCGCAATAACCGCTGATGGGCGTCGTGTTAACAAATTCGTTTTTGTTGGGGCGAGACGGATCTTGCGCAAACTTCGCGAAAATCTGCTGGTTCGCCGCCAGTGCCGAAGAGGCTGACAGCGCCAGTGTGACCCCCAGCCAAACGGCCATTTCTTTTATCATTTCAACCCGCCTTCTGATCGGTGGAAGTTACATCGGCCAGGGTGTCCGGCGTGCAGCGCAGGTCCCCGATCATCAACACATTGTTTTCCCGGCGATGACGGTCCGCGTCGAGGCGGAATTGGCACAGCAACTGATCGCCCTGACGGACTTCCAGCGTCGGTGCACCGGCGTTCATTTCCATGGAGAAGAACCCGTCGACCTCCGTCACCCCACGGCTGGCGTGGTTGATGACGTGATGACCCTTGAGCGGATTTCCTTGACTGTCGATGAGCCGGCCGAGCACGGTCAGGGTCTTCATCACGGTGACCTTGCGGTACTCCACGCCGCCCTTGTTCAGGTGATAGCGCGTACGCGCTGGTGCGATGGTGGCCGACGGCGCATGGTTGCCTTCAAAATCGAAGCCCACGGAGCTGTTCTGATAGGCCGTGATCGGAATGAAATTGCGTCCCGGCTTGAGAATTGCGCTGCCACCACTGAAATCGTCGGCGCGCAGCACAACGTCTTCGACATCCGACTCCACGTCGACGATCAGCCCGGCGCCCCGCATGTTGCCTTGGCTGGTGAGCACCATTTTTTGTGCACCAATCGCCAGCGTACTGTCCACGTTCAAGCCTCCCGTGAAGTTGCCGTTGTAGGAGGAGCGCTGGATAAAACCGTCGCCATTGATCGCATCAGTGCCGAAAGTGCCGAGGCCGGACATCCCCAATCCGTAGGTATCGCTCAGGGCGGTCACCGAAACGCTTTGCAGCACGTGGTCCTTTAGATCCTTGCGCCAGCCCAGCGAAGCATTGTTGTCGCGGCCACCCTCAATGGCAGTGCGGGAACCGATGCTGCCAGTGATCTGCTGACCTGGCCCGCCGAGCGCCAGGTTGATGCTCAAATCGACTCCGCGATTGCGCTCATCGCCACTGCTGTAACTGCCCGGACGATCGAACAGCGACAACCGCCAGTTGGCGTCGCTGCCAAACAGCACCGTGCGCTGGCTCCAGCCCAGATCCACGCCGACGCCTTCGGTGTTGCCCTCGCTGTGGGACACCCTGGCGTTGATCGAACTCTTGCTGCTGAGTCGATGATTGAGCGCAAGGGACGAATTACTTGTCTCGCCGACAAACACGTTGCGCTGCTTCACCCGAGTGCCGTCAGGCAGGGTGTCGTAGGAATGGGTGGTGTCCAGCCAACTGCGGTTGTGGCTGATGACCAGGCTGCCCGAGTCATAGTTGTAGAGGCTTTGCAGATCCAGTCCCGTTCCGCGGTCCTGTGTCTGGTAAACGTTGGCGTACAGACTCAGCCGATCGGCGAGGGTCCAGTCGATGGAACTGCCGTATTGCAGCTTGTCGCGAACTTGCCGTGCCGACAGCCCGAGTATCACTCGCGGGTGCATCAGGTAATTGACCGAGCCCCCGACCGTGGCACTGCCACTTTCCTGCTGGTCCCAGTTACTGAGCAGTTTGCTTTCCTGCCCGGCAAACAGGTTGTAGCGCCAGCGCTCGTCGAGGTTGCGCCAGTTGTTGGGTTTGTAGACCAACTCCTGGGTGGTGGAGGTGATCTGCCCGTCTTCTATCAAGCGCACTTCGACTTCGTAAATACCGCCGGGTAATGGCCGGGTGTCGAGGGTCTGCAATCCCGCGGGTACCGATTGGGTATTGATCAACAGACCGTCACGGAAAATTTCAACCGAACCCTGACGATTGGCCGTCACGTAGATCGGATAAACACTCGGCATCGGACTGTTGATCGCCAGACTGTCGGAGCTGCCATACATCAGACCGACCGCCGTGTCAGGGCTTGATCCAAACGAGCGGGGTTGCCGGGTCAGCCCTTCGGAACTGGGCGTGAAATAGCCCAGGCGCAGGAAACTGCCTTGCAGTTCACGCTGGGTGTAAAGCTCCTGGACCGCGTGGTAAAGCTTGTCGTCCGGGCCACCGAGGCGCGCCACTTGGAAGTTGAGCGCCTGGCTCCAGTTACCCAGGCTGGCGCTGGCTTCAAGGCCAAAACGTCCGCCAAGGTCTTGATCCTGACCGCCGTTGAGATTGAGCTGGTTGCGCAGCATCAGACCCGTACTGCCGCCCAAGGGCTGGTCATGGAAACGCTTGGCTTGCAGATCGCGCTCGGCGTTTTCGCTGAGGATCGAAACCAGCGAATTTTCCAGGTTGTAGTGCACCGCCAGCATCTGATCCGGGCATGAGCCTGCACAACTGCCCAGCGGTACACCTTGTTTGAGATACCCCGCCCACTTTTCACGCTCGAGGGCGCCGTAGCGGTTTTCGCTGGTATCGGTAAATTCAAGCAGCGTAATGCGGTCATCTCGGGACAACACCACCATGGCTTCGCCCAAGGGTTGTTGATCGAGTTCCACACGTACCGCCAAAGGCACATCAAAAAAGTGCTCCTCGAAATCGGCCGGCAATCCCTTGGCCTGGGCCAACAGACTCCGCGGTGTCGTTGCAGCGGAATCGGGTGCCGCGAGTGCACTGGCACAAAACAACAGCGCAAGCGCGGCCGCGATGGGTGTCATCGGGAACATGAAAACGTACTCTGGTTTCGAACTAGGTGAACACCATCGGGGCAACCCAATGCGGATTGCCCCGACGAATCACATGGGAAAATTAGAGTGAAGTAATTACTGGTTCAAAGAGCATTTTTACATCACCACTGTAATCACCTGACGCCACCGGCCCAGCGGTGTTAGTTGTGATATTCAGCAAGGCACGAAAATTATCGTTCGAATCCGCCTCATTGACAATTTCCTCCGAAGTCAACGTCATTTCTTTATTGTTTACCGTGACCTTCAACAGAACTTGCTTGTTGCTATTCATGGCGTAAAGCACTGGCGAGCTGATCAGCTTTCCAGCAATCTTGGCCCCCGTAGCACGCATATCGAAGTGACCGTTGATATCTTTCAACGCGCCATCTTCCGACTGAGGGCTCATGTCCTGAATCTGGTCGGTCAACCCTGGGCTCGGTCTCACGTAGAAAGAGGTCGTTGGTACTTTGGCGATAATGTTGATGGTTTGGCGGGATTCATCGGCACCGAAGGCCATGGAAGAACCCAGTGCCAGGATTGCCAGAGGCGCGGTGAAAGCGATTTTCTTGAACATCATTTAAGTACCTGTCTTTTTAAAAGGATCGATTCATTGAAGGTTCAAGATTGGCATCAAGTGTCACGAGCACGTGATGACAACGTTGAACTTTCAATGCCGGCAATGATCCGGCGTTCCTTCTTGAAAGTAAGCAGGCAAGTTCCGACAACCACGTAGCCCAAGAACGATCTACTCGGCAGGAAGAATTCTGAAATAATGGAAACGTCACTGTTTAGCTGTAAGAGAGAGACTACAAACTCAATAACAAACTACGCATCTAAAACACAATGCCACAGCAACTTCTGTAAGACCAATACCACACACCCAACAAACAATAGTGCAAAACTCGCAATTAGAGAGTTAACACTAATTTCTGGTTTTTTACTCTAATTAAAAATTGTTCGCTTTCGTAGATTTCAGGGCTCAGCCCTCATCGCGTTGACCTGCTTGACACCCACCGTTGGTCAGAAACCCTTGCCCTCTCGATAAGATATATCTTAAGTTGTATCTAAACACGACGAGAGAAGACGAAATGAGAGACCATCATTCCCCCCACCGCGAACACGGCGACGGCCGCGACGGCTTCGAGAAACGCCCCGGCCGCGAACGCGGTGGCCGCGGCCCGCGGGTATTTGCCCCTGGTGATTTGAAACTGCTGCTGCTTGCACTGATCGCCGAACAGCCTTGCCACGGCTACGACCTGATCCGCCAGATCGAAGGCCTGTTCGACGGCGCCTACAGCCCAAGCCCCGGTGTGATTTACCCGACCTTGACGTTCCTCGAAGAAAGCGAGTTGATCCAGGGCGACGCCGAAGGCGGAAAAAAACGCTACACAATCACCGACGCCGGACGTCTTTCCTTGCAGGAGCAAGCCGTTGCGCTGGATGGCGTGCGCATGCGCATCGAGGTGAGCAAACGTTCGTTGCGCGGGCATGATCGACCGCCGGAAATTCATGAGGCGGTGCACAACCTGCGCCACGCATTACAGCTACATCACGGTCGCTGGAGCCCGGAAGAAATCCTGCGGGTGCGCGACCTGCTCAACAACACGGCCAAAGCCATTGTCGACGGCCCCGCCGTTCAACCCGTTCAGGAGCAAGCTGAATGACTGAAGTGACCCAAACCATTCACCGCGTCATGCACGAAATCAAACGCCGTCGCCTGGAAGTGCTGCGAGTGGTTGACCTGACGCCGCGCATGCGTCGCATCACCCTGGGCGGACCAGAGCTTGCGGGCTTCGTCAGCCTGGGCACCGATGATCACGTCAAACTGCTGTTCCCGCAGAACGCCGAGCAAACGGCGGCACTGGACACCATGGTGCTCGGTGCCGGCAAGTCCAACGGTCCGATGCCTGAAATGCGCGACTACACCCCACGTCGCTATGACCTGGACACGCTGGAGCTGGACATCGACTTCGTCCTGCATGGCGACGGCCCTGCGTCGACCTGGGCGGAACAGGCGCAACCCGGGCAGTTCCTGCACATCGGCGGGCCACGGGGTTCGATGATCGTGCCGGACATCTTCGACAGTTATTTGCTGATCGGCGACGAAACCGCCCTGCCTGCCATCGCCCGGCGCCTCGAAGGCCTGGCGGCCAATCGGCGTGCACTGGTGATCATCGAAGTGGAGAACGGCAAGGAGCAGCAAGTGCTGCACAGCGCTGCCCAGGTCAATGTGATCTGGGTGCTACGCGAAGGTGGCCAAGAGCATTTGCTGACCACTGTGCGCCAGATGCAGGTGCCGGCTGGCAGCCTGTACGCCTGGGTGGCGACCGAGAGCAAGGTTTCGCGGCAGATTCGTCGGGTCTTGCTGGATGAGCATGGGCTGGACGACCAGTTCGTCAAGGCGGCTGGATACTGGAAGCTCGATAGCAGCGACGTGGAGTAGCAACCTGTAGGAGCGAGCATGCTCGCGAAAAACCTGAGAACGCCGCGGGGCGTCAGGCTCGAAGCGTAATTGTTGACGTCCATCGCGAGCCTGCTCGCTCCTACAGAGAGCGGGCGCGCCAGCGATCCAGCCCGATCACCACCAACCCAATCACCACAAACCCCACCAGCAACCCACCGGCATTCAAAAACACCTGTGGATAACCCAACTTGTCCACATCGATGAACGGATAGGGATAAACCGCCAACACATGTCCGCGCAACAACGTATAGGCGAAGTACACCAGCGGATAAATCAGCCATATCGGGATGTGTCCCAAGCGCAAAGTGCCCTTGGGCACGCAGCACCACCAATACCCCAGAAACAGCAGCGGCATCACGTCATGCAGCAACTCATCGGCCAGCCATTGCCACCCTTCGGGATGCCACAAATGGCGCAGCAACAGGTTGTACGCGATGGCGACCACGGCGATGCTCACGGCGATCGCACTGCTGACCCCGGGCTGTAAAAACCAGCGCCGCGCCGCCGAGTCTCGAGAGGTGATTTCACAGGTCAACACCGTCGCCACCAGGGTGTTGCTCAGTACAGTGAAGAAGCTGAAGAAACTGACCAGCCCACCGATCAGACTCGCTTCCAGCGTCCAGCGCGAGTGGAAGATCAAATACATCTGGATACTCAATCCGGCCCAGCCAAGCACGGTCGCCACCGCCACAAACCGACGCCGCACAGACGGATTGACCATGTTCAGAGCGGACGCTTGGTGCGCATCAGCTTCACGTACAGACGCTCGACCTTCTCCCGCGCCCATGGCGTTTTACGCAGGAACGTCAGGCTCGACTTGATGCTCGGGTCACTCTTGAAGCAGCGGATATCGATACGCTCGGCCAGCCCCGACCATTCGTAATGTTCAACCAGCGCATTGAGGATCTGTTCCAGCGTCACGCCATGCAGCGGATCAATGTTGTGTTCGGTCATGCCGGGCCTTCGAGCAGTGAGGGAATTGGAAGCCGCGCACCTTACGTTAAATGTAGGTGAAACGGAAAAGATCGCAGCCTGCATTGGAATGCATTCCCTGTAGGAGCTGCCGAAGGCTGCGATCCTTTGTCACTGTTACCGAATCCGAAAAGCTGCATGTCAGCAAAAGCCCTTTCTCTATTTGTAACAGAACATTATCCTTGCGCCCGCCTTAGCTGAAACGCTTCATCCATCGACTGCACTTCCCGATCACTTCCAGAAAAAGATCAAGAATTTCTTCCTTATGCCTTACGTAAAAAGCTTGCGAGACAGCGCTGTCTTAACTTCTGCTGCCCATCGAAATGCCCTGAATCTGCTCAGTGGATTCACCGCGCTAGGCGTTGCCGCCTGCGCCCAAGCGGCACCGGCGTTCGACAGCGATTCACCGTGGATGCTCGGCGACTGGAACGGCACTCGTACAGAACTCGCGGAGAAAGGCTACGACTTCAAGGTCGAATACACAGGCGAAATGGGCAGCAACCTGCATGGCGGTTACGACAACGATCGGACGGCGCGCTACAGCGACCAGTTTGCCCTTGGGACGCATCTGGACTTGCAGAAAATCCTCGGCTGGAACGATGCCGAATTTCAGCTGACGCTCACCGAACGCAGTGGCAACAACATCAGCAACGATCGCATCAACGATCCGCGCGTCGGCGGCTTCACGTCCGCCCAGGAAGTCTGGGGGCGTGGCCAGACCTGGCGTTTGACGCAGATGTGGTATCAGCAGAAATTTTTTGATCAGACACTCGACATCAAGGTCGGCCGTTTCGGTGAAGGCGAGGACTTCAACACCTTCCCTTGCGACTTCCAGAACCTGGCGTTCTGCGGTTCCCAGGTCGGCAACTGGGCGGGCGGCATTTGGTACAACTGGCCGGTGAGCCAATGGGCGATGCGCGTCAAATATCACCTGACACCCGAGCTGTACACGCAAGTCGGGGTGTATGAACAGAACCCGTCAAACCTTGATCGCGACAACGGATTCAAGCTCAGTGGCAGCGGCACCCAAGGCGCGGTTCTGCCGGTGGAGCTGGTGTGGACGCCGAAGCTCAACGGTCTGCCGGGCGAATACCGCGCCGGTTACTACTACAGCAACGCCGACGCCACCGACGTCTACAAGGACAGCAACGGCCAGCCCGCCGCCCTGAGTGGCGAGGCCTACCGCAGCGCATCGAGCAAGCACGGCGTGTGGCTCGGCATTCAGCAACAAGTCACCAGCCTCGCCAGCGACCATTCACGCGGCCTGAGCGTGTTCGCCAACGGCACGATGCACGATAAGAAGACCAATGCCATCGACAACTACGTCCAGGCCGGCGTCGTCTACAAAGGCTTGTTCAATGCCCGCGTCAAGGACGACATCGGTTTCGCCATGGCCCGCGTCCACGTCAACCCGGCTTACCGCAAGAATGCCGAGGCGACCAATCAGGCCCGCGCCGTCTACGACTACGATGATCCGTCCTACCTGCCGCCACAGGACACCGAATACAGCGCCGAACTCTATTACGGCGTGCACGTCACCCACTGGCTGACCGTGCGCCCGAACCTGCAATACATCCGTCATCCCGGTGGCGTGAAAGAGGTAGATGACGCGCTGATCGGCGGGATCAAGATCCAGTCATCGTTCTAAAAAACACCAAAAACCCTGTAGGAGCCGGCTTGCCGGCGATGGCGGTGTATCAGTTGACACACATGCCCGCTGACACACCGCCATCGCTGGCAAGCCAGCTCCTACAAGGGATTGCGTCAACCCAATCGGTTTTATCTGAACCATGTCCCAGCAAGATCGTCATCTACAGTGAACTTGCGCGGGACTCTTTGAAACATCACGGAGAATCACACTATGAGCACTGATGGTGCCTTGAGTCGAAGCCGTCTATTGCCGACGTTGCTCGGCATTCTGCTTTTGCTGATGGGCCTGGCCATGCTGGCCGGGGGAATCAAGCTGAGCATGCTCGGCGGCTCGCTGTATTACCTGCTGGCCGGTATCGGCCTGGCGCTGAGCGGCGTGCTGCTGATCGCCGCTCGCCGCGCGGCGTTGGGCCTGTATGCACTGGTGCTGTTCGCCAGCACCGTGTGGGCACTGTGGGAAGTCGGCCTCGACTGGTGGCAACTGGTGCCGCGTCTGTCGCTGCTGTTCGGACTGGGCATCGTCATGTTGCTGCCGTGGTTGCGCCGCCCACTGCTGGTCAACGGCGCGGCACCGATGGGCACGGGCGCGCTGAGCGTCGCCGTGGTGCTCGCGGGCGCGACGGCACTGGCCAGCCAGTTCACCAACCCGGGTGAAATCAAAGGCCAACTGGACCGCGACAGCGTGCCGGGCATTACCAACACTGCCCCGGCCATGCCGGACGGCGACTGGAACTCCTACGGCCGCAGCGCCCACGGCGACCGTTACTCGCCGCTGGCGCAGATCACGCCGCAGAACGCCCATAAACTGGTCGAAGCCTGGTCTTATCGTACCGGCGACCTGCCAGGGCCGAACGACCCGGGCGAAACCACCGCCGAAAACACCCCGCTGAAAGTCAACGGCATGCTCTACGTGTGCACGCCGCACAGCCAGGTGATTGCACTGGATCCGGATACCGGCAAAGAAATCTGGCGTTTCGATCCGAAGCTCTCCACGCAGAACGCGGCGAACTTCAAGGGTTGGGCGCACATGACCTGCCGTGGCGTGACCTATCACGATGACGCGGTGTATGACTCCGAGCAGAGCCCGACTGGTTCCGCCAGCCCGGCCCCGGCAAGCGCTTGCCCACGCAAGATCTTCCTGCCGACCGCCGACACTCGTCTGATCGCCCTCAACGCCGACACCGGCAAGATGTGCGAGGAGTTCGGTGACAAGGGTCAGGTCGACCTGCGCGCCAACATCGGCGGCTTCACGGCCGGCGGGTACTACTCTACCTCGCCACCTGCGGTCACCAAGGACCTGGTGGTAATCGGCGGCCACGTCACCGATAACGTCTCCACCGACGAGCCTAGCGGCGTGATTCGCGCGTTCGACGTTCACACCGGCAAACTGGTGTGGAACTGGGACAGCGGCAACCCGGACGACACCACGCCGATTGCCGAAGGTGAGATCTACACCCGTAACTCGCCGAACATGTGGTCCATGTTCGCCGTCGATGAAAAACTTGGCATGCTTTACCTGCCTATGGGTAACCAGACCCCGGACCAATTCGGTGGTGATCGCACCCCTGAATCGGAACTGCACGCTGCGGGCCTGACCGCCCTGGACATCGCCACCGGCCAAGTGCGCTGGCACTTCCAGTTCACTCACCATGACCTGTGGGACATGGACGTCGGTGGCCAGCCAACCCTGATGGACCTGAAAACCGCTGACGGCGTCAAGCAAGCAGTACTGGCGTCGACCAAGCAAGGCAGCATCTACGTGCTGGATCGCAGCACTGGTCAGGCCATCGTGCCGATCAATGAAGTGCCGGTGCCGCAAGGCGCGGTGGACGGCGACCACACCTCGCCAACCCAACCGAAATCCGACCTGAACCTGATGCCGCCGCCGCTGCAAGAGCGCGACATGTGGGGTGTTACACCGTTCGACCAGCTGATCTGCCGGATCGACTTCAAATCCATGCGCTACGACGGCCCGTTCACGCCGCCATCGCTGCAGGGTTCGATCGTCTATCCCGGCAACTTCGGCGTGTTCGACTGGGGCGGTATCTCGGTTGACCCGGTGCGCCAGATCGCGTTCGTGAACCCGAGCTACATGGCGTTCAAATCGAAAATGATCCCGGCCGCCGAAATCGCGGCCCAAGGCCCGCGCAAAAGCGAAACCGAAGGCGTGCAGCCGAACAAAGGCGCGCCATACGGCGTGGTTCTCGAAGCATTGCTGTCGCCGATGGGCCTGCCTTGCCAGGCGCCAGCGTGGGGTTACGTGGCCGCGGTCGACCTGACCACCCACCAGATCCTCTGGAAGCACAAGAACGGCACCGTGCGCGACAGCTCGCCGGTTCCGATTCCCCTTAGCATGGGCGTGCCAAGCCTGGGCGGCACCTTCACCACCGCCGGTGGCGTTGGGTTCCTCAGCGGCACCCTCGACCAGTACCTGCGCGCCTACGACGTAAAAAACGGCAAGCAATTGTGGGAAGGTCGCCTGCCGGCCGGTGCGCAAACCACGCCAATGACCTACACCGGCAAGGACGGCAAGCAATACGTGCTGGTTGTTGCCGGCGGCCACGGTTCGCTGGGCACCAAGCAGGGTGACTATGTGATTGCGTACAAACTGTCCGAGTAAGTTTTAGCGGCAATAAAAAGGCGACGCCCTCACAGGCGTCGCCTTTTTTGTGATCGTGTGAAAAACACTGTAGGAGCCGGCTTGCTGGCGATGGCGTGCCAGGCGACATCACCGCCGCTGACACACCTTCGCCAGCAAGCCGGCTCCTACAGATGAATTCATCGTCACAGTATCCAGCCAACCTGTCGCTGCGCTGAACACACAGCCAAAACACCCGCTCGCGCAAATTGACCGTTGAAACCACCGCCAACCTGCCCCATCTAAGACCCATACCCATTGCGCAGGTGCCCCCATGAGCGACCAGCAAGAATTCCCCGAAGACCCGAGCGAGTACGCTGACCCCGAAAACGCCGAACACCACGCCACCGGCAAAGGCCTCGCCCTGCCTGGCCAGAACCTGCCGGACAAGGTCTACATCATCCCGATCCACAACCGCCCGTTCTTTCCGGCCCAGGTGCTGCCCGTCATCGTCAATGAAGAACCGTGGGCAGAGACTCTGGATCTGGTAGCCAAGTCCGAACACCATTCCCTGGCCCTGTTCTACATGGACACGCCCCAGGAAGATCCGCGCCACTTCGACACCTCGGCCCTGCCGCTCTACGGCACGCTGGTCAAGGTGCACCACGCCAGCCGCGAAAATGGCAAACTTCAATTCGTCGCCCAGGGTCTGACCCGCGTACGCCTCAAGACCTGGCTCAAGCACCATCGCCCGCCTTACCTGGTGGAAGTCGAATACCCGCACCAGCCCACCGAGCCGACCGACGAGGTCAAGGCCTACGGCATGGCGCTGATCAATGCGATCAAGGAACTGCTGCCACTCAACCCGCTGTACAGCGAAGAGCTGAAGAACTACCTCAACCGCTTCAGCCCCAACGATCCATCGCCGCTGACCGATTTCGCCGCTGCCCTGACCTCGGCCACCGGCAGTGAACTGCAGGAAGTGCTCGACTGCGTGCCGATGCTCAAGCGCATGGAAAAAGTCCTGCCGATGCTGCGCAAGGAAGTCGAGGTCGCGCGCCTGCAAAAGGAGATTTCCGCCGAAGTTAACCGCAAGATCGGTGAACATCAGCGCGAGTTCTTCCTCAAGGAACAACTCAAGGTCATCCAGCAGGAGCTGGGCCTGACCAAGGACGACCGCAGCGCCGACCTCGAACAGTTCGAACAGCGGCTGGTGGGCAAAGTCCTGCCGGCGCAGGTGCAGAAACGCCTCGAAGAAGAAATGAACAAGTTGTCGATCCTCGAGACCGGTTCGCCGGAATATGCGGTGACCCGCAATTACATCGACTGGGCGACCTCGGTGCCGTGGGGCGTGTACGGCGAGGACAAACTCGACCTCAAGCACGCGCGCAAGGTGCTGGACAAACACCACGCCGGCCTCGAGGACATCAAGGACCGCATCCTCGAATTTCTGGCCGTTGGTGCCTATAAAGGCGAAATCAGCGGCTCCATCGTGCTGCTGGTCGGCCCGCCGGGCGTGGGCAAGACCAGCGTCGGCAAATCCATTGCCGAATCCCTGGGCCGGCCGTTCTATCGCTTCAGCCTCGGCGGCATGCGCGACGAAGCCGAGATCAAGGGCCATCGCCGCACCTACATCGGCGCGCAGCCAGGCAAACTGGTGCAAGCGCTGAAAGACGTCGAAGTGATGAACCCGGTGATCATGCTCGACGAGATCGACAAGATGGGTCAAAGCTACCAGGGCGACCCGGCCTCGGCCCTGCTGGAAACCCTCGATCCGGAGCAGAACGTCGAATTCCTCGATCACTATCTGGACCTGCGGATGGACCTGTCGAAAGTGCTGTTCGTGTGCACCGCCAACACCCTCGATTCGATCCCAAGCCCGTTGCTCGACCGCATGGAAGTGATTCGCCTGTCCGGTTACATCACCGAAGAAAAAGTCGCCATCGCCAAGCGTCACCTGTGGCCCAAGCAGCTGGAGAAAGCGGGTGTGTCCAAGGGCAGCCTGAGCATCAGCGACAACGCCTTGAAGGCATTGGTCGACGGTTATGCCCGTGAGGCCGGCGTGCGTCAGCTGGAAAAAAACCTCGGAAAACTGGTGCGTAAAGCGGTGATGAAGCTGCTGGACAATCCGAAGGCCGTGATCAGGCTCGGCCCGAAAGACCTCGAAACGTCGCTCGGCAAACCGGTGTTTCGTAACGAGCAGGTGTTGTCGGGTGTGGGTGTGATCACCGGGCTGGCCTGGACCAGCATGGGTGGCGCGACGCTACCGATTGAAGCCACGCGCATCCACACCCTCAACCGCGGATTCAAACTCACCGGGCAGTTGGGCGATGTGATGAAAGAGTCCGCTGAAATCGCCTACAGCTACATCAGTTCACACTTGAAGTCGTATGGCGGTGATCCGAAATTCTTCGACGAAGCCTTCGTGCACTTGCATGTACCGGAAGGTGCGACGCCCAAAGACGGCCCTAGCGCCGGCGTGACCATGGCCAGCGCCCTGCTCTCGCTGGCGCGTAACCAGCCGCCGAAAAAAGGCGTGGCCATGACCGGTGAGCTGACGTTGACCGGGCATGTGCTGCCGATTGGCGGCGTGCGCGAGAAGGTCATTGCGGCGCGGCGACAGAAGATTTTCGAACTGATCTTGCCCGAGGCCAACCGCGGGAGCTTCGAAGAGCTGCCGGAGTATCTGAAGGAAGGTATTACCGTGCACTTTGCCAAGCGGTTTGCGGATGTGGCGAAGGTACTTTTCTGATGCTTCTGTAGTGCCTGCATTACCGCCATCGCGAGCAAGCTTGCTCCTACAGCGATTGGGGGGACTCACAGATTATGTGTCCACCGCAAAACCCTGTAGGAGCCTGGCTTGCCAGCGATGGCGTCGGCACTGACAACGCCGACTTCCCTGGCTGTCACAATTTGTCTCAACTCGGTTATGCTCGCCGTTCGTCGTGAACGCCGGAGCCACTGACCTTATGTCCCCCACTCGCCTGTCGATCCTCCTCACCCTCGCCTTGCTGGCCGGATGCGCCACGCAACCTGCACACAACGTGACGGTGGAAAAACAAAGCGAATGCCCGGTGCAGCTCAGCAACGGGCAAAACCTGATCCTGACCCTGCCGAGCAATCCCACTACGGGTTACCGCTGGGCCATCCAGGATTCAGCCGGTGGTGTGATCCGCGCATTGGGGCCAGAGGTTTACCGAAACCCGGAAGATGCCGGCGTCGTGGGCGCTGCCGGTGTATCGACCTGGCGCTTCCAGGCATTTACTCCCGGTACCGGGCGCTTGCGCCTGACCTCCCAACAGCCGTGGGCGCCGGAAGTGTTGCCGGTAGAAATCTTTGACTGCGCGATCTCGGTCAACTGACCGTGGGCTGGCTGATTCTGGCGCTGATGGGCGCAGTGACCTTTCTTTACGGCCTGAGCGTGCATGCCTCGTTGCTCTGTCTGCTGGTCAAACCCTTGCCGGTGCTGGCCCTGCTCGGCTGGCTGCACGATGCGCCGCCTGGTGAGTATCGACGCTGGATCAGTCTCGGACTGATTTTCTCCCTGCTCGGTGATGTACTGCTGGCATGGCCGGGGGATTTGTTCGTGTTCGGCCTCGGGGCATTTCTGGTCGCGCACCTGGCTTATCTGAAAGCCTACTTGAGCGATTGCCGGCGCGTGGCGCTATTGCCGCTGATGATTGCCCTGGGCGTCGGTGCGGTGTTGTTGGGGATTCTGATTTCCCATGGGCTGGGGCCATTGCTGGTGCCGGTGATTGTCTACGGCCTGGCGATCAGCGCCATGCTCTGGCGCGCACTGGCCCGGCTCGGCACCGATGTACCAAAACGTTCGGCGCTACTGGCGGCTGCAGGTGCGGTGGCGTTTGTGTTTTCCGACAGCGTGATTGGCATCAGCCGGTTTGTGGTGCCGTTTGATGCCGCGCCTTACGTGATCATCCTCAGCTATTGGTTGGGGCAGTGGGGGATCACCGCTTCGGCTTTCAGAAAAACTACGCATTCGGCATAAAAAAGATCGCAGCCTGCGGCAGCTCCTACGGGGATCGGGGTTCCAATGTAGGAGCTGCCGCAGGCTGCGATATTTTGATTCTGCGCTTTATCAGACAACCCGCGCATCCGCGCGCCAACTTGGCTAAAATGCCGGCCTTTTCACCCACACCGCCGGAACCGCCGTGAGCAAAGAATCCGATCGCCTTTTCGCCCAGCCTTTGGCCCAGGTGCCTGACTTCGCCTTCAACGAGGACGTGGTGCGGGTATTCCCGGACATGATCAAGCGCTCGGTCCCCGGCTATCCGACTATCGTGGAAAACCTCGGCGTGCTCGCCTCGCAGTTCGCCCAGCCGGGCAGCGTGCTCTACGACCTCGGTTCGTCCCTTGGCGCAGTGACTCAGGCCTTGCGCCGCCACGTGCGCACAGACGGTTGCCGCGTCATCGCTGTGGATAACTCCACCGCCATGGTCGAGCGCTGCCGTGAGTACCTCAACGGTCAGGATTCGATGTTCCAGGAGTTGCTGCCGGTGGAAGTGATCGAGGGCGACATCCTCGCCCTGCAGTTCCAGCCTGCCTCGGTGGTGGCGTTGAACTTCACGCTGCAATTCATTGCCCCGGATCAGCGTACCGCATTGCTGTCGCGCATCCGTCAATCACTGCTGCCCGGCGGTGCGCTGATCCTCTCGGAAAAACTGCGTTTTGAAGACGAGCAGGAGCATGCGCTGCTCACCGACCTGCACATCGCCTTCAAACGTGCCAACGGCTACAGCGAACTGGAAATTGCCCAGAAGCGCAGCGCCATCGAAAACGTCATGAAGCCCGACAGCCTCGAAGAACACCGCGAGCGCCTGCTGGCCGCCGGGTTCTCGAATGTCGTGCCGTGGTTTCAGTGTCTTAACTTTGCCTCGTTGATTGCCTTGCCATGATTGATCTGTCCCCACTTGCCCGCCGTCTGGCCGGTTCTCCCCTGGCCGAATGGGCCAACAGCCTGCAAGCGCAACTCGACAAGAAAATGGAGAAGGGTCACGGCGACCTGGAGCGCTGGCAGAGCGCTCTGGACGCCTTGCCGAAGATCCAGCCGAGCGAAATCGATCTGCTCAACGGCTTGAAGCTCGACACCGATTGCGACAACGCTACTCGCGCACAAATGCGCACCGCCCTGATGGGCCTGTCGCCGTGGCGCAAGGGGCCGTTTGACCTGTTCGGTGTGCATGTCGACACCGAATGGCGTTCGGACTGGAAATGGTCGCGGGTTGCACCGCATCTGGATTTGAAGGGCAAGCGCATCCTCGACGTCGGGTGCGGCAACGGTTATTACATGTGGCGCATGCTCGGCGCCGGTGCCGACAGCGTGATCGGCGTTGACCCGAACTGGTTGTTTTTCTGTCAGTTCCAGGCGGTGCAGCGCTACTTGTCAGAGCCAAACGCCTGGCACCTGCCCTTCCCGTTCGAAGACCTGCCGCCAAACCTCGAAGGGTTCGACACGGTGTTCTCGATGGGCGTGTTCTATCACCGCCGCTCGCCGATCGAACATTTGCTGGCGCTGAAGGATTGCCTGGTCAAGGGCGGTGAACTGGTACTGGAGACGCTGGTGATCGAAGGCGATCAGCAGCAGGTGCTGGTACCGGAGGACCGTTACGCGCAAATGCGCAACGTGTGGTTCTTGCCGTCAGTTCCGGCGCTGGAATTGTGGCTGCGTCGTGCCGGGTTCACGGACGTGAAGTGTGTGGACGTCAGCACCACCACTATCGAGGAACAGCGCGGCACGGAGTGGATGAAGTATCAGTCGTTGAGCGACTTCCTTGATCCCGAGGATCACAGCAAGACCATTGAAGGATTGCCGGCGCCGATGCGGGCGGTGATTGTCGCGAAGAAATGATCCACAAACACCTGTAGGAGCTGGCTTGCCAGCTCCTACAGAGGGCGGTGTTTAGTCTGTAGGTTTCGCGCGGCGGGCCTTGAAGAACTCGCTCAACACCGCCCCGCACTCTTCCGCCAACACCCCGCCTTCATACAACACCCGGTGATTCAAGAAGCCCTGGGTAAAGAACTGGCCCTGGCTCTGCACAATCCCCGCTTTGGGCTCCAGCGCGCCATACACCACCCGCGCAATCCGCGAATGCACGATCAGCCCGGCGCACATGCTGCACGGTTCGAGCGTGACGTACAGCGTACTGCCCGGCAGCCGATAGTTGCTCACAGCCTGGGCGGCGGCACGGATCGCGACCATCTCGGCATGGGCGCTCGGGTCGCTGCCAGTGATCGGACAGTTGAAGCCGCGACCGATGATTTCTCCGTCCTGCACCAGTACGGCGCCCACCGGCACTTCACCCAAGACAGCACCTTGAGCGGCCAGTGCCAGCGCTTCGCGCATGAAATCGCGATCACGGCTGCGGTCGATGATCGCGGTGGGACGAATCTGACGCATCACGCCACCTCGATAGCGGCCATCAGGCCGGTTTCCATGTGATCGATCACGTGGCAGTGAAACATCCACACCCCGGGGTTATCCGCCACCAGCGCCACCTGTGCGCGCTCGTTCTTGCCCAGCAGGTAAGTGTCGGTGAAGTACGGGATGACCTTGTGCCGGTTCGAGGCGATCACCTTGAAACTCATGCCGTGCAGGTGAATCGGATGCTGGTACTGAGTCATGTTCTTCAGTTCGAAAATGTAGCTCTTGCCCTTCTCAAGTTTGGCAATCGGGCGGTCGGCGCAGGTCTTGTCGGTGATGTCCCAGGCCTTGCCGTTGATCTGCCACAGGCTGGGTGGCTTGCCGTTGTCGACGTTGACCGACACCGAACCGACCCATTCGAAATTGAAGTTGAGTTTGGTGGCATTGGCCAGGTCCGGCTCGGAAATCGGGTTGGCCGGCAGCGCCGGTGGCCATAGCGGCGGCGCTTCAGTATTGGCCACCGAACGGAAGGTCCCAAGACGTACCGGACCGTTGCGCAACGACAATTCTTCACCAGCTGGCGGGGCCTTGATCGCCAGGCAAATACGCATGCCGGGGCCCAGCCAGTATTCCTTGCCGAGCGGACGCGGTTCGATCGGATTGCCATCGAGCGCGTAGATCTGCGCTTCGACGCCGGGAATGTTCAGACGATAGGTCAGGGTGTTATCGAGGTTGAGCAGGCGTACACGGGTAATTTGTCCGGCCGGCAAATCGATCACCGCTTGCGGGACGCCATTGATCGTCGACAGGCGCCCCGCCGTTCCGCCACGCGCCGCTTCCCGTGGAATGCTGAACTCGACGAAATTGCCCACCTCGTCGACATGCCAACTCTTGAGGCTCAAGGTTTTTTCGTACTTGAAACCGGTCGGTTCGCGCTCTTCGATGATCAACGGGCCCACCAGTCCACGGCCGAGCTCTTCACTGCTGTTCACGTGTGGGTGATACCAATAGCTGCCAGCATCCGGCACGCGGAATTTGTAGTCGAAGTACTCACCCGGCAACACCGGCAATTGCGACACGTAAGGCACCCCGTCCATTTCCAGCGGCAGGCGAATGCCATGCCAGTGGATGGTGGTCGCAACTGGCAGGTGATTGATGAACCGCACCCGCAGCCATTCACCCTGGCGCACACGTAACTCGGTGCCCGGCGCCGATGGGCCAAAGGCCCAGGCCTGGGTCTTGTACCCGGCCACCAATTCGACGTCCAGCGGCGCCGCGATCAGCTCGTAGTCGTGACCCGCCTCGGCGTCGGCCCTTTTGCCCAGCCAGTAACGCGACGCGCCACCCGCCCCCACGCCAACCACCACAAGACCGGCCAGACCACCGAGTATTTGTCGACGGGTAAAGGACATGAACTCAACTACCTCACTGAAAACGACAGGCTCGCTGCCTGCAAAAGGCGAATACGATACACCTGCAACTGCGAAACGATAAGACCTGGAGACAATAGGACGCAGGCAAGTCACCGCTGGGCGATGAAACAGTCAGCTGTTTCAATGGAGCAGGTCGCCGACGGGCAACGGCTTTCAGCTGAAGGATGTGTAGTGTTTTCCTACAACAATTATCCAAAAATCCCAGCCCCCCTAATCACAGTCGGCCTACATATTCCATTGCTCCGACTCGCTCATAGTGCGATCCCTTACTCAGCAAAAATCTCAAGGATGAGAAATGAAAACATCTGACACAGAGACGGCAAGTGTATTGCCCTCGGCAGAAGACGAACTGTTACTTAAAGACCTTGTGTCCCCCTTTGTCGAGGCTTGTCCCGACATGCATGAGATGGCGCGAAACGAAGCGCAGAAGATCCTCGATAAATACGGGATCAAGAACATCGACCCGGATCACGTCTGGTGGCACCGTTTCGAAAACACTTCGGCCAGTAGTGCGCAAGCGTTTCTGGGTTGGGAGCACTACCCCAAGCCCATCGAATCGCTGACATTGCCACAACTGGTGATCCAGCGCTTCCGGTTGCATGACCAGGACAACGCTGATCTTCTGGACGGAGATGGAGGCTTTTACAGCCAGGACGCCTCAGCAACGATTTACAACGAAACCAATGAAGTCCGGATGTATCCAAGCCAAGTGATCAAGGATCTGTGGCGCATCAATTTCAGTGAGCTCTACCTGGAAAAAATGGAGCGTTTCTGGAGCCGTCATTCGGACGATTACCGAACCCTGGCCAAACTCAATTTCATTGCCAAGGCGCTGGAGGAGCATGACAGCTCGCGACTGAGCAACGAAAACCTCAAGACCGTGCTCATGGCCGTGGCACGGACTCTTTCATGGCCCGTGACACTGGACATGCTCAAGACCGAGAACTCGCCCATCGAAAAGTTGCGCGTCGCCCCCCTCCATATCGGTGGTTACATGTCGACCGATATTCTGCGGGTCGTCGATCAAAACGGCTGCCAGATTCTTTACACCCCGGGAGAGCTGGACGCTTTCCATGTCTTTGAAAGCCCCTATGACCTGCATTGGTGGCTGTTGTGTCAGACCAACCACGCTGATAACCGTGCGCGGTTCATGAGCCACTTCCCATTGTGGGCCCAAAAGCCGAAAGGTGACGAAGTGGGCTTGAACAATATGATCGACCTGCTCTTCGTGACGTGGGGCAAATACGATCACAGTCTTTTCGATACGGAGCACGGCGTTCTGGATAGTGACCCTTTCACCTGGTTGCGAGATCAGGTCAAGGAGCGCATGGCAGACGACGCGGCGCTATCGCTGCGCTCGAACGGGGATCTGCGGGAACAGATGTGGATCGGTTATCTGACGACTTTTTCGCGGTTGTTCGGGCCCATGGCCGTTATAGGCTGGCCTGCCGCCCTTGCCGCTGTCGGGGCCGGTCTGGCCAGCATTGGCTTGAACATCGATCAAGCCATCAACGGCATCGATGCAAAGGATCGCAAGAGTGGAGTCATTGGCATCATCGTCAGCACAATCGATACGCTTTTCAATCTGCTGGCACTTAAGGGCGCAGTCGAGCTGACGGAAGTCGGGAGCGCGAAAGAAGTGTTCACACCTCAAGAGAATCTCGCCACGAAGGTGGAACAACCTGTAGGCACAGTACCCAAAATCGCCGAACTCGCCCCTGGCAGGACCTACGTCCAGGAAGGGGAAAACCTGCTTGCCCCCTTTGAGACCAATGAAATACTCGATGGCCTTGAACCAATCAGCAATGAAGGCATGTACCGCAACATCTACCAGCCACCGAGCGGCGGCAACTACATCGAAATCGATGATGCGTATTACCTGGTTCGTTACGTCAAGGAAATGAAAACCTGGGCCATCATCGATCCCGCCAACCCTTATTCGTTTTACCGCAGCGTACCTGTTCGCCTGAATGCCGAGGGTGAATGGGAGGCTCTGACCCGTCTCGGGTTGAAAGGTGGCGGGAAAATTTTCGGCGCACGACCTTGGGGACGCGCTCCAGCACCCCTACCTGAAACGCCAAGTGTTTCAACAGCTTACGATGTGCCGGTGGAATTACGCGAGGAACTCAAGTCGCTCGGAAGCAACAAAATTGGTGGTCGCCCACTGGATGATCAGTTCGTCAACCTGGCTAACCCGGAAAACGCAATGGGCCAGTTCAAGGAGCTACGACGCACCTTGTACCGTGATGCACACGCGTTTTACGCCAACCCACCCTTGGCTGCACGCCCTACCGTCCCGACGTTCGGCTCCGTCAACAAGACAAAGGACATTATAAAGACCCTCTTCAAGAAGACCCCCAACCTGGTGATCGGCGAACAGCATGCCAGTGTCGGCAGCAAGCAGTTGCTGATCGAGAACATGGAAGTGCTCGCCAAACAAGAGGTCAAGACCCTTTACATGGAGCACTTGCTCACTGATTTCCACCAAGCCGACCTGGATATCTTCAACAAAGGTGGAGCCATGTCCGAGGATCTGGAAAGTTATCTCAAGCAACTTGATCAGGGGCACGGTACCGACCCTACCGGCCAGTACAACTTTCTGGAGGTGGTCAAGGCTGCACAGAAAAACCACATTCGAATACAAGCCATCGACTGCGCCGCCAGCTACCAGTCAAAAGGGATAACAGGTGCTTCCAGTACCTACCGGCAAGAAATGATGAACTACTTTGCAAAAACCGTGATTGATGCCGACCAAGTTGCCAAGGGTCCCCATCGCTGGGTAGCACTGGTTGGAGAAAGCCATGCCAACACCTGGAACGGCGTTGCCGGAGTCAGTGAACTGGAAGGCGGCATCGGTGTACGTGTCGAGAGCGCTGAAGCAGGTCAGGCCACCCGGATTGAAGTGGATCCGGGAAGAGTTGCAACTGATCCAGAAACGTTCCAGGCCAGCTCGGTCAAAAACGATTTGCGCCTGCAAATACAGCTGCCGCCCGCATTGCTCAGGGAGCAGGCATTGAATGCCGCCCTGACGAAACCCGGCATGATCACCGTCGAGAAAGCCGGTAGCCGCTTCGAGCTGATTCACCGCAGCCGAGCCGGCGCGCTGGAGCGCACCCCGATCAACTATGACAGCACAGGTTACTGGGTGAAACGCCCCACATGGGACATCAATCACCAACACTTCAGCACCTTCCAGGAGCTGGTCAATGCCCTTGATCGGATGGGCATGACTCGCGTACGCGTGCCCTGAAACGTAAAAAGGCTCCTGGCGTTACGCTCAGGAGCCTTTTACTGGAACCGGAGCCGAATTGAGGCGGTTCCGGTCATGTCAGGGGATCACTCCCACTCAATCGTCGCTGGCGGCTTGCTCGACACGTCGTAAGTAACGCGGGAGATGCCTTCGATTTCATTGATGATGCGACCGCTGACGGTTTCCAGCAGTTCGTAAGGCAGGTGTGCCCAACGAGCAGTCATGAAGTCGATGGTTTCAACGGCACGCAGTGCCACGACCCAGGCGTAACGACGGCCATCGCCGACCACGCCCACCGATTTCACCGGCTGGAACACCACGAATGCCTGGCTGACCTTGTGGTACCAGTCGGCCTTGCGCAGTTCTTCGATGAAGATGTGGTCGGCACGACGCAGCAGGTCGGCGTATTCCTTCTTCACTTCACCGAGGATGCGCACACCCAGGCCCGGGCCCGGGAACGGGTGACGGTAGACCATGTCGTACGGCAGGCCCAGTTCCAGGCCCAAACGACGGACTTCGTCCTTGAACAGTTCGCGCAGTGGCTCGACCAGCTTCAGGTTCATTTCTTCCGGCAGGCCGCCCACGTTGTGGTGCGACTTGATCACGTGGGCCTTGCCGCTTTTCGCGCCAGCCGACTCGATCACGTCCGGGTAGATGGTGCCCTGGGCCAGGTATTTGATGTTGTCCAGTTTGTTGGACTGGGCATCGAACACGTCGATGAAGGTGCGGCCGATGATCTTGCGCTTCTTCTCCGGGTCGGCTTCGCCGGCCAGGTTGTTCAGGAACTGCTCTTCAGCATTGGCGCGGATCACCTTGACGCCCATGTTCTCGGCGAACATGGCCATCACTTGCTCGCCTTCGTGCAGGCGCAGCAGGCCGTTGTCGACGAACACGCAGGTCAGCTGGTCGCCGATGGCCTTGTGCAGCAGCGCGGCAACCACGGACGAGTCCACGCCGCCGGACAGGCCGAGCAGGACGTTGTCGGTGCCGACCTGGGCGCGAACCTGGGCGATGGCGTCTTCAGCAATCTTCGATGGCGTCCACAGGGCTTCGCAGCCGCAGATGTCGAGGATGAAGCGCGACAGGATGCGACCACCCTGCTTGGTGTGGGTCACTTCCGGGTGGAACTGCACGCCGTAGTAGCCGCGAGCATCGTTGAACATACCGGCAATCGGGCAGCTCGGGGTGCTGGCCAGGACGTGGAAGTCTTCCGGCATGCGGGTAACTTTGTCGCCGTGGCTCATCCACACGTCGAGACCGAACAGGCCATCGGCGTCGATGTGGTCTTCGATGCCGTCGAGCAGGCGGCTCTTGCCGACCACGTCAACGCGGGCATAACCGAACTCACGCAGCTCGGAACCTTCAACCTTGCCGCCCAGTTGCTCGGCCATGGTCTGCATGCCGTAGCAGATACCGAAGACCGGCACGCCCAGATCGAAAACAGCTTGCGGGCAGCGCGGGCTGTTGGCTTCGTGAACCGACTCCGGGCCGCCAGCGAGGATGACGCCTTTAGGAGCGAACTCGCGGATCGCATCTTCGTCCATGTCGAACGGGTGCAGTTCGCAGTACACGCCGATTTCACGCACGCGGCGGGCGATCAGCTGGGTGTACTGGGAACCGAAGTCGAGGATCAGGATGCGGTGGGCGTGAATGTCGAGGGCCATGATTCAGTCTCGTCTAAAAAATTCGGAAACAGTCGTGATTCAGAAACAACTCGGGGCTGAATAAAACAGCCCCGGTTGCTTAGCTTGTTGCTTGAAGGCTCAACCTACGCGGTAGTTTGGCGCTTCTTTGGTGATCTGCACGTCGTGAACGTGGGATTCGGCCATGCCAGCGCCGGTGATCCGCACGAACTCAGGCTTGGTGCGCATTTCTTCGATGTCGGCACTGCCGGTGTAGCCCATCGAGGAACGCAGGCCGCCCATCAGCTGGTGGATGATCGCGCTCAGGGTGCCTTTGTAAGGAACACGCCCTTCGATGCCTTCCGGAACCAGCTTCTCGGCGCCTGCCGAGGAGTCCTGGAAGTAACGGTCGGAGGAACCTTGAGCCTGGGACATGGCGCCCAGTGAACCCATGCCGCGATAAGCCTTGTACGAACGGCCCTGGAACAGTTCGATCTCGCCCGGTGCTTCTTCAGTACCGGCAAACATCGAGCCCATCATCACGCAGGAAGCACCGGCTACGATGGCCTTGGACAGGTCACCGGAGAAACGGATGCCGCCGTCGGCGATCAACGGAACGCCGGTGCCTTCGAGGGCTGCGGCAACGTTGGCGATGGCACTGATTTGCGGCACACCGACACCGGCGACGATACGGGTGGTGCAGATCGAGCCAGGGCCGATACCGACCTTGACCGCGTCAGCGCCAGCTTCGGCCAGGGCCTTGGCGGCAGCGCCGGTGGCGATGTTGCCGCCGATGACCTGCACTTCAGGGAAGTTCTGCTTGACCCAGCGAACGCGGTCGATCACGCCTTTGGAGTGACCGTGAGCGGTGTCGACCACCACCACGTCAACGCCGGCGTTGACCAGGGCGGCAACACGGTCGCCGGTGTCTTTACCGGTACCGACGGCAGCACCCACGCGCAGACGACCTTGATCGTCCTTGCTGGCCAGCGGGTAAGCCTTGGCTTTTTCGATGTCGTTGACGGTCATCATGCCTTTGAGGGCGAATTTGTCGTCGACGATCAGCACGCGCTCGATGCGGTGCTTGTGCAGCAGTTCACGCACATCGTTCTTGTCGGCGCCTTCCTTGACCGTGACCAGACGCTCTTTAGGCGTCATCACTTCACGGACAGTGGCTTCCAGACGATTCTCGAAACGCACGTCACGTGAAGTGACAATGCCGACCAGGTCGCCATTGTGCAGCACCGGAACGCCGGAGATGTTGTGCATGCGGGTCAGTTCGAACAGTTCGCGCACGGTAGCGTCGGCGTCGATGGTGATCGGGTCCTTGACCACACCGGCTTCGTAACGCTTGACCTTGCGCACTTCGGCAGCTTGCTGCTCGATGGTCATGTTCTTGTGGATAATGCCGATTCCACCTTCCTGAGCCATGGCAATTGCCAGACGGGCTTCAGTGACGGTGTCCATGGCGGCGGAAACCAATGGAATATTCAGTTCGATGCCACGGGTAAGGCGGGTCTTGAGACTGACTTCGTTAGGAAGCACCTCGGAATAACCGGGCACTAGGAGAATGTCGTCGAATGTCAGAGCTTCTTGGCTGATACGCAGCATCGCGGGGGCTCCCGAGCGGGAAAATGGAAGCGCGCCATTATAGTCAGACACCCTCTCGGGTTCAATGTAAAACTCTGTCTATTATCGACGCGGTGATCGACGGGATATTTGAGGAGCATCGCCAGCAAGCCGGCTCCTACAGATTTGGCGTGATCTTGTAGGAGCCGGCTTGCTGGCGATCAACGATAACGCGGTCCATCAGACGCGCTACAACTCGACCTTCACCCAACTGACCGGTTGATCGAGCCAGTCGGCAAACTCATCGAGAAAGCTCTGCTTGAACCCGGCTTCGGCCCAGTTGTTGAAGATGAAACCGAGGTTGGAGAAGCCGCATTCCTGCAGGAACAGGAAGCCGTTGATGTCGTCTTCGTGCCCGCATTCCGGGCAGGTGAAGTTATCGGTGCGTCCCGGCATCCAGTCTTCCAGGCTTTCAAACAAGGCCTCTCCGACTTCCTTGCGACACTCGGCGCAGCCCGCTTCCTCAAGGAAACCCTTGGCCGGCGTATAGATGCAGCGTTTGGTGATGATCTCCAGGCCATTGACCGGCTCGCCGAACGGCAGGGCTTCGGGGTGCAGAACCACTGCACGTGCACCGTCGGCGATGGCATGGGCCATGCGATTGCCGGTGCGGCCACAGGTGGTGAGCTCTTCCTGGATGATGTTCTTGCGCACCAGCCATCGCACGATCGCCCGGGCCCGGGGCTCGTGCACCGGCAATGTGGAGATTTTCGGGACGATGATGCTTTGTGAATTCATGGGTACAGGCCTGAGGAGTGACCTGTAGGAGCGAGCAAGCTCCGGGCGGCGTTCCGACGATGGTCGCGAACGATAACGCGGGAAAATTGACACCCCGCGGCGTCCTCGAGTCCATCGCGAGCAGGCTCGCTCCTACAGGTTAAGCAATTGCGCGATGCCCAATAGAAGGTATAGGCCCGCTCAAGAGGTTTTTACAGTTCGACGACAACCGCCTGCGAAGCACGGGTCGCCTTGGCGCGGGCGGCTTCGATCGACTCGTCACGCGCCAGGGCCACGCCCATGCGGCGCTGGCCGTTGACTTCAGGCTTGCCGAACAGTCGCAGTGCGGTATCCGGCTCGCTCAATGCAGCGCCCAGATTGGCGAAAGCGGTCTGGGTCGACTGTCCTTCCACCAGAATCACCGCCGAGGCTGATGGGCCGAACTGGCGAATCAACGGGATCGGCAGGCCGAGAATTGCCCGTGCGTGCAGGGCAAACTGCGACAAGTCCTGGGAAATCAGGGTCACCAGACCGGTGTCGTGCGGGCGCGGCGAGACTTCGCTGAACCACACCTGATCACCTTTGATGAACAGTTCAACACCAAACAGACCACGACCACCCAGTGCTTCGGTCACGGCTTTGGCAACACGCTCGGATTCTGCCAGGGCAATCGGGCTCATGGCTTGAGGCTGCCAGGATTCCTGATAGTCGCCCTTCTCCTGGCGATGGCCGACCGGTGCGCAGAACGTGGTGCCGCCGACGTGGCGCACGGTCAACAGGGTGATTTCGTAGTCGAAATCGATAAAGCCTTCGATGATCACCCGGCCTTTGCCGGCGCGGCCGCCTTCCTGGGCGTAATCCCAGGCTGTTTTCACGTCTTCAAAGCTGCGCAACAGGCTCTGGCCTTTGCCCGAGGAGCTCATGACCGGCTTGACCACACAAGGGAACCCGAGGTCTTCGACAGCCTTGCTGTAATCCTCGAAGGTGTCGGCGAAGTGGTAAGGCGAGGTCGGCAGGTCCAGCTCTTCGGCGGCCAGGCGACGGATGCCTTCGCGGTTCATGGTCAACTGCGCGGCGCGGGCAGTCGGGATCACGGTGAAGCCTTCGGTCTCCAGTTCCACCAGGGTCGCGGTGGCGATGGCTTCGATTTCCGGCACGATGAAGTGCGGCTTCTCGGCTTCGATCACCGCACGCAGGGCGGCGCCGTCGAGCATGTTGATCACGTGGCTGCGGTGGGCAACCTGCATGGCCGGCGCGTTCGCGTAGCGGTCCACGGCAATCACTTCAACGCCCAGGCGTTGCAGCTCGATCACCACTTCCTTGCCCAACTCGCCACAGCCACACATCAATACGCGGGTCGCGGTCGGCGACAATGGAGTTCCGATACGGGTCATCTGAAGGTCCTCAAGATGCGGATCATCAAGGGATGCGTCGCCATGCGCGCTTCCCATGGGGAGAAAGCGCGGCATTTTACATGAACTTCAGCTGACCACAGCCTGTTTGCGCAGGCGCCAGGCCATGATCAGCCACACGCCGGTGACACCGGCGAACTTTGAACCGAGGGCGGTGAGGATCACACCCGGCGTCAGCGCATCGATCATGCCGAAAAAGATAAAGGTATCGAGGGGAATGCTCAGGGCCGAACTTATCCACAGGCGGTCGTGCAACGGGCGCTTGGTGATGCTGAACACCAGCCAGTCGATGCACTCGGACACCGCGAACGCCGTGGCGCTGGCCAAGGCAATGGAGGGGTCGGAAGTGATATAGGACAGCACCAGCGCCGCCAGCATCGCCACAATCGCGCCATGGCCAAAACGGGTTTGCACCATGTCGCGCAGGATAAACACCAGACCACCCCAGGCCGACCAGATGATGTCGAGATGCGGGGCGGTGGAAAAGGCGTAGTTGATCAGCACGACGCTACTGATGTAGGCGATCAGGAAGAGCATGGGGGCACCTGTCAATTTGGCGCACAGGATACTGTAGGAGCGAGCATGCTCGCGATGGTCGTGAACGATAACGTGGCAATCCTGACACCCTGCTGCGTTCGCGGGTTCATCGCGAGCATGCTCGCTCCTACAGTGAAAGCCGTTCGTCAATTCCCGGGTTTTGCGCCGATCATCCAGACAAGCCCACTGGCCTTCGCCCGCTCATGACACAACCCCAACACCTTGCGGCGCTCGTCGTTGTCCATGCGACTCCAACGAGTAATCTCTTCCACGGTACGCTGGCAACCGGTGCAGATATCATCGTCGTCCAGCGCGCAAATATTCACGCAGGGCGATGCTACCGGACGTTCGTTGGTGGTCATTCTTCCTGCTCAGCCAGATCGCGAGCATAGCGCTGAGCGTTGTGCACGTAATGAGCCGCACCCGCTTCGAGCATTTTCTTCTGCGCCTCGGTCAGTTCACGCACCACCTTGCCGGGCGAGCCCATGACCAGCGAACCGTCCGGGATCTCCTTGCCTTCGCCGATCAGCGAGTTGGCGCCAATGATGCAGTTCTTGCCGATCTTCGCGCCATTGAGAATCACCGCGTTGATGCCGATCAGACTGTTATCGCCCACGGTGCAGCCGTGGAGCATGGCGTTGTGGCCGATGGTCACGCCGGTGCCGATGGTCAATGGATATCCCATATCGGTATGCATCACGGTGCCGTCCTGGACGTTGCTGTTCTTGCCAATCAGGATCAGCTCGTTGTCGCCACGCAACACGGCGTTGAACCAGACGCTGGCGCCCTCTTCCAGTTTGACCCTGCCCACCAGCACGGCATTGGGTGCAACCCAGCTCTGTGGGTGGGTTTCGACGCGGGCGTCGCCCAGGCGGTATTTCATCTTGTAATCCTCAAGGCTCAGGCAGCCGCGGTTTTGGCCATTCGAAGGATGGCTTCAGGTATTGATGAAGCTTTTGGGTGGCTGGTGCAGGCTGATTTTCGCGTCATACAGCAGGTTGATCAACTCGACGATCATAATCGCCGTCAGCCCCCAGATCTTGAATTCGCCATAGCGATAGCTCGGCACGTACCAGCTGCGGCCCTGATAGTCGATGCGGTGGGTATGTTCACGCGGGTCCTTGCGGAAGAACTCCAGAGGCACGCTGAACACCGCGGCGATCTCGGCATCGTTGGCCTGGTACTCGACGAAATCTGGAATCACCCCGACATAGGGCGTGACCTTGATCCCATGCAGGGAGATCAACGGACTGAGGGGGCCGATCACCTCGACCAGCCCTGGCGGCAAGCCGATTTCTTCTTCGGCTTCGCGCAGGGCGGTGAAAATCAGGTCGGGATCTCCGGGATCACGGCGACCGCCCGGAAACGCCACTTCGCCGCCATGGGTCGATAGCCCGCTGGCACGCAAGGTCAGAACCAGCTCCGGCTCGTCACTGCGAGTGATGGGAACCAGCACTGCTGCCTCGGGAAAACGAAGGTCAGTCTCCAGCGTATGTGGAATGTGATTACTTACCCGATGCAGTAGCTCGTCCAGCATGAGTGTTCTCGATCTGTGCCTTACCCTGCATCATGCACCAATCATTGCGGTCGCCCAACCCCCGAAACAGCCCCATGTCGCGAAACGACAACTTGCCGACAGACACCGGCGCACGCCAAGATAGGCGCAGCATTCAGGAACCCAAGCATGAAATTTTGCAGCCAGTGCGGCAACCCGGTGACCCAGCGCATTCCCGAAGGCGATTCGCGCCTGCGTTTTGTCTGCGACAGCTGCCACGCGATTCATTACCAGAACCCCAATATCGTCGCTGGCTGCGTCGCCACCTGGGGTACCAAAGTCTTGCTGTGCCGGCGCGCCATCCAGCCACGCCTCGGCTATTGGACCCTGCCCGCCGGTTTCATGGAAAACGGCGAGACCATCGAGCAGGCGGCCATACGTGAAACCGCCGAGGAAGCCTGCGCCAGGGTGCGCAATCTGAGCATCTATACCCTGATCGACGTGCCGCACATCAGCCAGGTGCATGTGTTCTTTCGCGCCGAACTGGCGGACCTGGACTTTGCCGCCGGCCCCGAGAGCCTGGAAGTGCAATTATTCGACGAAGCGGACATCCCTTGGGACGAGCTGGCTTTCCGCACGGTGGGCCGTACCTTAGAATGCTTCTTCGCTGACCGGCGGACCGAGGTCTATCCCGTACGGTCCGAATCGATCCCGCCGCTTGCCCAGCCTGCCATTATCTGATGTCATCTCAACATCATTGCTAGGCGCTGGTAGATCGTCCGAACCCGGCCCGCGCCTTGGGCAGCGCCCACAAAAACACCTATAAATATATATATCGTCGCGACACCTCCTGGGGAATCGTTTCAATGCGCTGGTTGCTTGCCCTGTTATGTTTGTCGTTTGTCTCGGTGTCCCAGGCTTCTGCCGTGGAAACCTTGAACGGCAAGGTCATCGAGAAAATTCTGGTTCTCAAGTCTTCCCATCAATTGCAATTGATCAATGACGGCAAGCCGATCAAGACCTATCGCATTTCCCTGGGCAAACGCCCCAAGGGTCCGAAATTGATGGAAGGCGACAAACGTACGCCGGAAGGTTTCTATTGGGTCGACTGGCGCAAGGTCAGCGACCGCTTCAACCTGGCGATGCACATTTCCTACCCGAACATCAGCGATGCCGCCCGCTCACGGCGCGAAGGGGTCGATCCTGGCGGTATGATCATGATCCATGGCACCCCGGACACCGAAGAAAATCCGGAACACCTGTTCCACACCCTGGACTGGACCGACGGCTGCATCGCCATGCGCAACATGGACATGCGCGAAGTCTGGAACCTGGTGCCGGATGGCACGATGATCGAGATTCGTCCCTGACCTCGTTTTGAGTTGGGGCCTTTGTGGCGAGGGGGCTTGCCCCCGTTGGGGGCGCAGCGGCCCTGCCTTCAAAGAATTCGATATCAGATCTAAAGAAGGGGGCAGCTACGCAGTCCAACGGGGGCAAGCCCCCTCGCCACAGGGATCACATTCCTACGGGTATTAAAAAACCCGCTGAAATCGCTTTCAGCGGGTTTTTAGTTTCAACGGTGCGAGGATCAGAAATCCTCCAGTCGCCACACCTCATAAGCCGGTGTCTCGTAGGGATGGCTCAGTTTAAGCGCAGCCACTACCAAGCGAATCAACTCATCGGCCACCACCAGCTCAACCTTCCATTCCTCGACCTGTTCGACCTGCCCTGCTTCGCCAATGAACGGCTGACTGCCATCCAGCGGACGAAACTGACCAGTGCCAAGCACCTGCCAGGCACAGTGATCATAAGCACCGATCCGCCCGCCACCGGCGGCGAATACGGCGCTTTTGACCACGTCGACATGACTGTCGGGAACAAAAAAGCTGAGCTTGTACACGGCTATCAGTTAACCCAGACGCGAGCGTTACGGAACATGCGCATCAGCGGTGCATCTTCGTTCCACTCGTCCGAACGCCACGAGTTCTGCACGGCGCGGAACACACGCTCCGGATGCGGCATCATGATCGTTACGCGACCGTCGCGGCTGGTCAGACCGGTGATCCCGCGCGGCGAGCCGTTCGGGTTGGCCGGGTAGCTTTCGGTGACCTTGCCGTGGTTGTCGACGAAACGCATCGCCACGCAACCGGACAGATCGGCTTCCAGCAGTGCTTCTTCGCTGGCGAACTCGGCATGGCCTTCACCATGGGCGATGGCGATCGGCATACGCGAACCGGCCATGCCTTGCAGGAAGATCGAGTTCGACTCCTGGATCTGCACCATCGCAACACGGGCCTCGAACTGCTCGGAACGGTTACGCACGAAGTGCGGCCAGAACTCGCTGCCCGGGATCAACTCGTGCAGGTTGGACATCATCTGGCAACCGTTGCACACGCCGAGGGTGAAGCTGTCGTTACGCTCGAAGAAACCCTGGAACGCATCGCGGGCACGGCTGTTGAACAGCGCGGATTTTGCCCAGCCTTCACCGGCACCCAATACGTCGCCGTAAGAGAAGCCGCCGCAAGCGACCATGCCCTTGAATTCGTTCAGGTCGACACGGCCGGCCAGAATGTCGCTCATGTGCACGTCGATCGCGTTGAAACCGGCGCGGTCGAACGCTGCCGCCATTTCCACCTGACCGTTGACGCCCTGCTCACGCAGTACGGCAACCTGTGGGCGAATGCCTTTCTTGATGTAAGGCGCGGCGATGTCCTGATTGACGTCGTAGCTCAGCTTGACGCTCAGGCCAGGATTGTCTTCTTCCAGCAGCACGTCGAACTCTTGCTCGGCACAGTCGGCGTTGTCACGCAGACGCTGGATCTGGTAGCTGGTCTCGGCCCACTGACGTTGCAGCAGACGACGCTGGCCTTCGAAGACAGTGTCACCGTTGAAGGTGATGCTGATCTCGCCGTTATTCATCGGCTGACCGATTACCGACACGCAGTCACCCAAACCGGCAGCGCTGAACTGCGCGAGGATGTCCGGGGTAGCGTCCTGACGAACCTGGATCACGGCACCCAGTTCTTCGTTGAACAGGATGGCAGCGATGTCGGCCGAGGTTTCTGCCAGACCGTCGAGGTTCAGGCTCAAACCGCAATGACCGGCGAAGGCCATCTCGACAACGCTGGTCAGCAGACCACCGTCGGAACGGTCGTGATAAGCCAGCAGGTGACCGTCGGCGTTGAGGCCCTGGATCACCGCGAAGAAGGCTTTGAGGTCTTCGGCGTCATCGACGTCCGGAGCCTGATTGCCGAGCTTGCCGTGAACCTGCGCGAGGATCGAGGCGCCCATGCGGTTCTGGCCATGGCCCAGGTCGATCAGGATCAGGTCGGTGGTGCCCTTGTCCATGCGCAGTTGCGGGGTCAGGGTCTGACGGATGTCCGTCACTGGCGCGAAGCCGGTCACGATCAGCGACATCGGCGAAGTCACGGACTTGTCCACGCCTTCATCGTTCCAGCGGGTGGCCATGGACATCGAGTCCTTGCCCACCGGAATGGTGATGCCCAGCTCAGGACACAGCTCCATGCCGACCGCTTTCACGGTGTCGTACAGACGTGCGTCTTCGCCCGGGTGACCGGCCGCCGACATCCAGTTCGCCGACAACTTGATATCGGAGATCTTGCCGATGCGCGAAGCCGCGATGTTGGTCAGGGTTTCGCCGATCGCCATGCGGCCCGACGCCGGAGCGTCCAGCAGTGCCAGCGGAGTACGCTCGCCCATGGCCATGGCTTCACCGGTGTAGACGTCGAAGCTGGTGGCGGTGACGGCAACGTCGGCTACTGGAACTTGCCACGGGCCGACCATTTGGTCACGGGCCACGAGGCCGGTGATGGTGCGGTCGCCGATGGTGATCAGGAAGCTCTTGCTCGCCACGGCCGGGTGATGCAGGACGCGCTCGACGCATTCGGCGATGTTCAGGGTCGACGGATCGAAATCGTCGCCCAGTTCGCTTTCACGAACCACCGAACGGTGCATGCGTGGAGCCTTGCCCAGCAAGACTTCCAGTGGCATGTCCACCGGGCTGTTACCGAAGTGGCTGTCGGTGACGGTCAACTGTGGTTCGGCAGTGGCTTCGCCGACCACGGCAAACGGGCAACGCTCGCGTTCGCAGATTGCCTTGAAGCGCTCGAAGTCAGCCGGGCCGACGGCCAGGACGTAGCGTTCCTGGGATTCGTTGGACCAGATTTCGTGCGGGGCCATGCCCGGCTCGTCGTTTGGAATATTGCGCAGTTCGAAACGGCCACCGCGGTCGCCGTCGTTGACCAGTTCCGGGAAGGCGTTGGACAGACCGCCCGCACCCACGTCGTGGATGAAGCTGATCGGGTTCTTGTCGCCCAGTTGCCAGCAACGGTCGATGACTTCCTGGCAGCGACGCTCCATCTCAGGGTTTTCGCGCTGTACCGAAGCGAAGTCCAGGTCTGCCGAGCTGGTGCCGGTGGCCATGGAGGAAGCCGCGCCGCCGCCCAGGCCGATCAGCATTGCCGGGCCGCCAAGCACGATCAGCTTGGAACCAACCAGAATCTCGCCTTTCTTGACGTGTTCTTCACGGATGTTGCCCATGCCGCCAGCCAGCATGATCGGCTTGTGGTAACCGCGAACTTCGTCACCGTGCGGGGTGGTGATCGACTGTTCGAAGGTACGGAAGTAGCCGGTCAGTGCCGGACGACCGAACTCGTTGTTGAACGCAGCGCCGCCCAGCGGGCCTTCGATCATGATATCCAGCGCAGTGACGATGCGCTCAGGCTTGCCGTACGGCACTTCCCACGGCTGTTCGAAGCCCGGGATCTGCAGGTTCGACACGGTGAAACCGGTCAGGCCAGCCTTCGGCTTGGCACCGCGACCGGTGGCGCCTTCGTCGCGGATTTCGCCACCGGAACCGGTGGACGCGCCCGGGAATGGGGCAATCGCGGTCGGGTGGTTGTGGGTTTCAACCTTCATCAGGATGTGTACCGGCTCCTGCACCGCGCCGTACTGGCGGGTTTCAGGGTCCGGGAAGAAACGCCCGGCCACGGAGCCGACGATCACCGAAGCGTTGTCCTTATAAGCCGACAGAACGCCTTCGCTGTGCATCACGTAGGTGTTCTTGATCATGCCGAACAGGCTTTTTTCCTGGCTCTGGCCGTCGATGTCCCAACTGGCGTTGAAGATCTTGTGACGGCAGTGCTCGGAGTTCGCCTGGGCGAACATCATCAGCTCGATGTCGTGCGGGTTGCGCTTCAAGCCGACGAAGGCGTTGACCAGGTAGTCGATCTCGTCTTCGGCCAGGGCCAGGCCCAGCTCGGTGTTGGCTTTTTCCAGCGCGGCGCGACCACCACCCAGCACGTCGATGGCGGTCAGTGGCTTGGGTTCGGCGTGGCTGAACAGGCCGGCAGCCTGTTCGAGGTTGCCCAGGACGATCTGGGTCATGCGGTCGTGCAGGCCATCAGCAATCAGCTGGGCTTCAGCGTCGCTGAACTGGCCGGCCACGTAGAACGCGATACCGCGCTCAAGCCGCTGGATTTTCGCCAGGCCGCAGTTGCGAGCGATGTCGCTGGCCTTGCTCGACCACGGCGAGATGGTGCCGAAACGCGGCAACACCAGGAACAGACGACCGGTCGGCTCTTGTACCGGAACGCTAGGGCCGTACTTCAGAAGGCGCGCAAGCACCTGCTGTTCGTCGCCGGTCAGGACGCCGGTGACTTCGGCGAAGTGAGCGAATTCAGCATACAAGCCACTGACAGCCGGAACCTTCTGGCTCAGTTGCTCAAGGAGTTTGCTGTGGCGAAAGGCAGAAAGGGCAGGAGCGCCGCGCAGGATCAACATCTTCGGGACAGCCTCGGGAAGGGGTGTGCTTTGAGGCCGTGCATTCTAGCCTAAACCGCCCGCGACATCACCCGAAACGCTACGCACGGTTGCACCCGGACGTCGATCTGTGTTTCTGCCTCGAAAGTCAGGTTAATTTCGGGTGTAACAACCGCTTATTTTTACAGTAACAAAATGCAGGAAAGGCCCATTCCTGCTGGGTTTTGCTCGGTTTTGTGATCTCTAGCAGACAACCCCTTCGCTGTCGAGATATGGCGCCCGTGGTCGTTTGCGTATACTGCGCAGATGTTTTCCCCAACGGCTTTGCGTCCGCGGTACGCCAAATGGCTGATCGCAACCGGACTCTTCCTGGTGCTCGGTGGCTGTGTTGATAAACCCAACACCCTAGAGCGCGTAAAGGAGGATGGTGTGCTGCGGGTGGTTACCCGAAACAGCCCCGCCACCTACTTTCAGGATCGCAACGGTGAAACCGGCTTCGAATACGAGCTGGTGAAGCGCTTTGCCGACGATCTGGGGGTCGAACTCAAGATCGAGACCGCCGACAACCTCGACGACCTGTTCAATCAGGTCGGCAAGCCCAACGGCCCGGTTCTCGCGGCGGCCGGCCTGGTCAGCAGCGAAGAACGCAAAAATCAGGTGCGGTTTTCCCACTCCTATCTGGAAGTGACCCCTCAGGTCATCTATCGCAACGGCCAATCGCGGCCGACTGACGCGAAGGATCTGGTGGGCAAGAAAATCATGGTGCTCAAGGGCAGCACCCACGCCGAGCAACTGGCGCGACTGAAACAGAAATTTCCCGGTATCGAATACGAAGAGTCTGACGCGGTCGAGGTCGTTGATCTCCTGCGCATGGTTGACGAAGGTCAAATCGACCTGACCCTGGTCGACTCCAACGAAGTCGCGATGAACCAGGTGTATTTCTCCAACATCCGGGTCGCCTTTGACCTCGGTGATGCCAGCAACCAGAGCTGGGCCGTCGCACTGGGCGATGACAACAGCCTGCTCAACGAAATCAACGATTACCTCGACAAGGTCAAGAAAAACGGCACGCTGCAACGCCTCAAGGACCGCTACTACGGGCACGTCGACGTCCTCGGCTACATGGGCGCCACCACTTTCGCCCAGCACTTGCAGCAGCGCCTGCCAAAGTACGAGCAGCACTTCAAGGCGTATGCCAAGAAAGAGAAAGTCGACTGGCGCCTGCTCGCGGCAGTCGGTTATCAGGAATCGTTGTGGCAGCCGGCAGTCACGTCCAAGACCGGCGTGCGCGGCCTGATGATGTTGACCCAGAACACCGCGCAGGCCATGGGCGTGTCCAACCGTCTCGACCCCAAGCAAAGCATCATGGGCGGCGCCAAGTACCTGGCGTACATGAAAGACCAGCTGGACGATTCGATCCAGGAGCCAGATCGCACCTGGTTTGCCCTGGCAGCCTATAACGTCGGCAGCGGGCACCTGGATGACGCGCGCAAACTGGCGGCCAAGGAAGGGTTGAACCCGGACAAATGGCTGGACGTGAAGAAGATCCTGCCGCGCTTGTCAGAAAAGAAGTGGTACAGCAAGACCCGTTACGGCTACGCCCGTGGCGGCGAGCCGGTGCACTTTGTGGCGAACATCCGTCGCTACTACGACATCCTGACGTGGGTCACGCAGCCGCAGCTTGAAGGCGACCAGGTCGCCGAGGGCAAACTGCTTGTTCCGGGGATCGACAAGAGCAAGCCGGCTCAAGAGCCAGCCCCGCTGTAGGAGCGAGCTTGCTCGCGATGGGCGTCAACGATAACGCGAAAAACCTGATGCCCCGCGGCGCCCTCAGGTTTTTCGCGAGCAAGCTCGCTCCTACCGGGCAGCCGCCAGAATCAGCGCCTTCATCTCCGAAACAGCCGACTTGAAGCCCACGAACAGCGCATGGGCCACCAGCGCATGGCCAATGTTCAGCTCGTTGATGCCCTTGATCGCCGCCACGGCTTCAACGTTGTGATAATGCAGGCCGTGACCGGCATTGACGATCAGCCCCTGGGCCAGACCAAACGCCACACCATCAGCCACACGCTTGAGTTCTTCGGCGACTTCAGTCGGGGTTTCGGCATCGGCATAACGCCCGGTGTGCAGTTCGATGGCCGGTGCGCCGACACGGCGCGAGGCTTCGATCTGGCGCTCATCGGCATCGATGAACAACGACACTTCAGAACCGATCTTCGACAAGCGCTCGACCGCTGCCTTGATGCGTGCTTCCTGCCCCGCCACGTCCAGCCCGCCTTCAGTGGTCAGTTCCTGACGAGTCTCCGGCACCAGACAGATGTGCGCCGGGCGAATACGCTCGGCGAACTGCATCATTTCTTCAGTGACGCCCATCTCGAAGTTCATGCGGGTTTGCAGCACATCCTTGAGCACCAGAACGTCGCGCTCCTGAATGTGCCTACGGTCTTCACGCAGGTGCACAGTGATGCCGTCGGCACCTGCCTCTTCCGCGTCCAGTGCTGCCTTGACCGGGTCCGGGTAACGAGTGCCCCGGGCCTGACGCAGGGTGGCGACGTGGTCGATGTTCACGCCAAGAAGAATGCGGGTGCTGGTGGTCACGGAAAGCGCTCCAGAAGAAGAGAAAGTTCGGTGCACAGCATACGGTGTGATCAGGGCTTGCGAAACAGCTCGCGACTGACAAGTGGACGGCCGCCCAGGTGAACGGCCAATGCCTGACGCATCAAGCGCTTGGCAGCCGACAAAGCGCCGAGGGTTGACCAGTCGGCTTCGGCCATGGCGAGCAGATCGGCACCGCTGAACAAACCCGGTTGCAGCAGGTAGACCCGCTCCAGCCCTGCATCTACTTGCAAACGGTAGAGACCGTCCGGGGCGATGGGCTGGTCGTGGATATCGGCACTCAGGGAAAAACCGTAGCCGAGGTCATCAAGCAATCGCCATTCGAAGGAGCGCAGCAACGGCTCCAGGGGCCGACCCTCGGCCAGCGCCAGCAAGGTCGCGGCGTAGTGGTCAAACACCGAGGGAAGCGGGTCTTCGGCGGGTAACAGGCGAATCAGCAGCTCATTGAGGTAAAGGCCACTGAACAGTGCCTCACCACTTAGCCAAGTGGAAACTCCGGCACTTTCCATGCGCCCGACGTTCTTCAACTCTCCCCTGCCCCGAAATTCGACTTCCAGCGGCACAAACGGCCGCGCCAGGGTTCCGGCCTTGCCCCGCGCACTGCGCAACACCGCCCGCAGCCGACCTTGCGGCGTGAGGAAGTCCACCAACGCACTGTTTTCGCGGTAGGCGCGGGAGTGCAGGACGTAGGCGGGTTGGGCGATGGGCGGAGTTGAGGACATCAAGTCTCACATACTGTAGGAGCGAGCTTGCTCGCGATGGTGGATAACGATAACGCGGGCTTTCTGAATGAACGCGGCGCTCTCAAGTCCATCGCGAGCAAGCTCGCTCCTACAGGGGGGCTTTCGGAGTATTACAGGTCGCCATAACCCAACGAACGCAAGGCGCGCTCGTCATCGGACCAGCCACCTTTCACCTTGACCCACAGGTTGAGCATGATCTTGGAGTCAAACAGCAGCTCCATGTCTTTGCGCGCCTCGGTGCCGATGCGCTTGATGCGCTCGCCCTTGTCGCCAATGATGATTTTCTTCTGGCCATCGCGCTCGACGAGGATCAAGGCATGAATGTGCAGGGTCTTGCCCTGCTGCTTGAACTCTTCGATTTCGACGGTGATCTGGTACGGCAGCTCGGCACCCATCTGGCGCATGATTTTCTCGCGCACAAGCTCAGCGGCGAGGAAACGGCTGCTGCGGTCGGTGATCTGGTCTTCCGGGAAGAAGTGATCGTTTTCCGGCAGGTGATCGGCGATCACACGCTCCAGTGCATCAAGGTTGTGCCCGTGCTGTGCGGAAATCGGGATGATCTGCGCATTGGGCAACTGCTCCTGCAACCAGCTCAGGTGCGGCATCAGCTCGGCTTTGTCTTCGATGCGATCGGTCTTGTTCAACGCCACGATCAGCGGGCCAGTCACGTACTGGACACGCTCGAGAACCATCTGGTCTTCTTCGGTCCATTTGGTGCGATCCACCACGAAAATCACCACGTCGACGTCTTTCAACGCTGCCGAAGCGGTCTTGTTCATGTAGCGGTTCAGGGCCTTTTCGCCGCCCTTGTGCATGCCCGGGGTGTCGACGTAGATCGCCTGCACATCACCTTCGGTCTTGATACCGAGCATGTTGTGACGGGTGGTTTGCGGTTTGCGCGAGGTGATCGCCAGCTTCTGACCCAGAATGTGGTTCAGCAGCGTGGACTTGCCCACGTTGGGACGGCCGACGATGGCAACATAGCCACAGCGAGTTGCGTTTGTATCAGTCATTGCCATTCTCCACACCCAGGGCAATCAGTGCTGCGGCGGCCGCTACCTGTTCGGCAATACGACGGCTCACACCCTGACCTCGGCTTTTTTCGTTCAGTAAGATGATTTCGCATTCGACGAAGAACGTCCGGCAATGCGGCTCACCCTGGATATCCACCACTTCGTAACGCGGCAGCTCACAACCACGGGACTGCAGGAATTCCTGCAGGCGGGTCTTTGGATCTTTGTTGGTGTCGACCAGCGTCAGGCCTTCGAACTCACCGGCCAGCCAGGCCAGCACGCGCTCGCGGGCCATTTCCATGCCGGCATCGAGGTAGATCGCACCGATCAGCGCTTCGAGGGCATCGGCCAGGATCGATTCGCGACGGAAACCGCCGCTTTTCAGCTCACCCGAACCCAGACGCAGGTAATCGCCCAAGTCGAAACCACGGGCCAGTACGGCCAGGGTCTCACCTTTCACCAAGCGTGCACGCAAACGCGACAACTGGCCTTCGCGGGCCAGCGGGAAGCGATCGAACAGCGCCTCGCCGGCTACGAAGTTAAGGATAGCGTCACCGAGGAACTCCAGGCGTTCGTTGTTACGCCCGGCGAAACTGCGGTGAGTCAGGGCCAGGACCATCAGTTCCTGATCCTTGAAGGTGTAGCCGAGCTGACGCTCGAGACGGCTTAAGGAGACGCTCACGGTTTACCCACGCTGAGTTCGTGGTTGGATTCCACCGCCACCGCCGGGATTCGGCGCAGGCCTGGGACAATTAACGCTGTGTTCAAAAATAACGTCCTGAATATCATTGGCTTCATGCTTTCCGCCCCCGATTGTCTCGGTTCCAGAAATGCATTCGGCGCTGTGTTCAACAGCGCCGTGTGTGATTACTTGATCAGGCCAACCCGCGAGAAGTTCGGCAGGTGACTGAGTTTTGGTTCCGGCCAGCTCATCCAGACCGCGAAGGCCTTGCCGACGATATTCTTGTCGGGAACCATGCCCAGCAGATCCTTGGGAATGTTCGGATCATCCCAGTAGCGACTGTCGTTCGAGTTGTCGCGGTTGTCGCCCATCATGAAGTAGTGCCCGGAAGGCACGGTCCACGAACGGTCCGGCGTGGCGCGATAGCGGCTCATTTCCTTGCGGATCATGTGCTCGGCAACACCGAGTTTTTCCTTGTACAGTTCCGCGCTGCCCAGCGTGCCCGGTTCTGAACCGACCAGTTGCTCGGCAATCGACTCACCGTTGACGAACAAGCGCTTGTCGGCGGTGTAACGAATTTTGTCACCCGGCAGGCCTACTACACGCTTGATGTAGTTGACGTTCGGATCACTTGGATAGCGGAACACCATCACATCGCCGCGCTGCGGATCACCGACTTCGATGACTTTCTTGTCGATCACTGGCAAGCGGATCCCGTAGGAGAACTTGCTCACCAGGATGAAGTCGCCGACATCCAGGGTCGGCTTCATCGAACCGGAAGGAATCTGGAACGGTTCCACCAGGAACGAACGCAGCACCAGCACGATGAACAACACCGGAAAGAACGACTTGCCGTATTCAACCAGCAGCGGTTCTTTGTTCAGTTTCTCGACCACAACCATATCCGGCTGGCTGACGCTGCCCTGATAGGAGGAGATGGCAGCACGCCGACGCGGCGCCAGGATCAACAGATCAAGCAACGCCAACAGGCCGCAGACGAACACGGCGATGACCAGCAACAGCGGGAAATTTAGTGACATAGGACCTAACTATCCAACCTGAGCACGGCAAGGAAGGCTTCTTGTGGAATTTCCACGTTGCCGACCTGCTTCATGCGTTTTTTACCGGCCTTTTGCTTTTCCAGCAGTTTCTTCTTACGGCTGACGTCACCACCGTAGCATTTGGCCAATACGTTCTTTCTGAGCGCCTTGACGGTTGTCCGCGCCACAATCTGCCCACCAATGGCGGCCTGGATTGCCACGTCGAACATCTGCCGCGGAATCAGTTCTTTCATCTTCTCGGTCAACTGGCGACCTTTGTAGTGCGAGTTGTCACGGTGCACGATCAGCGCCAGGGCGTCGACCTTGTCACCGTTGATCAGCACGTCCAGTTTCACCAGACTAGCCGATTGATAGCGATCGAAATGGTAGTCCAGCGAAGCATAGCCGCGGCTGGTGGACTTCAGGCGATCGAAGAAGTCGAGTACCACTTCGTTCATCGGCAGGTCATAGGTCACTTGTACCTGGGAGCCGAGGAACAGCATGTCGACCTGAACACCACGTTTTTCGATGCACAGGGTAATGACGTTGCCCAGGTGCTCTTGCGGCACAAGAATATTGGCGCGCACGATCGGCTCGCGCATGTCTTCGATGGAAGACAGGTCCGGCAGCTTGGACGGGTTATCGACGTAAATAGTCTCGCCGGTCTTGAGCAGCAGCTCGAAGATTACCGTCGGCGCGGTGGTGATCAGGTCCAGGTTGTATTCGCGCTCAAGGCGCTCCTGAATGATCTCCATGTGCAGCATGCCGAGGAAGCCGCAACGGAAGCCGAAGCCCAGGGCGTCGGAGCTTTCCGGCGTGTACTGCAGCGACGAGTCGTTGAGGGTGAGCTTTTGCAGCGCCTCGCGGAAGTCTTCGAAGTCGTCGGAGCTGACCGGGAACAGGCCGGCGTAGACCTGCGGCTGAATGCGCTTGAACCCAGGCAGCACGTCGACGTCCGGCGTCGAGCTCAAAGTCAGGGTGTCGCCCACTGGCGCACCGTGGATGTCCTTGATGCTGGCGATGATGAAGCCCACTTCACCGGCCTTGAGGTCAGCGGTTGGGGTGTGTTTCGGGTTGAATACACCGACGCTGTCCACCAGGTGGATCTTGCCGGTGGACTTGACCAGGATCTTGTCGCCCTTCTTCACACGGCCGTGGCGCACGCGCACCAGGGACACGACGCCCAGGTAGTTGTCGAACCAGGAGTCGATGATCAACGCTTGCAGCGGATCTTCGTAGTTGCCGGTCGGCGCAGGAATGGTGGCGACCAGACGCTCGAGCACCTGGTCGACGCCCAGGCCGGTCTTGGCCGAGCACTCGACTGCGTCGGTGGCATCGATGCCGATGATTTTTTCGATTTCTTCCTTGACGCGGTCAGGATCGGCCTGTGGCAGGTCGATCTTGTTCAGCACCGGCATCACTTCCAGGCCCTGCTCGATCGCCGTGTAGCAGTTGGCAACCGACTGCGCTTCAACGCCCTGACCTGCGTCAACCACCAGCAGCGCACCTTCACAGGCCGCCAGCGAACGGCTGACTTCGTAGGTGAAGTCAACGTGGCCGGGGGTGTCAATGAAGTTCAGTTGGTAGTTGATACCGTCCTGGGCTTTGTAATACAGGGTGACGCTGTGCGCCTTGATGGTGATCCCGCGTTCACGCTCCAGATCCATGGAGTCCAGGACCTGGGCTTCCATTTCGCGCTCGGCGAGGCCGCCACACATCTGGATGAAGCGGTCGGCCAGCGTCGACTTGCCATGGTCAATGTGGGCGATGATGGAGAAATTGCGGATATGACTCAAATCACTCACGGATCAACACTCAAAAAGGCTGCAGGCATAGCCCGCCGAAAAATAGCCGGGAATTGTACCTGATCCACGGCGCAAGCGTCACGTTTGCAGGTCAGACGGCACCTACAAAAAACGCCCCGGTCTTGCGACAGGGGCGTTTTTACTACCGAAAAGTCCGTAATTACCCGGCCATCAACCGGCGCGGCGCAACAACCAAAGCCCTGCCACGGCACAGACCCCGGCCGGGACCAGCACGGAAAACAGCGGCGAGAAACCGAATACCAGGCTCGAAGGGCCCAGCAAATCCTGAACGATGCGGAAGGTGAAACCCACCAGCACACCGGTGAACACCCGCTGACCGAGGGTCACCGAGCGTAACGGTCCGAAAATGAAGGAAATCGCCATCAGCACCAGTGCGGCGGTGACCAGCGGCTGCAACACCTTGACCCAAAATGCCAGCCAGTAGCGACCATTGTTAAGCCCTTGATCCGCCAGGTAATGGATATAACTCCACAGCCCACTGATCGACAGCGACTCCGGCGTCATCACCACGGTGTTCAGCAATTGCGGGCTCAACGCCACATCCCAACGCTCAACCGGAGCGGATACAACTTCGGTGTTCTTTTCGTGGAACAGCGTGGTCGTGACGTCCGACAACTGCCAGTGATCCTTGTCGAACTCCGCACGCTTGGCGAAGCTCGCCGACAGCATGTGCCGCTCGTTGTCGAAGCGATAACGGGTCACGCCGTAGAGGATGCCATTGGGTTGCACCGAGTTGACATGAATGAACTCGTCGCCCTGACGGTGCCACAGGCCATGCTTGGCGCTTTGCGAGTCACCGCTGCCCTGGGCCAGCGAGCGGTTGGCCTGAGCAACGCTTTCGGTGGCCGGGGCGACATACTCGCCGATCAGCACACCCACCAGCATCAACACCAGCATGGGCTTCATCACCGCCCAGACGATTCGACCAATCGACACGCCAGCGGCGCGCATGATGGTCAATTCGCTGTTGCTGGCCAGACTGCCGAGACCGATCAGGCAACCGATCAAGGCCGCCATCGGCAGCATGTCGTAGAGGCGACGCGGAGCCGTCAGCAACACATAGCTCAACACATCGAGCAGTGTGTAAGTATCGCTGGCATCGCCCATTTCATCGATGAACGCAAACAACGTCGCCAGGCCGAGGATGATCCCGAGCACGGCGAGGATCGCCATGAACACACTGCTACCGATGTAGCGATCCAGCTTAACCACGAGCCACCTCCAGCTTGCTGCGGCGACTCGCCATCTTCAGGCGCAACGGCTCCCAGTAAAGCAGGCCCAGGCCAATGATCAGGAATATCCCGTGCACCCACCACAAGCCCAGTGCCGGTGGAATCTTGCCCTTTTCGAGCGCACCACGAGCGGCAATCAGGATGGTCAGGTAAGCCATGTAAAGAAGAATCGCCGGCAGCAGCTTGAGGAACCGGCCCTGACGCGGGTTGACCCGCGACAGCGGTACCGCCATCAAGGTCACGATGAATACCAGCAAAGGCAGGGACAATCGCCATTGCAGCTCAGTGCGCGAGCGAATGTCATCGTTGCCCAGCAAGGTCGCCGTGGTCATGGCATCGCGGTCAGTGACTTCATCGCTGACATCGGGCTTGGGCAGCAAGACACCGTACTCGTCGTACTTGATGGCCCGGTAGTCGGCCTGCCCCGGGTTGCCATCGTAGCGATAACCGTTGTCGAGGATCAGGTAGCGGTTGCCGTCAGGGCGGATCTCCTGACGGCCCTTTTCAGCCACCAGTACCGAGATCCCACGGTCCTTCTTTTCTGAACTGATGTTTTTCTGGGAAATGAACACACCGCCCAGATTGACGCGATCATCCGATAGCTGCTCGGTGTACGTCACCCGGGTTCCGTCACGCAGGGCCTGGAAACGACCAGGTTCGAGGGTATCGAATTCGGTCAGGGCGTCCTGCTTGTTCAGCAACAACTGAAATTGATTGGCGCCTTGCGGGGCCAGGCTCAGGCTCAACCAGGCAACGACCAGCGCCACCAGCGTGGCCGGGAACAGGGTCATGCGAAACAGGCGTTGCTGGCTCATGCCCGTGGCCGAAAGCACGGTCATTTCGCTCTCGAGGTACAGGCGACCGTAGGACAGCAGAATCCCGAGAAACAGGCCCAGCGGCAGGATCAGTTGGAGAAAGCCCGGCAGACGAAACCCCATGATCAGGAACAACGAGCCCGGATCGAGTTGACCCGAAGCCGCCTGGGCAAGGTATTTGATGAAGCGGCCGCTCATGATGATGACCAGCAGCACGGCGCTGACGGCGCTCAAGGTCAAGAGGACTTCGCGGGACAGATAACGGAAGACAATCAAACCAGACACTCCAGGGTTGTCAGGCTAAGGCGGCCAAACAAGCAAACGTATCAGACAACCCGCAAGGCAGAGCTGCCGAAAAAGATGGCGCATTATCCTGTGATTGGGTGCGCCTGTCACTGCGCAATGCATGAACACGGGACGCCTGTACTGTAGGAGCGAGCACCCTCGCGAGAAACTCGAGACCGCTGCGGGGCTCCCTACCCGCGTTATCGTTGACGACCTTCGCGAGCATGCTCGCGCCTGCAGGGTCGATAATCCAATCGCACAACCGAGGGTTGTCAGGCGCCGGTAGCGAGGTTCAAACTGCGGCCTTTGTCGCCGATCGACCTGGCGCCTTTCTCTTTATAGGCAAGTGGCGCACATACGGTGTCGGGCACTTGCGAGATCACCATCAATTCAGGGAACCGGACATGGAACTGGTTGTAAAAAGCGTTAACCCGGAAACGTTGAAGACCGCCACCCTGGTGGTTGCCGTCAGCGAAGGCCGCAAGCTCGGTGCCGTGGCCAAACAACTCGATGAATTGAGCGGTGGCGCAATCAGCGCCGTACTCAAGCGCGGCGATCTGGCCGGGAAAGTTGGCCAGAGCCTGATGCTGCACAGCCTGCCGAACCTCAAGGCCGACCGCGTGCTGCTGGTGGGCGTGGGCAAGGACGACGAATTGGGTGACCGCCCATTCCGTAAAATCATCGCCGGCATTCTCAACACCCTCAAAGGCCTGGGTGGCAGCGACGCGGTATTGGCGCTCGACGAAGTCGTGGTCAAGGGCCGCGACAGCTACGGCAAGACCCGTCTGCTGGCTGAAACCCTGGTGGATGGCGAATACACCTTCGATCAGTTCAAAAGCCAGAAAGCCGAACCGCGCGCACTCAAGAAAATCACCCTGCTGACCATCAAGGCTGCTCAGGCTGAAGTGCAACGCGCCGTGACCCACGCCACCGCTATCGCCAATGGCATGGCTTTCACCCGCAACCTGGGTAACCTGCCGCCAAACATCTGCCACCCAACCTTCCTCGGTGAGCAGGCGAAAGACCTGGGCAAGGAATTCAAGGACCTTAAAGTCGAAGTCCTCGACGAGAAGAAGATCAAGGCCCTGGGCATGGGTTCGTTCTATGCCGTCGGCCAGGGCAGCGCCCAACCGCCGCGCCTGATCGTCATGCAATACAACGGTGGCAAGAAATCCGAGAAGCCGTACGCACTGGTCGGCAAAGGCATCACCTTCGACACCGGCGGCATCAGCCTCAAGCCGGGCGCCGGCATGGATGAAATGAAGTACGACATGGGTGGCGCCGCCAGCGTATTCGGCAGCTTGCGTGCCGTGCTTGAGCTGAAGCTGCCGATCAACCTGGTGTGCATCCTGGCTTGCGCCGAGAACATGCCAAGCGGCAACGCTGCGCGCCCTGGCGACATCGTCACCACCATGAGCGGCCAGACCGTGGAAATCCTCAACACCGACGCCGAAGGCCGTCTGGTGCTATGCGACGCCCTGACCTACGCCGAGCGCTTCAAGCCTCAAGCGGTGATCGACATCGCGACCCTGACCGGCGCCTGCATCGTTGCGCTGGGCTCCCACACCTCTGGCCTGCTGGGTAACAACGACGAACTGATCAGCCAACTGCTGAGCGCCGGCAAGACTGCCGACGACCGCGCCTGGCAACTGCCGCTGTTTGATGAGTACCAGGAGCAGCTGGACAGCCCGTTCGCCGACATCGCCAACATCGGCGGCCCGAAAGCCGGCACCATCACCGCTGCCTGCTTCCTGTCGCGCTTCACCAAGAACCTGAACTGGGCGCACCTGGACATCGCCGGCACCGCGTGGATCAGCGGCGGCAAGGACAAGGGCGCCACTGGCCGTCCGGTTCCCCTGCTGACCCAGTACCTGCTGGACCGTGCCAAAGCCTGAAACCAATGACCCTTGGCGGCGTTGCTCTCGGGCAACGCTGCCAAAGGCTCAGGAACCGCAATGACCAAAGTCGACTTTTACATCCTGCCCAGCGCCGATCCCTCGGCACGGCTGGACTTCGCCTGCAAGCTCACCGAAAAAGCCTGGCGCATGGGCCACCGCGTATATCTGCATTGCAGCGACGCCACACAGCGCGATGACCTGGATGCGCGCCTGTGGACCTTCAAGGGTGAAAGCTTCGTGCCCCACGGTCCCGCCGAACATGAACCGGACGGCTTGATCGTGCTGGGTTTTGGCGATGACTGTGGTGAGCATCAGGACTTGCTGATCAATCTCGACCTGAAAGTCCCTGCCTTCGCCCAGCGCTTTGCCCGCGTGGCGGAAGTGGTGGTGGAAGACCCGACGATTCGCCAGGCCGCGCGGGAGAGTTTCCGTTTCTACCGCGAACAGGGCTATCCTCTGCAAGATCACCGTTTACAGCGACTCTGAGCATTCCGATGGACACTCCAAAACCGCTGCAACAATCCTCGCACCTGCTGGACGACCTTGAATCGATCCGTCAGTTGCTCGGAGATGACAACCTGCAACCGCCGTTGCTGACCGAGACGGTCGAGGACGACGATCAGGAACAGATTCCCATGTTGTTCGACACCGTTAGCGCTCCCGCGCCGACCGTCGCACCACCCGCCCCTGCGCCCGCGGCCGAACCGGCACCGGCACCGGCGCCAACTGCCATCAAGAACCCCGACGACTTGCTGCACCTGGACAGCGAACTGCGCGCCGCTGCGCAGCTGATCATGCAGGACGTGATCGACGACTTCGCGCCGCACATCGAAACCGAAATCAAACGGCGCCTGAGTGCACGACTGGAGCGGTTGTTGAGCCAGTACAACGATTGAGCTGAAAGCCGGTCATCGTGAAGCCACGAACCGCTCTGTGCACGAGCCCGGCTTGCCGGCGATGGCGCCCTCAAGGGTGCCATCGCCGGCAAGCCGGGCTCCTACAAAAAGCGGATCCGGTCATGCACTGAGATAACGCCCGATCAGGGCAATTCCGCTAGCCAGCACCAACCAGGTGACCAACCGCACGAACGCTTCGCGTGACAAACGCAGGGTCAGCCGCCGACCGACCCAAAGCCCCAATGCCATGGCCGGCAGCAGACACAGTGCCAGCGCCAACAGTGGCAAATCCGCATAGACCCCGGCTATAGCAAACAGACTCAAACGCACCACCGTGCTGCAGCTGATCAATGCGCTTTGGGTGGCCCGGGCTGATTCCTTTGACAAACGGCTGTTCAGATAAATCGCGTACAAAAATCCACCACTGCCAAACAACGCGCCGAACATCCCGCCTACCGCACCCATTGGCACTGCCCACGCGGCCGATAACTGCGTCGGGCGAACCTTTACCCACAAGCTGTAGATTGCATAGGCGCTGATAAACAGCCCCATCAACAGCAGCAACAGATCGGATTTGAGGTTCAGCAGGAACACAACGCCCAAAGCGCAGCCAACCGCCATGCAGGGCAATAACCGCAGCAACTCCGGTTTCGCCACATCCCGCCGCGAGGGCAGCAGGTTGCCGAACGCTGCGACGAAATCCAGCAACACCAGCAACGGCACAATCTTCGACAGCGGCATGAACAAAATCAAAATCGGCGCCGCCACCAGCGCGGTGCCGAAACCGGCGATGCCGAACACGATGTAAGCCAGGGCGATGCCCCCACCAATCACCAGCCAGTCCATGGCGCCAAACGGCCATTGCCCCAGCAACGTCAATGCGCTCATTGCAGCGTTCCTCTATTTAAGTTCGCTGACTTTAGCCATTGCCGAGGGTTGCGACTAATATCGTCAAAGCCACCTACCAATCTCAAAAAGGCATGCCTTATGCTTTCAATCCGGCAACTGCGTTACTTCGTAGAAATCGCTGAGTGCGGCAGTTTTGGGGCTGCAGCCGAGCGCCTGTTCATCGCCCAGTCGGCGCTGAGTCGACAAATCAAGGACATGGAAGCGCACCTGAAAACCCCGCTCTTTGAACGTACTGCACGCAGGCCCCAGCTCACACCTGCGGGGGAAGCTTTTTTACCACGAGCCAAAAATCTGTTGAGCGAACTGATCAAGGCCAGCGAAATGGCCACCAAGATCGGTAGTGGCCAAACCGGTACCTTACGCCTGAGTCATTCCAGCACGGTGCCCATGAGCGGCCGACTGCTACGCAGTGTCAGCGATTATCTTGAACATCATCCCGGTGTATCCATGGACATCGCCCAGTTGTCTTCCGAAGCGCAGCTGCAAGAATTGGCAGACGGTCGACTGGATGTCGGTCTATTGCGTTTGCCAGTGCTCCGCCAGTGCGAAGGGATACAGATAGAGGTGCTTTACGATGAACCTTTGCTGGTGGCAGTTCCGCCCGATCACTGGTTGGCCGGGGACATACCCGGGCAGCCAATCAACCTGGGACAGTTGCGTGAAGAAGCGTTTATTTCCATCCCTCACCCCCAACGAGGAGGGCTTAGCTACCTGTCTGCGCAGTTGTGCATGCGCCAGGGCTTCTTTCCCAAAGCAGCTCGGGTGATGTCGCGTAAAACCACGCAACTGCAATTAATCCAGGCGGGATTTGGTATCGCCCTTTTGCCGGAATCGATGCAGGACATTGCGTCACCCGACGTCCATTTTCTGCCATTGGCAGACCCCGACAGCCATAGCAGCGTCGCCTTGGCATACCGCAAACACCCAACGACGCTGGTTCAACAGTTCATCGATCATTTGGTGATATAGGGATCGTGCATTCACTTGGAAAATGCCTTTAAACTGCGCCCCATGATTAAAGATCCCTTTGCAAGACTCGGCCTGGACCGCGAAGTCCTGACCGTCAGCCAGCTCAACGGCCGCGCACGGGTGTTGCTCGAAGACGTCTTCAGCAACATCTGGGTCGAAGGCGAAATTTCCAACCTCGCCCGCCCGGCGTCCGGCCACGTGTATTTCACCCTCAAGGACAGCGGCGCCCAGGTGCGTTGTGCACTGTTTCGGCAGAACGCCGCACGCGTGCGTCAGGCCTTGAAGGATGGCCTGGCGGTCAAGGTCCGAGGCAAAGTCTCGTTGTTCGAAGGACGCGGCGATTATCAGTTGATCCTCGACACCGTGGAGCCGGCCGGCGATGGCGCCTTGCGCCTGGCTTTCGATGCGCTCAAGGAAAAACTCAGCGCCGAAGGAATGTTCAGCGCCGAGCGCAAAGTGCCGCTGCCGGCGCATCCACAACGCATCGGCATCATCAGCTCGCCCACCGGCGCGGTGATCCGCGACATCATCAGCGTGTTCCGCCGCCGAGCACCGCAGATTCAGCTGACGCTGATCCCCACCGCCGTACAGGGCCGCGAAGCCACTGCGCAGATTGTCCGTGCGCTCAAGCTGGCGGACGCCCGTGGCTTCGATGCGTTGATCCTGGCCCGTGGCGGTGGCTCGCTGGAAGATCTCTGGTGTTTCAACGAAGAGGCGGTTGCCCGCGCCGTCGACGCCTGCGTGACGCCCATCGTCAGCGCCGTCGGCCATGAAACCGACGTATCGATCAGTGACTTCGTCGCCGACGTTCGCGCTCCGACGCCCTCCGCTGCCGCTGAACTGCTGGCACCGGATTCCAGTGATCTGGTGCGCCGGGTCGAAAGCCTGCACCGCCGCTTGGTGATGCGCATGCGCGATCGCCTGATGCGCGACCGGCTGCGACTGGAAGGCATCTCCCGTCGTCTACGTCATCCCGGCGAGCGTCTGCGCCAGCAAGCGCAACGCCTGGATGACCTGGACATGCGCATGCGCCGCGCGTTCGAGCGCAGCCTCAATACCCGTCGCGAGCGGTTGATCCGCCTGGAGACTCGTCTGGCCGGGCAACACCCCGGCCGGCAACTGGCGATGCTGCGCCAACGCCTCGACAGCCTCGCCGAACGCCTGCCCCGCGCCATCCGCGAAGGGCTGAAGAACCGGCGCCTGCAGTTGCACAGCCAGATGCAGACGCTGCATGTGGTCAGCCCACTGGCAACCCTCGGCCGTGGCTATAGCATTCTGCTGGATGAACGCGGCAAGGCGATCCGCAGCGCCGGGCAAACCCAAACCGGTCAGCGCCTGACAGCCAAACTGGGCGAAGGCGAACTGCGAGTCCGGGTCGAAGACAATCACCTGACGCCTGTCACCCTTTCTCTACTGGACTGATCCATGCCACGTTTTTTTGCTCCACTGCTGTTGCTGTGCCTGACCCTCGACGCCCATGCCGACAGTTACATCACCCGCCTGCTGAACAAACCGGTGCCGGGCGGTGTGGCCGTGGTCGACCTGGGCGCTTCGGCACAGGCGCCGAAAGCCAGCTATCAGGGCAAACCCGTATTGGTGGTCAAGGAACAGAACAACTGGCTGGCCATTGTCGGCGTGCCGCTGACGGTGAAACCGGGTGCCCAGTCCATTAGCAGTGGCGGTCGCAATCTGGGTTTCACCGTTGGCAACAAGAAGTACCCGGAGCAGCGCATCACGCTGAAGAACACGCAACAGGTCAATCCGGACCCGGAGAACCTCAAGCGAATCGAGCGTGAACTCGCCGAGCAAATCACCGCTTACCGTACGTTCAGCCCGAACACGCCGAGCAATCTTCTGCTGGATAAACCGGTCAACGGGCCGCTGTCGAGCAAGTTCGGTGTGCGCCGCTTCTTCAACGGTGAAGAGCGTAATCCTCACTCAGGCCTGGATTTCGCAGTGGGCGCCGGGACACCCATCAAGACGCCGGCCGCAGGCAAGGTGATTCTCATCGGCAATTACTTCTTCAACGGCAACACGGTGTTCGTCGACCACGGCCAGGGCTTCATCAGCATGTTCTGCCATATGTCGAAGATCGATGTGAAAGTCGGCCAGCAACTGGCTCGCGGCGGCGTGGTCGGCAAGGTCGGAGCGACTGGGCGGGCGACCGGGCCGCATATGCATTGGAATATCAGCTTGAATGATGCGCGGGTGGATCCGGCGATTTTTATTGGGGCATTCCAGCCTTAAGGAAGATCAAAAGATCGCAGCCTGCGCCAGCTCCTACAGGGATGGATGCATACCCTGCAGGAGCTGCGATCTTTTAGGGCCCTACTCAGCGTCCAGATCCTCAATCCCGTGAACCTCCCGGTCCGCCAGGCAGTGCCTGACCCATTCCTGGGTCTCCTGCGAGAAACCGCTCAACTCCTGCGCCGTGATCAACTCCCGCGCACACAGCCCAAGCAGATGCGAACGCGCTTCATGGCGTGAAAACCGAAAGACGCCAAACGCCCAATACAGCTCCTTCTGCCCGGCCTTCAACAGCTCTTCGCTGGTTTCGATCCGCTCGTAGGGCGCAATGCTCCTGTCCAGCACGATCTTTTCGACGTCGGTCATGATGCGGATGCACATCCGCTCATGGGCTACCGGTCGCAACTCGCAATATCGTTTCCAATCGGACTCGTTCATCAGCGACTCCTGCTTGCCACTCAGGCTTTAAGAATAGTCCCGGTATCAGTCCGCAGCGCCAAACCCTTCGATTGCGCATCGCTCGAAGCATGCGCAAACAAGTCAAATATTTATGCAAAAAACAGCAATAAAATCTCGGTAAATACACAACCAAGAGGATTCCTCTCAATTTTTTTCGACTGCTTGCCATCCTTCCCCCCCAAGGTTAGGGTTGAAGGCATGAAAACCTCGCACACCCTCATTCAGCTTCGCCAGCACCGCAGCCTGTGCCTCGTCAGCGCACGACTGCCGGGCTGAATCGTGGTGCCTCGTCCCAAGCAGTACTCCAAGAACTTTTGATCCACCGGCAGGCCGCCTTTTTTCGGCCCACACAATAAGGATTTCCAGATGAGCATGCTCAAAGACCCGTCTTCGAAATACCGCGCGTTCCCGACCATCGACATTCCGGACCGCACCTGGCCATCGAAAACCATCACTGCCGCGCCAATCTGGTGCAGTTCCGACCTGCGCGACGGCAACCAGTCGCTGATCGAACCGATGGACGCCGTCAAGAAGCTGCGCTTCTGGAAAACCCTGGTGCAGGTCGGCGTGAAGGAAATCGAAGCGTCGTTCCCGGCCGCATCGCAAACCGACTTCGACTTCGTTCGCACCCTGATCGAAGGCAACCACATCCCGGACGACACCACCATCCAGGTGCTGACCCAGGGCCGTGAAGACCTGATCGAGCGCACCTTTGAATCCTTGCGTGGCGCGAAGAAAGCCATCGTTCACCTCTACAACGCGACCTCTCCTTCGTTCCGCCGCATTGTCTTCAACCAGGACAAGGACGGGATCAAGGAAATCGCCGTCAGCGCGGCCAAGCTGTTCGTCAAGTACGCGGCCATGCAGCCGGACACCCAGTGGACTTTCGAATACTCGCCGGAAACCTTCAGCGCCACCGAACTGGAGTTCGCCAAGGAAGTCTGCGACGCGGTGATCGAAGTCTGGAACCCGACGCCCGAGCACAAGATGATCCTCAATCTGCCGGCCACCGTCGAATGCGCGACCCCGAACATCTATGCCGACCAGATCGAATGGTTCGGCCGTCACATCAACCGTCGTGACAGCGTGATCATCAGCCTGCACACCCACAACGACCGTGGTACTGGCGTTGCGGCCACCGAATTGGGCCTGATGGCCGGTGCCGACCGTGTCGAAGGCTGCCTGTTCGGCAACGGCGAGCGTACCGGTAACGTCGACCTCGTGACCGTGGCCCTGAACATGTACACCCAGGGCCTGGACCCTCAGTTGGACTTCTCCGACATCGACGGCGTGCGCAAAGTCGTCGAAGAGTGCAACCAGATTCAGGTACACCCGCGTCACCCGTATGTCGGCGACCTGGTGCACACCGCTTTCTCCGGCTCGCACCAGGATGCAATCCGCAAGGGCTTTGCCCAGCAGAAATCCGATGCATTGTGGGAAGTGCCGTACCTGCCGATCGACCCGGCCGACATCGGCCGCAGCTACGAGGCGGTCATCCGAGTCAACAGCCAGTCAGGCAAGGGGGGTATCGCCTACCTGCTGGAACAGGAATACGGCATCAGCTTGCCGCGTCGCATGCAGATCGAGTTCAGCCAGGTCGTGCAGCGTGAAACCGATCGCCTGGGCCTGGAGATGACCGCCAAGCAGATCCACTCGCTGTTGATCAGCGAGTACCTGCAAGCCAACACCCCGTACGCCCTGGTCAGCCATCGCCTGCAGGAAGAAAACGGCAACAGCGCCGTCGAAGTGGAAGTGGCCAGCAAAGGTCAGGGCGAAACCAACCTGCACTGGCGCGGCAAGGGCAACGGCGCCCTGGAAGCACTGGTGGCCGGTTTGCCGATCCCGGTCGAAATCATGGATTACAACGAACACGCCATCGGCGCAGGCACCAATGCCAAGGCAGCGGCCTACATTGAACTGCGTGTGAACGGTGAACGTGCGGTGCACGGCGTGGGGATCGATGAAAACATCACCACGGCCAGCTTCAAGGCGCTGTTCAGCGCGCTGAACCGTTCGCTGAGCCAGCCGGAAGCGAAAGCGGCGTAAGCCATCGCGAAAATGCAAAAGGCCCCAGGGTGCGAACCCTGGGGCCTTTTTTCATTCTGCTGTAGGAGCCGGCTTGCTGGCGATGCTGAGTTCTCGATGCATCTGTCAGGACGTAATCGCTGGCAAGCCAGCTCCTACAGAGTTATCAGGTGAACTCGAAGGTATCGGCATCCAGATTCGCCGGAAACCGCGTGCGATACGCCGCCAGTTGCGCCGCTTCCAGCGTCACCTTGAACACTCCATCCGCCTCCCCTGCACTGAGCAACGTCTCACCCTGGAAGTCCAGCACCTGACTGTCACCGGTATAGGCAAAACCTTTGCCATCGGTGCCGATGCGATTCACCGCCGCCACATAGCAGAGGTTCTCGATCGCTCGCGCCGGTAGCAAACGGTTCCAGTGCTGGCGACGCGCGCCCGGCCAATTGGCGGTGTACAGCAACAGGTCGGTGTCCTGGGCATCGCGACTCCACACAGGGAAACGCAAGTCGTAGCAAATCAACGGCCGTACCCGCCAGCCTTTCAGCTCGAACTGCACCTGACGTTCACCCGGCGTGAAATGGTTGTGCTCACCGGCCATGCGGAACAGATGGCGCTTGTCGTAGTGCAGCACCTCGCCATCGGGCCGAGCCCACAACAGACGATTGCGATGACTGCCATCAGCGGCCTGGACGATGACACTCCCGGTAATCACCGCATCCAGCTTCGCCGCCTGAGCACGCAACCATTTACTGGTCGGTCCGTGTTCCGACTCCGCGAGGGTTTCGGACTCCATGGAGAAGCCGGTGGTGAACATCTCCGGCAGGATGATCAGGTCTGCATCGCGGGCCTGTTCCAGCAGCGGTTCGAAATGTTCCAGATTCGCCTGTCGGTCATGCCAGGCCAGGGATGTCTGGATCAGCGCCACGTTCAGATCGGGCAATGCACTCAGATCACGCATAGTTTCTCCGCTGCTTCACGCAGGGTCTCCTCACGCTTGGCGAAGCACAGGCGCACCAAACGCTGGCCGACCGGCGGCGACTGGTAGAACACCGAAATCGGGATGCTTGCCACGCCGTGTTCGCGGGTCATCCATAGCGCCATCTCGACGTCATTGAGGTCCGGGCGGATCTGCGAGTAGTCGACCAACTGGAAGTAAGTGCCCGTGACTCGCGTAAAACTGAAGCGCGATGGTGCCAGCAAGTCGCAGAACAGATCGCGCTTGGCCTGATAGAAATCCGGTAACTCTTCCACATGTTCAGGGTGCGAGGCCATGAAATCGGCCAGCGCGAATTGCAACGGCGTTACACCGCAGAAGCTCACGTATTGGTGAACCTTGCGCAGCTCTGCCGTAAGCGCCGGCGGTGCGATCACGTAGCCGGTTTTCCAGCCCGTAACGTGATAGGTCTTGCCGAACGAGCTGACCACAAAGGCACGCTGATACAGCTCTTCATGATTCAGCACGCTGACATGAGGTACGCCGTCGTACACCAGGTGTTCGTAGACTTCGTCGCTGATCACATAGATATCGCGGTCACGGATCAAATCCGCCAACTGATCCAGCTCGGCACGGCTGATCAGCGCGCCACTCGGGTTGTGCGGGGTATTAAGGATGATCATCCGCGTACGCGGGCTCAACGCATCGGCGAGCCTCTGGAAGTCGATGCTGAAGTCATTCACACCCAGCTGCACATGCACGCAACGACCGCCAGCCAGTTCCACCGAAGGCTCGTAACTGTCGTAGGCCGGGTCAAACACGATGACTTCGTCACCGCTGTGGATAACCGCCTGAATGGCGCAGAAGATCGCCTGGGTCGCGCCGGGGGTGACCGTCACTTCATGGTCTGCATCGACATTCACGCCATAGCTGCGCGAAATCTTCGCCGCAATCTGCAGACGCAGGAGCGGCAGGCCCGTCATTGGAGAATACTGGTTGTGGCCATTGGCGATGTGCCGCCCGACCGCATCGCACAGGGCTTGCGGGGCATCGAAATCGGGAAACCCCTGGGACAAATTGAGCGCGCCGGTCTGAGCCGCGAGCTGAGACATCTGCGTGAAGATAGTGATGCCGACATTCGGCAGCTTACTGGTGATCATCGGTGATTCCCTGCTCTACACCCGGCTCTACGGCGGCACGGGAGAGCCCGAGGATAGCCCATCCGGCGCCCATAAAAAAAGGGCACTCTGGTGAGTACCCTTTTTACTGCCGCCCCCTGTAGGAGCCGGCTTGCTGGCGATCCTATCACTGCGGTACTTCAGATGAACCGCGATGGTGCCATCGCCAGCAAGCCGGCTCCTACACAAGCGTCAACGCTTGTCGCGGCGCTTCTTGTCGGCTTTCTTGTGGTGCGACATCAAACGACGCTTCTTGTTGACCTGACGGTCGGTGAGCGAGTTCTTGTTGCCTTCGTACGGGTTCTCGCCGCCCTTGAACTCGATGCGGATCGGTGTGCCGACCAGCTTCAGTACACGGCGGTAAGTGTTCTCCAGATAGCGTACGTACGACTTCGGCACTTTCTCGATCTGGTTACCGTGGATCACGATGATCGGCGGGTTCGCACCACCCAGGTGGGCGTAGCGCAGCTTGATCCGGCGGTTGTTGACCATCGGCGGCGCGTGCTCGCCTACCGCATCTTCCAGAATCTGGGTCAGGCGGTTGGTTGGCCAGCGAGTAACGGCGGACTTGAACGAGTTCTGTACGGAGGCGTAGAGGTTGCCCACGCCGGTGCCGTGCAGCGCCGAGATGAAGTGGATATCGGCGTAGTCAACGAAGAACAGTCGACGTTGCAACTCGACCTTCACGAAGTCGCGCTCGCTCGGCGTCATGCCGTCCCACTTGTTGATCGCGATAACCAGCGCGCGACCCGACTCAATGGCAAAGCCCAACAGGTTGAGGTCGTGATCCACCACGCCTTCGCGGGCGTCCATCACAAAGATCACCACGTTGGCGTCTTTGATCGCCTGCAAGGTTTTGACCACGGAGAATTTTTCGACTTCTTCGTGGATCTTGCCGCGCTTGCGCACACCGGCGGTGTCGATCAGTGTGTACTTCTCGTCGTTACGCTCAAACGGGATGTAGATACTGTCGCGGGTGGTGCCGGGCTGGTCATACACGATGACCCGGTCTTCACCGAGCATGCGGTTGACCAGGGTCGACTTGCCGACGTTCGGACGGCCGATGATGGCGATCTTGATCCCGTCTTTTTCGCTCGGGCCAGGAATGCGCTTGGCTTCCTCACCTTCGGCAACGATCTCTTCCTCGCCGTCTTCCGGCTCTTCTTCGTCTTTCGGGAAATCGCTGAGGGCGATTTCCAGCATCTGGGTGATGCCACGACCATGGGCACCGGCGATCGGGATCGCGTGGCCCATGCCCAACGGAGCGAATTCGGCGCGGGCCATTTCCGGGTCGATGTTGTCGACCTTGTTGGCAACCACGTAGGAACGTTTGTTACGTTTGCGCAAGTGCTCGGCGATCATCTGGTCGGCGGCGGTGAAACCGGCCTTGGCATCTACCAGGAACAGAACAACATCCGCTTCTTCGATGGCCAGCAGCGACTGCTCGGCCATCTTTTCGTCCATACCATGTTCGTCACCGGAGATACCACCGGTGTCGACCAGAATGTAGGAACGCCCTTGCCACTTGGCCTCACCGTATTGGCGATCACGGGTCAGACCGGACAAGTCGCCAACGATGGCATCACGAGTCCTGGTCAGGCGGTTGAACAAGGTGGACTTGCCGACGTTCGGTCGGCCCACCAGGGCGATTACGGGAACCATGCGGCTCTCCACTTCGTTATTTCAGAAAATACAAAAGCCGCTGCTAGGCAGCGGCTGGTGCTCGGGGCAACACTGTGTGCTTTCCTGCGGGAGCGAGCCTGCTCGCGAAAAACGCCGGGGCACCGCGTTTATTCAGGACGTAAACGTATTCGTTAACGTCCATCGCGAGCAGGCTCGCTCCCACATTCATACCCACAAGTGAAGCAGCCTGGGGCGGTTAACCCCAAGCATAGTTCTTACTTGATGGTCAGGGCTTCCAGTTTGCCGCTGTTGCCATACACATAAATCGTGTCACCCACCACCAGCGGACGGGCACGCAGGCCGTCGCTGTCGATGCGTTCGCGGCCGACAAAACGGCCGTCCACTTGACTCAGCAAGTGCAGGTAACCTTCCAGGTCACCGACTGCAACATAGCTGGAGAACACTTCCGGAGCCGACAGTTGACGGCGGGCCAGCGAATCGTTGCTCCACAGGGCTGTGGTGGAACGCTCGTCGACGCCTTCAACGGTGCCCGACGACAGGCTCACGTAGACAGTGCCAAATCCTTGGGCGACACCGGCGTAGCTGGACGCATCACGCTGCCAGAGCTGGCGGCCGCTTTGCAGATCCAGAGCGGCAACGCGCCCCTGATAGCTGGCGACATACAGCGTCTCGCCCGACAGCAGCAAGCCGCCGTCGATATCGACCACACGCTCCAGCTCCGAACGACCTTGCGGGATCGCTACACGCTGTTCCCACACCGGCACACCGTTGGAGATATCCACCGCAACCACTTTACCGGTCGACAGGCCAGCCACCGCGAGGCGGTTGGTCACGATCGGCGCACTGGTGCCACGCAGGGTCAGTACCGCAGGCGTGCTGTCATAGATCCAGCGACGGTTACCGGTAGCGGCGTCCAGGCCGATCAGGCGATCGTCCTGAGTCTGAACCACCACAACGTCACCGTTGTTGGCCGGCGGCGCAAGGACTTCGCTGGACACGCGAGCGCGCCATTTCTCTTCGCCGTTGATGGCGTCGAGGGCAACGATTTCACCCTTGATCGTACCGATCGTCAGCAGACCGTAAGCGACGCCAACGGCGCCGGAGACAGGCAGCTCGAGATCCTTCTTCCATTTCACGTCGCCGTTGCTGCGGTCCATGGCCATGACCACACCGGTAACGTCGGCGGCATAGATGGTATCGCCATCGATCGCCGGGACCAGCATGTTATACGACTCGCCCTGACCGTCACCGATCGAACGACTCCACTGCTTTTGCAGAACCACTTCTTCCTTGAAGTCGACCAGTTCGGCCGGTGGCAGTTCTTTTTTGCTGTTGCTGCTGCAACCCGCGGCCAATAGGGCCAGAGCCAGCAATGCTGCATGTTTCCAACGAATCACGTCACGCATCCCCTTTGGCCAGGTCGTCCAGCTTGATTTGCAGGCCACCGACCGCCGCTTCGTCCGACAGTGCCGCCTTGGCTTTTTGATACGCCGCGTTCGCTTCCTCGGTACGACCCAACTGCACCAGCAGGTCGCCCTTGAGTTCTTCGCGAGTGGCCAGGAACGCCTTGTCGGCATCGCCTTCCAGCAGTTTCAATGCCTCGTCGGCCTTGTTCTGCGCACCCAGCACCTGAGCCAGACGCTGACGGGCGATTTCGCCCAGTGCCGGGTTGGCCGGTTTGGCGACAATGGCTTTCAGTTCGGTGGACGCGTCATCCAGCTTGCCGCTGTCGACCGCAACCTTGGCCACGAACAGGCTGCCGTATTGCGCATAAGCGCTGCCGGCAAACTCAGTGTTGAGCTTGCCTGCCAGGTCCGCCACGCGGGCAGCATCAGGCTTGCCGTCGGGCGTCAGCGTGGTTTCCAGCAATTGCTGATAGAGGATCGAGGCGCCTTGCGACTGATTGCTCTGATACTTGTGGAACGCCTGCCAGCCGAACACGATGACCAGCGCCAACAGGCCGCCAGTAACCAGGGGCTTGCCGTTGCGCGACCACCAATCCTTCAAATCCGCCAAATTTTCGTCTTCGGTACTCGACACCCCAATACTCCTTAATCGCTAATTCGGCTGTTTAAGACAGCTTCAACCCTGCACGACGCAGGTGGCCAGGTGAGCGGCAAGCGCATCCCAGGCAATGCTTTGTTGTTCGCCCTGGCCACGCAGGGGTTTGAAACCTACCACTTGCTGGGCCATTTCGTCGTCACCGAGGATCAGTGCATACAACGCACCGCTCTTGTCGGCTTTCTTGAACTGGCTTTTGAAACTGCCGGCGCCGGCGTTCACTTGCAGACGCAGGTTGGGTAATTGATCACGCACACGTTCGGCCAGGGCCAGACCGGCCAACTCCGCTTCTTCCCCGAAGGCACAGAGATAGACATCGACCTGACGGGAGATCTCTTGCGGGATCTGCTCCAGGGTTTCCAGCAACAGCACCAGCCGCTCGATGCCCATGGCGAAACCCACGCCGGCAGTAGGCTTGCCGCCCATCTGCTCGACCAGGCCGTCGTAACGACCACCAGCACACACGGTGCCCTGGGCACCCAGTTTGTCGGTGACCCATTCGAAAACGGTCTTGCTGTAGTAATCCAGACCGCGCACCAGCTTCGGGTTGATCACATAAGGAATACCGGCAGCATCCAGGCGAGCCTTCAGGCCCTCGAAGTGCAGACGGGACTCTTCATCGAGGTAGTCAGCCATTTTAGGTGCGTCGACCAGGATCGCCTGTGTGTCGGCGTTCTTGGTGTCCAGGACCCGCAACGGATTGGTCTTGAGGCGGCGCTGGCTGTCTTCGTCCAGCTTGTCCAGGTGACCGGACAGGAACTCGACCAGCGCTTCGCGGTAACGACCACGGGATTCACTGGTGCCCAGGCTGTTCAGCTCGAGCTTGACCGCGTCACGAATACCCAGCTCGCCCCACAGGCGCCAGGTCAGCACGATCAGCTCGGCGTCGATGTCCGGACCGTCGAGGTTGAACACTTCGACACCGATCTGGTGGAACTGGCGATAACGACCTTTCTGCGGACGCTCGTGGCGGAACATCGGGCCGATGTACCACAACTTCTGTACCTGACCACCACCGGTGATGCCATGCTCAAGCACTGCTCGCACACAAGCCGCTGTGCCTTCCGGGCGCAGGGTCAGGGAATCACCGTTACGGTCGTCGAAGGTATACATCTCTTTTTCGACGATGTCCGTCACTTCACCGATCGAGCGCTTGAACAGCTCGGTGAACTCGACGATCGGCATGCGGATCTGCTTGTAACCATAGTTATCGAGCAGACGCGAAACGGTGCCTTCGAAATGACGCCACAGGGGAGTCTGCTCGGGCAGGATGTCGTTCATGCCACGAATGGCTTGCAATGACTTGCTCACTTTAAATCCTTAAATTCGTTCGGCTCTTCAGTCAGGTTCAGCCGCGCGCAATAACGGCAGCGTCAGCCTCGACCTTTTCGGCCGCTTTCTGGCGGATCAAGCGTTCAAGCTCATCCACCAGATTGTCATTCGTCAATTTCTGCGACGGCTTGCCGTCGATGTAAATCAGGTTCGGTGTGCCGCCGGTCAAGCCGATATGGGCTTCCTTGGCTTCACCCGGCCCGTTGACCACGCAACCGATGACCGCAACATCCAGCGGGACCAAAAGGTCTTCGAGGCGCCCTTCCAGCTCGTTCATGGTCTTGACCACATCGAAGTTCTGCCGCGAGCAACTCGGGCAGGCGATGAAGTTGATGCCACGGGAACGCAGGTGCAGGGACTTGAGAATGTCGTAGCCGACTTTCACTTCCTCGACCGGGTCGGCCGCCAACGAGATGCGGATAGTATCGCCAATCCCCTCGGCGAGCAGCATACCGAGGCCCACCGCAGATTTCACTGTACCTGAACGCAAACCACCGGCTTCGGTGATGCCAAGGTGCAGCGGCTGGACAATTTCTTTTGCCAGCAAGCGGTACGCTTCGACGGCCATGAACACGTCAGAGGCTTTAACGCTCACCTTGAAGTCCTGGAAGTTCAGGCGCTCCAGGTGTTCGACGTGACGCAGGGCCGATTCGACCAGTGCCGCCGGGGTCGGCTCGCCATATTTCTTTTGCAGGTCTTTTTCCAGGGAGCCGGCGTTAACGCCGATGCGGATAGGGATCCCGCGATCGCGGGCGGCATCGACCACCGCTCGCACACGGTCTTCGCGACCGATGTTGCCCGGGTTGATCCGCAGGCAGTCCACGCCCAGCTCGGCTACGCGCAAGGCGATGCGGTAGTCGAAGTGAATGTCGGCAACCAGCGGCACCTTGACCAGTTGCTTGATCTTGCCGAAGGCTTCAGCGGCGTCCATGTCCGGTACGGAAATCCGCACGATATCGACACCGGCCGCTTCCAGACGATTGATCTGGGCGACAGTGGCCGCGACATCGTTGGTGTCGCTGTTGGTCATGCTCTGCACAGCGATAGGCGCATCGCCGCCAACAGGCACGTTACCGACCCAGATCTTGCGCGATTCGCGACGTTTGATTGGAGATTCGCCGTGCATGACTTATTGACCCAACTTCAGGCGAGCAGTCTCGCCACTGGTGAACGGAGCAACATCAACCGCCTTGCCGTTGTAACTGACCTGTGCGCCACGGGCATAACCCAGACGCACAGCAAACGGCGGTTTGCCGCTGACGGAAACGTTTTCGCCTTTACGCTTGAGACCACTGAACAGCACTTTACCGCTGCCGTCGGCCACCTGCGTCCAGCAATCGGTGGTGTACTGAATTTGAACCTGACCCTGACCGGCAACCGGAGCAGTCGCAACAGGAGCGGGGGCGCTCGGCGCAACAGGAGCCGTCACAACAGGGGCCGGTACCGCAGGAACTGCCGGGGCTGGAGTTGCCGCAGCAACTGGTACTGGCGCAGTGCTATGCGCAGGTGCAACAGGTGCTGGAGCCGTAGGCGCAACGGGTGCGACTGCCGGGGTTTCAACCGGGGCTTCGTCCAAGGTCTCGGCCTGTGGCAGGGCCAGGGCTGTCTCGCCTTCCGCCTGACCTTGCGCGACAGCCTGGTCTTCCGGCTCGTCCAGCGGATGAATCTGTGTCGTACCGTCGGCACCTTCGACTTCAACGTGCTCGGGAGTCAGACCGATCAGGTCCTTGGTACGCATCGAGGTCTGATCCTGCCACCAGACGAAACCGCCACCGATGACCGCGACCAGCAACAGCAGGCTGACGATTCGCAAAATGGTGTGGGAAACCCGCACAGGCTCTTCAATACGACCCAGGCTGTGAACATTGCTGCCCTGGGAGTCGGTGCCGGTGGATTGATCGAATTGCTGGACCAGAACGGCCTGATCCATGCCGAGCAATTTGGCATAAGCGCGAATATAGCCACGCGCGAAGGTATGCCCAGGCAGCTTGTCGAAAGCGCCGGCTTCCAGATTGCTCAGGGAAGTAGTGGTGAGGTTGAGCTTGAGGGCCACTTCGGCCAGCGACCAGCCATTGCTCTCGCGGGCCTGGCGCAAAGTCTCACCGGGGTTTACGCGATTCGCTGCTACAACTTCGGGATGCGCCGCTTTCATCATTGCTCCGACAGGTATTGCTGATATTCCGGGGTACCGGGATAGAGTCTTTTTAGTTGCAGGCCTTGACTGGCGGCCTTGTCGCGATCTTCAAACACTTTTGCCAGCCGAATGCCGAGCAATAGACTACGTGCATTTTGCTCGGTGAGCTGGCTAAAACGGTCGTAATAATCACGCGCGGGCACATAATGCCTGTCTTCGTAAGACAACTCAGCCATTTCCAGCAATGCACGTGGTTGTTGCCGATTCAAACGCAGGGCTTTTTCCAGCTGTTGCTGGGCCAATTCACGCTGCCCCAGCATCGCCGCCGTCATGCCCAGATTCTCAAATACCCGCGAACGCTCAGGATACAGGGTATCGGCAGCGGCTTGTTCAAAGCGCTCGTAGGCTTCCTTGTAACGCTTTTGCTCGTACAGAAAACTGCCGTAGTTGTTGAGGATTCGCGCATCGGAGGGACGGGAAGACAGCGCCTTGCGAAAATGCTGGTCGGCAAGTGCAGGTTCCATCTCGGCCTGAAACACCAGCCCCAGCGCCGCGTTGGCGTCCGGGTCTGCATCGTCCAGATCCAGCGCCTTCTTCAAGGGTACTTTTGCACGCTCGGTCATGCCCTGTTGCAAGTAACCGATGCCCAACTGCACATAGGCCTCACGCGCTTCATCACGGCCCTTGCTGGTCTTCATCGGGTTGTAATCGCCCGAAAGCACGCAGCCAGCACACAGGCTGGCCAACAGCAAAAGCAGCGCAAAGCGCAGGGACATAGAGATCCTCTCTTGATTACTTGTTCGCGGCGTCTTGGGCCATATCGTTTTCGGCGTTCAATTCACGCACGGCGATATAACGTTCGCTGCGACGGGTGCGATCCAGCACCTGCCCTACCAGTTGACCACATGCCGCGTCGATGTCTTCACCACGGGTGGTGCGGACAGTGACGTTGAAACCTGCATGGTGTAGCTGATCCTGAAAACGACGAATCGCATTATTGCTCGGACGCTCGTAACCGGAATGCGGGAACGGGTTGAACGGGATCAGGTTGATCTTGCACGGGATGTTCTTGAGCAGCTCGATCATTTCCACCGCGTGCTCGACCTTGTCATTGATATCTTTGAGCAAGGTGTACTCAATGGTCAGCACGCGCTTCTCGCCGAGATTCGACATGTAGCGCTGGCACGACTCGAGCAGCATCTTAAGCGGATACTTCTTGTTGATCGGCACCAATTGGTTACGCAATGCGTCATTCGGTGCGTGCAGGGACAACGCCAGGGAGACGTCGATGTGCTTGGAGAGCTCATCGATCATCGGCACCACGCCGGAAGTCGACAGGGTCACACGGCGCTTGGAAATGCCGTAGCCCAGGTCGTCCATCATCAAATGCATGGCCGCGACGACGTTGTCGAAGTTCAGCAGCGGCTCACCCATGCCCATCATCACCACATTGGTGATGGCACGGTCGACGGTTGCCGGGACGCTGCCAAAGGATTTGTTGGCAATCCACACCTGGCCGATGACTTCGGCGGCGGTGAGGTTGCTGTTGAAGCCTTGCTTGCCGGTGGAGCAGAAACTGCAATCCAGGGCACAGCCTGCCTGGGACGAAACGCACAAGGTGCCGCGCTTGCCCTGGGGAATGTACACGGTCTCGACGCAGCTGCCGGACGCCACGCGCACCACCCATTTGCGGGTGCCGTCGCTGGAGATGTCCTCGCTGACCACTTCCGGACCACGGACCTCAGCAACAGCCTTGAGCTTTTCGCGCAAGACCTTGCTGACGTTCGTCATGGCGTCGAAATCATCGACACCAAAGTGGTGAATCCATTTCATTACCTGACCGGCACGGAAACGCTTCTCCCCGATTGAGTCGAAGAATTTTTCCATTTCCAGCTGAGTCAGACCCAGCAGGTTAGTTTTTACAGTCGATGTAGTCATGGATTCACCTTCACTCTTAAGCCAATGCTTAGCGAGTGGTTACTTCAGTAGCTGCGAAGAAGTACGAGATTTCGCGAGCGGCAGCGGCTTCGGAGTCCGAACCGTGTACAGCGTTGGCGTCGATGGAGTCAGCGAAGTCAGCACGGATGGTGCCGGCAGCAGCTTCTTTAGGGTTGGTAGCGCCCATCAGCTCACGGTTCAGAGCGATAGCGTTTTCGCCTTCCAGAACCTGAACGACAACCGGACCGGAGATCATGAAAGCAACCAGGTCGCCGAAGAAACCACGAGCGCTGTGCTCAGCGTAGAAGCCTTCAGCTTCAGCTTTGGACAGTTGCTTCAGCTTCGAAGCTACAACGCGCAGGCCAGCTTTTTCGAAACGAGTGGTGATCTCGCCGATAACGTTTTTTGCAACAGCGTCAGGCTTGATGATGGAGAAAGTACGTTGAACAGCCATGGTGTAACTCCAGAAACGGTAATTTACGAAAAATTAAACCCGCGAATTATACGCGGGTTCTCGGGTATTGCCTAACTGAGTGACGGGCGCGACGTCTGTAGGAGCTGCCGGAGGCTGCGATCCTTTGATCCCGATCCTGCGCTTGAAATTCAAGTGGATGGAAAAGATCGCAGCCTCGCTTCGCGAGTCAGCTCCTACTCGCGTTCTTCGATCCAGTGGGCCTGAATGGCCTCCAGGATCTTTTCGCCACAATGCTCAGGCAAGTCGTCGAACTCGGGCAGTTCCATCACCCATTTGCGCAGATCGACGAAGTTGACCGACATAGGGTCCACATCGGGCTTGCTATCAGCCAGCTGGATCGCGATTTCCAGCACATCAGTCCACTTGAGTTTCATGACAATTCCTTGAATCAGTGCGGTGCTTCGGCTGCGTGGTTGAGCGAGTACTTTGGAATCTCGACGGTCAGGTCTTCGGTACCGACCTTGGCCTGGCAGCCCAGACGGGACTCACGCTCAAGACCCCAAGCCTTATCAAGGTAGTCCTCTTCCAGCTCGTCAGCCTCTTCCAGCGAGTCGAAACCCTCGCGAATGATGCAGTGGCAAGTGGTGCAGGCACAGACGCCGCCACAGGCACTTTCCATCTCGATGTGGTGCTCGTGGGCCAGCTCGAGGATGGAAATACCCGTCTCAGCCTCCACGACCATGCCCTCAGGGCAAAATTTTTCGTGTGGCAGAAAAATGACCTGCGGCATCAGATATCCTCGATTTCATTCAGGTTGCGCCCCGACAGAGCGGCTTTCACCGTCAAATCCATACGGCGGGCAGCAAAAGCATCGGTCACTTGCGACAGACGCTTGGCCTGCTGCTCGATGGCGTAACCATCGGTACCTTTCATCAGTTCGGTCAGTTCCTGCACCTGCATGTCGATGACCAGTCGCTCTTCGGCGTCGAGCAAGCGCTCGCCGTCGACCTCCAGAGCCGCCTGCACCGCTTCGATCAAGCGCTGGGCGTCGACCTGCTGCTCACGCAATACACGAGCAACCTTGTCGTCATTGGCGTGCTGGAACGAATCCTTGAGCATTTTGGCGATTTCGCCGTCGGTCAGACCATAGGACGGTTTGACTTGAATGCTTGCCTCAACGCCCGAACCGAGTTCGCGGGCGGAAACACTGAGCAGACCATCGGCATCGACCTGGAACGTCACGCGAATCTTCGCCGCGCCCGCCACCATCGCCGGAATGCCGCGCAGCTCGAAGCGCGCCAGCGAGCGGCAGTCGCTGATCAGCTCGCGCTCGCCCTGCAACACATGGATCGCCATGGCCGACTGGCCGTCTTTATAAGTAGTGAAGTCCTGGGCGCGGGCGACGGGGATGGTGGTGTTGCGCGGAATCACCTTCTCCATCAGGCCGCCCATGGTTTCCAGGCCCAGAGACAACGGAATCACGTCGAGCAGCAGCAGTTCATCGCCGTCGCGCTTGTTGCCGGCCAGGGTATCGGCCTGGATCGCGGCACCGATGGCCACTACTTGATCCGGGTCGATTTCAGTCAGCGGCTGACGACCGAAGGCTTCTGCCACGGCTTCGCGAACACGCGGCACGCGGGTCGAACCGCCCACCATGACGACCGCATGCACGTCTTCCAGCTCGACGCCGGAATCGCGAACAGCGCGACGGCAGGCTTTCAGGCTGCGCGCGACCATCGGCTCGATCAACGCACCGAAGGCTTCGCGGGTCAGCTCGGCTTTCCAGTCGCCGTGGGCCACTTCGACCGACGGGGCATTGGTCAGCGCTTCCTTGGCCGCACAGGCGGTTTGCAGCAGTTGACGCTGCGCACCCGGATCGAGATCGGCGGACAGACCCGCGCTCTCGATGATCCAGCCAGCAATGGCGTGGTCGAAGTCATCGCCGCCCAGGGCACTGTCGCCGCCGGTAGCCAAAACCTCGAAGACACCGCCGGTCAGGCGCAGAATCGAAATATCGAAAGTACCGCCACCCAGGTCGTAAATCGCGACCAGGCCTTCCGCGTGTTGATCCAGACCATAAGCCACAGCGGCTGCGGTCGGCTCATTGAGCAAACGCAGCACGTTCAGACCGGCCAGCTTGGCCGCATCCTTGGTGGCTTGACGCTGAGCGTCGTCGAAATAGGCCGGAACCGTGATCACTGCGCCGACCAATTCGCCACCCAAGGTTGCTTCAGCGCGCTGGCGCAGGACCTTGAGGATATCGGCGGAGACTTCGACCGGGCTTTTCGGGCCCTGGATCGTCTCGATGAACGGCATGTGCGACTCGCCACCGACAAAGCGGTACGGCAACTGATCACCCAGCTGCTTGACGTCGGACAGACCACGACCCATCAAGCGCTTGACCGACAGCACGGTGTTCAAGGGATCGGTAGCGGCTGCCAGTTTGGCGGATTCGCCAACTTCGACGCGATCAGCGTGATAGCGCACGGCAGACGGCAGGATGACCCGCCCTTCTGCGTCGGCAAGCGGCTCGGAAAGACCACTGCGCAATGCAGCGACCAGCGAATTGGTAGTGCCCAAGTCGATCCCCACAGCCAGGCGACGCTGGTGCGGTTGAGGACTTTGGCCGGGTTCGGCGATCTGCAGTAGGGCCATCGTTATCAGGACTTATCTGTATATCAGGCGTGCGACCGGAGCGGCACTGGGTTAATCGTCGAGGCGCTCTTCTAACTGGCGCACTTCGTAGGTGAGCTTGTCGAGGAACTGCATGCGTCGCATCAGGCGTTCGGCCTTTTCGCGTTGCACGGCATCGTTCCAGCAAGCTGCGAAGCTTTGGTTCAGTTCATCCTGGGCAGCCTTCAGGCGACGCTTGAAGACAGCAACGCCCTTGAGGTCGGCGCTGTCCTGCAGGTCTTCGAGCTCTTCACGCAACTCCATCTGTTGCAGAAGAAACTCCGGATCATGCACCGTGACCTCCAGCGGCAGCTCGCCACCATTCAAGGCGAGCAGGTAACGCGCACGCTTGGGTGGGTTCTTGAGCGTCTGGTAGGCCTCGTTGAGGCTCGCGGATTGCTCTAGCGCCAGCCTCTGCTCACGCTCGGAAGCGTCGGCAAAGCGGTCCGGATGAACACTGCGCGCCAACTCACGGTAGCGCGTAGCCAGCTGATCGAGGTCCAGATCGAAACTCGGTTGCAGCTCAAATAAAGCGAAATGACAAGGAGTACCCACGACAAGCCTCAGATGTTGAAGCTTTCGCCGCAGCCACATTCACCGCGTACGTTGGGGTTGTTGAACTTGAAGCCTTCGTTCAACCCTTCCTTGACGAAATCGAGCTCGGTGCCGTCCAGGTAGGCCAGGCTCTTCGGGTCGATGATCACTTTTTCGCCGTGACTCTCGAACACCTGGTCCTCTGCAACCACCTCGTCGACAAACTCCAGCACGTAGGCAAGGCCGGAACAGCCTGTGGTGCGAACACCCAGACGAATCCCTTCACCTTTGCCGCGCCCGTCGAGGGAGCGCCGCACGTGTCGAGCAGCCGCTTCTGTCATGCTGATAGCCATCGGTGACTCCTTACTCGTCGCCAAAACTCGAAAATCAGATCAAGCCTTTCTTCTGCTTGTAATCGCGAACAGCCGCCTTGATGGCGTCTTCAGCGAGTACCGAGCAGTGAATTTTCACTGGCGGCAAGGCCAGTTCTTCAGCCAGCTGAGTGTTCTTGATGGTTTCAGCTTCGTCCAGGGTCTTGCCCTTCATCCACTCGGTGGCGAGGGAGCTGGAAGCGATAGCCGAACCGCAGCCGTAGGTCTTGAACTTGGCATCTTCGATGATGCCGGCGTCGTTGACCTTGATCTGCAGGCGCATCACGTCGCCGCACGCCGGAGCGCCGACCATGCCGGTGCCGACATCAGGATCTTCCGCGTCCATCTTGCCGACGTTACGCGGGTTTTCGTAGTGGTCGATGACCTTTTCGCTGTAAGCCATGATTCTCAATCCTCACTCATCAGGGCCGCTCTTGAGACCCTGTAGTTGCGCTGCGTGTATCGCCGCGCTGCTACAGGACCTGTATCCGGCGGCTTCTATTATTTAGTGTGCCGCCCACTCGATCTTCGAGATATCGACGCCGTCTTTGTACATGTCCCACAGCGGCGACAGAGCGCGCAGCTTGGTAACGGCCTCGCAGACTTTCTGCGCGGCGTAATCGATTTCTTCTTCGGTGGTGAAACGACCAAAGGTGAAGCGGATCGAGCTGTGTGCCAGTTCGTCGTTGCGGCCCAGGGCGCGCAGTACGTACGAAGGCTCCAGGGACGCCGAGGTGCAGGCCGAACCGGACGAAACCGCCAGATCCTTGAGCGCCATGATCAGCGACTCGCCTTCAACGTAGTTGAAGCTCAGGTTCAGGTTGTGCGGAACGCGGGCGGTCAGGCTGCCGTTGACGTACAGCTCTTCCAGGTGCTCGACCTGCTTGTAGAAACGGTCGCTCAACGCCTTGATGCGTACGTTCTCGGCAGCCATGTCTTCCTTGGCGACACGGAACGCTTCGCCCATGCCGACGATCTGGTGAGTAGCCAGAGTGCCGGAACGCATGCCGCGCTCGTGACCGCCGCCGTGCATGGTCGCTTCGATACGTACGCGCGGCTTGCGGCTGACGTACAGGGCGCCGATGCCTTTAGGACCATAGGTCTTGTGGGCAGAGAAGGACATCATGTCGACTTTCAACTTCGAAAGGTCGATCTCGACCTTGCCGGTGGACTGAGCGGCGTCGACGTGGAACAGGATGCCCTTGGAACGCAGCAGCTCGCCGATCGCAGCGATGTCGTTGACGGTGCCGATTTCGTTGTTCACGTGCATGACCGAAACCAGGATGGTGTCGTCGCGCAGTTCGGCTTCGATCATCTCCGGGGTCACCAGGCCATCGGTACGCGGCTCGATGTAGGTCACTTCGAAGCCTTCACGTTCCAGCTGGCGCATGGTGTCGAGGACAGCCTTGTGCTCAATCTTGGTGGTGATCAGGTGCTTGCCTTTGGTGGCATAGAAATGTGCCGCACCCTTGATTGCCAGGTTGTCGGATTCGGTGGCACCGGAGGTCCAGACGATTTCACGCGGGTCGGCGTTGACCAGGTCAGCGACCTGACGACGGGCGTTTTCAACGGACTCTTCAGCTTTCCAGCCGAACACGTGGGAACGGGACGCCGGGTTACCGAAGTTTCCGTCGACCAGCAGGCATTCACTCATCTTTTGCGCGACACGCGGATCAACCGGGGTAGTCGCAGAGTAATCAAGGTAAATCGGCAATTTCATGGACTATCTCCTAAATCAGGCTGGCTGGCGTGCCGCTAGCTCTCTGGCTGTCATTCGACGGCGGACGCTTCAATCTTGTCCAGGCGTGGCGCCTTGCTGTTGCAACGGCGTTGGTCCTGACGCTGGGCTACTTCTTGCACCTCACGGCGAGTCACAAGGTCAGCCAAGCTGATACCGCTCAGAAATTCGTGGATCTGCAGGCTCAGGTCGCACCACAAGTGGTGAGTCAGGCAAGTGTCACCGGAGTGGCAATCGCCCTGCCCCTGGCATTTGGTTGCATCGACCGATTCGTTCACTGCATCGATCACCTGGGCGACCTGGATACCTTGCATGTCGCGTGACAGCTGGTAGCCGCCGCCTGGACCACGGACGCTGGACACCAGATTACTGCGGCGCAATTTGGCGAAAAGCTGCTCGAGGTAGGACAGGGAAATGCCTTGGCGCTCGGAGATATCGGCCAGGGACACGGGCCCGTGCTGCGCGTGCAACGCCAGGTCGAGCATGGCGGTCACGGCGTATCGGCCTTTTGTAGTCAGTCGCATGGACAATTACCACGGAGTTCGGAATGGGGCGAGTATGCAATTCCCGAGTATTTAAGTCAACTATAAGACCTAGTACTTTAGTCAGGATTACCCGCAAAAGAGCGGGCGCATCATAGCAAAGGCTGACTATGGACGGCCAGCAATTCCCTGTAGGAGCGAGCATGCTCGCGATGGTCATCAACGATAACGCTGGGCGCCTGACACCCCGCAGTGCTCCCAGGTCCATCGCGAGCATGCTTGCTCCTACAGTGAGGGGCACGCTCGCAAAACGTCAGCTGGCCTGACTCTGATCCTTGTCCTTCACACAGGCGAAGTCTTCTTCGCGCAGCTCAGGCAGATCTTTCGCACAATAACTGCTACCCAGATCCTTCAACGCCCCACACATCCCCTCCAGACGACCATCGACCGCCTGCAAGTGATCGAGCAATTGATTGATGGCGCGAGCCACCGGATCAGGCATGTCCTCAGTCACGCCGTAGGCATCGAAGCCGATCTTCTCAGCCATGGCCTTGCGCTTGGCGTCCTGCTCTTCGTCGGGCTTGACGATGATCCGGCCCGGAATCCCCACCACCGTGGCACCCGGCGGCACCTCCTTGGTCACGACAGCATTGGAACCGACCTTAGCCCCAGCACCGACGGTGAATGGACCGAGCACCTTCGCGCCCGCCCCGACCACGACGCCATCACCCAGGGTCGGGTGACGCTTGCCTTTGTTCCAGCTGGTGCCGCCCAGGGTCACGCCCTGATAAATAGTGACGTCATCGCCAATCTCGGCGGTTTCACCGATAACGATACCCATACCATGGTCAATGAAGAAACGACGACCGACCTTGGCCCCCGGATGGATCTCGATCCCGGTCAACCAGCGACCGAAGTTCGACACCAGCCGCGCCAGCCATTTCAGGTCGGCGCGCCACAGCATTGCCGACAAACGGTGAATCCAGATGGCGTGCATGCCGGGGTAGCAGGTCAGTACTTCAAAAGCGTTACGCGCCGCCGGGTCTCGGTGGAATACGCTCTGGATATCTTCACGCAAACGCTCGAACATCATTAATCCTTCCGCTTAAGAAGCTCACCACGGGCCGCTTTTTGGGTTTCCGTGAGGATGCCACGCAATATATTCATTTCCGCCCGGCTGACCGAGCTGCGTCCGTACAACCGGCGCAGGCGCGCCATCAAGTGCCGCGGCTTTTCCGGATCGAGGAATTCGATGGCCACCAGGGTCTGCTCCAGGTGCTCATAGAATCGTTCCAGCTCGTCCATGGTCGCCAGCTCAGCGCTTTTGACCGAGGCCACTTCTTCCTTCTCGACCTTGCTCGGCTGGCCTTGGGCCGCGAGCCAGGACATGCGCACTTCATAACTCAACACCTGCACCGCCGCCCCAAGGTTCAGCGAGCTGAACTCAGGGTCTGATGGGATGTGCACGTGATAATGACATCGCTGCAGCTCTTCGTTGGTCAGGCCGGAGTCTTCGCGACCGAACACCAGAGCGATTTCCGCGCCCTGCCCGGCTTCCTCGACCACTTTCGTGCCGCATTCGCGGGGATCGAGCAACGGCCAGGGAATGCGGCGGTCGCGGGCACTGGTGCCGAGCACCAGATTGCAGCCGACCAAGGCATCTTCCAAAGTGGCGACGACTTGCGCGTTTTCAAGGATGTCACCGGCACCGGAGGCACGGGCATCAGCCTCGTGATGCGGGAACAGACGAGGCTCGACCAGCACCAGCCGCGACAGGCCCATGTTCTTCATGGCACGCGCAGCCCCGCCGATATTGCCCGGATGGCTGGTATTGACCAGGACGACACGAATGTTTTGCAGCAAGGGAGGCGCTCTCGAACACAATAATCGGGAGCAGAATCTTACAGCGCTCGCTACCGTTAAGCCATGAAAGCGAACGTCGTCCTTCTCCTGTAGAAACTTTCTGATAGAATGCTCGGCTTTCTTTAACAACCTTAGGTGACACATCCATGCAGCCCATGCTGAATATCGCGCTGCGCGCCGCCCGCAGCGCCAGTGAATTGATCTTCCGCTCCATCGAGCGCCTGGATACCATCAAGGTCGACGAAAAAGACGCCAAGGATTACGTATCCGAGGTGGATCGCGCCGCCGAACAGAAAATCATCGACGCCCTGCGCAAGGCTTACCCGAATCACTCGATCCGTGGTGAAGAGACCGGCCTGCACGCCGGCACCGGCATCGAAGGCGAAGAGTACCTGTGGATCATCGACCCGCTGGACGGCACCACCAACTTCCTGCGCGGCATCCCTCACTTCGCTGTCAGCATCGCCTGCAAATACCGCGGTCGTCTTGAGCACGCCGTTGTTCTGGACCCGGTTCGCCAGGAAGAATTCACCGCCAGCCGTGGTCGCGGCGCTCAACTGAACGGTCGTCGCCTGCGCGTCAGCGGTCGCACCAGCCTCGACGGCGCTCTGCTGGGTACAGGCTTCCCGTTCCGTGACGACCAGATGGACAACCTCGACAACTACCTGGGCATGTTCCGCGCCCTGGTTGGCCAGACCGCCGGCATCCGCCGCGCAGGTTCGGCGAGCCTGGACCTGGCTTACGTGGCTGCCGGCCGTTTCGACGCCTTCTGGGAGTCGGGCCTGTCCGAGTGGGACATGGCAGCAGGTGCCCTGCTGATTCAAGAAGCCGGCGGCCTGGTGAGCGACTTCACCGGTGGTCACGATTTCCTTGAAAAAGGCCACATCGTTGCCGGTAACACCAAGTGCTTCAAGGCAGTATTGACGGCCATCCAGCCGCACCTGCCGGCCTCGCTGAAGCGCTAAGCTTCGCGACAGAATAAAGCACCCTTCGGGGTGCTTTTTTATGCCTGGAATTTATTGACTGTTACTACGCTATCGCCAGCAAGCCGGCTCCTACGGAGATGGGTGTTGTTGCATAAATAGCGGGCACAAAAAATTACCCTTGTAGGAGCCGGCTTGCTGGCGATAGCGATCTGAGATTCAGCATTTATCTCGACTATTACACCGCCATCGCCGGCAAGCCGGCTCCTACAGGGTTTGGTGGTAAGCCATAAATTTTGGGCACAAAAAAGCACCCCGCAGGGTGCTTCTTTTTACGCTGAGCTACTTACTGAGCCGGCTCGTTCTGAGACAGGATCAACTTGCCTTCCTTGTCCACAGGAATCTGGTTCCCCGGATCACGATCCATCCGCACCTTGCCTTCCTTGCCATCCAGCGAATACCGCACGTCGTAACCCACTACCTTGTCACTGATGTCATTCACCGTATTACAACGGGTCTGAGTCGTGGTGTAGGTGTCACGCTCTTGCATGCCTTCCTGAACCTTGTTGCCGGCGTAACCACCACCGACCGCGCCCGCAACCGTGGCGATTTTCTTGCCGTTGCCGCCGCCAATCTGATTACCCAGCAGACCACCTGCCAGCGCACCGACCACCGTACCGGCGATCTGATGTTGATCTTTCACCGGCGCTTGCCGGGTGACAGTTACATCCTTGCACACTTCACGTGGAGTCTTGATTTGTGTCTTGACCGGCTCAACGGCGAGTACTTGTGCGTACTCTGGGCCGCTTTTAACCAGGCTGTAGGTGGCCACAGCACCCCCGGCAGTTACACCGACAGCACCCAGTACCGCACCAACCAGCATCGACTTGTTCACATGAACCTCCTGACCATCACATGCGGAACGTGTCCGCGCTTCTCCCAGCCTTGGAGCACAAAAAAAGGCGCGAGTTCAACTCGCGCCTTTTTGGATGACACCGTTTCAGGAAAAATCCTTCAAGGACGGTCGTCAACTTCCTTCTCGGTATTGGCCGGAGGAATCAGGTCTTCCGTGCTCAGATTCAGCCAGATCAGCACCACGTTCGCGATATAGATCGACGAGTAAGTACCCGCCAGAACACCGATGAACAGGGCAATGGAGAAACCGAACAGGTTGTCACCACCGAAGAACAGCAGAGCGGCAATCGCCAGCAAGGTGGAGATCGACGTCGCCATGGTCCGCAGCAGGGTTTGCGTGGTCGAGATGTTGATGTTCTCGATCAGGTTGGCCTTGCGCAGCACCCGGAAGTTCTCACGAACCCGGTCGAATACCACAATGGTGTCGTTGAGCGAGTAACCGATGATCGCCAGTACCGCCGCCAGCACCGTCAGATCGAAGGTGATCTGGAAGAACGACAGGATACCGATGGTCACGATCACGTCGTGGATCAGGGACACGATCGCACCGACCGCAAACTTCCACTGAAAGCGGAACGCCAGGTAGATCAGGATGCCGCCCAGCGCCATCAGCATGCCGAGGCCGCCCTGGTCGCGCAGCTCTTCACCCACCTGCGGGCCGACGAACTCGACACGCTTGACCGTTGCAGGGTTCTCGCCGCCGACCTTCTGCAAGGCCTCGGCCACCTGGTGACCCAGTTGCGGGTCTTCACCTGGCATACGCACCAGCAGGTCAGTGGTTGCACCGAAGTTCTGCACGATGGCTTCGTGATAACCCGATTTCACCAGCTGCTCACGCACCTGGGTGACGTCGGCCGGACGCTCGTAGGTCAGCTCGATGAGCGTACCGCCGGTGAAGTCCAGGCCCCAGTTCATGCCCTTGGTGAAGACGCTGAACAAGGCCAGCACCGTAAGGAACAATGTGACGCCGAACGCAAAGTTGCGAACGCCCATGAAGTTGATTGTACGTAACATGGCAGCCCCTTAAATCCACAACTTCTTGAAGTCACGACCGCCGAAGATCAGGTTGACCATCGCGCGGGTCACCATGATGGCCGTGAACATCGAGGTAAAGATCCCGAGGGACATGGTCACTGCGAAGCCTTTGACGGGGCCGGTGCCCATGGCAAAGAGGATCCCGCCGACCAACAGCGTGGTCAGGTTGGCGTCGAGAATCGCGGTGAATGCCCGGCCGAAGCCTTCGTTGATTGCACGCTGCACGGTCATGCCGGCGGCGATCTCTTCACGGATCCGCGAGAAGATCAGCACGTTGGCGTCGACCGCCATACCCATGGTCAATACGATACCGGCGATACCCGGCAAGGTCAGCGTTGCACCCAGCAGCGACATCAGGGCCAGCAGCAGCACCATGTTCACCGCCAGAGCGACGGTGGCGATGATGCCGAAGAAGCGGTAGATGGCGATGATGAAGAGCGAGACAAACAGCATGCCCCAAAGCGAAGCATCGATACCCTTGGTGATGTTGTCGGCACCCAGGCTTGGACCAATGGTGCGCTCTTCAGCGAAGTACATCGGTGCGGCCAGACCACCGGCACGCAGCAGCAGCGCCAGTTCGGACGATTCGCCCTGGCCGTTCAGGCCGGTGATGCGGAACTGAGCACCCAGCGGCGACTGAATGGTCGCCAGGCTGATGATCTTCTTCTCTTCCTTGAAGGTCTGCACCGCCACGTCTTTCTCGACGCCGTTGACCACTTGCTTGGTGTAAGTGGTGACCGGACGCTGCTCGATGAAGATCACCGCCATGCTGCGACCGACGTTGGAACGGGTCGCACGGTTCATCAGCTCGCCGCCGTGACCATCCAGACGGATGTTCACTTCCGGGGTGCCGTGCTCGCCGAAGCCAGCCTTGGCGTCAGTCACCTGGTCACCGGTGATGATCAGGCCGCGCTCGATCAATGCAGGAGGACGCTTGCCCTCACGGAACTCGAAGGATTCGGAAGTGGCCTTGGAAGCACCCGGCTCAGCAGCCAGACGGAACTCCAGGTTGGCCGTCTTGCCGAGGATACGCTTGGCTTCTGCGGTGTCCTGCACACCCGGCAGCTCAACCACGATGCGGTTGGCGCCCTGACGCTGAACGATCGGCTCGGCAACACCCAGCTCGTTGACGCGGTTACGTACCGTGGTCAAGTTCTGCTTGATGGAGTATTCACGGATTTCCGCCAGCTTGGCCGGGGTCATCGCCAGACGCAGCACCGGTTGACCATTGAGGTCGGCCGGAACAATGTCGAAATCGTTGAAGTTCTTGCGGATGATCGAACGGGCCTGTTCGCGGGTTGCTTCATCAGAGAAGCCCAACTGAATGGCACCGTCGAGTTGCGGCAGGCTGCGATAGCGCAGTTTCTCTTTACGCAACAGGCTCTTCACATCGCCTTCGTAGACTTTCAGGCGGGCGTCGAGGGCTTTGTCCATGTCCACTTCCAGCAGGAAGTGCACACCACCGGACAAGTCCAGGCCCAGCTTCATCGGGTGCGCGCCAAGGCTGCGCAGCCACTGCGGGGTGGTTTGTGCCAGGTTCAGCGCGACGACGTAGTCATCACCCAATGCCTTGCGCACGACGTCTTTGGCCGGCAGCTGGTCTTCAGCCTTGGTCAGGCGAATCAGCCCGCCCTTGCCGCCCGCAGCCAGCGTGGCCGCCTTGACGTTGATCCCGGATTCCTTGAGCGCAGCGCTCACGCGATCCAGATCAGCCTGATTGACTTGCAGCGCAGTGCTTGCACCGCTGACCTGAATGGCCGGGTCATCAGGGTAAAGATTGGGAGCGGAATAAATCAGACCGACCGCCAGCACCGCCAGGATCAGAATGTATTTCCACAGAGGATATTTGTTCAGCATCACGCCGCCCGTTTATGACGCGGGGCGCCTTGCGCGCCCCGTCGATTGAATATGAAGTTGAAACTTAGATCGCTTTGAGCGTGCCTTTTGGCAGCGTGGCAGCGATGGCGCCTTTCTGGAATTTCATTTCGACGGTGTCGGAAACTTCCAGAACAACGAAATCGTCTGCAACTTTAGTGATCTTGCCAGCGATGCCGCCGGTGGTCACAACTTCGTCGCCTTTTTGCAGGCTGCCCAGCAGGTTCTTCTGCTCTTTGGCGCGCTTGGCCTGTGGACGCCAGATCATCAGGTAGAAGATGACCAGGAAGCCGACCAGGAAAATCCACTCGAAACCGCCGCCCATTGGGCCGGCAGCAGCAGGTGCAGCGGCGTCAGCCATGGCGTTAGAGATAAAAAAGCTCATTTAGCACTCCAGTTGCAAATGTTGAATCTTGGGGTCAGAAAACTCAGTCCAAAGGCGGAACAGGTAACCCGCGTTTGGCGTAGAAGGCATCGACAAAGGCGGCCAATGTACCCTGTTGAATAGCCTCGCGCAAACCAGCCATAAGCACTTGATAATGACGCAAGTTATGGATGGTATTGAGCATGCTCCCCAGCATTTCGCCGCACTTGTCCAGGTGATGCAGATAAGCGCGGGAGAAGTTCTGGCAGGTATAGCAATCGCAGGTCGGATCGAGCGGCGAATCATCATGGCGATGGAACGCGTTTCGGATCTTCAGCACGCCGGTATCGATGAACAGATGCCCATTGCGGGCATTACGGGTTGGCATCACGCAATCGAACATGTCCACACCGCGGCGCACACCCTCAACCAAGTCTTCCGGTTTGCCAACGCCCATAAGGTAACGAGGTTTGTCAGCCGGCATCATCCCCGGCAGATAATCCAGCACCTTGATCATCTCGTGCTTGGGCTCGCCTACCGACAGACCACCGATGGCCAGGCCGTCGAAGCCGATCTTGTCGAGACCTTCCAGGGAGCGCATGCGCAGGTCCTGGTGCATGCCGCCCTGCACGATGCCGAACAGCGCCGCCGTGTTCTCGCCATGGGCTTCTTTCGAACGCTTGGCCCAACGCAGGGACAACTCCATGGAAATACGGGCGACGTCTTCGTCAGCCGGGTACGGCGTGCATTCGTCGAAAATCATCACGATGTCGGAGCCCAGGTCACGCTGGACCTGCATCGACTCTTCCGGCCCCATGAACACCTTGGCACCGTCGACGGGGGAAGCGAAGGTCACGCCCTCCTCCTTGATCTTGCGCATGGCGCCCAGACTGAACACCTGAAAACCGCCGGAGTCGGTCAGGATCGGGCCTTTCCACTGCATGAAATCGTGCAGGTCGCCGTGCTTCTTGATCACTTCCGTGCCCGGGCGAAGCCACAGGTGGAAGGTGTTGCCCAGAATGATTTCAGCGCCAGTCGCCTCGATATCCCGTGGCAGCATGCCCTTGACCGTGCCGTAGGTGCCCACCGGCATGAAAGCCGGGGTCTCGACGGTACCGCGCGGGAAGGTCAAACGACCGCGACGAGCCTTGCCATCAGTGGCCAGCAGCTCGAAAGACATACGACAGGTGCGACTCATACTGTTTCCTCTGGGCCCGATTCTTTAGGGGCAGTCGGCGCAGGATTACGTGTGATGAACATCGCATCACCGTAGCTGAAAAAGCGGTAACCGTTGTCCACGGCAGCCTTGTAGGCGGCCATGGTTTCGGGATAACCGGCGAACGCCGAAACCAGCATCAACAGCGTGGATTCGGGCAAATGGAAGTTGGTGACCAGGGCATCGACCACATGAAACGGCCGGCCCGGGAAAATGAAAATGTCGGTGTCGCCACTGAACGGCTTGAGCACGCCATCGCGGGCGGCGCTTTCCAGGGAACGCACGCTGGTGGTTCCCACAGCCACCACACGACCACCGCGAGCGCGGCAGGCAGCCACGGCGTCGACCACGTCCTGGCCGACTTCCAGCCATTCGCTGTGCATGTGGTGGTCTTCAAGCTTCTCGACCCGCACCGGCTGGAAGGTCCCAGCGCCGACGTGCAAGGTCACGAACGCAGTCTCGACGCCCTTGGCGGCAATCGCCTCCATCAGCACCTGATCGAAATGCAGCCCCGCCGTCGGCGCCGCCACCGCGCCCAAACGCCGGGCGTAGACGGTCTGGTAACGCTCGCGGTCGGCGCCTTCATCCGGGCGGTCTATATAAGGAGGCAGCGGCATGTGCCCGACGCGGTCGAGCAGCGGCAACACCTCTTCAGCAAACCCCAGCTCGAACAACGCATCGTGCCGCGCCAGCATCTCAGCCTCGCCACCGCCGTCGATGAGGATCTTCGACCCCGGCTTGGGCGACTTGCTGGACCGCACATGGGCCAGCACGCGATGACTGTCGAGCACCCGCTCCACCAGGATTTCCAGCTTGCCGCCGGAAGCCTTCTGGCCAAACAGCCGCGCCGGAATCACCCGGGTATTGTTGAACACCATCAAATCGCCAGGGCGCAAATGCTCCAGCAAATCAGTGAATTGACGGTGTGCCAGGGCGCCGCTGACCCCATCAAGGGTCAACAGGCGACTATTGCGACGCTCAGCCAAAGGGTGGCGAGCGATCAGCGAATCAGGGAGCTCGAAAGTAAAGTCAGCAACGCGCATGATGGGGTTCGTCTAGCAGGGCCGGGAAGTCTAGCGGAAATATCAAAAATTCTCCATGTACCTGATTGACCGACGGTTATCTCATCTCTATACTCCGCGGCCATTGCCCTGATGGCGGAATTGGTAGACGCGGCGGATTCAAAATCCGTTTTCGAAAGGAGTGGGAGTTCGAGTCTCCCTCGGGGCACCAAAATTAAGAAAGGTCTTGCTTAGCAAGGCCTTTTTTTTCGCCTGCGATAAAGCCCCTGACACCCCACACACCCTGTGGGAGCCAGCCTGCTGGCGATGCTTTTGCCCTTGTCCTTAAACACCACCCGCACCGCCGGAACATTTCACAAGGATTCCCCCCATGGAATTGCACCTGGAAACCGTCGCCCTCTTCTCCCTCAAACTGGCTTATGAGTCGGAAGGTTCAAGCCCGATTTTGCGGGATGATCTGATCATGAGTGATTACCAGCGGGATGTGTTTGAGTTGCTGGTGCGGCGGGGGGATGTAGAGGGGATTCAGGTGAAGGTGGATGAGTGTGTGGGGTTGGCGTTGGAGGCTGTTGGGGGTGTGGATAAGCCGTTGGGGCGGGAGTTGGGGAGGTTGGCGGGGGAATTTGCTGGGACTCGGGCGATGGAGGAGCTTGATGCGCCGCTCGTTGCGCTTAAGGACTATCTGAAAGACATTCAATGAATGAAGCTAGATGGCCTAATAAAGCGGGAACGTCCGATAGCGGACTGACACTGGCCCTCACGCCTTTTCCAATAATTAATCTTTTCCCACCACCCCTTTTCCCACGACAGCTATCGGCCAGAACCAGACATTCGTCGAATGACCGCTCTCAACCTAATGCGTATTGCGAGAATCACCGCGAAAGTCATTGGGCGAGCTCTGAAAATCAGCAAGTTTCGCTTGGGGAAATTCGAGGCTCCTGACAACTCAAATCGCCAATAACCAATAACCAACGTCATGCCACTTGCCGAGCTTGTAGCCAACCTCGGGGAATGTGCCAATCTGATTGAAGCCTAGACATCATGCCGTTGCTCAGCGCTTTCCTTGCGTTTGGAATAGCAATCCACAAGAAACTCCTGCCGATCGCGCAGCAACACGGTGAACTGGGTTAGTTTACGGTCAGCGGCAACAGGGTAAATACCTCGACGGCATTCCTGCCGCCCTTCTTGGCGCGGTACATGGCTTCGTCGCCAAAGCGCAGCAAATCGCGCACATTGTCCGCCTGGTCGGGGTACATCACCACGCCAATACTTGATGAAATGGAGAGTGTTACACCGTTATCCATGACAAAAGGTTGTTCAAGTACCAAGCGAATTTTCTCCGCGACCACAACGGCATCTTCTGCATTCCGGGCATCCGGCAGGAGGATGACGAATTCATCACCGCCTATTCGCGAGGCGGTATCAGACTCGCGCAGTACAGACCCCATACGGGATGCGACCTGGGCCAATAACCAATCTCCGGCCTCATGCCCGTGTTGGTCATTGACCGCCTTGAACTTGTCCAGGTCAATAAACAGTAATGCCAGCTTACGTTCTTCCCGTTTGCCGAGGGCGATCAGTTGTCCCAGCCGATCTTCCATCATTCGGCGGTTTGGCAAACCGGTCATTCGGTCGTAGAAAGCCAGTTTGCGGATGACTTCCTCTGCCGCCTTACGCACCGTGATATCCATGGCGATGCCAATCAGTGCGGGTTGCCCGTTAAGAGACATCCCCGATCCGTACACCGCCAGATCGAACAGCGATCCATCTTTCCTGCGGGCTTGGTATTCGCTGGCCAGGCCCTCGATCCTGCCATCTGGGTGCAATCGTTTTTGCACATTGGCATCGAGCAGATCGTGATCACCTTCCGCCACCAGGTCGAACACGCTCAGCGATTCAAGGAGCGTATGTTGCTCAACGCCGAACATCTCTGCGATTCGCGTATTCGCAAACACTAATTTTTGATCCTGGATTATGTAGATGCCGACTGCTGAAGTTTCCGCCACGCCGCGAAACATCGACTCCGCACGCATCAGGTTCAGGTGTTCCTGCTCGAGGTTGCCAACCAAGGTACCTATCCGCTGTGCGGAGTCATTAAACGCATCCGCCAACTGCCCAACCTCATCATTGGGCCAGTGCTCGATATGGACTTGAAAGTTGCCGTTTGCCAGTTCGCGACTGCCCTGCGCGAGCCTCAGCACCGGACGAACGAAGCCTCGCCGAACAATCAACCACGTCCCGCACAGGAACAGTATGTCTACCACCAACAACAGATAAGCGGTAGTTAGCTCGCTTTCCTGTTCGCGGTGCATCTCCTTTATCAGTGAGACCATCAACTGCTCGACATCGTCGAGCAAACTTTGTGAACTCTCGGCAAGAGCGCCTATCTGCCCTGCATCCGGACGGAATGTACCGTCGCGCAGCAGCGCCGACTCGATATCTTCGCGGTAGCGCTGCCAGGCGATTCTGATCTTTTCTAATTTGAGCTGCTGTGGCGGTGTCATTTGCCGTATCTGATCGCTATTTGTGTTTCCTCGGTGCATCAGCGTACTGACCGCATCCTCATAGCTCTTGATGTCTGACATCGCAGCCTCCTTGCCGGGAGACCATCCGTTCAAAAAGCTGCTGGTGTTGAGCGCCATCCGGTGACCGAGGTAACGCATTTTGCCCGCAACCCGCATCGTTTCGTCAAAACCGGTGAATTCCGCGAACATGGCGCGCACGACCAAGATATTGCCAAGCCCGAGCAGCAGCAGTGCCAGGAACACAATCCCGATCTTCTTGCTGAGTCCAAAACGGGGCACGGCGCATCGGCTAGAACGAGATGGCGGACTTGGCATAAGTTCTTCTGTCATGTTTTTTGACTCGGTTCGTCATGCGCTGATGGGCAATGGAGCAAGGTCTCACTCAGCTAGCAGGTCGGCCAAGGCGGCCGGAGTCCGTAATAACGGTGTAAGAACCTGTTTCTCTGACCTGCGGATCTCTACGGGAAGTGCTACTTCGTCCCCGACAACACGGTTGGCCAAGATCTGTGGTCGCTATCAGCCCCATTGCGGCCGCTCGAAGGAATGGTCAAGTAGCTGTTGCGATTGGCCATTTCTCGCCAAGCTTGGAGTCACCATAGGTTTTGATGACCTCCGAGATGATGACTTGATAACCGGCCAGCCAATTTTCCTGAGCAGCCTTTGCCTCAAGGTGACGGGGATGCTCAACCAATATCTGAAGTGCTTCGAGAGAGCTCCAGTAGTAAACATTGGAGAAGAGACCAGTCTGTGGATTCTCCCAAACCTCTTCGCCAAGGTAACCAGGGATCGATTTTGCGATTGCAGCGATTTCCTGATCGAGTCGGTGGAAGGCTTCATCAAACTGCTTTTTGGCAAAGATGAACGTTGAAGAGTACATAGGCTTTGCTCCTTTCGCGGCGTTTGGTTGCCGATGACTGCACTGACCGGACTTGGGTATGCCTCAAACCTATGCTAGCTGGTTGGCTTCCCAACTATGGTGTCAACGTCGACTTCATACAGAACACTGGCTGTGGTGAGACACATGCGGGTGGTGGCGGAGGTTGAGGGGTAGTGGCTTGCTTCAGCATTGATGTTGGCTGGGCGGGGGCTATCGCCAGCAGGCTGGCTCCCACAGTTTTTTTGTGGGGTGGCTGGGATTTGGGATTGGCCTCTAGGTTTTGGGGCTCCCACAAGCCCTTCAGAAAACAGCGACGGAAATTGTGACAGGGTAAAACCGGGGCACCACGCGCCCCGGCCAAACGCCCTACCCGTCACACTTTCCCGTCAGAAATGCACCTTCAGCAAGAGACTCAGCGCATTCTGGTCTGTTTCAAATCCTGAAGTGTCTTCAATCCCGTATTTATTCGACCAGTAATCCCACTCGATCCCCGCATAAAACTGCTTCTGCCGTTGCCCCAGCGCCTTGCCCACGTCGTATTTGATCTGCGGGTTGAAGTGCAAGCTCTTGGCCACGTAGTTGGAGGTGCCTTTGTTGCCGACGTCGTTGACGTACCACTCCAGGTAGCCGTCGAAGAGGATGTCGGAGCGGCCCAGCGGGAGGGTCATGGACCAGGTGGGGTTGATCTGCCATTGGCCGGAGGCTTTGCCGGTGACGCCGTCGGGTTTGCGGTAGTAGGTGTTCAGGGAGAAGCGATCGAAGCCTGGCAGGGTAAGGTCGACAGCGGGGCCGAGCAGATATTTGCGGTTGCGGTCTTTGCCGCGTTCGTAGGTGGCGGCGATGAGCACGTCCTTGACGATGCCGTAGCTCAGGGAGCGGTCGCTGATTTTGCCCAGGGACAGGCGCGGGGAGAATTCGCCGTAGTAGGAATGGCCGTCGTTACCCGAGAGGCCGTTGGACCATTTGTTGTCGACGAACATGAAGACGTCGCCCCAGGTCCAGCCACTGGCGTGTTCGAAGGTCACTGTTTGCTGAGTGTCGTCGCCGGTGCCGTCGACTTTGAAGTGCTGGCCGTAGAGGTAGCTCAGGCTGTTGTCGTTCCACAACAGCGGGCCGGCTTCGACGCTGGCGCTGGCCAGGGCGAACAGCGGCAGCAGGCTGCGGCGCAAAAGAGAAGCTGCACGTAATGGAGATGTTTTCATGGACTGCCCCTGGTAGGTGATTGGCGTATATCACCGGCAAGGCATGCCCGAGCTGCGGGTTAGCCACTGTTCTGGCCCTCAACGTGTGAGGGGCGCACCTTGCCGGGTACGCGGCGTAATGCCGCCAGAGCAATGCCCTGCACCCTGGGTCCTGTTGGAGCCGCTCAGTGCTGACCGCTTCTACTCGAACCGGAACTTAGCACGGGTTGTGCCAACTGATCGAATACAATCCAAAGACCCTATTCAGCACAATCCACACCTGAAACTGAACACCCGATCCGCGACTGCGATGCGCACCAACTTGAGGCCCGCCCCCAAAAATTCGCACCGTCACGCATCGTCCTCCCCCACCGCTACCCCTGCGCCTGACACGCTGAATCCCCTGACTACGCGACAGCAACGACTTGGCACACTTCTGGCTATGACTCCTCCCGAGTAGAAGCGGTCAGTGCCAGCCATGGCACCGGGCATTGCTCTTGCGCCCTTCCCTATGGGCGTACGTCCGATTGGATGCTTGAACGCGGCGCCAACGCCCCGGGCAAGAGAGAAGTGTTAGCCGCGTGTCTACACCTTGGCGCCCTCTCTCCTCCCACGTTCTCTCCAATCGGTCCCTCGCTGGCGTGCCGATTGGCGCGCGGCGGTTTTCGAATCGTTGTGGAGAACACATCATGAAAATTCGCTTTGCCTTGGGTCAACCGCTTCGCTCGTTGCTGGCCATGGCCCTCGTGCCCGCTGCCCTGACAACGTCTCCGCTGGCCCTGGCCAATGACAAGGTGGTGCTACTCACCTCCTGGTATGCCCAGGCCGAACAGGGTGGTTTCTACCAGGCCCTGGCCGATGGTTTGTACGAGAAAGAAGGCCTGGACGTGACCATTCGCATGGGTGGGCCGCAGGTCAATGGCATGCAGTTGCTAGTCAACAGGCAGGCCGACTTCATCGTCAACTACGACTTGCAGATCCTCAAGAGCGTGGAGCAAGGCCTGCCGGTGGTGGCCGTGGCCGCGCCGTTTCAGGGCGACCCACAAGGCTTGCTGACCCATGCGGACGTCAGCGGCCTGGACGCCTTGCAGAACAAGCAAGTGCTTGTGTCGACCTCCGGCCAGCAAACCTGGTGGCCGTGGCTCAAGGGCAAGTACCAACTCAAGGACAGCCAGGCCCGGCCCTACACCTTCAACCTGCAACCCTTCCTCGCCGACGCCAACACCACGCAGCAGGCCTATGCCAGTTCCGAGTTGTTCCAGGCGCTGAAGACCGGCGAGAAAGCCAACTTTTTCCTGTTTGCCGACGCCGGTTATCCGCCCTACGGCTCGACCCTGGCCACCCGCCAGGACGTTATCGATGAGCATCCTGACCGGGTCCAGCGCTTTGTCCGCGCCTCCATGGAGGGCTGGAAGCGCTACCTCGACAACCCGAGCGCCAACACGCTGATCAAGGCCGACAACCCGAACATGAGCGATGAGCTGCTCGCCTGGGGTTTGACGACCCTCAAGCAATACCGCCTGGTCACCGGCGGTGATGCCGCCACCCAGGGCATCGGTGTGATGAGCGATGCGCGCTGGCAGGCCACCCGCAATTTCATGGTCGAGGCCGGCCTGCTCGGTGCCGATGCGCCTTGGCAGAAGGCCTATACCACGCGCTTCGTCCAAGACCTGAAGGTGCTGCCGACCGCTGAACAGGCCGCCAGCCGCTAAGCCCGATTGCACCACCGCTGCACCCAAAGCCCGGGCCCAAGAGCCGGCTGAATGAATACCGTGAGGACACTTTTTATGTTGGTCACCAAACAACCCGTATTGCGCCGTTTCTGGTATGCCCTGCTGCCCATGACCGCGCTGGATGCCGGCCCTCAACCCTTCACCCTGCTGGGAGAAGCCCTGGTGCTGTGGAAGCGCCCCGACGGCACCCCGGTGGCCATGCGCGACCGTTGCTGCCACCGTACCGCCAAACTGTCCAAGGGCTTTGTCAGCGAGGACGGCAACATCGCCTGCGGCTATCACGGCTGGGAATACGACTGCACCGGCACCTGCGTGAAGATCCCGCAAAACCCCGCGGGCATGATCCCGCCGGGCGCCTCGGTCCAGGCCTTTCACTGCCAGGAAAAATACGGCTACGCCTGGGTCGCCCTCGACGATCCGCTGCAACCGATCCCTGAATTTCCCGAAGACGGCGCCCCGGGCTACCGGCGCATCTTCCAGTTTTATGAAGAGTGGAAAACCAGCCCGCTGCGGGTCATGGAAAACTCCTTCGACAACTCGCACTTTTCCTTCGTCCACAAGGCCAACTTCGGCCTGTTCGACCAGCCGGCGCCGGCCGGCTACGAGTTCCGCGAAACCGATTACGGCTTCGAGGCCGAAACCCGAGTGCCGATCCGCAACCCCGAGGAAAGCTATCGCATCACCGGCACCCGCGAGCCGATCACCCAGCGCCACCTGATCAACCGTTATTACCTGCCCTTCTCCCGGCGCTTTGGCTGCATGTACCCGGACAGCGGTATCCACCACATCATCTACAACTGCGCGACGCCCATGGAAGACGGGCGCCTGATGCTGGTCCAGTGGCTGTATCGCAACGACAGCGAGGAGCAATGCTCGACCCAGGAGCTGATCGACTGGGACGCGGCGATCACCGCCGAAGACCGAGACATTCTGGAAGCCACCGACTACGACGCCTGTGTCGACACTCGCCGCCGGGTGGAACTGCACATGCCGTCGGACAAGCCCGGCCTGGTGATTCGCCGGCAACTGCTGGGCCTGCTCGAAGCCCATGGCGAAAGCGAAGTGTTCCTCAGCCACTGAGTTCAGCGCCCCGGTGCGCCGGGGCTTATCCGGTCGCTCATGACCCCAGGGGAGAGCGCTATGTTGATGCAAACCATAACTTCGGCCAACGCCCGGCCACAGCCGTTGCCCGACACCGACAGCGTTAGTGTGCAAACACCGCTGTTCGCTAACCAGGTGGAAAAAACCTACAGCAATGGCACCCAGGCTTTGAGCCGGGTGAAGCTGGCGATTCAACGCGGCGAGTTCGTGTCGTTGCTCGGTCCTTCGGGCTGCGGCAAGAGCACCTTGCTGAAGATGTTCGCCGGCCTCGAACAACCCTCCGCCGGCCATGTGCGCTGGTGGGGCAAGGACAGCCCGGCCAGCCCGACCCAAGGGCAAAGCCTGGCCATGGTGTTCCAGGAGGCGACCCTGATGCCCTGGGCCCGGGTCAGCGATAACGTGCGCCTGCCCCTGGACCTGGCCGGTGTGCCCAAGGCCCAGAGCCAACCCAAGGTCGACGCGGCCCTGGCCCTGGTCGGCCTGGACCGCTTCAGCCAGGTGTACCCGCGGGAGCTGTCCGGCGGCATGCAAATGCGCGCGTCCATCGCCCGGGCCCTGGCCACCGAGCCCAATCTGCTGCTGATGGATGAACCCTTCGGCGCCCTCGACGAGTTCACCCGCAACAAGCTCGACAGTGACCTGCGCCAGCTGTGGGCCAGCCGCGACCTGACCGTGGTGTTCGTCACCCACAGCATCTTCGAGGCGGTGTACCTGTCGTCGCGGGTGGTGGTGATGGGCGCACGCCCGGGCCGGGTGATCGCCGACATCGAGATCGACGGCCCCCTGGAGCGGGACGAGGCCTACCGCACCTCCCCGGCCTTTATCGAGCAGTGCGCACGCCTGTCCCGACTGCTGGCCCAGGCCAATGGCGACCCTTGCTGATTTCACTTTGAGAGCCCGATCATGAGCCCATCCTTTACTCCCTGGTTGCGTCACCCCACGGTGTTGCGCATCGTCTCGCCGCTGCTGCTCGGCGCCGTGTTGCTGAGCCTGTGGCAACTGGCCTGCGTGGCCTGGAAAGTGCCGGTGTACCTGGTGCCCTCCCCGGCCGACATCGGCCGCACCCTGGTCAGCGATGGCCCGATGCTGCTCGGTGCGTTGTGGATGACCTTGAAGATCACCTTCTTCTCGTTCGCCCTGGCGGTACTGATCGGCACTTTGGCGGCCTTTGTCTTCGTGCAGAGCCGGGTGCTGGAAGCCAGCCTGTTTCCCTACGCCATCCTGTTGCAGGTCACGCCGGTAGTGGCCGTGGCGCCGCTGATCATCATCTGGTGCAGCAACACCACGCTGGCGTTGGTGATTTGCGCGACCCTGGTGGCGATTTTCCCGATCATCGCCAACACCGTACTCGGCCTGCGCAGCGTCAACCCCGGCCTGCTCAATCTGTTCCGCCTGAACCGCGCCAGCCGCTGGCAGGTACTGCTGCGCCTGCGCATTCCCAGCGCCCTGCCGTGTTTTTTTGCCGGGCTGCGCATTGCCAGCGGGCTGGCCTTGATCGGCGCGGTGGTGGCGGAGTTCGTCGCGGGCACCGGGGGCACTGGCGCCGGGCTGGCGTACCAGATTCTCCAAGCCGGTTTCCAACTGAATATTCCAAGGCTTTTCGCCGCCCTGCTGCTGATCGCCCTGACCGGTGTCGCACTGTTCAGCCTGATGGCCCTGCTGGCCCGGTTGAGCCTGCGCAACTGGCACGAAAGCGAACTCGGCTAACCCTTTGAGTCCGCCGCAAGCGCGGCGTATGGAGCCTCACATGACGTTTGAAAACAGCTGGCTGGTGCGCAATGCCAGCGCCATTCTCACCGGTTTGTCCGGCGCGGCGGCACGCCATGCCGGGCCTGATATTCGCATCGTCGACGGGAGCATCGCCGCCATCGGCGCCCTGCAAGCCCTGCCCGGGGAGCGCGTGCTGGATGCCACCGATTGCGTGGTGTACCCGGCGTGGGTCAATACCCACCATCACCTGTTCCAGTCGCTGCTCAAGGGCATTCCCGCAGGTATCGACCAGAGCCTGGGGGCCTGGCTGGGCGCTGTGCCCTATCGCTATCGGGGCCTGTTTTACGAGCAGAGCTTTCGCCTGGCCGCGCGCATAGGCCTGGTTGAATTGGCGCGCTCCGGCTGCGCCACCGTCGCCGACCACCATTACCTGTATTTGCCGGGCATGGCCTTTGACAGTGCCCAGGTACTGTTCGAGGAAGCCGAACGCCTGGGGCTGCGTTTTGTCCTGTGCCGGGGCGGCGCCACACAAGCACGACAAGCCGAAGGCAAGGCGGTGGCCGGACCGGAAACACTGGAGCAGTACCTGAACGACGTTGAGCGCTTGGTGCGGCGTTACCACGACCCGGCCGCCGATGCCTGGCGACGGGTGGTGATGGCGCCCACCAGCCCGCCCTACTCCATGCCGGCGGAGCACCTGCGGGAAACCGCACGGGTTGCCCGGCGGCTGGGCATTCGCCTGCACAGCCACCTGAGCGAAACCGTCGAATACCAGAATGAGGTGCAACAACGCCATGGCATGTCGCCGGTGGCGTTCTGTGCCGAGCAGGAGTGGCTGGGGCCGGACGTGTGGTTCGCCCATCTGGTGAAACTCGACGCCGAGGAAATCCAGATGCTCGGGGCCAGCGGCACGGGCATCGCCCATTGCCCGCAAAGCAATGGCCGCCTGGGCAGCGGTATCGCCGATGTGGTGGCCATGGAAGCCGCCGGGATGCAGGTGTCGATCGGCGTGGACGGCGCCGCCTCCAACGAGGCCTGCGACATGATCAGCGAAACCCACGCCGCCTGGCTGATGCAGCGGGCCAAGGCCGGCGAACGCACCCGCCCGCGCCATGCCGGCGGCGACGAGGAAGGCGGTGCCCACGCGGCAACGGTAGAAGATGTGGTGCGCTGGGGTACCGCTGGCGGCGCCAAGGTGTTGGGCCTGGACGCCGTCGGCAGCCTGCAAGTAGGCATGGCCGCCGACCTGGCCATCTACCGTCTCGACCAGCCTCGCTACTTCGGCCTGCACGACCCGGCAATCGGCCCGGTGGTGGGAGGTGGGCGCCCGACCTTGCGCGCCATGCTGGTGGGCGGGCGGTTGACCGTCGACAACGACCAACTGCCCGACCTCGACCTGGCGGAACTCGGCGCCCAAGCCCGGGACGCCGTGCGTCGCTTGCAACAGGCCGCAGGAGTCCGCGCATGAGCTGGTCTGCCCTGCACGTGCGCAGCCTGCGCCTGGAAGCCGACGATGTGTTGGGTATTGAACTGGCCCCCGTCGACGCCGCGCCCCTGCCCTTTAGCTGGGCCGCCGGCGCCCATGTCGACCTGCGCCTGGGCAACGGTGCAGTGCGCCAGTACTCGGTGCTGAGCCTGCCCGAAGATGGTCACCTGTACCTGGGGATCAAGCGCGAACCCACCTCCCGGGGTGGCTCGCGCTGGCTGCACGAGCAACTGCGCCTGGGCGCGCAGATCGAAGTCAGTACGCCACGCAATCTGTTCGCCCTGCAACCGGGCAGCGGGCCGGTGACGCTGGTGGCGGCGGGCATCGGTATTACGCCGTTGCTGCCGATGTATCGCCAATGCCTGGCCGAAGGCCGTCCCGTGCGCTTGCTCTATTTCACCCGAGAGGCACGCCATGCGCCTTTCATCCAGCGCCTGGGCGCCGACGTCCAGTGGTACGGCGGCTTGCGCGCCGGGCAGATCGCCGAGCTGCTGACCAGTCAATTTCCCGCCTGGCAAAGCGCCGCCGGCTTGTACTGCTGCGGCCCGACCGGCTTCATGGACACCGTCGAACAGGCGGCGCTAAAGGCGAACTGGCCGGCCTCAGCCCTGTATCGCGAGCATTTCCAGCCCCGGCAGCCCGCGAACCTTGACGCGCAGAGCTTTTCACTGGAGCTGCGACGCAGTGGTTGTGAGGTCCAGGTGCAAACCGGGGAAAGCCTGATCCAGGCAGCTTCGCGGGCCGGGGTCAATCTGGAGTTCTCCTGTGGCATGGGCATGTGCGGCGCTTGTGTGTGCCGGGTCCTTGAAGGCGAACCGGAGCACCGCGACGACTGCCTGAATGACGCCCAGCGCCAAAGCGGTGAATGGATCGCGCCCTGCGTTTCCGGTAGTCGCGGCACACGCCTGGTGCTGGATGCCTGAGCGGTGAGGCATGAGGCCCGTTACAGCGGGCCTGATTGGGCCGTCCATAAATGCCCAACCCCACATTTGTGCCGCACTCTTCTAGACTTAATAGGTGGTCGCAGACAGAACCAAGCACGTCGCTTTGGTACAGCTGAATCAACGCCCCCGTGGCAATCTGGGTTTTATGCCCTTTCAGAGGTGCGGCGAAGACCGCGCCGGGCACAACAAGATGCCCGCTCAGGGTGCCCTGGCCACCGGCCTGAAATCCACGATACCGTGACGTGGTGTAAATGCCGCAGCCGACACTTTCGGACAACCGACGACCTTCTGGTTTGTCCGTGACCGTGAGGATTGCTGAATGCCTGATGAGTTGTTGCACCTGCCTGTGGTCAACAGTCTGCTGGAGCGCCACAAGGGTACTCCGGGGGCGCTGTTGCCTATTCTTCATGATATTCAGGAGCGCATCGGTTACGTCCCCGATGTCGCCGTCCCCGAGATTGCCCATGCCCTGAACCTGAGCCAGGCCGAGGTGCGTGGGGTGATCAGTTTTTACCATGACTTCCGTACCGCACCGCCCGCGCGGCATATCTTGCGGCTGTGCCGGGCCGAGTCGTGCCAGAGCCGTGGTGCCGAGCAGTTGGCCGCGCAGTTGCGCGAGCGTCTGCAACTGGATGATCACGGTAGCAGTGCCGATGGCAGTATCAGTTTGCGTCCTGTTTATTGCCTTGGCGCTTGTGCCTGCTCGCCAGCGTTGGAGCTGGATGGGCGGGTGCATGCGCGGCTCAGTGCCGAGCGGCTGGATGCGTTGCTCGATGCTTGCCGGGAGGACGCGTGATGCCGACTCTTTATTTGCCTTGTGATTCGCTGGCTCGTGCCGTGGGGGCCGATGAAGTGGCGGTGGCGCTGATCACGCAGGCTCAGGAACGTAATTTGCCGCTGGAGTTGCAGCGCAGCAGTTCCCGTGGCCTGTATTGGCTGGAACCGCTGCTGGAAGTGGACAGCCCGCAAGGTCGTATCGGTTTTGGTCCTCTGACGGCGGCCGATGTGCCGTCGGTGCTCGATGCGCTGCAAGGCGAGCCGTCCGCTCATCCGCTGGCCTTGGGTCTGGTGGAAGAATTGCCTTATCTCAAGTCTCAACAACGCCTGCTGTTCGCCCGCGCCGGCATTACCCGACCGCTGTCGCTGGACGATTACCGAGCCCATGGCGGTTTCGAAGGTTTAACAAGGGCCGTCAGCATTGGCGGCGAGCAGACCGCGACAGCAGTGTTCGATTCTGGCCTGCGTGGTCGTGGCGGCGCGGCCTTCCCCGCCGGGATCAAATGGCGCACGGTGCGCGCGACCGAAGCTGCGCAGAAGTACATCGTGTGCAACGCCGACGAAGGCGACTCCGGCACCTTTGCCGACCGCATGTTGATGGAAGGCGACCCTTTCCTGCTGATCGAAGGCATGGCCATTGCTGGCATTACCGTCGGCGCCACCTTCGGCTACATCTATGTTCGCTCGGAGTATCCAGATGCTGTGGCGACATTACGCGCAGCGCTGAACATCGCTCGAACTGCCGGTTACCTTGGCGCCAATGTAGGCGGCAGCGGCTTGGCCTTCGATATGCAAGTGCGCGTCGGTGCCGGTGCTTATATCTGCGGTGAAGAAACCGCGTTGCTGGACTCTCTGGAAGGCAAACGCGGGATCGTGCGCGCCAAGCCGCCGATTCCGGCGTTGCAGGGGTTGTTCGGCCTGCCGACGCTGGTGCACAACGTGCTGACGTTGGCTTCGGTGCCACTGATTCTGGCCAAGGGCGCGCAGTTCTATCGTGATTACGGCATGGGCCGTTCCCTGGGCACCATGCCCTTCCAGTTGGCGGGCAATATCCGTCGCGGCGGCCTGGTGGAACGAGCCTTTGGCCTGACCTTGCGGGAGCTGGTGGAAGACTACGGCGGCGGGACCGCCAGTGGCCGGCCGCTGAAGGCTGCGCAGGTGGGCGGCCCCCTTGGCGCCTGGGTGCCACCTTCGCAATTCGACACGCCGCTGGATTACGAGGCCTTCACCGCCATCGGCGCGATGCTCGGTCACGGGGGTGTGGTGGTGGCTGACGACACCCTCGACATGGCCCATATGGCGCGTTTCGCCATGCAGTTCTGCGCCGAGGAATCCTGCGGCAAATGCACGCCGTGCCGCATCGGCTCGACCCGTGGCGTCGAGGTGATCGACCGCCTGCTGGCCGCGCCCGACCAGAACAGTCGCGATGCGCAGGTGATCATCCTCAAGGACCTGTGCGACACCCTGCAATACGGTTCGCTGTGCGCGTTGGGCGGCATGACGTCTTATCCCGTGGCCAGCGCCCTCAAGCACTTCCCCGCTGACTTCGGTCTGCAAGCCTCGGAGGCCGAACAATGATCACTCTCTTCGACCCGAAAACAGACATTGACCTCGGCACGCCGGCCCGCGACAGCCAGGTGCAAGTCACCCTGAACATCGACGGCCGCAGCATCAGCGTGCCCGAAGGCACCTCGGTGATGCGTGCCGCCGCGCTGCTGGGCACCACCATTCCCAAACTCTGTGCCACCGACAGCCTGGAAGCCTTCGGCTCCTGCCGCATGTGCCTGGTGGAGATCGACGGCATGCGCGGTTATCCGGCGTCCTGCACCACTCCGGTCAGCGAAGGCATGAGCGTACACACCCAGACGCCGAAGCTCGCGACGCTGCGGCGCAACGTCATGGAGCTGTACATTTCCGATCACCCGCTGGACTGCCTGACCTGCTCGGCCAACGGCAACTGCGAGCTGCAAACCGTGGCCGGTCAGGTCGGTTTGCGGGAGGTGCGCTACGGTTATGAAGGCGACAACCATCTGGCCGACGTGAAGGACACGTCCAACCCCTACTTCGATTACGACCCGAGCAAGTGCATCGTCTGCAACCGCTGCGTGCGCGCCTGCGAAGAAACCCAGGGCACCTTTGCCCTGACCATTACCGGGCGCGGCTTTGAATCCCGTGTTTCTGCTGCTGGTGGGGATAACTTCCTCGACTCGGAATGCGTGTCCTGCGGCGCCTGTGTGCAGGCCTGCCCGACTGCGACCCTGATGGAAAAAAGCGTGGTTGAACTGGGTCAGCCCGAACGCAGCGTGATCACCACTTGTGCCTATTGCGGCGTGGGTTGCTCGTTCCGTGCCGAGATGAAGGGCGACAAACTGGTACGCATGGTTCCGGACAAGAATGGCCAAGCCAACCACGGCCACTCCTGCGTCAAAGGGCGCTTTGCCTGGGGCTATGCGACCCACCCGGATCGCATCACCAAGCCGATGATCCGCAAACACATCAGCGACCCCTGGCAGGAAGTCAGCTGGGATGAAGCGGTGACCTACGCCGCCAGTGAATTTCGTCGTTTGCAGCAAACCTACGGCCGCGATTCCATTGGTGGCATCACTTCCAGTCGCTGCACCAACGAAGAAACCTATCTGGTGCAAAAACTGGTGCGCGCCGCGTTCGGTAACAACAACGTCGACACCTGCGCACGGGTCTGCCATTCGCCCACCGGTTATGGGCTGAAGCAAACGCTGGGCGAGTCTGCCGGCACTCAGAGTTTTGATTCGGTGATGCAGGCCGACGTGATTTTGGTGATGGGCGCCAACCCTAGCGATGCGCACCCGGTGTTCGCCTCGCAGCTCAAACGCCGCTTGCGTGAAGGTGCGCGGCTGATCGTCATCGACCCGCGTCGCATCGATCTGGTGGATACGGTGCATGCCCGCGCCGAATTCCATCTGGCTCTGCGGCCCGGCACCAACGTCGCCATGCTCAATGCGTTGGCCCATGTGATCGTGAATGAAGGTTTGCTCAATCAGGACTTTATCGACGCTCGTTGTGAGGGCAGCGACTTCGCGATCTGGAGTGAATTTGTCAGCCGTGCGGAGAACTCGCCGCAAGTGCTGGGCCCGATCTGCGGTGTGCCCGCTGCCGACATCCGTGCCGCTGCGCGCCTGTATGCCACCGGTGGCAATGCGGCGATCTACTACGGTTTGGGCGTCACCGAACACAGTCAGGGCAGTACTTCGGTGATGGGCATCGCCAACCTCGCCATGGCCACCGGCAACATCGGCCGTGAAGGCGTGGGCGTGAACCCGTTGCGGGGGCAGAACAACGTTCAGGGTTCCTGCGACATGGGCTCCTTCCCCCACGAGTTGCCCGGCTACCGGCACATCTCCAACGAGGTGGTACGGGCGCAGTTTGAACAGGCGTGGAACGTCACCCTGCAACCCGACCCGGGCCTGCGCATCCCCAATATGTTCGAGTCGGCCCTGGCCGGTAGCTTCAAGGGTTTGTATTGCCAGGGCGAAGACATCGCCCAGAGCGACCCTAATACCCAGCACGTCACCGCGGCCCTGTCGGCTATGGAATGCATCGTGGTGCAGGATATTTTCCTCAACGAAACCGCCAAGTTCGCCCATGTGTTCCTGCCGGGCTGCTCGTTCCTGGAAAAAGACGGCACCTTCACCAACGCTGAGCGACGCATCTCCCGGGTGCGCAAGGTCATGGACCCACTGGGTGGCAAGGCCGACTGGGAAGGCACGGTAGCTCTGGCCTATGCCCTCGGTTACCCGATGAACTACAAGCATCCATCGCAAATCATGGATGAAATCGCCAGCCTGACGCCCACCTTCACCAACGTCAGCTACGCCGAACTGGATCGTCACGGCAGCCTGCAATGGCCGTGCAACGCCGCGGCACCGGACGGCACGCCGACCATGCACATCGAAGAGTTTGTGCGCGGCAAGGGGCGTTTCATGCTCACCGGCTACGTGCCGACCGAGGAGAAGGTCAACGCTCGCTATCCGTTGCTGCTGACCACCGGGCGCATCCTCAGCCAGTACAACGTCGGCGCCCAGACCCGGCGCACCGACAATGTCGCCTGGCATGACGAAGATCGCCTGGAAATCCACCCGAGCGACGCCGAGAGCCGTGGCATCAACGAAGGTGATTGGGTCGGCATCGGCAGCCGTGCCGGGCAGACGGTGCTGCGGGCGCGGATCACCGAACGGGTCGCGCCGGGCGTGGTGTACACCACCTTCCACTTCCCGGAATCGGGGGCCAACGTCATCACCACCGACAACTCCGACTGGGCCACCAACTGCCCGGAATACAAGGTCACCGCCGTGGAAGTCAGCCGCGTGTATCACCCTTCGCAGTGGCAGAAACGCTTCCAGGAATTCAGCGATGAGCAGCATCGTCTGCTGAAGGAACGTCGGCACCCCGAGAAAGCCGAGGTGCGCAAATGAGCACGGACAACCTGATCAAGATGGCCAACCAGATCGCCCAGTACTTTGCGACGCAGCCGGACCAGGAGCAGGCGGTGCTCAGCGTGCGCAATCATTTGCAGATGTATTGGGCACCGAGCATGCGCAAGGAGTTGCTGGCGTGGCAAACGGAGCATCAGGGGGCGAATTTGCATCCGTTGGTGCTGGCGGCGGTGAGTGGCGCGGGATGGGAGGCTTAGCCTGCCGGCCAAAAAACTGTAGGAGCGAGCCTGCTCGCGATGGACTCAAAGGCGCCGCGTTTAGCCTGTAACCGCGCGTTATCGTTGACGACCATCGCGAGCAGGCTCGCTCCTACAGGGGATTCTGGTCGGGATTTCTCTCATCACCCTTCCTCGACGCCGTCACCGTCACTTCAATCGCCCGGACGGCGATCGCCGCGAAGGTCGCGGTCATCAGTACGCCGTTGAAACCCAGAAAAATCGCCAGCACGCGCGAGACACCCAGTTTGGGTACGAACTCTCCGTAGCCGATGGTCAGGCCCGTCACAAAGGCGAAGTAGACACCTTCACCAGCGCTCCAGCCTTCCAGATGGGCGATGATCAGTCCGCACGCGATGATCACCAGTAGCAGGACCGAGAAGATCGGCCACACCACTTTGAAGTAGAACCAGACGGCTTTGTAGAACTCTTGGCGAACGTTTGATGCACTGCTCAGGCTCATGACGTGGGCTTCCTGGGGGTTTGACTGACCGGCAGTTGCATGCGCGGCGGTTCAATACCCCGTTCAGCTTGGCACAAACGTTGAAAACTGCGACTTACGGGGCGAAGAACTATGACAAAGTTGACGCCCTGCACACTATCCAGAAACCGCCTGACAGCGGTGAACTCCTGTAGGAGCGAGCGCGCTCGCGATGGTCGTTAACGAAAACGCGTGTTTTCTGGCTAAACGCGGCGCTCCTGTCCATCGTCGGAACGCCGCCCGGAGCGTGCTCGCTCCTGCAACAGCAGTGCCAGGTTTATCCCTCAGTTCGCTTCACTTTCCCGAATCAGCTTCTTGTTGATCTTGCCAACGCTGGTCTTGGGGATTTCGTTCACGAACTTGAACTGCTTGGGGATCGCCCATTTGTTGATGCGCCCGCCGTCGACGAAGGCTTGCAGATGAACCTCCAGGATCTTGCGGTCGAGGAATTGCCCCGGTTCGCAGACGACCATGGCCATCGGGCGTTCGCCCCACTGTTCATCGACGATGCCCACCACCGCGACCGACATGACCGCCGGGTGTTCGCTGATCAGGCTTTCCAGTTCCAGGGAGCTGATCCACTCGCCGCCGGTCTTGATCACGTCCTTGATGCGGTCCTTGATTTCCACGCCGCCCAGCTTGTCGATCGAGGCCATGTCACCGGTGTGCAGCCAGCCGTTGAGCCAGAGCTCGGCGCCTTTTTCAGGCTCTTTCAAATAGCCTTGGGTCAGCCACGGTGCACGAACGACGATTTCGCCGAGGGACTCACCGTCGTGGGCGACATCGTCACCATTGGCGTCGATGATTTTCAGATCGACCATCGGCACCGGCGTACCGGTCTTGATGCGCACCGGCAGTTGTGCCTCGGTGGACTGTTGGCGATCTTCGTCACGCAGGTACGTCAGGCACAGCAACGGGCAGGTTTCCGACATGCCGTAACCGGCGTGCACGACCATGCCTTTGGCACTGGCTTCGCTGGCGATGCCCAGGGTCAGCGCGCTGCCGCCCAAGAGCATTTTCCAGCCCTCGAAACGGGTTGCCTTGCCTTCTTCGCAGTTGAGGATCATCTGCAAAATGGTCGGTACGCAGTGGGAGAAGGTGACCTTCTCTTCGCGGTACAACTTGACCAGGCTGTTGGGTTCGTACTTGCCGGGATAGACCTGTTTGATGCCCATCAGGGTCGCGACATACGGCACGCCCCACGCATGCACGTGGAACATCGGCGTAATCGGCATGTACACGTCGTCGGAGCGCAACAGCGGCGTACCTTGGTAGACGCCCAGGGTGCCGACGGCATTGAGGGTGTGCAGGACCAGTTGACGATGGGTGAAGTACACGCCTTTCGGGTCGCCGGTGGTGCCGGTGGTGTAGAACAGTGTCGCCACCGAGTTCTCGTCGAAATCAGGGAAGTCGTACTGTTCCGAAGCCAGGGACAACAGGTGCTCGTATTCCCCCAGCACCGGCAGCGAGGTCTTGGTCGCCTCGTCATCGGTGAGTTGCAGGTAGCCTTTTACGGTTTCCAGCCGACCATGGATCTGTTCGACCAGGGGCAGGAAATCATCATGCACCAGCACCAGGTCATCCTCGGCGTGGTTCATGGTGAACAGCACCTGCTCGGGCGACAGGCGAATGTTCACCGTGTGCAGCACCGCGCCGATCATCGGCACGGCGAAAAAGCATTCCAGGTAACGGTTGCTGTCCCAGTCGAGCAAAGCCACGGTGTCGCCTGCCTTGACCCCGGCAGCGCTCAGCGCATTGGCCAGGCGGCGAATGCGCTTGTTGAGGGTCTCGTAGCTGTAGCGCAGCTTGTCGGCGTAGACGATTTCCCGGCCCGGCTCGTAGCGCACACCGGACAGCAGCAATTGCTTGATCAGCAACGGATAGGCATAAGCGCCGTCGGCGGGTGGAATTATTTTTGTCGCCATCATGAATAAGGTTCCTTGTTCTTTAGATCAGAACTGATCGGCTTGCAGCTCGAAGAGACAGTCACTGCCGGCCTTGGCCGATGCGCTCAACGAGTGGATACGTGGCAGCAAGCGGGCGAAGTAGAAACGCGCGGTAGCCAGTTTGCTGGTGTAAAAATCGTCCTCGGCATCGCCACTCATGACGGCCTTGGCCATGCGCGCCCACATGTAGGCATACGCGGTGTAGCCGAACACGTGCAGGTACTCGACCGAGGCCGCGCCGATTTCGTTCGGGTTGTTTTGTGCCCGGTCCAGCAGCCACGCGGTCAGGTCGTCGAGGGTGTCCACGGCAGCATTCAACGGCTGGGTGAACTCGCCAAGATCAGCGCTGGCATTGGCGGTGAAGTCGCGGATTTCCGAGGCGAACAGACGGTAGAGCGAACCGCCGTTGCCGACGATCTTGCGACCGGCCAGGTCCAGGGACTGGATGCCGTTGGTGCCTTCGTAGATCTGGGTGATGCGCACGTCGCGCACCAGTTGTTCCTGGCCCCACTCGCGGATGTAGCCATGGCCGCCAAAAACCATCTGACCATGCAGGGTGGTTTCCAGGCCCATGTCGGTGAGGAACGCCTTGGCGACAGGCGTCAGCAGCGACACAAGGTCCTGCGCACGGGTGCGGGCAACCGGGTCATCGCTGTACTTGGCGATGTCCAGTTGCAGCGCCACGTAGCTGGAGAACGCACGACCGCCTTCATTCAAGGCTTTCATGGTCAGCAGCATGCGGCGCACGTCCGGGTGGACGATGATCGGGTCGGCGGCTTTTTCCTTTTGCTGCGCGCCGGTCGGTGCACGGCTTTGCAGACGGTCACGGGCGTAGGCGACGGCGTTCTGATAGGAGCGCTCGCCCTGGGCCAGGCCCTGGATGCCGACGCCCAGACGCTCGTAGTTCATCATGGTGAACATCGCCGCCAGACCTTTGTTCGGTGCGTCGACGATCCAGCCGGTGGCGCCATCGAAGTTCATCACGCACGTGGCCGATGCCTTGATGCCCATCTTGTGTTCGATGGAGCCGCAGGACAGCGAGTTGCGTTCGCCCAGCGAACCGTCGGCATTGACCAGCACTTTGGGCACCAGGAACAGCGAAATGCCTTTCGGTCCGGCCGGTGCATCGGGCAGGCGCGCCAGTACCAGATGGATGATGTTTTCGGTGAGATCGTGCTCGCCGCCGGTGATGAAAATCTTGCTGCCGCTGATCGCGTAGCTGCCGTCAGCCTGAGGTTCGGCCTTGGTGCGGATCATGCCCAGATCGGTGCCCGCATGGGCTTCGGTCAGGCACATCGAACCGGTCCAGGTGCCGGCGTACATGTTCGGCAAGTAAGCGGCTTTGAGTTCTTCGCTGGCGTGGGCCTTGATCGACAGACAGGCGCCGGCGGTCAGCATCGGGTACAGGCCGAACGACAGGCTGGCCGAGTTGACCATCTCTTCGACCTGGGCCGAAATCGCCTTGGGCATGCCCATGCCGCCGTACTGCGGATCACCACCGACACCCACCCAGCCGCCTTCTGCGAAGGCTTGATACGCCTGGGCAAAACCGTCTGCGGCAGTGACCGCGCCATTGTTCCAGGTGCAGCCCTGTTCGTCGCTGGCGCGGTTCAGGGGCGCAATCACTTCACCGCTGATCTTGCCGGCTTCTTCGAGGATGGCGGCGGCGGTCTCTTCATCGATCACGTCGGCCAGGCCGGGCAATTGTGCCCACAGCCGGGACACCTGGAAAACCTCGTTGAGGACGAAGCGCATATCGCGCAAAGGAGCTTTGTAATCAGACATCTTGGCTTACTCGGAAATAGTCAGGGCATTGGGCATGCCGGGACGTTGAGTGGTATCGGTGTTGTCGGTTGGCGCATCGTCGGCGTCGGTAGCGTCATTGCGCTCCAGCACCGGGGTGCGCAACAGGAAGTACGAAAGCGCAGGAATCAGAATCAGCGCACCAAGCATGTTCCACAGGAACATGAAGGTCAGCAGGATGCCCATGTCGGCCTGGAACTTGATCGGCGACCAGACCCAGCACACCACGCCAGCAGCGAGGGTGATGCCCACCAGCCCGACCACCCGGCCGGTGAACGACACGGCATTGCGGTAGGCCTCGGACAACGGCAGGCCCTGGCGCTGGAAGTGCAACTGCACACTGAGCAGGTACAAGGCGTAGTCCACGCCAATCCCCACCCCGAGGGCGATCACCGGCAGGGTCGCGACTTTCACGCCGATGCCCATGGCCACCATCAAGGCTTCGCAGAGGATCGAGGTCAGCACCAGCGGCAACAGGGCCACCAGCGTGGCGCGCCAGCTGCGGAAGGTGATCAGGCAGAACAAGGTCACCGCTGCATACACGTACAACAGCATGGTGTGGTTGGCTTCGCGCACCACGATGTTGGTTGCCGCTTCGATCCCGGCGCTGCCGGCCGCGAGCAGGAACTGGCGGTCTTCGGTGCTGTTTTCCTTGGCGAACTTGTCGGCAATCGCCACCACGGCGTCCAGGGTTTCAGCCTTGTGATCCTTGAGGAAGGCGATCACCGGCATCAGCGAGCAGTCGGTGTTGAACAGCTCCGGGGAGTTGACCGAGGCTTGCTGCGCGGCGTAGTTGAGCACGTCCTGGTTGCGCTGGATGCTGTTGAGCTTGGGGTTGCCTTCATAAGTACCGGCGGTGATCTGGCGTACCGCGTTGACCAACGACGAGGTCGCCTGCACGCCCGGATACTGTTGCAGCTCCCAGGCCAGACGATCGGCCAGCACCAGGGTCTTGTAGTT
>NZ_LHVM01000021.1:0-22556 GCF_001269805.1 Pseudomonas sp. P1.8
AGCCTGCTTCGTCGCCGGGCCCAACTGGTCCGGGGCTGTGTCGCACTCAAGCAGAGCTGGAAAAACGAGCCCCTGCTCAAAGAGCAGTTCAACCAGCTTCTGGTCGCCATTGCCCAGTTCGAAAAAACGATTCAGAAAACACTCAAGGAGATTGCCGAGGACGCCGGGATGCAGGATCAGGTGAAGCGCTGCCAGGCCGTCGAGGGCGTCGGGCTGCTGACGGCCACCGCAGCGGCCACGGCGTTTTTGCGTGGGGAGTTTGCAAACAGCGACGAGTACGTCGCCTTCCTCGGCATGGATCCGCGGGTGAGGCAGTCAGGACAAAAGGATCAAAGGCGTCGGCTATCCAAGCGAGGGGACTCTGAGTTTCGGCGCCTGTTTCACAACAGTGCCATGGCCGCCAGCCGCTCGCCGGTCTGGAAACCGTACTACCAGAGCTACCTGGCCAGAGGCCTAAAAGGTACTCAAGCCTTGGTTATCCTGGCACGCAAGCTCGCCAGAGTGATGTTCGCGCTGATGAAAAACCAAAGTGAATACACGCCAAATTCTATGCTTGGGGGTTTCCCCCAAACATAGAATCTCCCACAGTAAATCGCTTCAGTACATCAACGCCATTTACAGATCAGGCACGAACCGTTGGCAACGCGTTCAACGCCCGTTCCCAGATCTGCCAGGTCCGCAGCCAGACCATCGCTCGCCAATCACTGTCGGCAGGGTAGAACTGCTCCAGCAGATTCAGTTTGATTGCCCGCCCCACCGTATCACTCGGGTTGCCATGCAGGTGCAGCCAATGGTCATCGCGCAGATGCCGGTGAACGTCCGGCCCGGGATAGGTCCCGCACTCGATGACAAACGGCATCAACCGAACATGCGGTAACGCATCGATCAACGCCTGTGAGGTGTAACCGGTGGCCGTCGCGGCCACCCCGGTTTCGCTCGTGGTGTCGGCACCGGTTTGCAGGCTATAGAGCCACGGACCGTAAATCGCTTGTGCATCCGCCAGTGCCGAATAGGCAGACTCGGTGATGGTCAACAGCATTGGATGCCCGTACTCACCCGCGCCCGTGTGCAAGTCGAAACACATCGCGACCTCAGCGTGGGCCACGTGCTTTTGCAAGATCTGATGCAGCGTGCGGTTCGACCAGCCAGGCGCGAGCCCGCCGTAGAACAGGCCATCGGGATGAGCATGCTGTCCGCCTTCGACAATCGACATCACCGCTGGCCAGCCATGCTGGCGAATCTGCTCGTCGAGCAAGGCATCGGCACGCTCGCGCTCCGGGCCGTGCAATTGCGCGCAGGCATAGATTTCATGCAGCGCGCTGTAGGCCTGGTTGTCCGGCAGCGAGCGCTGGAAGTTCAGGTGATTGCGATTGAGGTCGATGTTGTCTTCGTTGACTCGACGCAGCCAAGCCATGCCCCAGGGGTTGATGGCATGGATCATCACCACAGCGACGTCCGCAGGCAGGGAGCGCTTGCCCAGTTCCTGCAACCATTGGGTCTGACAACCCGAACCATAAAAACCTTCGACCCCGTGGGTACCGCTCAACGCGATCAGCAAACGCTTGGCGCCAGGATCACCCAGCACCGCGACATCGGTGCTCAAGGTCTCGCCGAACGGCCCTTTGAGCGGATGGAGGTACTCGGTCAGCGTCGCGCCAGCGCCGGTCGCCGCGACAAGAAACTGTTCGCGCTGGGTACGATAGCTGGGCTGGGTCGGGAATTCGGTTTGCATGTACGCCTCTTGTAGATCTTCTGGCCTGCCTGGTGCCAACGACCCTACAGAAAATCCGGTCGCCCATGAAGGACAAAAACAATTTGCCGCAGAAGCTGGTTTGCGTCCGCCCCGGTCGGCCTTTAGAGTCCATTGATCTTGTATCCAACGGACGGAGTATTTTCGCGTGTTCTCAGCCTTCCCTTTGAGCCGCTTTCGCCTGTCAGACCTCGCGCTCGTCGCCAGTGCTTTAACCCTGACCGCGTGTCATAACGCTTCGGCGCCGACGTTGCCCATCGCACCGGAAAGCGCTTCGGGCTATCGCACCGACCTGCAAACCCGCCACGCCGAAAAATACATGGCGGCCGCCGCCAACCCGCTGGCCGCTGAAGCCGGACGCGAGATGTTGCGCCAGGGCGGCTCGGCCATCGATGCGGCGATTGCGATGCAAGCCGTGTTGACGCTGGTCGAACCACAATCATCGGGCATTGGCGGTGGCGCGCTGATCGTGCTCTGGGATGGCAAATCCGTGCGCACCTACGATGGTCGCGAAACCGCGCCGGCCGGTGCCACCGAGAAGCTTTTCCTGCAAGCCGACGGGCAACCCATGGGGTTCACCCAAGCGCAGATTGGCGGTCGCTCGGTGGGGACGCCGGGTGTCTTGCGCGCCCTGGAACTGGCTCATCAAAAACACGGCCGACTGCCTTGGTCGAAACTGTTTGATCCGGCGATAACACTCGCCGAACAAGGCTTCGTCATTTCCCCACGCCTGCACCGGTTGATCGCTGCGGACTCATCGATGCAGCGCTCACCCGACATGATGGCCTACTTTCGCAACGCCGATGGCACCCCGAAAGCCACAGGCACCGTGCTGAAAAATCCGGCCTTGGCCGCCTTGTACAAACGTATTGCCCATGAAGGTCCCGATGCTCTCTACAAAGGCGCTGTCGCCCAAGAGATCGTGGCCAAGGTTCAAGGTCACAGCAACCCGGGAAGTCTGTCGCTGAGCGACCTCAGCGGCTATCAGGCCAAGGAACGCGCGCCGCTGTGCACGGACTACAAACGCTGGCAGGTTTGCGGCATGCCACCGCCGTCGTCGGGCGGCATTGCCGTGGCGCAAATCCTGGGCACGTTGCAAGCCCTGGAAACGCGTGATCAACGCCTGGCACTGGCGCCGATGAAACCGGTTAAAACCGACTTTCCGGCCGGCATCGAGCCAACGCCGCAAGCCGTGCACCTGATCGCCGAAGCCGAGCGTCTGGCCTACGCCGACCGTGCGCAGTACCTGGCCGATAGCGATTTCGTGCCCGTACCGGTCAAAGGCCTGCTCGATCCGGCTTACCTCGTCAGCCGTGCCGCCCTGATCGGGGAACGCAGCATGGGCACCGCCAACCCCGGCACACCGCCAGGCGTTCAGGTTGCCTACGCGCCAGACCGTTCGCCGCTGCGCATCTCTACCTCGCAAGTGGTGGCGGTCGATGACGCCGGTGGCGCTGTGTCCATGACCACCACCATCGAATCGGCATTCGGTTCCCACGTGATGGTCCAGGGTTTTCTACTCAACAACGAGATGACCGATTTCTCGTTTATCCCCGAAGAGAACGGGCAGAAAGTCGCCAACCGCGTCGAACCTGGCAAACGCCCACGCTCGTCCATGGCCCCCACCTTGATCTTCGATCGCCAGAGCGGCGAATTTCTAGCCACGGTCGGTTCTCCCGGCGGCTCGCAAATCATCGAATACGTCGCCAAATCCACCATCGGACTGCTCGACTGGAACCTCGATGCACAAGCCGCCATCAACCTGCCGAACTTCGGTAGCCGCAACGGCCCCACGGAACTGGAGCGCGGCCAATTCAGCCAGACGCTGATTCAGGCGCTGAAGGACAAAGGGCACACGGTGAGTGAAATCGACATGACCAGCGGCACCCAGGCGATTGTGCGTGTGAAGGATGCGCGAGGGAAAACATCATTGGCAGGTGGCGCGGACCCACGACGTGAGGGGCTGGCACTGGGGGATTGAATCGCACGCGGGAATGCGAAAGGGCTTACCGGTTGGCAGGCCCTTTTTACCGGCTTAACGACTGATCTTCAACGCCTGCCTGTCCTGATGTTTCTCCAGTGCCAACTCGATCAAACGCGTTACCAATTCGCTATAGGTCATACCGGTGGCCTGCCAGAGTTTCGGGTACATGCTGATGCGGGTGAAGCCGGGAAGCGAGTTGATCTCGTTGATCAATACTTCACCGTTGTCGGTCAGGAACACGTCGACGCGGGCCAGTCCCGAGCAACCGAGTAGGTGGAATGCTTCAACTGCCATGGCACGAATGCGCTCGCTGGCTTCGGGGCTGATGTTGGCTGGCACCACCACCTCGGCCGCCTGAGCATCGATGTATTTGCTGTCATAAGAGTAGAAGCCGCTGCGCACGATGATTTCACCGCAGCCGCTGGCAATGGCGTCTTCGTTGCCGAGCACCGCGCACTCGATTTCGCGGCCGCTGACGGCGGATTCGATCAAAACCTTGGTGTCGAAACTCAACGCCAGTTCCACCGCTGCGATGTATTCAGCCTCATCGGCAACCTTGCTCACCCCCACTGACGAGCCCTGATTCGCCGGTTTGACGAACAGCGGCGAGCCCAGCTTCCCCTGTACCTCGGCAAACCCCGAACGCACTGCCGTGGCGCGATTGAGGGTCACGAACGGCGTGACCGCCAAACCGGCATCGCGCAGCAGGCGCTTGCTGATGTCCTTGTCCATGCACACGGCCGAGCCGAGCACATCGGAACCGACAAACGGCAAGTCGGCCATGCGCAGCAAGCCCTGCAGACAACCGTCCTCACCAAGGGTGCCATGGACAATCGGGAAGATTACATCGACATGGCCCAGCAGTTCCTGGCTGGAAGTTTCCACCAGTTGCTGACTGGCTTTACCCGGCACTACAGCCAATTCGCGGTTGGACTGATTGAGTGCGATCAGCGCCGGGTTTTCCTGATTCAACAGGAAACTCGAAGGATCGTTAAGGTGCCAGTGGCCTTGCTTGTCGATGCCGATCAGCACCGGTTCGAAACGCGAACGATCCAGCGCATCGACGATGTTTTTCGCCGATTGCAATGACACTTCATGCTCCGCCGAACGGCCCCCGAAAATGATCCCCACACGCAACTTGCTCATCGCTTGGCCTCATTGTAAATGTGCTGATGGCTTGGATCGAACCACGTTACGGCTGCAAAGCCTTGCCGTCCACCGGGTCGCCAATCTTCAGGAAATGCCCACCCGCCACATGGTGCAAAGTGCGCAACGAGTCATGACCTTCGAAATGCCAGCGGCCGTCGCTGAAGACACGCTCATCCGCCTGGGCCGCAATCACTTCGGCCAGGAACAGGTCGTATTGTTGATGATTATCGGGCTCGGGCAGAAGACGGCATTCCAGCCAAGCGACGCAGCCTTCGAGCATCGGCGCAGCGATCCGTTCGCCTTCGAAGGTCTGCAAACCGTAGGCATCAAACTTGTCCCGGCCCTGACTCCGGGTCAGTTCCAGGCCGGAGGTCGAGCCAACGGTCTGGACGATATCGGCTTGGGCGGCACAAGGCACGTTGAGTACAAAGGTGCCCGAGGACTCTAGCAAGTGGCGTGTCCAAGTGGACTTGTCCAGCACCACGGCGATTTTCGGCGGCTCGAAATCCAGCGGCATGGCCCAGGCTGCGGCCATGATATTGCGCTGCCCATTGTGGGTTGCGCTGACCAACACGGTCGGCCCGTGATTGAGCAGACGATAGGCCTTGGACAAGGGAACGGGGCGGCGGTGGGAAGCGCTCATGGAAGTTTGCTCCTTGGGCAAAGGAGCAGATTGTAGCGATCTTCCAAATACGATGGCGTTGAATCAACCGGTCAACTGATTGGCAAACTGCCCCACCGCATTGACCACCTTCTGCGCGCCGTCCTGGATCTCGACAATCACCGTACCCGCCTCCGCGGCCAGCGCCAACCCCTGCTCGGCCTGGAGCTTGCCGTCAGTCATCAGCGACACGGCATTGCGCGCCATGTCCTGGTTCTGACGCACTACAAGGACGATTTCGTCAGTGGCCTGGCTAGTGCGTGAAGCCAGTTGCCGGACCTCGTCCGCCACCACGGCAAACCCCCTACCCTGCTCACCTGCGCGGGCCGCTTCGATGGCCGCATTGAGCGCCAGCAAGTTGGTCTGCTCAGCAATGCCGCTGATGGTTTTGACGATGGTGCCGATCACCAGCGACTGCTCATTCAGGGCTTCAATACCATCTCCGGCCGTTTGCATGTGTTTGGCCAGGTCACGCATCACATCGACTGCCTGGGTGACCACGGCGTTACCGCGCTGGGCGCTTTGGTCGGTTTGCTTTGATGTGCTGTAGGCAATGTTGGCGGCTTCGGCCACCGCTTGTTCCTGATTGACCTGATCGGTAATCACCGTGGCGAATTTCACCACTTTGTACAGCGTGTTGTTGGCATCGACCACCGGGTTGTAGGAAGCCTCCAGCCAGACCGTACGACCATGACTGTCGATCCGTTTGAAGCGATCAGCCACGTACTCGCCCGCATTCAATCGGCGCCAGAAATTCTGGTACTCGCCGCTGTTGTACTCTTCCGGCATACAAAACGTGCGGTGATGTTTGCCCCTGATCTGCGCCAGGCTGTAGCCCATACCGCTGAGGAAGCGGTCGTTGGCGGTGAGCACATTGCCATTGAGGTCGAACTCGATCACCGCTGTAGAGCGGACCAGCGCACCAATGAGGTTCTCGTGGTCGCGGGAAGCCTCGATGGTACGCGTCAGGTCGCTGGAGAAAATCGAGAAGTGCTTGATCCGCCCGCCAGCGCTGCGCACCGGTTGCAAGATCGAACGCAACCAGGCTTCCTGACCCGTGCCGCGCAGCAGGCGCACGGTGCCGGCAAAGTGCTCGCCACGAATCAATGCATTCTTGAAACGCTGCTGGAACTCGTCGTTTTTCACATGACCAGGAACAACGTCGTCAATGTGTCGCCCGATCAAGTCGACGCTCTTGTAATGCATCTCATCGAGGAAGTTCTGATTGACCGACTGAACCCGCCCCTCACTGTCGAGGGTCAGCACCAGCATTTCGCTTTCCAGACTTTCCTTCACTTGTTGAAGGCTGGAGAGTTCTTCACGAAGGGCCGACAGCTCCTGCTTCAAGCGTTTATTGAACATGGAAAGCACCGATGGACAGGTTAGAAAGCGATATGCAGCCTAATCATCGGCCTTGAGGATCTTTTCTGAAGAGCGCTTCAACGCTGTCCTACACAAAATAAACGCCTCACCTTTGGCAAACCTGCCTATCAGGTAACGCCCGCCGCCGTGCAACGCCCAATGTTTGGCATGCGCGCACCGAAATACGCGGCACTGCCAACGCCCACCGCCCCCATCACCGCACTGAACATCACACAGACCCATGGGCTCCACGGCATCAGACCGATCAGTAACAGCGGTGTGACACTTGCCCAGGCGGCGTAGGCAATGTTGTAGGTAAAGGAAATGCCTGAAACGCGAACCCGTGCTGGAAACAGGTTGACCATCACAGACGGCACCGCGCCGACCACACCACAGCAAAGACCCGCAATCACGTAGGCCAGGCCGATCCAGTTGCCACCCGTGATCAGGCAGGTGTAAAGCACCCCGATCCCCAGCGGCAGCAACAGGCTATAAAGCATCACCGTACGCCAGGCGCCAATGCGGTCGACCAGTAATCCGGCAAGGACGCAGCCTATGTTCAGAAAAACAATGCCCAGCGCGCTCAGACCGAAGGTATGGCTGGCAGTCATGCCAAAGGCTTTCTGCATCATGGTCGGGGTGATGACCACGAACACGACCACCGCCGAGGTCAGCACGCAGGTGAGGATCATGGCCGGCAAGATCGCCAGGCGATGCTCGCGCAGGACCGTACGCAATGGCAATTCGGCCGCTGTTTCGCGCTGCGCCTGCATCGCCATGAACACCGGTGTTTCACTGAGCCAGCGGCGCAACCAGACGCCAATCACGCCGAACACACCGCCCAACAGGAATGGGTAGCGCCAGGCGTAATCAAGAATTTCCGCCGGTGTGAACGCCTGCGCCAGAAACGTCGCGGTCAACGCGCCGATCAAATAGCCAAACGTCAGCCCCGCCTGCAAAAAGCCCAAGGCATAACCGCGATGGCCCACCGGCGCATGTTCGGCGACAAACACCCAGGCACTCGGCACTTCGCCGCCCACCGCGGCGCCTTGGAGCACGCGCAACAGCAACAACAGCAACGGCGCGAAATAGCCGATCTGGGCGTAGGTCGGCATGATCCCGATCAACAGGCACGGCAGCGCCATCATCAGGATGCTCAGACTGAAGACTTTCTTGCGCCCCAGTTGATCGGCGAAATGCGCCATCAGGATGCCACCCAGCGGCCGCGCCAGGTAGCCGGTGACGAAGATCCCGAAGCTTTGCAGCAGACGCAGCCACTCGGGCATTTCCGGTGGGAAGAACAGCTGGCTCAGCGTCAGCGCGAAAAACACGAAAATGATGAAATCGTAGATTTCCAGCGCCCCGCCAAGGGCTGCAAGCCCCAGGGTCTTGTAGTCCGAGCGATTGAACGGCGCCGGGCGCGAATCGGTGTTGGCAGTCATGAAGAGAACTCTGGCAGGCAAAAACCAAGGCGCTCATGGTCTACGCAAACGCGCCCGCGGACAACCCGTTAGACCAAAGTCCCATAGCCGCAAATCAGGCCCGCAAAAAATGCCGGGGTGAATTAATGTTGGCGTCTGTCCAGACGGGTCGCTGCGGCCCCGAAGACCACAACAAACATAAAAATTCGAGGTACTCCCGTGGCCGCTGATATCGAAGATACCCGCTCCGCCCGTTTTGCCCTGCGCTGTTCAAGTTTCGCCGAACGCTGGTTCCCTGACTCCTGGGTGTTCGCGGCACTGGCCGTGATTATCGTCGCCCTCGCCACCCTTGCGATGGGCGCCAAACCCACCGACGCGGCCATGGCGTTCGGCGATGGCTTCTGGAGCCTGATCCCGTTCACCATGCAAATGGCCTTCGTGGTGATCGGTGGCTATGTGGTTGCCAGTTCGCCTCCGGCAGTGAAGTTGATCGACCGCCTGGCGAAGATCCCGAAAAACGGTCGTTCCGCCGTGGCCTGGGTGGCATTGATTTCGATGGTTGCCTCGCTGTTGAACTGGGGCTTGTCGCTGGTGTTCGGCGGGTTGCTGGTGCGCGCTCTCGCCCGCCGTGCCGACCTGAAAATGGACTATCGCGCTGCGGGTGCTGCGGCCTATCTGGGTCTCGGTGCCGTGTGGGCATTGGGCCTTTCGTCGTCCGCCGCGCAATTGCAGGCCAATCCCGCCAGCCTGCCGCCATCAATTCTGTCGATCACCGGGGTGATTCCTTTCACCCAGACGATCTTCCTGTGGCAATCGGGCGTAATGTTACTGGCCTTGATTGTCATTTCGCTGATCATCGCGTACGCCACCGCGCCTGGCCCGAACACGGCGCGCGATGCCAAGGCCTGTGGCATCGACCCCAGCTTCAACCTGCCGCCCCTGCAACCGCGCACTCGTCCAGGCGAATGGCTGGAACACAGCCCGCTGTTGACCATTGTGCTGGTGCTGCTGGCGGGTGGCTGGCTGTTCCACGAGTTTTCGACCAAACCGGCAATCACTGCGATTTCCGGGCTGAACACCTACAACTTCCTGTTCATCATGCTCGGTGCGCTGCTGCACTGGCGTCCGCGCAGCTTCCTCGACGCGGTGTCCCGTGCGGTGCCGACCACCACCGGCGTGCTGATCCAGTTCCCGCTGTACGGCTCGATTGCCGCATTGATGACCACGGTCAAAGGCGCCGACGCGCAAACTCTGGCGCACCATATCTCGTCTTTCTTCGTCAGCATTGCGTCCCACGACACCTATGCGCTGCTGATGGGGGTGTACTCGGCGATCCTCGGTTTCTTCATCCCGTCCGGCGGCGGCAAGTGGATCATTGAAGCGCCTTACGTGATGCAAGTCGCCAACGACCTGAACTATCACCTGGGCTGGGCGGTGCAAATCTATAACGCTGCTGAAGCCCTGCCCAACCTGATCAACCCGTTTTACATGCTACCGCTGCTGGGCGTACTGGGGTTGAAGGCGCGAGACCTGATCGGCTTCTCGTTCGTGCAGCTGCTGGTGCACACGCCACTGGTGCTGTTTCTGCTGTGGGCGCTGGGAACAACGCTGGCGTACACGCCGCCAGTGATGCCGTAAGAAAAGCGCAGGTTGCCTGCGCCATCGACTTCCCCCTTCGTCTGCCTGGCCACCGACTGCTTGTGTCGAGGGCCAGGCCTGAAAAGCCGAAAGAACCTTCTTACAACACGTGCGGTGTTATCTCACTGAGTGCAAGGGCTAGTCCTGATTCTTCGACGCTGTGGACTTGAATTAACCTGAGTCGGACATTCAAACACCAACCCAAGGAAGATCCGATGACCCCGATATCCAGGACACTCGAAGAGTTGATCAATGAAATTTATCAGGACGGCAAGGTATCGGTCGTTGAGTACCGAAACCTGCGAGACGATGCCGATCGTCGAATGGACGTTGTGGTGCGCGAGTTTGGCCAGCACAACACTGTGACTGCTTTCCAGAAAGCAATGGATGTCGCCATGCAGTTGCTGCAGACAGCTGTCATTGATGCCAAAAAAGCCAAACTGACCGATACCGGCGAAGCAATCGTCAAGGACGCGGTAACCGCACAAGTTGAATACCTGCGTGCCGGCAGCCAACTGGCATTGCGTCTGCTGTAATCCTTTTCCAATATCTTGATCCGCCATCCCTCGCCAAGGCTGTGATCAAACGGTATTTCCTCTGTCTTCAACAGTGGAAATACCGTTCTTTTTTGCCTATGCCCTTGGGCGTCAGCCAAGCCTTTCTCAACCGATGGATTACTGCGAATCAACCGGACGCAAGCGGTACTGCGGTGGCAGCTGCTCGAAACCGCTAATGGTGGCGTTCAGGCTTTTCCAGCGACCATCCTTGATGCCGTAGATGCAACCGTGGATCGACAGGCTCTGTCCCCGGTGCCAGGCGTTCTGCACGATGCTGGTGTGGCCGACGTTAGCCACCTGCTGGATCACATTGAGTTCGCAGAGGCGGTCGACACGTTCCTCTTCGGTCGCGTACTTGGCCAGCTCGTCGCGTTTTTCGTAATACAGATCGCGGATCGAGCGCAGCCAGCCGTCGATCAGGCCCAACTGACGATCCTGCATCGAGGCACGTACGCCGCCGCAGCCATAGTGACCGGTGACGAGAATGTGTTTGACCTTGAGCACGTCGACCGCGTACTGGATCACTGACAGGCAGTTCAGGTCGGTGTGCAACACCACGTTCGCCACGTTGCGGTGTACGAACAGGTCACCGGGCAGCATGCCCACAATCTCGTTCGCAGGCACACGGGCATCGGAACAACCGATCCACAGGTATTCAGGTGTCTGCTGGCGGGCCAGTTTGGCGAAGAAGTCAGGATCTTCCTCCTTGATCGCATCGGCCCAACGCTCGTTGTTATCAATCAGATCTTGTAATTCGTTCATGCAATGAAGCCTCGTGAATGATGCGCTGCTTTGACAGACGACCGCCCGTCGAGGTCACGCGCGTAATGCAGATAAGCCCTGATGCAAAACGTGGCGCTCCTTGCCGGGGGAATTCTCGTGAGCCGGATGGGTCCACCCTAGTAAGACCCACAGTATGAGGAATTGCCATGACTGAATCACGACGTCCGTACGATGCGGTACAACCGGAACCTGTCGATGACAACGAAGACCGCATGGGCTCGGTGCGTGAACTGGATTTCGATGAGGAAGAACCCAGCGCAAAAATCGGTGACGAACTGCCCGAAAAAGAACGTGAGCAACTGATGCCCCGCCAGCGTGTACGTGAAGCAGGCATGACCGGTGCTTCGACCGATGACCATGAGCCCACCGACGATGACATGAGCCCGGAAACGCTGACCCGTGAAGATGGCGCTCGTGATAGCCGTGAAGCTGGCGAGGATGAACCCGCAGACTGGGACTTGAGCATCGTCGATGAAGAAGACATCGGTGGCGGCAATGGCCTGGATGAAGCGGAGCTGGCGCGGCGCGATCCTCTCGACAAAAAGCGCTGAGTTCTGCGTGCATTCGCAGGAGCTCCCGAGGGTTGCGATCTTTTTTGTTTCGAATAGAAAATCAAAAGATCGCAACCCTCGGCAGCTCCTACAGTGCTCAGTCCACCAAAGTACAGGCCATGACCACCGCGTCTTCGCGCCCGCCCACGGCCGGATAGTAATCCCGGCGGCGTCCGATCTCGTTGAATCCATACCGCTCGTACAATTTGAACGCCGCAGTATTGCTGTCGCGCACTTCCAGGAAACACTCCCGGGCGTCGGCGTTGTACGCAATCGACATCAGGTGTTCCAGCAACGTCAAACCGAGGCCTCGGCCCTGGTTTTCGGGCTTGACGGTAATGTTCAGCAGATGCGCCTCATCAAGGATGATCTGCACCACTCCGTGGCCAACCTGCTGCTGGCCTTCAAACATCAGCCAGATCTGGTACTTGCCCAGGCCATCGAGGAAAATCCCGCGGGTCCAGGGATGGCTGTACGCCGCGTATTCAATCTTCAGTACGGTTTCCAGGTCCGCCTCGCTCATCGGGCGGAACGATACAGCGTCACTCATTCGATTCTTTCCAGCGCGCCATCAGCCGACGCATGGCTTGCCAGACATCAGCTTTACGCTGTGGCTCTTCCATTAATAATTCCAGGCCCGGCAAGGCCCAGACCGAACCCAGGCCTTCGACCTGGAGTTCACGGTTGAAGGCCTCGGCATTTGCCTCTGCGGCAAAACGCACCGCGGGCAGGCCGATCAGCCATAGACAGACGCAAGGCGCCTCTTCCATCCGCACCGAGAGAAAACCCTGCACGAAGTCACGGGCGGCTTCCGGGCCCTGATCCATCGTCCCGCGCACCAGCAACGGCCAGCGTACAGGTTCACCGACGATCTGCGGACTGTCCGGCAGACCGGCGGCGCGCAACATGTCCTTGAGCAGCAAATAAGCGGGATCGCGGGTCTGGAACGTTTCGCCTGTGGGTAACTCGACCAGCAGCAGGCAACGCCCGGCCCGCAGCAATTGCAGCGCGAAGCGCGGTGGCGGCACGACCGGCGCCTTCGCCACGACCGGTGCCGCGTCGGCCTCTTCCACCGGTTTGGCCCCGGTGCGCGTGCTCGCCAGCGATGGCCGAGGCACCTCGATCTTCACCCGCTCGGCCGGTTTGACCGCAGGCGCGACGGGTGTTTGAGCCACCGGAGCCGGCGCAACAGGCGCGACGACAAGCGGCTCGGGGATCTCCAGCAGCTCGGGCCGTGAAGGCGCGGCAAAGGGCAATTCGGTGCGCGGCAGCCAGTTGACCACCTGCATGGCGTTCAAATAAGCGCGACGGCGGGACTCGATAAGCAAAGGTCGGCCACTTGTGGATAACTAATAGTGCGCTGATTCTACCGCCGTTCGCACAAGATCGCCCGCTGTTGATCGATAGACTTTACCGATACAAAAAGCGACAGCTTGTCCCGAGAGTGAATTGCATCGCGCCCAATGCAGTACAATCGCGGCTTTTAATCGCCAACCAGCCGGCCATTCCGATGATCGAACCCAAGCGCGTCTTGCGCGCCCTCGCTGAACACTGGGCACTTCTGGAGCCACTGTGCGAGCACTTCGACCAAGGCACACTGAGCCTCAACGAATTGCGTTCACAGTTGGCCGCCCAGCAACTCGACAGTACGCCGCAGGACATCACCAGCCTGCTGGACGTGTGGATTCGCCTCGATATTCTGGTCCCCGTGGCGAAAAGCCCGAACCGGTTCGAGCTCAATGCGCAGATTCACGACTTCCTCGCCTACCTGCGCCGTGAACACCGTTTGGGCCTGTGCCTGGAGATCGAAGCCTATTTGCGCCACCTCGAGCGTCTGGCCGGTTATATCCAGGACGCGTTCGATATCCGCGATGGCAACGACCTGGCGCGCCAATTGCGCCTGCTCGACATGCGGGTGCGCGATGTACTGAAAAAACTCGATAACGACGAACAGGCGCTGGTGGCCGTCGCCGAACGGGCGAAAACCAGCGACCGGCAGATTCCCTTGCGCCAGCGTTACGCTGAAGTACTGGCGACCTGGGACGAATACGTCGAGCCGATGATTGATCTGGTGAATGCCGACGGCGCCTTCGAACAAGGCGTGCGCAAGGTCGAAAACGTCCTGCTCAAGATGCTCAGCGAACAGCAACGTCTCGGCCACCTGGTCGACGATGACATGCTGCTGCGCACCCACGCGCGCATCCTCGAAATGCAGACCAGCGCCCAGTTGACCCTGCGTCATGCCCGCGAATTGCTGCTGCCGCTGCGTGAAGAAGCGCGCCGCCACAACGCCGTGACCCGTGGCGCCGCACTGGCCCTGTCGATGATCCGACGCAAAGGCATCGACGCCGTACCGCATGCGGCCATGCCGATGTTCACGCGCCCGCAGAGCACTTTCCTCGGCAGCGCCAGTCAGGTCGAAGCCTACGTTTACGCCCTGGCCCGTTTCGAACCGAAACCGGCGCGCTTTCCCAAGGCCCACAAGACACAGAAAGGCGAAGCGCCACGTGCGCCACGCACGGTTCGGGAAATGCTCGAACGCTGCGAAGACGCGCTGCCGATGCCGGACTTGATGACCTGGCTGCTGGAGCAGGAACCGGACGGCGCCACCGACGAACTGCTGTACTGGTTCTCGCGCCTCTCCCGGGAAAAACGCTTCCAGCGCGAGCGCCTGGAACGTCGCGATTACTTCACACACGAGCACCAGGTCAGCCTGCGCTCCTTCGCCCTGCTCTCGGCCGGCCCTGAGGCCCCCGAGAATTCTGCGAGCACTCCACATGCATCTTGATCTATCCGAACTGTCCCATCTGGCACCGATCTTTCGCGAGCTGTTCAAGGGTTATCACGTCAGCCGCCGGGATCCGGAGCTGTACGCACAATTGTCGAACTTCCAGGACCAATACCGCACGCTGTTCAAGGCCCTGGGTTTTGAACTGGTGTGCGATACCCGCGGCTTCTACTACTTCGTTCCGGACCTCGCCGCTGCGGCAGTGAACAAGACCGCGCAACGTCTGGCGCTGTTCACGTTCATCCTCGTCGAGCACCTGGCCGATCAGGGCCGCGATCCGATTGCCGTCCTCGATGGCGGCAGCCTGGGCCGTGATGAATTGCCGTCGTTGCTGGAAAAATACCGCGACCTGTTCATCCAGGCTGAAGTGCAGACCGTCGAAGAGCTTGAAGAAAAAATCATGCGCCGCATGACCCAGCTCGGCTTCGCCGGTGAAGAAAACGGCATCTACCGGTTCTTGCCGCCGATGCACCGTTTCCTCGATGTGTGCCTCTCGGTCCAGCAGGACCGTGATCTGGCAGCCAGCCTGCACAGCGTATTGCCTTTGCCGGTGCCAGTGCTGATCGATGAAGACAGCGACGAAAAACTGCTGCAGACCGACGATCCGCTCGATCTGAGTGAATTCGATGGTGAAAGCGAAGAAGACGCCCTGGCCCGCGCCATCGCCGAAGAACAGGAGCTCGACGCATGAGCAAGGAACGTTACGGCATCCGCCGCTTTGCCCTTCTGAACACCGCCGGTTACAGCCTTGGTCTGTTCCCGCTGGAAGAACCGCTGTCGGTCTACGGCGCGAACAACCTCGGCAAATCCGCTTCGATCAATGCCTTGCAATTCCCGATTCTGGCGCGCATGTCGGACATGAGCTTCGGCAAGTACAGCCTGGAGCAGTCCCGACGCTTCTACTTCGCCTCGGACACCAGTTACATTCTCGTTGAAGTGAACCTGCCCCACGGCCCGCACGTGATCGGTGTGGTCGGCCGTGGCCCTGGGGGTGGTTTCGGTCACCAGTTCTTTGCCTATGCCGGTCAACTCGATTTGGCCCACTACCAAAAGAACGATACTTGCCTGCGTCAAAAAGAACTGTTCACCAACCTTGAGCGCGAAGGCCTGAAAGCCTACGAACTCAAGCCGGATGAACTGCGCCGTTTGCTGGTCGGCGGACACACGTCGATCCCGCTGGACCTGACGCTGATCCCGCTGCGCTCCACCAGCGAACAAAGCCTGAAGACCTTCAGAGCGCTGTTCATCAACCTGCTGCACATGCGCGAAATCACTGCGGCCAAACTCAAGCAACTGTTTCTCGATGCGTTCGAGCACAGCCTGCGATCCGGCAGCGTCGATTACATTGCGGCGTGCGAAGAAGCCTTCCGCGATGTACGACGCATGGAGCAGGACTACAACTCGCTGGTCGCCGCCGGCCCATTGGTCGAGGCCCTGGCCAACGGCGTCAAGCAACGCGACATTCTGCGCGGCAAACTGCACCGGATCTCTCCCCTGCTCGACTCGCTGCTCGGCACTTGGTCGGACTACGCCAGTGCGCGCAAGGAAGAACTGACCATACAGTCCGAGCACTACCGTAACGAGCAGGACGCCCTGCAAAACGATCAGCGCGGCGGCACTCAGGAACTGATGCGCCTGGAGCGGGAAATCACCGGCATCCAGCGCTGGCTTGGCGAACTGTCGGTGCTCAAGCATCGCTTTGCCCTGGTCGATGACGTCAAGGTGCTGGAGCAGCAACTGCTGGCCGCCAAGGACGCCCACGATGAACTGGCCGGTGCACTGGCGCAGTCCCGTCAGTTCAGCGCCGAAGACCTCGAAGAGCGTCTGCGCGATCTGGAAAAACGCCTGAAGTCGGTCAAACAGCAACTCGATCATGCCGATAACAACAGCTACGCCCGCCTGCGTGAAGAATTCTCGCAGCAAGACGTCGAACGACTGATGCGTCTGTTCAACAGCACACTGTTCAGCCTGCCATTGGGCGAACACGGCATCACCCTCGACGAAAACGGCGACTGGGTGAAGTCCGTGGAACTGATCCTCGACGGCTTCAAAGGCGAGCGTTTCGAAGTACCTGGGCTGTCCATCGACATCTCCAACATCGAACCGCCAGCCTTGCAAGCCTTGGCTGACCGTGCCGCATTGCGCGATCAGAAAGAGCGTCTGGACAAAGAACTCAAGCAACTCAAGACCCAGCAAGCCGTCGCCGCCGACCGCGCTGCGAGCAAGACCCAGACCGAAGCGTTGTACCAGCAAGTGCTGGATGCGCAAAAGGCTTTGGAAGACTTCCGCCGCGCGCAAACCCTGAGCGCCGAGGAAGGAGACAAGCTCGAGCAACTGGCGCAAATGGAAGCGGCGCAGGACGAACTGAAGCGTTCCAGTGACGCCTTCACCGAACGCGTCCAGCAACTGTCGGCCAAGCTGCAACTGGTCGGCCGGCAGATCGGCGACATGGAAGCCAAGCAACGCACCCTCGACGACGCCCTGCGTCGCCGCCAGCTGTTGCCGGCGGACCTGCCGTTCGGCACACCGTTTATGGACCCGATCGACGATTCGATGGACAACCTGCTGCCGTTGCTCAACGACTATCAGGACAGCTGGCAAGGCCTGCTGCGCGCCGACGGCCAGATCGAGGCGCTGTACGCTCAGGTGCGCCTAAAGGGCGTGGCCAAGTTCGACAGCGAAGACGATATGGAGCGTCGTCTGCAACTGCTGATCAACGCTTACGCGCACCGCACCGACGAAGCCCTCACCCTCGGCAAGGCACGTCGTGCCGCCGTGACGGACATCGCTCGGACCTTGCGCAACATCCGCAGCGACTACGACAGCCTCGAGCACCAACTGGCGCTGTTCAACCGCGAGATCAACAAGCGTCAGGTGTCCAACCTGCAAAGCTTCCGCATCGTCCTCGCGCCGAACAAGGAAGCGCTCAAGCACATCGACCAGATCATCCACAGCGCCGGGCAGTACGAGGAGGGCGAAACCCTGTCCGTCTTCGACCTCAGCCAAAGCGCCGAACAGGACAACAAGAACGAAGAGGCCAAGGAATATCTGGCGCGTCTGGTAGCGGCGAACCACAATCAGCTCGGCCTCAAGGATCTGTTTGAACTGGCATTCGAGATCACCAAGGTCAACGGCCAGCCAGTGATCCATACCGACATCGACGGCGCCGCGTCCAATGGCACCACGATGACCATCAAGGCACTGACCAACATGTACTTGTTGCTGCACTTGATGGATCGCGACCTCGCCGGTCGCGTGCGTCTACCGTACTACCTTGACGAGGCCGCGGACATTGATGAGAAGAACCAGGCCGCATTGCTGGAAACCAGCCTGCAACTGGGCTTCGTACCGATTCTGGCGAGTGTGAAGCCGCAAGTCTGCGCCAGTGTCGCCATCGACCTGGAAGGCGGCAGCGGTCCCGCCGGTATCTACATCGATGAAGCGGACTGGAAGTACATTCGTCGTCACGAACAAGTGAAGACGACGATCAACGAGCCAGCGGATGAACCGGAGCTGGATGCGGTCTGAGGCTTGAATCGAAGGCAATAAAAAAGGCCGCAATCCGATGGATCGCGGCCTTTTTTGTAGGCTTTTTTTAGTCTTTTTGGTGCACTCAAAGACCGTTTCGCGAGTAGGCTCGCCCCCACATCAGATCAAGATCATTGTGCAAGCGAGCCTGCTCGCGATGACGGCAGCACAGGCACCGGAGAACTACTTGCCGAGGGGAATCTTCGGCGCCCAGGTCAGCCATTCATCTTCGAACTTGTCGAACAGCGCGAACGTCTGCTCGGGCCGCGCCGGGTTCCCCATGCGCTCACCGTCTGGCGTGGCAAAGGCAACACCGCCCTGAATCATTGTCTCCAGGGACTCAGTGCGCACCGTCGCACCTCTGAACAGACCCACGTCGAAGTCAAAACCACTGGTGTTCCAGAAACGTGTACCGCTGCGTACCAGTGGTGCGTACTTTGGTTCGATCAGGATACGGATCAGCACACGATCAGCCGTCTGACCCAACTCGTAGCCAGTCACCTTGCCCACCGTGATTTCGCGGTAGGTAACCGGCACACCGGCCTTAAGGGACCCACGGCGCGGAGCGCTCAACACCAGGCTCAAACCGGCCTCCTGTTTGGCTGTTTCCGGTGGCGTGGGCAACGCTACGAAACTCTTCTGCGGGCCAAGATTCTTGGCCGCAGGTTGTACTTCGATGTATTGCCCGGTGACCAGGGTTTCGAGGTTGGACGTTTTGATCAGTCCCAGTTCAGGCTTGACCACCCAGAACTGACTACCCACCCGAGCGATGCGCTCCGGCACTTCAGTAATGCGTGCGGTGAGCAGTACGGACTGCAAATCCTCACTCAGGTCGACATCTTCGATCTTGCCGACATCCAGACCCTTGAAGCGGATCGGCGTGCCGGTACGCAGACCATCGGCGCGATCCACTTTGATCGTGACCACTGCGCCCTTTTGCGTGGCGTCTTCATGATTGGCGAACAAACGGAAACGTGGAATGCGTTTCTGCAAGGGTGCCTTGGCTTCAGGCGTCTCGAATGCGATGCCGCCGGCCATCAAGCTCTGCAACGATTCACTTTTGACTTGAACCCCACCGAGCCCGCCCGTCAGCGTAATGCCGCTGGCATTCCAGAAGCGTGTCGAGGCGTTAACCAGCTCCTCGTACTCCTTCTCGATGTGCACGCCGATGATCAGCTGCTTTTTGGTTCGCGAGAACTGGTAGCTCTGTACCGAACCGACCTTGACCTGCTTGTAGAGAACCGGGCTGCCGACTTCCAGCGAGCCGAGGTTTTCGGTGAACAACACCAGGTGCAAGCCAGGTGCGCGCAGATCCAGCGGTGGCGCTTTGGGCCGTGCGACGAATTCGCGCTGCGGTGCCGAGCCCTTGTCGCCAGGACGCACGGCGATGTAGTTACCTTTGACCAGTGCTTCCAGACCGGTAATTCCCGCCAGGGAAATCGACGGTTTGACCACCCAGAATTGCGTACCGTCCACCAGATAGTCTTCGGCCAACGGGTCCATCGTCAGTTCAGCAGTAGCTCCGGAAAGGTCAGGATCGACTTTCAGTGCCTTGAGATTACCGACCTGAATGCCTTTATACATCACCGGCGTGCGACCAGCCTGCAAGCCTTCGAAGTCGCTGAGCTTGACCTTGATTCGAATACCGGCCGCTGCGGCATCGAAGTCTTCATAGAGCCTGAAAGGCAGACTCGGATCGGTAGGCGGGCTGTCCTTGCGGTTTTCCGGCGTAGCGAACGCGATACCACCGGCAACGATACTGGCGAGGGACTCACTGCGTATCTTCACACCCGACAGGTTGGCGTCGATGCTGACGCCACTGGCGTTCCAGAAACGGGTGTGTTTGCGCACCAGTTTGGCGTAGGTCGGCTCAATGAAGACCTTGAGCTCAACGGTGCTCTGGTCTTCGGAAAGGATATAGCTCTTGATCTGCCCAACCTTGATCTGCTTGTAGAACACCGGGCTGCCACGGTTCAACGAACCCAGGCGATCAGCCTTGATTGTCAGGTGCAGGCCGGGCTGCGCATCAGAGAGTGGCGGTTCCTGTGCCAGGGCCTTGAACTTGCGGACGGGTTCGCCCTCCCCCGGACTGACCGCAACGTAGTTGCCTGAAACCAGCGTCTCAAGGCCAGTGATACCGGCCAGGGTCACGCTCGGCTTGACCAGCCAGAAACGTGTACTTGTACGCAGGTATTGCTCCACATCCTTGTTCATTTCGATGCTGGCAATCACACCCTTGGAGTTGCCCTCGTCATCAAGCTTGAGGCTTTTGACTTTACCGACCGACATGCCTTTATAGACAACCTCAGTCTTGTTGGCCTGAATACCTTCACCACTTTCAAAGCGCACCTGAATTTCGATGCCGGTTTCGTTATACGCACGCCAGCCGAGCCAGCCGCCAATGATCAAGGCAATCAGTGGTAACACCCAAATGGCAGACCAGTTGGAGGCCGGTCGGGTTTTCGCTACAGGCAAATCACTCATGGTCGTCGTCCGACTCCGTGTTATCCCAAATCAGTCGGGGATCAAAAGTTACTGCGGCAAGCATCGTCAGAATCACCACGCTGGCGAACGCGACGGCACCAAGATTGGCTTCGATGCTGGCAAGCCGCCCGAAATTCACAACCGCCACGAGGATGGCGATCACAAAGATATCGAGCATCGACCAGCGGCCGATAAATTCGATAAAACGGTACATCCAGATGCGCTGCCGCGCGGAAAGTGGCTGCCGACGCTGCACGGAGAACAGCAACAGCGCGATCCCCACCAGCTTGAACGTCGGCACCAGAATGCTCGCGATAAACACCACGGCGGCAATGGGGATCATTCCGTAGTGCACCAGCTCGATCACCCCCGCCATGATCGTACTCGGAGCCCCCTTGCCCAGAGAGTTGACGGTCATGATCGGCAGCAGATTCGCCGGTATGTACAGAATGGCAGCGGTGATCAGCAAGGCCCAGGTTCGCACCAGGCTATTCGGGGTGCGGGCGTGCACAAGCGCCCCGCAGCGCGTACAGACTTGCTCATCGGTATCAGCTTCCTGCCTGTTCAATTCATGACATTCCTTGCAAATCAGAATGCCTGCATCAATCGCCCGCATGGGCATCCTCTCCTGATAACGCCTGCCAGATCTGGTGAGGCGACATGACGACCTCCAGCCAGACTTGAACCAGCAACAAACCAATGAAACACGCCAATCCCAGGCCGACGGTGATTGCTGCCATATCTGCCAGTTTGACGATCGCAACCAACACACCCATGAGGTAAACCTCAAGCATCCCCCATTCGCGTATGTGGTGATAAATGCGATAGAGCAACAAGCCGTAACTGCGTCCGATATCGAAACGGATACTCAACAATACGGCCAATTGGCACAGCAGCTTGAGCAGCGGGATCCCCATGCTGCACAGGAACACAATCACTGAAACGCTTTGCATGCCCGTGTCAAAAAGCGCAACAACCCCGCTCCAGACAGTGTCATGCGAAGATTGCCCGAGTAGATTGAGCTGCATGATGGGTAAAAAGTTCGCCGGGACATACAGCAACAGCGCGGCTATGACCAATGCAAGACTGCGTTGTACAACGCTGTACCGATGGGCATAGAGTTCGTAGCCACAGCGTGGGCACAGGGCTTTTTCGCCGTGGGCGAGTTCGGGTTTGCGCATGAGCAAATCACACTCATGGCAGGCAACCAGATCTTCCAGTGGTAATTCTGACAGCTCTTTGGCGTCAACCGAATCCGGCATAAGCGCTCTGACTCTGAAAAAGTTGGACCTATTCTAGTGTCCTGGGGCAAAAATAACTGAGCAATTTGTGCTTGATTGCTCTCGTTTTTTTCACGCCGCAAAAACAAAACCCCAACTGCTTTCGCAATTGGGGTTTCGGAATTTAATCTTGACGATGACCTACTCTCACATGGGGAAACCCCACACTACCATCGGCGATGCATCGTTTCACTGCTGAGTTCGGGATGGGATCAGGTGGTTCCAATGCTCTATGGTCGTCAAGAAATTCGGGTACCGAATCGTGGCCAGTCGGCCGCGCTTCAGCAAATTGGGGATGTGATAGAAATCGGTGTTTTGTGAGATACGAACTTTCGGTTCATTGCGTCTTCACACACCGCAATCTGATGCTCTTTCGAGGAATCAAATTGCTTGGGTGTTATATGGTCAAGCCTCACGGGCAATTAGTATTGGTTAGCTCAACGCCTCACAGCGCTTACACACCCAACCTATCAACGTCGTAGTCTTCGACGGCCCTTCAGGGGACTCAAGGTCCCAGTGAGATCTCATCTTGAGGCTAGTTTCCCGCTTAGATGCTTTCAGCGGTTATCTATTCCGAACATAGCTACCCGGCAATGCCACTGGCGTGACAACCGGAACAC